>JBGTCD010000132.1:0-9009 GCA_041749015.1 Cyclobacteriaceae bacterium
TTTAGGCCTTCTTTTATCTCTACCTGGTAAGATTCTGCAGGATTTAAGTCGGTAGTAGGATACAGGTGCAGTACGCTTTTTCCTTTGATCACAGAATGTCTTTGCTGACTGCTAATCAGATTTCCTGTCTTATGTGAGGTAAGTGAAAGGGAATTATTAACAATACTATTTTCCATCACAGGTTCATCATAAACCACTCTTATTATGGGTCTTGTAGTCCTTTGTGGATCAGGACCTAAAGGTGAGTAGTCGATAACAAACGGAGGTTCACTATCTTCCTCCATGGTGCTGATTTCTAATATAAAATCACCCCCGGGTTCTCCATTGCCATTCCCATCCAGCAGTTGGTCGGTAAGTTGATTTTTGGCGATGCTGCCATCAATGGTAAGGGTGTAATCAGAAAGAAAATCGAATTGATCGGTTTTGATTCTTATGGTGAAATCATTGAGCCATTCCACTTCGTATACAACTTCAGAAACAATGGAAATGGCATTTTCAACAGACTCCCGGTTCATTTTCCTGCTAAAAGTAATATCAATGGGTGTTGTAGGTAGCAAATTTTCAGTACTTTCAGGAGTTACCTGAGTAACTGTGGGTGAAAGATTAGAAACTAATTCTACATCCAGGAAAGTAATATTATCTTTTGTCCTACCATTTGGATCAGAAATAACAAAGGCTGATTCTGTGAAGTTAGTATAGCCTTCTCTTGAAAACTCTACTTCTACGGTACTTTCAGGGGTAAGACCATCGATAAAATAAAACCCATTGCGAAGCTGTTCAGGATTGGCAGAATATTGATTGAATAAGGATTCATAGGTATCTGTGACATACTCTTTATCGTCTATTTTAACCATAGCACCATTGATGGGCAGCCCGCTTTCCGCATCTTTGATGATTCCGGCAACAACTCCTATCGATGGTCTGTCAATTTCATGCCACTCCAATAATGATCTAAAAGCAGAAAGAGCTTCCAAAATCTTCCACTCCTGGTTTAGATTCAGTTGTTGCTGGCCCGGGTTGGTATGGAAGCCCCCTTCGCTGAGCAGAGATGCCATTGTAGATACCCTGTTGACATAGAGGTAGGGCCACTGATTGTCATGGTGAAACTGAATTCCCAGATAGAAATTACGATCTGCCCAATTGCCTCTGGTAGGGATCCTCATGGTACCTGATAAGTCCTCATCCAGTATTTCACCAAAATACCCTCCGCCTTGAGGGGATTTTTCTACGGTGACACCATTACTCCTCCAGCCGCCAAAAAGCATAACGGTACTATTGACTTGTGGAGATCCGGCATCACTGTGGATGGAGTAATAAAAGTCCGCCCCAAGGGTATTGGCTTCATCAACTCTTCCCGCAAGACTTATAGATTCGGCATCAGTTTCCCTTGCCATATAAACCTCCTGTATGTCAGTCTGCTCCAAAAACATGGTTCGCAAGTGCTTTGCAACCCTTAATACTTTTTCAGCCTCAGAATAATTGTATAAGCCCATATTTTCTTTTTGGGAATGCCCCGGATCAATGTAAAGCCTCCAGTCATCAAGACCTGTGATCTGTCCGAATACTGATTGATTATGAGAGAGGACGATTATAAAGGCAATTAGCCCGCCTTTTATGATTATATTAAATGGTGTCTTCATCAATTTTGGTTTATTTAATACCAAGACTTAATAAATATATGCTGCCAGTTTTGCCATCATTAAATAGCAACTGCTTCCCTTCTGGTGAGACACATGGGTTAAGAGGAATTATGCCTTCGTCAACCAGGAGATCATAAGTTTCTCCCGTCCCAATATCTATGGATTTCAACTGGGCAGCGGTGATGTTATGGTGGTCATCTTCTACGAAGGTCGAAATGATATACCGGCCATCAGGCATCCAGGTACCTTGCTCACCAAATCCAAGGTTTTTCAAATTACTACCATCAGGGTCGGATACAAACTGACCTTTTCCCCCAACCTGAAATATCATTTTCTTTCCATCAGGTGAAAAACTTTTGTTGAAAAGGATTTTACCTTCAAAAATGTTAAATGGATCATCCCCTTTTTTTATGGGCCTTGCGCTATACAAAATGCTATTGAATCGGAGATTCTCTTTTTCATCAAGGACGGTGGGATTTTCGGGGATTGGCTTTCCACTTTTAGTCATCAAAACATCATCCCCGATTACCATTACTACCTTAGAATCTCCCTGCGTCCAAGCTGGTAAACCATTTAGGGCCCGGGTCTTTTCGAGAATTACTTTTTCTGATTGATCTTCAATATGATAGATTTTAACCTGATGAAATCTTCTTCTGTTTTCAAAAATTGATGGCCTTGCTAATAAGGATTTGGAATCTGCAGACCATGAATATCCAAACCCTGCTCCAGTATCACCAGTGATTTTCACGGAATTAAGCCCATTTTCATCGGCTATCCAGATGCCATTAAAATTTGCAGAAGAGTAAGCGATCATTTTTCCATCGGGAGACCAGGTGGGGTTGGTCCAGATATTTTCTTCAGATCCCGGGATAAGGACTTTGGGGGTGCCACTGGCCATAGGCTGTGCTGAAATCCACCCCGAGAATAGAAGTGCACAAAAAACAAGTAAACATTGGTGTGATTTCATCTTGATATCAATTTTTAGAAAATCCATCTTAATTTAAGCAGGAATTTCCGATATATGCAAATTATCTTTATAAAACGTGCAGATATATGCAGATTTTATTTAAATATCCGGCAAAAACAAAAAATATCAATCAGAAATGCTGACTTCATCCCTATCATCTACCAGTAAGCTCAGTAGGCCGGCCAGGAGCATCGACCCGCCACCGATGATGAGGGCATAGATGGTCTGGTCTTCAAAGAAGCGGGTTATGAAAAATCCCAATGTGCTGGAGGCAATGATTTGAGGGATCACGATGAAAAAATTAAAAATCCCCATGTAATATCCCATTTTCCTGGCGGGAAGAGAAGAGGAAAGCATTGCATAGGGCACGGATAGGATGCTGGCCCAGGCAATGCCTACACCCACCATAGAAACCAATAGCATATTGGGATTGGTAAAGAAATATACAGAGATCAGGCCTATGCCCCCAAGCCCTAAAGCAGTGAAATGAGTAAATTTGCGACTGGTGTATTTGGCCATGATAGGTATCAAAAAAGCTACCAGAGCCGCAACCCCATTATAGGCAGAAAATAATACCGTAACCCAGTCAGCGCCGTCATTATACAGTTGGGATTTGGTGTCCTCTGTACCATATACATGGCTTGTAACTGCTGAAGTGGTATATATCCACATGGCAAATAAGGCAAACCAGGAAAAAAACTGTACGAAAGCCAACTGCACCATGGTCTTTGGCATGTTCTGAAAATCCCTGACCATTTGTACAAACCCAACTCTGTAGTTGTTTCTGGACATAAAAATGGAGGAGATCAGGTAAGCCACACCAAAAATTCCGAATACCCCACACATGACGTAAAGCTTCCAGTCCAGCTCAAAATGATTAATATTAAAAATCAGCACAAGGGAGAGTGCTGAAAGGGCAAGTCCCACATTTCGGTAGAATGATGGTGAATACCGAATCACCAAAGGCTCCAAGGGTGCTTTTTTATTTAGCTCCTCCTCATCAGGTGGATATTCTTTGGTGGAAAATACCGTCCACATCACAGCGGTAAAAAATACCATGGCTCCCAGATAGAATGACCATTTTACAGAATCTGGGATTAGCTGCTCATCGGTAGGTACATTGCTGACCCCTGCCCAGTTGGTGAGCATCCATGGTAGTGCAGATGCCACTACAGCACCCACACCAATAAAAAAGCTTTGCATAGCAAAACCAGCAGTGCGCTGGTGGGGCGGCAACATATCTCCAACAAATGCTCTGAATGGCTCCATACTGATATTAATAGAAGCATCCATAATCCATAACATGCCCACTGCCACCCAGAGCTCAGGGGAGTTTGGCATAATGCAGAGCGCAATTGAGGCCAATAAAGCACCAATGGCGAAAAAGGGCCTGCGCCTTCCCCACCAGGGGTGCCAGGTCCGGTCGCTATAATACCCTACTATAGGCTGCACGATTAATCCGGTGACAGGAGCTGCTAACCATAATATTGCAAGGTCACCCTTTTCTGCACCAAGGGTCTCGAATATTCGGCTGGTATTGGCATTTTGCAGAGCAAAACCAAACTGGATGCCCAGAAATCCGAAACTCATGTTCCAGATCTGCCAGAATGTAAGCGATGGCTTTAGACTGGATATACTAATCTTACTTGATGACTGACTCATAATCCAAAATGATTAATGCCCTGGATTGATGCCCTCGACTTTATGTGTTTCTTTCTGAACCGATCCTTCATTGACCAGGGACCACAAAAGGGCTGATACTCCAAGGCTTACTGCGCAAATTATAAAAATTAGATTTTTATTTTCATAAAACTCAATCAATAAACCAAAACCAAAACTCACAATTAATTGGGGGATCACCACCGACAAGTTGAATATCCCCATAAAAAAGCCCATTTTATTTTTATTCACTTTCTCAGTCATGATGGCAAAGGGAAGGCTAACAGTAGCAGCCCATCCCACACCAACCACGCCCATCAGAATGTAAAGCATCATCGGTGTAAACCCGAGAAATATGACCAGTAAATACCCTATTGACATGATTACCATAGCAATGGTATGGGTTTTCACCCTGCCTATTTTAGAAGATAAAGGTTCCAATACCGTCGCTGGAAGGATGAATCCCACAGTATTCAGCACTGCAAATGAAATGGCAATGACCTGGCCTATTGCTTCATTGCTCAGGGGCACCATGGCATGCTGGATATAGGCATAAATGTAAACAAACATGGTCTGTACCCCCAGCCAGCAAAACCCATGGGCAGCATATATCTTGTAAAGCTCTTTGTATCTGGTTTTAGCAGCAGGCTTGGCTTTTATATCAGGATCCGGCATTGCCTCGTCCAGGTTGGGAGGCTCCTGAATGAAAAGTGGCGGAATCACAGAAAACAAGAAAACGATCCCTGCACCAAAATAGATTAGGAAAAAGTTACCCCAGGTAGCTCCAATGACGTATGCCAGTACGCCAAACATGCCTGATACGGTCTGCATCCATGTATACCCCTTGGTTCTTTTGACCCCTTCAGGAGTGACATCAGCAATTATGGACCTGGTAGGATTAAATGAAATATTAATTGCCAGGTCGAGGGTAAGTGCCACCATCACGGCAGTGATGATGATATTTGAAATTCCGAAGAGGTCACTAATCTTGCCAAGACTGGGCAGCGCCAGCAAACTTAAAGCAGCCAATGCCCCACCTATGAGAATGAAAGGCCTTCTGCGCCCTCCCCAGAACCAGGCTTTATCACTGATAATACCTATTACGACTTGCCCGATAATACCGGCAGCAGGCCCAGCAGCCCAAACAAAACCCACCTCATGGATGTCAAGTCCGTATTGGGTTGATAGTATCCAACTTAGGGCAGATATTTGTACTGAGAGGGCAAAACCCATCGCCGTAGCCGGTAGGCTAAGAAGAGCGAAAAAGGCTCTGGTCAGGCGGCTTTGGATTCCTAACATACCATGATGGTTGTCACCAGGTCACTTTGATATCTCCGGACGGTATATCAAAAGTTCCTCCCTGGATGGTTTCTTTTTCTACACTACCTTCAGCACCCAGGGGGTCGAATTTGGTAATGGGCTGCAGAAAACTAAAGTAGCTTTTTTCCAATGGCAATTCGGCCCCGTTTATGCTTGCTGCCAGATTTTCAAAGCCATGAAGGACCAGTTTTATTCTTGAAAATGGGCTCGAATAGGTTCCTTCACCCTCCGAAATATGGATTTGTTTTTCAGACGGAGAAAAGGAGATTTTCCTTTTTCTATAGGCCCCCTTTTCGTAAGCATAGGAGGTGCCGTCATCTTCGTAAAGTTCAAATGCAGTATTTTTTTGGCCATTGTACACATGTAGGATCAGGTCAGGTCCGGGGTCTTCACCGTCATGCTGAATATTTTTCTGCATGGGCAAAATGGCACCCCCCTTGATAAAAAGTGGTAGCTTGTCTAATGGTGCCGGCACAATAACTTCCTGATCACCTTGGTATTTTTTCCCATCATGAAAACCATACCAGTCACCTTTCGGCAGGAATACCTGCAAAAATTCTTTATAACTCTCAACCGGTGCTACCATAACGTATGGGCCAAAGGTGAACTGGTTTTGATAGCGATGGTCATAGACCCGGTCTTCATGCGGGTGTTCCAGGGCAAGGGTTCTGGATACGGGCATACCGCTTTGGCTCGCCTCATAAAACAGGCTGTACAGATAGGGCATCATTCTGTACCGCAGTGAGATGTAGTTGCGGCTGGTTTGTTCTGATTCTTCCCCATAGGACCATGGCTCTGAGGCCCGGCTGTTGATCATGGCATGCACCCTGAAGAAAGGGGTGAAAGCCCCGATGGTCAGCCATCTGGTGAATAGGTTTACATTTGCATCACCTGCGAAACCACCAGTATCAAATCCACAATAGGTCACCCCGGAAACACCCAGACTGTTGACCAGCCTGACTCCAGCAATCATGTGCTCATCACTGGCTACATTATCACCAGTCCACAGAGCACCGTACCGCTGTATGCCACTGTACCCTGCACGGGTCAAATTAAAGGGGCGCTTTCCATTAAGGAGGGCTTTCGTGCCTTCAAAAGTGCTTTTGGCCATCATGAGACCGTATATATTCCGACCTTTTCTTGTGGTAGCCTTTTGACCTTCAAATTCAAACTCAATAAGCTCGGGCAGCATCTGACCCCAGGTGGCTATTTCATTCATGTCATTCCAAAACCCATCTACCCCGAGCTCCATATATCCTTTGAATTTTGATGCCCACCATTCCCGGGTTTTTTCATTTGTAAAATCAGGAAAATGGCACCAACCGGGCCACACCTCTCCACTGTATGGGGAGCCGTCCGGGTATTTTAAGAAGACGTCTTTTTCAAGGCCATCAAGATACGGCTCATAGGCCTCTTCTATTTTGATCCCAGGATCACACATGACTACCACATGGAATCCCTGATCCCGAAGTTTTTTGAGAAGGCCGGCAGGGTCAGGAAAGGTATCTTTATCCCAGGTGAAAATCTTATAGGCCTCCATGTAATGGATGTCAAACACGATCACATCAGCCGGGATGCTTTTTTCACGGAAATTACGGGCAAGCGTCTCCACAGCTTTGTCAGGATAGTAGCTGTATCTGCACTGCTGGAAGCCAATGCTCCACCGGGGTGGCAGCTCTATGGTGCCGGTAAGGGTGGTGTATTCATTGATGATACCCGGCAGGGAGGACTCAAACATGAAATAATAATTCATCTCCCCGGAATCTGCTGAAAAGCTGGAAAACCGGTCATTGGAAGCCCCAAAGTTAAAATGACTTTTATGGGAATTGTCAAAAAATATACCATAGGCCAACCCATGGTGGAGGCCAATGTAAAAGGGAATAGTGGCATAGAGCGGATCAGCTTCCGGGCCATAGGCAAACCGGTCAGTATTCCAATTCTGATACCCTTTACCTCTTCGATCCAGGGGCCCTGTTTTTTCTCCAAGGCCTATAAACCGCTCCCCATCCTGCATGGTTTTATAGGTGGTCACCTGCTCCCCAATCCAGGAAGTACCAAAGGCTTTATCATCTTCATTGAGGAGGTTGCCGTTAAGATCATAAAATGAAAACCGAACGGTGTCTTTGCTTACCCGCAGTTCCATAGCATTGGACCGTAGTATGATCTCATTATCAGTGTCTTCAATTTGGACCAGCTCGGTTTTAGGCTCGGCCACTAAGGCATAGGATAATGTTTCAAAATTTTCTTCCAGGGTAATCCTGATCCTGAACGTATGGTCCGAATATGCCATAACCTCAAACCGGCCATAATCAGTATTACCGGCAATGCCATATGGGGTTTGATCGAAGTCTACAAGTTTGCCAAGGCTTTGGCTGGTCGCATGTTTTTTTGATAGGGCGGGGGACTCTTGCATATTCATCTTTTTACGGGGAGCAAAAATAGATGAATTAGGCCGGAATTAAGCCATTTTTATATAATAAAAGTACCGAAAACGATTGCAAAGTAAGTAAATGGAGAAAAATCGATTTAGCCTGGATGAAATTCTGACTAATAGGCGACTATAGGAGAAAAATCTCCCCAGGATTTTAATACTGCTCTAAAGCCGTAATCCTTTTATTAATTGGAGGGTGGGTAGCAAAAAGGCCAGTCATGAATGCCATGATGCCACTGGATTTGTCGGGAGTATTTTCAATAAACATTTCGGCTACATCATCTGATTTAACTTGTTCTACTTTATGGTTGCCACTGATCTTCCTGAGTGCGGAAGCAAGCGCTTTCGGATTTTTGGTCATTTCAGCAGCACCGGCATCGGCCATGTATTCCCTTTTTCTGGATAGTGCAAATCGAAACAATATGCTGAGCAAATAGGCTACCAGCACTACTATAATGGCTACCACCATTAGTCTTCCGTCAGTTTTTCGATTTCCCCCTCCAGAATAGATCATGGATCGAAAAGCTACCTGGGCAGCAAAGGCCAAAATCCCAACGAATATGATGGATATGATCAGGAGCCGAACATCGCGATTTTTGATGTGCATCAATTCATGAGCAATAACCCCCTCCAGTTCTTTATCATCGAGCTTCTGGATAATGCCCCTAGTAAGTGTTACCGTATAGGTTTTTTCATTGATCCCACTGGCAAATGCATTCAATGCCGGGCTCTCAATTATATTAACTTTGGGCATGGTCATCCCCTCTGCGATGGTGAGGTTTTCTACCAGATTGTATACCCGCATATTCTCTTTTCTTTCCAGGGTTTTTGAGCCTGTGGTTTTAGAAATGATGCTGGAGTGAGAAAAGTAGGCAATCAAAAACCAAATTGCTACGACGATCACCACCCATGGTGTAGTATTCAGGAAGGCCTGGTTCACATAATCCATCCGGATTCGGCCTTCTTCACTATAGATTCCGGAAAAATAAATA
>JBGTCD010000133.1:0-2459 GCA_041749015.1 Cyclobacteriaceae bacterium
CGGTTTCAATACCGGAAGGAAAATGAAACCTGGATTATTGAGAGACTCGCTCCTTAATAATAAGGTGATGGGTCGACTTGTTGTGGTAGTGCACCGATCCTGAATTACCACCCGTTACATTCTTATCTATCGGTCAGATTATTCCTGGAAAAATAATTCCGTTGGAAATTCAAAAAAAGAGCATGGTCTTGATTGTTAATATCATTTGCGTCCAAATTTTTTTTCATTTAAATTAAAAATATCAATGAATATGGAATGGTATTTCATTGACCTTATTTTGGGGAGAGGTGATTCCGGCTTAGTATTCGACGGTGGGGACCCACACCAGGGGCGGAGCGTCGGATTTTATACAGCGATTAAAAATGGATAAATTCAATGATAAGATAGAGTTAGTTAGTTCTATAATATTGATAGTCAGCATAATGGTAGCCTTATAAAATCCAGCATAGCCCCTGGATGTGGGTCACCGGCGAATACAGACGGCAGTTTTTGCTACTTTTTGCTGCCAAAAAGTAGAAAGACCCAGAAGCAAAGACCAGTCGTTGAATCATTTGAGCCTGAACCATGAACTCAAGGTCATTTAATACAAATAAACAAGATGTTTCGTTTATTATCAGGTGACGCATTACCAATGGTTTTACAAAAAAAGCAAATAAACTACCCAGTAACGAAAAAGACAGAGCATTAAATTATGGGCACCTCTATTAACCCCGTTCATGGTAAAAACTATTTTCTACGAAAATTTATTCAGTACATTTGACCGGGAGATGCAGGACCCGGAAATCAAAAAGGTATTTGATAACGAGTATAAAGAATTTGTGCTCTCTGAACTTCTAATAGCCTTGATGGAGGAGGATACAATCTCCGTCCGGAAGCTGGCAAAAGCATCCGGTCTATCACCCAGCCTCATTCAAAAAATGCGATCCGGAGAGCAAAAGGATGTTCGGGTTAGCAATTTCATCCGCATCGCTAAAGAGCTGGGTTACCGCCTTATACCAGTGTCATGTCAAGCCTAAACCTACGGGTAATCCGGGGTATCATTTGAGGTATCTCTGTGTTGCAAAAAAACTCGCGTAGCTATGGCTATGCTCATTTTTTTCGCCTTGATCTACATCAAAATCTACAACCGCCTTACCCGTCATTTAAACGTTGACATGACACTAGAAAAGGGAAAGACACGAATTCCTCTTAATGCGTAGCCATAAGAAGGTCAAATAATGCCTTATTGCCGAGAGGAAATGCTATAAGATCCGGTGATTTTTCCTCTCACGTCCAGGATTCTTTCTAGAGAGCGGATAGTTAATCAACATGGCACTGGCATCGTTTGATGCTGCCCAGGAATATTCTTGCCAACAAAACAACTTCCGGACAAATTCATCAATCGTGATCCCGTGTGTACATTTGAGCAACGATTCCCTCATCCGTAGGTATTTCAAAGATGAAAAATGATTTATTAAAATCCGAAATATGAAAGTCCACTCCTTCAAAGTCAGCCCTGGCCAATGTTAGTGTAACAGGCTCCTCATCGTTTATTTCAAATTCTCCAGAATAATCCAAAGTGTGATTGACTGGACTTATACTTTCATAGGTTTTATCGGTTTTAAAATGATACTGACGTAATACTGTATCATATATCACCGGCTCTTTGTCTGGCCATCCGGTTTGCTGCGATAAGTTCCACTTTCCAATTACTATTTCACTGAAATTTGAATTTGAATCCAGATCTGCCTTCTGACAACAATAAAAATTTGCAATAAGGATTGAGATCCAAATAATTCTGGTCATGTGTCTACTACTTTATGTATTAAGACATGTTGAAATATGTCTAATTGATGCAGAATTTAAAGAATAATTCTCGGATTGTCAACAATTTCTTACATTCTAATATCCAGTGAGTTTGAATCTAAAGTATTCCACCAGTATTGCAATATTGGGAAATTATTAGAAGTGCTGATTTCATATTTCGTAAATTTCCACGAATTCCTAAGCATGTTATTGACCATATATATTTGCATTTCAGACAATTATGTAGTTCTGTCAAATCCTCATTTCAAAATTAGATACTCCGAAAAAAGTTTTTAACTTTTATTGATCAATTTAAATCTTCTTTTTAAGAACTACATGATTTTGTCCATAGTGGTTTACTACTTTTTTTTCTTTCTGCTGGATTCTTTTGTTTGGATCTCTATCTTATTTTCCTTCTTACTTTTTGGTGGCAAAAAGTAACAAAAACCACCGTCTGCATATTTTGGTGACCCACAATCCAAAGCTTTCGCTGAATTCTATAAGGCTACCTTATCGATTTCAAGGACTTATTTAGTGAAGTGTCCCCACGAAGTGGGACCATTAAATAATGAAGTTAAGATAACTTCATTATCAACATCATAGATTTTGCTTCTTTTAAAATTAACATTTTTTTGTGGAAAACTTTATGCTGCGAGATTATATACTTCCTTCGG
>JBGTCD010000134.1:0-84909 GCA_041749015.1 Cyclobacteriaceae bacterium
ATGCTACCAAACTCCACTACATTAAGGCCATGATGTGCAGCGCAACCGCCAATGGTAGCCACCACATAATAGAACCCCGCCGAGTCGATAGTAGTCGTAGCGCCCGGCCCCGGCTGGTTGGACCATTGAAACTGGGGAGTCCCGCCGCCTGAGCCTTCAGCTGTGATAGTAAAAGGAAATTCATCAGGACAAAGGGTGGTATCTGATGGGATGGTAAACTGGAATTCGAATGGATTGATTGTGACAGTAGCGGGGAAAGATTCCATGCTACCGTCAAGAAAGGCATTTAAAGTAACGTTATAAGTGCCAGGCTGGTCGTAGGTAAAAATTGGATTAAGAGCATTGGAGGTTTCACCATTCAAATCAAAATCCCATCGAACACTATCCGGTGGCGGTACGATTTCAGAAAAGAAAACCACAGGGTTATTGGCACAAGCACCTTCGAAAGTAAAGCTCACACTGAGCATTGGGTCGATAGGTGGCAAAAATGAAGGGAAGTGCCTGCCTTGAAAATCAAGGGTACCCAATGGATTCAATTCATAATCGATCAGGCCTGGCAATGAATCGGGCTCATTGATCCTCCCCAGATTAAAAGCACCTCCTGATAAAAATAAATGATAAATATTCCCATCGGGTGCTAGTTTAAGTCCGTAACTTTCTTCTGGGGCTGGGTTAAGCAAAGCCTGAGGATCGGGATCAGGGTCACTTAGGTCCACCTGGAATAAATTTCCATTCCCGCCATTACCTTTTCTGCTTATATAAAGAAAATTTCCCGATGGAGCCCATTCAGTGGCTGATACGGAAGGGTCAGTACCATCATCAAATCCGGTATTAAGTAAAATCCGATCCTGGGTCAGTTCCCCTGTACTCAGATCAATGTCCAGAATCAGCACATTTCTGTTGGCTGAGGCTGGTGCTACGGCGATTTTATTGGACCCCGGATGATAATTCAGGTGGTTGGCCACCAGATCAAATCCAAGGTCATTAAAGACCGTGGTGGTGAATGTGCCGGTGCCATCTATCTCCGTGACCCGGTAGTCGTTGGTGCCATGAATATGAGTAATAAGCCAGAACCCATCCCGGTCTTCATTGGCAATAGCCAACATCCCGGGCGAAGTATTATTCAGGTCCGGCAAGGCTACTTCCTTGACAGTGCCTATATCACCGGTGGCAGGTTCAGGAAAGGCTGCATTTCCCAAAAGATTACGTTCTACAATGCTGTGGGCAACACTCCCGCCTGCACCGACTGCCCCCGAATTGGTGAAAATATAAAAATGCCCTTGCTGACCGGGTACGGCAGTAACAGCCACCGGCTGGGCTGCGGCGGTATTACCACTCAACCCTCCACCATTCGGCATAAGATCATGATAAATATCATATACATTTGCCCCGTCTGTATAGAAAATAAGGTTGCCTGTTACAGGGTCTGTGCCCACCGCACTACCCGCATTTCCAAATGGTGTAAATTGATCATTAGTGATCGCAGGTTGATTGTTGCCTCTGTCAAACAGGATGGCATTCTGGCTGTTTCCAAAAAACCAGTTATGATTGGATAGTCCCTGTCCTGAAAGATTAAGAGCAACTAGCAACAGTAAACATACTCCGGGAATCCCAATTCTCACTTTAAAACTATTGTGGGGCATGCGAAAAAAATTATTTATTTAATAACTATTAATTCGACGTTACGATTGTGTATCCATCGAATATTTTGATATTACTGAGCTAATTTATACAAATAACGTCAAATTGACGTTGGTGAAATCAACTATTATGCATTATTTTCGGTTTTTGTTTGAAACTACACCGACCAATAGCTAAATAGAGCGGTGAAAACAAGACAGGATGCGGAGACATATCTTTATTCTTTTCCTATTTATTCTTTGGGTTCCTCAAATGGTAACTGCCCAAGATCCGCAATTCTCTCAATTTTATGCGGCACCACTTTACCTTAATCCGGCCTTTGCAGGTAATACCCAGCAAACCCGCGCCGGGTTAAACTACAGGAGTCAGTGGCCGGCGATAGATGCCAATTTTGTTACCACCTCCGTGTATCTGGATCATTTCATTGATGACAAGAATAGCGGTATTGGGCTGCTTATCATGAGGGATCAGGAGGGCCTGGCTGGCCTGCAGTCTACTTCGGTAGCTCTTCAATATGCCTACCAGCTTTACCTTTCTGACAAAATCACATTCCGGCCCGGATTTCAAGCAGCATTTTATCATCGGAATGTAAATTTTGACCGCCTTACTTTCGGAGACCAGTTTGATCCGGCTACCGGCACCTTGATCAACCCCAGTACCGCAGAGACGTTTGACACCGGATTGAACCGAAGTTTCCTGAGCCTTGCTGCCGGGGGAGTCTTTTATTCCAGCAATGCTTGGCTTGGATTTGCTGCTCATCATATGAATACCCCAAATCAGTCCATCATTGATGAAGATAATGCGCTACCTTTAAAACTTTCAATTCATGGTGGGTACAAATTCATGCTTAAGCCGGGCGTGATCGGCTCCGGCCTTTTTGCCCAACAATCAGAAAGAAGCATAAGTCCAACTTTTCAATATAAGACACAGGGACCATTTGACCAGCTTGATATGGGATTGTACTTTACTTTTGAGCCGATAATTTTTGGTACCTGGTACCGGGGCCTTCCTTTTAAAGACTTTGAAGGGTTCAATAATAATGAAAGCATTGTAGTGTTATTGGGATTCACCCGGAAGATCCCTAAGGGCAAAAGCGGAGTGGAAATCCTGAATATTGGATATAGCTATGATATTACCATTTCTAAATTAGGCCCTGGCAGCGGTGGTGCCCATGAGTTCTCAATATCCTATGCCTGGCCTACAGGGGATCCCCGGAAGCCTTCCAAGAATGTAATGCAGATACCCTGCCCTGATTTTTAAATCTTTTTTTATGAGTCCCAATATGATTTTGATGCTGATAATGGGTATTCTCATTATTGGTTTTTTAATTGATAATTATCTGGAATGGATCAATCTCAAAGCGCAACGGAAGGAGCTTCCGGATGAAGTTTCTGACTTTTATGAAAAAGACCAATATTTTAAATCAATCGCTTATCAAAATACCAGAACCAGATTTTCATTTATTACCGGAACCTGGAGCTTTTTATTGATTATTGGGATGCTGGGTTTTGGAGGCTTTGGCTGGCTCGATGAATTTTTAAGGGCATACATTGAAACTGAGATATTGATCTCTTTGGCTTTTTTTGGAATTTTAATGATTGGAGCTGATCTCTTGAGTTTGCCATTTCAATGGTACAGCACTTTCGTGATTGAAGAACGATTTGGATTTAATAAGTCAACTTTAGGCCTGTTTGTTACAGATAAACTTAAAGGATGGCTGCTAACCATCGTTATTGGAGGTGGGCTTTTGTACCTGTTAGTGTGGCTGATAGAATCAATGGGTCCGGAGTTTTGGATTTGGTTTTGGTTGGCAACCATAGGTTTTATGTTGGTGATGAATATGTTTTACACCACTCTGATTCTGCCGTTGTTCAATAAACTTAAGCCACTGGAAAGTGGGAGCCTTCGGGATAAAATAGAGGCTTATTGCAAGGAGGTAGATTTTCCACTGACTAATGTATACGTTATAGACGGGTCCAAAAGGTCTTCAAAGTCCAATGCATTTTTTTCAGGATTTGGAAAGAAAAAAAAGATCGTGCTCTATGATACACTGATTAATAATCACACAGAAGAAGAGTTGGTATCAATTTTGGCCCATGAGGCAGGCCATTATAAGAAAAAACACATCATCTCTGGGTTGGTAGTAGGGGTATTACAAACTGGCCTGATGTTATTCGTATTGTCCTTAATGGCTTTTAGTCCGGAATTGTCTTATTCCCTGGGCGGGTCAGGGTTGACCTTTCATCTGAGCCTACTTGGATTTGCAATCCTGTATGCACCGGTGTCTTCGTTACTTGGCTTGCTGATGAACATTGTGAGCAGGAAGCACGAATTTCAGGCCGATCATTTTGCCGCCACCACCTACGATCCTGAAGCCTTAAAAAATGCTTTAAAAAAGCTATCAGTGAGTAATTTGAGCAATCTGTTCCCACACCCTGCATATGTGTTTTTTCATTACTCACATCCGCCCCTGCTGAAACGACTGGCAGCTATTTCCCAAACTGCTAAAGAAAGTTAATGTCTACATTCAGCGGATAGCGCATCAGGTATTGAAGCGCTTCCTTAGGCGAGAGTCCCTCAAAAAGTATTCGGTGCATGCTTTCAGTAATAGGGGCCCTGACCTTATAATAGTCAGCGCATTTTTTAGCGATTTTGACGGTATTGATCCCTTCTGCAACCTCCTCCATACTTTCTATAATGTCATCAAGGGATTCGCCTTGTGCTAGGCGATACCCTACAGTAAAGTTTCTGCTTAAAGGGCTGTTGCATGTAGCTACAAGGTCTCCAATCCCCGCCAGGCCAATAAAAGCCTTGGGATTGCCTCCCATGGCCTTGCCCAAATAAATCATTTCTACCATGCCACGGCTGACCAGCAGCCCTTTGGCATTTTCGCCCATACCAAGGCCGGAAAGTGCTCCTGCGGCTATTGCAATAATATTTTTTAAGACTCCTGTGAGTTCGATTCCAGTTAGGTCGCTGTTGCCATATACCTGAAACCGATCGTTTCTCAAAAGCCTTTGCCCCAAAAGGATGACCTCGTCAAAATGACTTGCGATTACCGTAGCAGCAGGCTGAAGCTCCCCAAGTTCTGAGGCCAGGTTGGGACCGGCCATGCAGCCGATTCTTATTACGGCAGTCTCATCCCTGATCACTTCACTCATGGTCCTGACCTGCCCCCTGCTTAACGTTTTTGATTTTTCCAGAGATTTTCCTGATTGCAGGTCAAGATCCAATCCTTTGGTGGCATGGATCATGATATGGTAAGGGTATAAAAAGGGAGCCATTTTTCGCATCACCTCTCTGAATGCAGAGGAAGGCAGCACAGGAAATATCACCTGGCAGGAGGAAACCACCTGCTCCAAATCCCCGGTGGCTTCTATATTTGCATGGATTTTATGGCCTTTAAAAACACCACCCTTTTGGATTTCCTTTACAGTATCCGCACTTCTTGCAAATAGCAATACCCTGTTTTTCTCGGCTAATAGGTTGGCTACTGCCATGCCAAAACTCCCGGCACCTACTACGCCAATAGGCATTTTATTTTTTGAAGTATTTCTCGAGGTCATATCCGTCCATCCTGTTGTGGTAGAAATATAATGTATTTAAATCCTGAGTGATGATATTTCCGGCTTTGTCAAAATGTAATGGCCGCTTTGCATGGTACATACCAACATTTTCAATACCAATTTTGATCACCTCGTCAAGGTCTCCTTTTAAATGTTGAGCCACATTGACCTTATTTTTCTTTTTAAGTTTGAAAACCCTTTTCCTGACCTTTCTAAAATGAATTTTAAATTCTTCGTAAGGAATGAGCAGTTCTTCCTCCGGAATTCTTAAAAAGTTGAATAGGTCCAGCCCGGGAAATTTTTTTCGCCAGTACTGAAAGGCAATAAAAGCCACCAGATGACTGGCAAATACCCTGTTGTGACGATGAAATTCCTGTACGATTCTGTCGCCCAGCATCCTGGTATATTCCACCTCCCGCTGTTTATCAATGGTCATTTTGCCATTTTCAATAAAGTAGTGGCTGATATCGAGGACCCTGCCGCTATTATCCAGGCTATTGCCTTCCTCATCCACATAATTGCCCCATAGGTCCATGGCTTTTCCAATACTTAAGGAGATATCTGAGCCCTTGGTGAAGAACTTCAGTAGGAAGGAGACCATTTTGTAGGAAGTAGAATACTCATCACTTTCTATATAGTACCGCTCCTGGCCCTCCCGTTTCAAGTGTTCATTAATCAAAGCAGGTGCCTCCAGCACAAAATTATAGTTGATCACTACAGGCACTACGAAGATTTTTTTACCCCTTTCATCAGGCTTTTCCATAAGGTTGATGCGCTGAGCTTCGAGAGCTGTGCCAAGCAACCCAAGTTTAAGCTCTGATTCAATTTTTCCCGAACGAGACCGTGTGCCACCCGGGAAAAAAAGGCTGTGCGCACCTTTTTGCAGAGCCAAGGTGGAATACATTTTTAGGGTTTCCAGATAGATCATGTGTTTTTTGCGCCGATCCACTTTATAGGCGCCCAAACTATTCATGAAGTAAGCCAGGATTTTAATATTAAAAAGGTTAAGTCCCGCACCATATATAAATGGTGGCAATCCCAGCACATGGATGACCCAACCAATCAGGATAGAATCCAGGTTACTAAAGTGGGTGGGTACCATTACTACGGTTCCCTTCTGGGCTAATTTTCGAATCTGCTTGCGGTGCCCGGTGATCTGTATTTTGTCTTGCAAAGAATATTCGTTTCGGAAAAAAGCCCCAAACCGTTTTACCCGGGTAACATTAAGTAGTCTGGCAAAACCAAATTTTACTATTTCTCTGGTGAGACTATACCAGGTTGATTTGAAGTTTCCTGCGATTTCATTTGCATATCTATCTACAATTTGCTCCAGGAGTGCATCGGTTTTTAATTTGCTTTCCGGATCATCAGGTCCTATTTCTACCAGGGCAGATTTTACTTTCGACCAGAATAATCGTTCATCGTCGGGGTCCACCTTCCAGGGGTTTTCCTGGATCCTCTGCCGCTCTCTGTACAGGGTGAGTTCGAGTTCTTCTATAAGTTGGACGTGATTGGTGCAGGATTCTTTAACCTTACGGATAGTACCCTGCTTCACCATCTCAATAAACTCCTTCCGGTTTCTGGCCAATTGCACCACTGGCCATTCGGAGCGACCTTCGTGGATGGGTTTGAATTTTTTCCTTTTCGGCTTTTCAGCTTTGTTTTTCATATAAGGACTCTGGAGCAGGATTCAAATATAAGAAAGAATTCACCGATTAGCTGCTTTTCCATTGATTCCTGATAGATTCCGGGCTGCCAAAAAAGTAAAATCCATGTGGTTTCCCAGGACTGGTCTGAGTATATTTAATTTCACCGTCGGCATGCACCGGAATAAACGGCCGCATGGAGGCCTGCTCCTGATCGGGAAGCCTATCAACCTGATAGGGCGGGAAAACCGGGATAGGTGAGGCCTCAAGATGCTTGTTATTAGTAAAAAATTTTAGCTCGGCTCCTTTGAGGTATTGGACATAAAAGTTCACAAATTCAGAGAAGGCCACAAGGTTAGGTGCAGGCGCATCGATATTAAAATCAAAAGATTTATAATAGGTCTGTATGGTAAGGATGGGGGAAGGCAGCCATCCTAAATAAAAGAGCATTAATCCACCGAGCCCAGCCACCAGACCAATCCAGGGATTTATAGTCTGGGAAAACAAAGCCAAAAACATAAAGGAAGCCAATAATCCTCCCCAAACCAGAGGCAGTACCCGTTGCTTTTCCGTAAGGGCCATGGAGACCACCTGATCTACAGGAAAATCATGTTTCCTCGACCCGTAAACCAGAGTTAGGGCCTCCTCTGAAATGAAAACCAAATGTTTTTTGTCGTTTTCCTTCCTTAGATAACAAAATGCTACCATTTTTTTAATTTAAAATTCGAACTTTCGAATTAACAAAATGCCCTTGACTTTAATGGGCCTAATCGAAAATTCTTGCGCAATCTTTGTTTATGGAGTGGATTGAGACTATAATAGACTTAAGCTCTTCTCCCTCTAGAATAAGCAAAGGATCAAACAATAAATTTTAATTTATTTCATTACTATTATGTTATTTTTGAATCGGATTAAACGAAGTGAAGGGCCTTGTTAAATTTTATTAACCCTCTTATTTGGTCCTGTAACTTATTTTATTCAATTATTGTTGAAAATCAGTGAAGGAAAACTTTTTTAAACAGTATTTAAAGATTTGTTTTGGGGTGGCGGTATTTTCCTTGCTGCTATTCACCGAGGCACGTGCCACTCATTTGCGAGCGGGTGAAATTACTGCAGTGCTTCTCGATTGCCAAAGCCTGACGTATCGGATAACAATCAGGGTTTATACTGATACCAGTTCAGAGGTTAAATTTGGGGATGGGGTACTCGATTTTGGTGATGGCAGCGAACCTGTTATAGTTCCTGTGCAGGATAATGAACCCACCAATTTAGGGCCGGGGGTGGCTACTGCATCCTTTACTATTTTACATACTTATGGCGGGCCGGGAAGTTATACCATTTCCTACCTGGAGCCTAATAGAAATCCTGGCATTATCAATATGTCAAATTCTGTGAATACCACCTTTTACCTCGAATCCAGGATTATTATTGATCCTTTTTTTGGTTGTAATAATACCCCCAGGTTGCTAATACCACCGATAGACAGAGGATGTACAGGGGTTGCTTTTTTTCATAACGCAGGAGCCTTTGACCCTGATGGTGACAGTATTTCATTTGAGTTGGTAGTACCCAGGCAAAATCGCGGCACCGACGTAAATGGCTACCAGTTTCCTGCTGAGCCTACCTTTTATACAGGATTAAATTTTAATACAGCCAACGAGGCAGGGAATGGCCCACCGAGTTTTTCTATAGATCCCGTTTCAGGCACCATCACCTGGGATGCCCCGGGAGCACAGGGTGAATACCAAATTGCCTTCAGGATCAAGGAGTGGAGACGCGTTTTTGGTCAGTGGTTTCAAATAGGCTACGTGACAAGAGATATGCAAATCATCGTGGAGGATTGTGATAACGAGCGGCCTGACCTAATTATTCCTGAGGATATTTGTGTGGAGGCAGGCACTCTTATAGAAGAAACTATTTTTGGAATAGACCCCGATAATGACAATGTAAAAATCGAAGCTTTTTCTGAAATTTTTAATTTACTTGATTCTCCCGCTGAATTTGCATTTGGGCCACCCGATTTTCTCCCTGTTACCCCTAACCCTGCAGAAGGTTTTTTTACCTGGCAGACCACCTGTTCTCATGTCAAAGAGCAGCCTTACCAGGTAGTATTTAAAATCACCGATAATGGTGCTCCAAATCTCGTTACTTTTAAAACCTGGAATATTAAGGTAATAGGCCCACGGCCCGAATGGGTAGATGCCAACGTCGATTTAGGTACCAAAACTGCAACTTTGGAATGGGAGCAATATACTTGCCAGAATGCGGAGCTGATAGAGGTATGGCGCAGGGTGGACAGCTTCCTGTATGATCCGGAAGAATGTGAAACCGGTATGCCGGATTTTCTAGGCTACCAGATGATCAGCCAAAGGCCCATTAATGAATCGGTGTTTATCGACAGTAACAATGGTCAGGGCCTGGCTCCGGGAGCTAAATATTGTTATCGTTTGGTGGCAAGATTTCCCAGTCCAAGGGGTGGGGAGAGTATTATCTCAGAGGAAATCTGTCTGGACCCGATTCTGTCGGATGTTCCGGTCATTACCCATGTCACTGTTGATGCCACCGATACCGAGGCGGGTGTTATTACCGTGAGCTGGAGAGAGCCTTTTGAAATTGATCCGGGCCAATTCCCCCCACCTTATCGCTATGAAGTGTACCGTGCTGATGGTTTTACAGGAAGTACTAACCTTACCCTCGTAGGTACCATAGATCAGCAGATCAATCCGGGTGACAGCCTGACCTTTACTGACACTGGACTCAATACAGAGGACCTGGTTTACAACTATCGCATTACTTTATTTGCCCCCACAGGAGCTTCAGGAGAATCGCCCGTGGACACTTCCGTGCCGGCATCAAGCGTACGGTTAGAATTAACGCCTTTCTTTCAGGGCATCGAACTGGATTGGTCAGCGGTGGTACCATGGTCAAATAATACCCAGGAATTCCCGATGCATTATATTTATCGCGACCGGGCCAATGGGGGCTCCCCCACCGATTTGGTGCTGATCGACAGTGTCGATGTCAATATCGATGGTTTTAATTACGTGGATGAGGGTCAATTCAACGGTATTCCCCTGAATGAAGAACAAGAGTATTGCTACAGAGTACTTACTTTTGGTACTTATGGAAATCCGGAGATCAATGCACCACAGGAGAATTTCTCCCAAATAATTTGCGGTAGACCCAATGACACCATTCCCCCATGCTCGCCCAGAGTGGAAATAGAATTGACAGACTGCGAACAGTTTTTTGCTGAAGCTTGCAATTTTACTGATTTCAGCAACACGCTATCCTGGATACGAAGGGAAGATGACGGATGCAGTGACAATGTGCAAAGCTATAATATTTATTTTACCAGTCGAAGAGGGCAGGAATATGAACTCATAGCCAATGTACCAGGCACGGAGTTTGTCCATGATAATTTAAGCTCGTTTGCAGGTTGTTATCGAATAAGTGCGATCAACCGTTCAGGCATCGAAGGGGAGCTCAGTGAAGAAATCTGTAATGACAATTGTCCAAATTTTGAGCTGCCTAATGTGTTCACCCCTAATGGTGATGATTGCAATGATGTGTTTGGTCCTTACCATGATAATACCCCTGCCTTTGATGATGAAACAGGGACTTTTGCCAGGAATTGCTTTACTACCGACTTATCCAAATGTGCCCGTTTCGTATTGTCCGTAAGACTTGTGGTAGTCAACCGTTGGGGAAAGCCAGTTTTTAATTATGAATCGGGCGGGGAAAATAGCATCCTCATCAATTGGGATGGCCGGAGTAATGAAGGGGTGGAGCTTGCTACTGGTACTTATTTCTACCATGCTGAGGTTATATTCGATGTGGTAGATCCAACCAAACAAAAGAGAGATTTCAAAGGATGGGTGGAGATAAAACGATAGCAACTCCAGGCTTCGATCACCGTCCGGTGCTCCTTTTCGACGGAGTCTGTAACTTGTGCAATAATTCGGTTAATTTCATACTGGACCGGGACAAGAAGGAAAGATTTTTTTTTGCCTCACTTCAATCTGATTATGCTAATTACATGCTTTCCAAATTTGGCGATGACGCTAATAATTTGGATTCAGTCGTTTTAATCCACCAGGGCAGACTCTATAAAAAAAGCCGGGCGGTACTTCGGGCCGCTAAACTGATAGGCAGAGGTTGGCAACTTCTTTATTTTATTTTTATCATCATACCCACATTTATTGCCAACCCAGTTTATGATATCATAGCTCGAAATCGCTATAAGTGGTTTGGAAAAAGGGAGTCTTGCAGGATGCCTACCCTAGACATCAAGGCCAGGTTCCTGGACTAACAAGACAATAAAATTTTTTCTGTGCTATCGCTAATTTTCAACTCCTGAAAAATTATTTAATTTTACAGCTTTTAAAATATTAGCAAGAAAACTTCAATCCAATGAATGCATATATTTTCCCCGGTCAGGGGGCTCAATTTCCCGGAATGGGCAAGGACCTTTATGAAGTGCATGCAAAAGCAAAACCACTTTTCGAGATAGCGAATCAGATTTTGGGGTATTCCATTACCGATATCATGTTTGAGGGAGATGCGGAAGCTTTGAAACAAACCCGCGTGACTCAGCCTGCTATTTTCCTGCATTCTGTGATCCTGGCCAGGGTAAGTACACAGTTCAAGCCAGACATGGTTGCCGGGCATTCTCTGGGAGAATTTTCAGCCTTGGTTGCTGTTGATGGACTATCATTTGAAGACGGCCTTAAGCTTGTATATACGAGAGCGATGGCCATGCAAAAGGCATGCGAACAAAATCCATCTACCATGGCTGCAATTTTGGGATTGGATGATGCCGTGGTAGAAAAGATATGTGCAACCATGGAGGATGTGGTGGTAGCGGCTAATTATAATTGCCCGGGGCAGCTGGTGATTTCGGGAACCTTTGAAGGGATTGAAAAAGCCTGTGAAAAAATGAAGGAGGCAGGCGCCAAAAGAGCTTTACCGCTTCCGGTTGGGGGTGCCTTTCATTCTCCCTTGATGGAGCCAGCCCGACAGGAGTTGGCTGAGGCAATAGCTCAGGCCAGCTTCAAAGTTCCAAAATGTCCGATTTATCAAAATGTGAATGCAAGGCCCTCTCAGGAAGTAAGCACCATCAAGCAGAATCTAATTGACCAGCTCACCGCTCCGGTCCGTTGGACCCAAACGGTAGAAAACATGGTGACCGATGGGGCCAGCCATTTCATCGAGTGTGGCCCCGGTAAAGTTTTGCAGGGGCTGGTTCGAAAAATTGCCCCAGATGTGACTACGGCCTCTATCGAGTGATTTTGATGACCTTCAAATCGTCTTGACAATCCTGAAGTAATTGTAATTGAGTTTTTTGGCGAACGGGGTGTATGAACTCCGAGGCTATTTCACACAAGGGCACAAGCGTAAAACGACGATTGGGAATTTCCGGATGAGGCACTTTGAGTCCGGAGTCATTGATGATTTGGTCATTGTAATACAATAAGTCAATATCAATAATCCTGGGTCCCCATTTGGATTTTCGGGCTCTACCCATTTTTTTTTCTATGGTTTGCAGGGTTTCCAATACTATGGTAGGCGACATTTTGGTTTCAACTTGGACTACCTGATTAAGAAAATCGTTTTGATTAGTATTTCCCCACGGTGCAGTGCTGTAGACTGATGAGCATTGTTTAATTTTCAAATCATAATTATTCAATTCCAAAATCGCACGGGCCAGATTGGACTTTGGGTCACCCAAATTGCTTCCTAATAATAGAAATATCCCGTTCCTCACTTTTTATTGATGATATAAAGACAAATGTATTTAATTTGTCTTTATAGAGAACCACATTAATACCCAAAACCATGAGCTTTTTTAAACATCTATTGTCTGTAATCTTAGGGCTATTTATTTTTTCAATCATTTCTACTCTAATTGGATTCGCTTTTTTTTCTGTCATTATCAGTAGCTTTTCTTCCGATGATAAGGTAGAGGTAAAAGAGAATTCCATTCTTCATATCAAAATGGACCGGCCAATTACGGAAATGGAAAGTGAGGATCCCTTTGCTGAGTTTGGTGGCCCTTGGTTTCCCCCTAATTCTATGGGGATCGTTGATTTTAGAAAAGTAATAGAAAATGCCAAAGAAGAGGAAAACATCAAAGGCATCTTATTGGAGCTTTCCTGGTTTGCCGGAGGGTTGGCTTCTGTTGAAGAAATCAGACTGGCATTAGAAGACTTTAAGGAATCCGGAAAATTCATTGTGGCTTATGGTAATTATTATTCGGAAGCAGGATACTATCTGGCTTCTGTTGCTGACGAAATTTACCTTAACCCACAAGGAGGAGTAGAATTGAATGGCTTAGCAGCCAGATTGATGTTTTTCAAAGGTATGTTTGAAAAGCTCGATATTGAAGTCGAGATTTTCAGAGTAGGAGAGTTTAAAAGTGCGGTAGAGCCTTTTATGAGAAAAGACATGAGTGACGAAAATCGCCTTCAAATAAAGGAGCTTTTAGAATCCGTCTACACCCATGTTTTAACCGGGGTAAGTACCTCAAGAGGTTTGGAACTGGCCTCAGTGAGGGATATTTCAGATAATATGCTGATAAGAACCCCAAAGGATGCCGTAACTCTCGGCATGGTCAAAGACCTAAAATATGAGGATGAGGTAAGAGATATCATTCGGGAAAAAGTAGGGATCGAAAAGGAGGCCGACCTTAATACCATTACTTATAGTAAGTATAAAAAGAAGCCTGGTAAATTTAACAGATCCAAAAATGAAATAGCGGTGATTGTGGCTACAGGACAGATTATGGAAGGTCAGAATGATACTGATGTCATTGGTTCGGATAGTTTTGTTAAAGAGTTGAGGAAGGCCAGGGATAATGAGAAAATCAAAGCCATTGTTCTGCGCATTAATTCACCCGGTGGTAGCTTTATCGCTTCGGATATCATGTGGCGGGAAATTCAGGTTGCCAAAGAGCATAAACCGGTAATTGCCTCCATGGGAGATCTTGCCGCTTCAGGAGGGTATTACCTGGCAATGGCTTGTGATACCATTGTAGCCCACCCTACTACTATCACAGGTTCCATCGGAATTTTTGGGATACTTCCGAATATGGGCAAATTTTTCGAAAATAAGCTCGGGATCACTTCAGATGGCGTCTCAACCGGAAAGTACTCTGAATATTTCACCGTGCAAAGGGCCCTCACTGAAGATGAAAAAGAGATCATCCAGAAAGATGTGGAGCGTGGTTATGAGATTTTTACGACCAAAGCAGCTCAAGGCAGAAATATGGAGGTCGATGAACTGCTTAAAATTGCTTCCGGCAGGGTATGGTCCGGATTGCAGGGTAAAGAAAATGGCTTAGTGGATGTAATTGGTTCCCTTAATGACGCCATTGCCATAGCGGTAATAAAAGCCGAATTGGAAGAGGACGACTTTAAAGTACACTATTACCCTAAGCCGGTGCCATTTATTGAGCAGCTATTAAACCCTAATCCAGATGCAGCTATGGATGCAATGCTGGCAGATGAAATGGGGGTTGAATACCTGAGACAGGTCAGAAGGTTAAAAAATATGCGGGGTGTTCAGGCCTTGTTGCCATTCGAATTGGTGATCGAATAATTATGGGATTTGGGATTACCTTTCTAAATTTGGTCCATGGATTATATTAGAACTGACTGGACCAGGGAAGAAATCAAAAAAATTTATGATAAGCCGGTATTGGAGCTCATCCATGAAGCCGGTAAAATGCACAGACGGTTTCATGAAGCCGGTGAAGTGCAGGTTTGTACCCTTCTGTCTGTGAAAACCGGGGGGTGCCCGGAAGATTGTGCTTATTGTCCTCAGGCCGCCCGGTACCATACTGATGTGGAGGTCCACAAACTACTACCTGTAGATGAAGTTTTAAACAATGCCAGAGAAGCTAAAGCCTCCGGTAGCACCAGGTTCTGCATGGGCGCTGCATGGCGGGAGGTAAGAGATAATAGAGACTTTGACAAGGTAGTTGACATGGTCAAAGGGGTAAGTGCCCTTGGTCTTGAGGTCTGCTGCACCCTGGGGATGCTATCCAAAGAGCAAGCTAAAAAACTGCATGAAGCAGGGCTCTATGCTTATAACCATAATCTGGATACCAGTGAAGATTTTTATGATGAGATCATCTCTACCCGTGAATATAAGGATCGGCTCGACACCCTGGAAAATGTACGGGAATCAAAAATATCGGTTTGCTCAGGCGGGATCATCGGCATGGGCGAGTCTGTGAATGACCGGATTGGAATGCTGCATACCCTGGCGACCCTTACTGAACATCCTGAATCTGTGCCCGTAAATGCTTTAGTGCCTGTTCCGGGCACCCCGTTGGAGGATCAACCCAAAGTGAGTGTGTGGGAGATGGTGCGCATGATCGCCACCGCGAGGATCATTATGCCCAGGGCAATGGTCCGATTAAGCGCTGGACGGGTTCGCATGACACTCGAAGAGCAGGCACTATGTTTTCTGGCAGGTGCTAACTCCATATTTGCCGGAGAGAAACTATTGACCACACCCAATCCTGATGCGGTTTCTGATCAGATGATGTTTAATGTTTTGAACCTCAAACCAAGAACTGCTTACAAGGAGGCTTCACAGCCTGTCGACAGGACATAAGGCAGAATTCTTAACCTTATATATTCAATTACGTTTTAAAGTATCCTCCGGTTACATTAGGTTTCTGACCGGTATAAAAAATACTTTTTATAGATACCTGAGCTTATGCAACTTCCTAGAAGGCATCTTATATCTTCGTCAATCCCTCAATGGTTATTGTTTATTTATAATAATCCTAAATTTATAAAAATAAAAAATAGAATTATATAAACACGAAATCCTTGATTATTTTTTTTCAAGGAGTGATTTGCCCATGTAAGGTTTACGGCGGGTAATTAACTTTTCTTCTTTTTCTTTCATATACTGTTGAAACCAATTTTGGTTTCAATTTTTTTTACTTTTTTTTCTTCAGAGAATTCCGAAAAATTCATTCTCAAAAGGGCATTTTCACTCCTTTTTTTAATTGTTTTTAACTGAGCCAATTCTTTTTGGCTGTAAAAGATTACTTCCAATTAGGCGACCTGAACACATTACCATTGGTTGAGCCCATGCCTTCTAGGCTATTTTAACACTTCCTTGTATGGCTATTCACCACACTCTATATTCAGGAAGCAGTTCGTTTGGTACTGGTCACACGGGAATAACCAATGATCGTTTACTCCTTTCACCCTATGGGATCCTTAATTACTTTTCAATCCCTAATGAGTAGATGGGCTTCACCTATACGCCATTTGGCGTGTATGTACTTTACATGCACCCTTGGCCTAAAATTGTGCTTATGGCTGTCCGACCAAGAGGTCAACAGATCAAGGCCAGGACACCATTATTTTGTCATCAAATAGTGATCAGCTGATAGTGCGTGTTGGTTGCTTTCTTAATCATAAAGCTACCTGATACCTGGTAGTTAAACAAAAACTACCTCGTACACGCTACCACATTAGTGCCCACCCTTACTTACGGAAAAAGGCTTCAGATATTATCTGTAGCCTTTTTTCTTCCCCTACAGGGAAAGAAAGGGATCCTTAATCCCACTGACCCGCGTCTTCTATCATCTCTGCTTTGAAGTCCACAGACTGCTCAACAGCAGTGATTTCAGTTGAATTCGTTTTGACCTTTGCCTCAGGCTTTAGGATCACGAAAGATGCTAATACCATGGCGATGCCTGCGATAATGAATATGGATACTTTTGATTTCATGACATTTTTATAATTAAGTTAATAAATGATGATTTGGGTTTAAAAATTAGTCCCATTGACCTTTATCGTCTTGTTCCTTTACAGGGGATGGGTCATTCTCCATCACAGAGATTTCTTCTTCCATACATCCGGTGAAGGTTGCAGCCAGGGCTACAGTGAATAGGATTGCGAATAATTTTTTCATGGTTTTCACGGTTTTAGGTTGATAAATGATGATTCGGAGGTCTAGTCCCATTGACCTTTATCGTCTTGTTCCTTTACAGGGGATGGGTCATTGTCCATCACAGAGATTTCTTCTTCCATACATCCGGTGAAGGTTGCCGCCAGGGCTACAGTGAATAGGATTGCGAATAATTTTTTCATGGTTTTACAGGTTTATAGTTTAAATTAATGGTTAAAATGACTTTTATATAATTCACTTTTAGTTATAATAAAAATTAATATTTCTTCTTTTTATGTTGTTTTTAACAAACTGAATTTTATAAAATTGATTGAACGATACAAATATTGCCGGGTTTGGTGGCAGCGGCTAATCATAAATCTTTTGTATATTACCGGCGTGCTCTAAAAGATTTTGAAGTGGCAAAACCGGGTTCCATATTTTTTTTGTTACTACTGACCTTTTCCGGGATTACTGGATTTTCCCAAACGGATCGGGACAACGGGGAAGCTTCGCAGCTTAAAATGAATTTGCTGAAGGCAAGTCCTGCGGAAAGACCGGACACCCTGATCAAGTTATTTGCCTATTACCGGCTACAGGATCCGGTGGTGGCCATGGAGTATGCGGCACTGGCCCTCAATGAAGCCACCCAATTGGGCGATAGTCTGAACATGGTCAAAGCCTATAATGCCAGAGCATTCATTTTCAAAGAGTCCAACCTTTATATAAAGGCAATTGAGGATTATAAATTGGCTCTGGGGATCGCAGAAAGGAACGGTTTTGAAAATCAGGTCAAATTTTTATTGAATAATCTGGCCATCGTATATCGGCAAATCGGCGCCTTTGACAAATCTCTGGATTATCACCTTCGATCGTTAAAAATCAGGGAGGAAGCAGTAGATCTGGAGGGAATGGCCGTGGCTCATTTAAATATAGGAATTCTATATAATGACCTCCAGGACTGGAGTAACAACTTATCCCATTTAAATCAGGCTTTAAGCATCGGTACGAAAGAAGAAATTCCGGATATTATCCGGGATGTATATCTCAACTTAATCTATTCATACATCAATCTGAAAAATTTCAAAGAGGCGGAAACCTATGTTAAAAAGGCACTCGAATTTTGTCAAACCAATGAATGTGATGATAAATTCCTGGCCCAAATTTATTATAACCTAGGGAATATCCGGTTTTATGATAAAAGTTATGAGGAAGCTGAGCATCTGATCAGAAAATCAATGTCATTCATCAATCCGGATGAGCAATCCAGAATATATTCCAATGCTTATTTCAAACTCAGCAGCATCAAAGTCGCTTTAAACCAGGTTGATTCCGGTACTTATTACAATGACAAGGCACTGGAATATGCGAATAGCTCAAATTACAATACTATAAAATTGGAGATATTTAAAAGTTATGCAGATATTTTCAAACAAGAAGGTAATTATGAACAGGCTTACGAATATCAGAAAAAATACATTGAACTAAATGATAGCATCTTCAGTCAGGAGATGGCTAAAAACCTGGCTAACATCCAGATGGAGTTCCAGGAAGAACTGACTCAGAAGATCATAGCCGGTAAGGATGAGGAGATCATCCGTAACAAAAGGATTAATCAACTATTGGCACTGGTGGTCCTATTGGTTACAGCTTTGCTGGTCATCGTGTTTTGGAACTTCCGACTTAAGCAAGTCGCCAACCGCAAGCTGAATGAGGCTAAAAACGTCATTGAAAAGCAGAATCAGGCCCTGACAGATCTAAACAATTCTCTGGAGCAAAAAGTAAGAGATAGGACCAGGCTACTGCATGACACCAATCTAAAGCTCCAGAAATCCAATATGGAGCTTGATAACTTCATCTATAAAACCTCCCATGATATCAAAGGCCCACTGGCTACCCTACAGGGTATGTGCATGGTGGCTTTAAAAGACGTCAAGGACGAACTCGCATTGAATTACCTCCAGAAGCTTTCAGAAACTGCCAATCGTTTGAATACCATCTTGGCCAAATTGCTGGTGATCAACCAGATCAGCAATTCAATGATCATTGATAATAAAATCAATTTTGAAGAAAGAATTGATAAGGCTTTGGAAGGGTTGGAAAAAGGCATCCAGGCGGGGGGTATTCATATCAAAAAAAATATTGACCAGAAAATCAACTTTATCTCAGACGCGTACCTTATCGAAAATATATTCCGGAATTTGCTGGACAATGGTGTTAAGTTTAGTGATGAGGCCAAGAAGGAGTCCTTTATTGAAATCCTGGTTAAGGAAACCAACGATAATGTAGCGATTTCTGTAACCGACAATGGGGTAGGGCTCAACCCTGAAGGTATCGAGAAAATATTTGATTTATTCTCCAAAGGGGGGGAAAAGGCAGAGTCAATAGGCCTGGGTTTATACCTGGTAAAATTATCGGTGGATCGGCTTGAGGGGCAGGTAAGTGCTGAGGTTACTCCTGAAGGGTGGTCCCGTTTTTCCATTCAGCTCCCTAAGATCAGAAAAGAGCAGCCAGAAAAGATGGTGGAAGATGATGTCCATCGGTTTTAAAAAATTTGGTTGAGGAGATAGCGCCCAACTTCCAGCAAATATTTAAAATCTTTTCTTTACCTAAATCTTCCGGGCTATCTTTGCGGGTAATTTGAATGGAGATTAATGTCAGGAATTTTAGATAAAAAACGCTTTACGGTCACCGCTGCCCTGCCTTATGCCAATGGGCCGCTACATATAGGTCATATTGCAGGGGCTTACCTTCCTGCAGATATTTTTGTAAGGTTCCTAAGACAAAAAGGGAAGGATGTGGCTTTTTTTTGTGGTAGCGACGAGCATGGTGCTGCCATCACCATCAGAGCCAAAAAAGAAGGAATCGCACCACAGGAGATCATCGATAAGTACCACACCATGATCAAATCCACCTTTGAAAGGTTTGGGATTGATTTTGATATGTACCACCGCACCTCGGCCCCTAATCATCATGAGCTTTCAAAAGAATTTTTCACTGACTTGTATGAAAAAGGGGAGTTCATAGAGAAGACCGTTGATCAGTTTTATGATGAGGAATATCATCAGTTCCTTGCGGACCGGTATGTAGTAGGGACTTGTCCTGTTTGCAGTTATGACCATGCCTATGGTGACCAATGTGAAAAATGTGGTTCATCGCTTAATCCTACCGACCTGATCGATCCCAAATCAGTTTTAAGTGGAAAAAAGCCGGTCCTCAAGTCCACCAGTCATTGGTATTTACCTTTGGATAAGTATCAGCCATGGCTGGAAGACTGGTTATTGAAGGGAAAGAAAGACACCTGGAAGGTGAATGTGTATGGGCAGTGCAGCAGTTGGCTCAAGGCAGGCTTACAGCCCAGAGCCATGACCCGTGATTTAGACTGGGGGGTTGATGTACCCCTCAAAAATGCCAAAGGCAAAAAACTCTATGTATGGCTGGATGCTCCGATAGGTTATATTTCATCAGCCCAGCAATGGGCTAAAGAAAAGGGTGCTGACTGGGAATTGTACTGGAAAAAGCAGGCCAATGAAGCAGACAATTCCTGCCTCATCCATTTTATTGGTAAGGATAATATAGTGTTCCATTGCATCATATTTCCGGCTATCTTAAATGCACATGGCGGATACTTACTCCCGGAAAATGTGCCTGCCAATGAATTTCTCAATCTTGAGGGGAATAAATTGTCGACCAGCCGCAACTGGGCCGTATGGCTTCATGAATATCTGGACGATTTTCCCGGGAAGGAGGATGTGCTTCGGTATGTATTAGCCGCTAATATGCCTGAGACTAAGGACAGTGAATTTACCTGGAAGGATTTTAAGGATCGAAATAACAACGAATTAGTTGCCATACTTGGAAATTTTGTAAATCGGGTATTGGTACTTACCCAAAAATATTTTGAAGGAAAAATCCCGGAAAGAGGCAATTTAGCAGCGGCTGATCAGGAGGTACTTCAGCGATTGGGTCAATATCCCGATGAGATTGGTGCGGCCATTGCTTCATTTAAATTCAGGGATGCCTTGTTCCGTTTTATTGACCTTGCCCGAATGGGCAATAAATACCTTGCTGATGAGGAGCCGTGGAAAAAAATTAAAACTGATCCGGAAAGGGTTGGCACTATTCTCAATATTGCGCTTCAGGTGGCCGGGGCCTCGGTAGTGCTCGGGGCGCCTTTTCTACCAGGATATTCTAAAAAATTAGGAGATATTCTTAGTATTGATGATTTAAGCTGGGAGCATGCTAATGGGGATATTTTGACTTCCGGGCATCAATTAAAGGAGCCGGTACTGCTCTTTGAAAAAGTGGAAGAGGAGGTGATTGAGGCACAAATCAATAAGCTGATGAAGACAAAAAATACCGAAATGGATGAAGAAGAAAAAGGCGATAGCATAAAGCCTGTGGCTACTTTCGATGATTTTGTGAAACTCGATCTGAGGGTTGGGAAAATTCTGGAGGCTCAAAAAGTGCCTAAGTCTAAAAAATTACTCCAGCTCTCTGTTTCCCTCGGTTTTGAAAATAGAACCATCCTCAGCGGTATTGCTGAGCATTTTTCGCCTGAGGATGTGGTAGGGCAATCTGTGGTAGTAGTTGCTAACCTTGCGCCTAGAAAAATAATGGGGATACCCTCGGAAGGGATGATTCTCATGGCTGAGGGTGGTGAGGGGAAGCTCCGGTTTATTGCTCCGCAGGAGGGTGCCAATCCCGGTGATGCGATAAGCTAAAGGCTTAATCGGGCAGGCTACAGAATTAAAAGGTTACCGGTGTTTTTCTGTTTTTTCTTCAAAAGTAATATCCCCTTCCTTTCTTCTGTGAATACGGATATTGACAATGATTTCATCCGCCCCTTTGGTCAGGCAGGCCTCCTGGGCAGCATTTGAAATTTCCATTAACAATGCAATAGGGCCTTCCATTACAGTTTCCATTGGAGTCACCCAATGTCGGATTCCACTAGCCTTAATCACGGCAATGGCCTCATCTACCAAATCATAAGCAGCTCTGGACTGGCTTTTTGGAACAATTTGCAGTCCCAGATGGGCAAGGTGTTGGGGTTCTTTCACTTTTTATAATTTGTAACTTGTCCACAGTTCAAAACTTTGGAAAAGTTAAGGTTACACTACTATATTAACTATTTTCCCTGGCACTACGATCACCTTTTTTGGGGTTTTTCCATCAAGCCATTTTTGGACCGGCTCGGCATCAAGCACTGCCTTTTCAATGTCTCCGGGACTCATATCGAGAGCAAGATCCATCTTTGTCCTGAGTTTACCATTGACAGATACGGGGTATTCATAAGTAGATTCCAGCAAAAAGGACTCATCGTGTTTTGGAAATGGCGCTCTTGCCACCGTGCCTTTTTGGCCAAGGCACTCCCAAAGCTCCTCCGCCAGGTGCGGGGCAAAGGGAGAAAGTAAAACTGTCAGAATTTCAAGAATATTTCTTTTTCTGCACTTCAGGGCCGTCAACTCATTGACGCAGATCATTAAGCTGCTGACAGGGGTATTGAAGGCCAACCTTTGGAGGTCCTCATTAACCTTTTTAATGGCGGTATGTATGGACTTCAATTCCTGAGGACTGGCAGAATCATCCACTACAGCCCACTCCCCGGTTTCATTATGGAATAACCGCCATACCTTATTGAGGAATTTGAATACCCCGTCAATACCGTTGGTATTCCAGGGCTTGGATTGCTCGAGTGGCCCTAAAAACATCTCATACATGCGAAGGGTATCTGCTCCATAGCCTTCAATGATGTCATCGGGAGTGACTACATTAAATCTGGACTTAGACATTTTTTCGACCTCAAATCCACAATAGAACTTACTGCCTTCAGTGATAAAATCAGCTTCTGCAAGATCGGGGCGCCATTTTCGGAATTTTTCTAAATCCAGAACATCGTCTTTAACCAGACTTACATCCACATGCATAGGGGATGTTTCATACTGATCTTTGAGATTGGCAGATACAAACTTATTAGTACCAGTAATCCTGTATGCCAGACTTGACCTCCCCTGTATCATCCCCTGGTTCACCAGCTTTTTGAAAGGCTCATCCGTATTGATCAGGCCCAGATCATAAAGAAATTTGGTCCAGAATCTGGCATAAAGCAGATGGCCTGTTGCATGCTCGGCACCTCCAATGTACAGGTCTACCGATTCCCAATATGCCTGAGCATCTTTGCTGCAAAAGGCTTGCGCATTGTCTGCATCCATATATCTGAAAAAATACCAGCTTGAGCCTGCCCAACCAGGCATGGTGCTTTTTTCCAGTGGGTATTCTTTACCATCCTCCGCCTTGTACACCCAGTTTTTAGCTCTCGCAAGTGGTGGTTCACCAGATTCGGTCGGTAAATATTTGTCCACCTCAGGAAGGATAAGCGGCAGGTCCTTTTCACTAACCAGACATGGGATTTCTCCTTTGAAGTATACCGGCAAGGGCTCTCCCCAATACCGCTGTCTGGTGAATATGGCATCCCTTATCCTGTAGTTTATTTTTCCAATCCCTATTTCCTGAGCCTCCAATCTTTCAATGGCCCTGGCAATCGCCTCCTTAACTTCGAGCCCATTGAGGAAATCAGAGTTGATGGCTTTGCCTTCCTTGGCGTCATAGGCTTCATCTTCCGGGCCGCCATCAATCACTTTAAGGATTGGCAGGTTGAATTTTTTGGCGAATGCAAAATCTCTGGTATCATGGGCGGGCACTGCCATCACTGCTCCGGTGCCGTATCCTGCCAAAACATAATCAGCCACCCATATCGGCAATGGTTTTTGGGTAAAGGGGTGCAACACATAGCTGCCGGTGAAAACACCGGTGACCCTTTTTACCTCACTCAGGCGGTCCCGCTCAGACCTGTTGGAGGCTTCTTTTACATATTGTTTTACTGCAGTCCTTTGCTCTGGCGTGGTGAGCTTATCCACCCACTCGCTTTCGGGAGCAAGGGTCATGAAGGTGACCCCAAAAATGGTATCAGGCCTGGTGGTAAAAACCCGGATCCTTTCTTCCTTTCCCTGTATAGGGAAATCCAATTCACCACCCTGTGATCTGCCTATCCAGTTGCGTTGAATTTCTTTCAGGGCTTCAGACCAGTCAAGATGGTCAAGACCCTTAATTAATCTTTCGGCATAGGCAGTGATGCGAAGACACCACTGCATCATTTTTTTGCGCTCCACAGGATGGCCACCACGCTCGGAGTATCCATCTTTAACCTCATCATTGGAAAGCACTGTACCCAGTGCAGCACACCAGTTTACTGAAGTTTCGGCCAGAAAAGCCATCCGGTACTTCAATAAGTATTTTTGTTGATCTTCCCATGTTAATTCATTCCATTGTTCTGCAGTTAAATGGTCAGTGCCTTCATCACATACAGCATTTAATCTCTCCGAGCCAGATTTTTCGAGGATGGTAATGAGCGCATCAATGGGCCTGGCCTTGTCTGCATCCCTTTCATACCAGCTATCGAATAGCTTCATGAATATCCACTGGGTCCATTTGTAATAGGCAGGGTCACAGGTCTGCACTTCACGGCTCCAGTCGTAGGCAAAACCTATTTTATTCATTTGGTCCTTATACCGTTCGATGTTATTTTTTGTAGTGATAGCCGGGTGCTGCCCAGTCTGTATGGCGTACTGCTCTGCGGGAAGTCCAAAGGCATCAAACCCCATAGGGTGCAGCACATTGAAGCCTTGATTCATTTTAAATCTGGATACGATATCTGAAGCAATATATCCCAAAGGGTGCCCAACATGCAACCCCGCTCCGGATGGGTAGGGGAACATATCCAGCACATAGTATTTAGGTTTTTTGGATGAATTATCCGCCCGGAAAGTTTGATCTTTCTTCCAGCGGTCCTGCCACTTATTTTCTATTTTACGAAAATCGTAATTACTCATGCCTGTATATTAGGGAAAAGGGTGCTTCAAAAGATTAGTTTTCTATCAGGTCAATTAACTGATCAGCCTTTAGGGTAAGGTTTGGGTCTGAGGCAAGGTTTTCTTTGAGGGCTGACTTCAAAAATCCTGGAATTCCCTTCCCGCTTTTCAAACGGTCTTTAATATCGTTGAGGATATCCCTTACATCCCCTGCTGAATCCAGATCATTTTTTTCTACCTCTATTTGAATGGAGTTGATTAGGGCCTTGATCTCTTCGGGAATTTCCATTTCAGATTTGGTTAATCTCTGCGTAGCCGCCTGGGTGATTCTTTCTATACAGGAATTGTATTCTGAAACGATCTCTATGAGATCCCTTCGGGAAAATTCCTTATTGTCCAATTTTTCTACGATTTCGGGACAATCTTCCAGGAATTCCATCATTTTTTTCTTGAAGGTAATAGTTGGTACCTCCATCCCATTACCTCCCATTTTTATTAAATATCGACTATCGAAAAGGATTGACTTGTCGGACCTGAAATTATATAGACTCAGATAGCCACCGTGTACCACCTCCATAATTTTATAGGTGTCATAAATCTGAACTGTTCGGTAGGTTTTACCTTCCGTGGTGAACATATTGATTTGCATCATGTTCAAAGACTCCCTACCCTGATCATTTTTTAAGATAACATTTTCCATCTTCCCCTGGGGCGCAAGGATATTGATCTCACCTCTCAAGGTATCTCCCTTAAGCGTGACGAGCATATCCTGACTCATTACACCACTAATGCTTAGGGCTAATACACCCGCCAACCAAAATCTTTTATAAATCATGATGCAAATTTAATCGTATTATTTATAAAAGGCACACTCGAAAAAATATTAGGAAGAGGTTTTAGAAATTAATTCCTTCATTGCATCAGCCACCTGGTGGGGTTTTTTGGTGCCTATCAGGAATTTTTTACCCGAACTCAGGCTAAGAAATAGCCCCTTGTTGCCCCTTACATTAATAGCCTTGGTTTCGCCATTCACACTGGTTCGGTATCCCCAGCCACCGAATTCCCCTGCTGGATTATAGGTCTTTACTTCAAAATTGAGGATTTCAGACCTGGGAATAAACTGCTCTTTTGGAACAAAGGGAAAATAGCGATACCGAATACCCTTTTCATCGATTTTGGTTATTAGGGTAGCAGATAGAAAAATAACCATAATCCCTCCTAGGGTCAAAAACACAAAAGCAGCAACTATGATAGCAGTAGCGTCACTAAGCTGCTGATTACCCCAGGGTATCCCCAGAAAAATTTGTTTGTACACACCATATGCTACGGTGCCCAACCCGGCAGATATCGGAAGGATTAAAATAATCCATAGAAATTTAGATGACCGAAAACTTTGCTTCTCTATAAATCCCATAGATCAACGTCCTCCTGTGAATATAATCCCGATAGAAAATTCCCATCCGGTAAAATCCAGCACAGCGTCATCATAGGTCACTTCCTTCGTTTCTAAAGGGCTACCTATGTTACCCCCTGTATATTCTCCTGCCAACTCAAGTTTAGAGTTTCCTTGCAGGTAGTTTACTTCAAAGGACAAGCCGAACTGATTGGTCAGGTAGAAAACTAATTCAGTCCCGATCATAGTGCCCCACCCGGGGTTGTTTTTATAATTTAAATCTGCATTGGCCACGGACCAGCTTTCAAAATTACGAATGGCCCGGTCGAAATTGCCCATATTAAGCCGGTGGCCTATATTAAAAAATCCGAACCCTCCTCCTTTTACACTAAATTCAAATTTTTTATTGCCTATGCTCAGCACCAGTTCCAGAGGTACCAAAAATGAAAATGAGGGACCATAAAGTGGCTTATTATGCTCAAAAGGGAGCCCGTCAATATGCATTCCTGGAATCGAATAAAAAGAAAATCCGGTTTGGACACCAACATAATCATTAAAATTCAGCCCAATTCCCCGGACAGAAAAAGGGCTAACAGGGTTGGAGAAATATCCGTTTTTGGGTAGAAAATAAGAAAACGAAAGGCCCATATTCTGGGCAATAATCGGAGTGCTGCTCAATCCCATTCCAATTACAATGACCAGCATCAGCAGCAATTTTTTAAACCGATTGTGTAAACCTATTTTATTCATTGTCAGGAAAATCTTAATTTGAAGAAAATTTATCAAAACAAGGATAAAATGAAGGATATAGCAAGAAAAACTTCCTGGTTGATCTTATTGGGGAGTATATTTTTTGGTTGTCAAAAGCAGGATCCTGGCGATATGATCATTTTCGGGGGTTCGATTTACACAGCTAATTCAGATAACCCTACCGTAGAATCAGTGGTGGTGAAAGATGGTGTAGTACTTTTTGCAGGTAAAAAAAAGGAGGCCATGGGGTATCAGGGCGAAAATACAGAGCTGGTAGATTTAGAGGGCAGGACTATGACGCCTGGATTTATTGAAACCCATGGGCATATACTAGGATTCGGCTATCAGGAGATGCAGCTTAATCTCATGTATGCCGCCAATTTAGATGAGGTGGTTGACATGGTACGGGAAGCTGCTGAAAAGGCTGCCCCGGGTGAATGGATACTTGGCAGAGGTTGGCACCAGAGCAAATGGGATCCGCAACCAGAGACTATGGTCAAGAAATTTCCTGTGCATGATAGAATCAGTAAGGTATCTCCTGACAACCCGGTGTTTTTCCGGCATGCCAGCGGGCATGCTGGTCTGGCAAATGCTAAAGCCATGTCCATTGCAGGCTTGTCACCCCTTTCCTCTGAGACTCAAATTCAGGAAGTGGAAGGTGGTGAGGTGATCAGAGATGAAATGGGCAACCCTACCGGTGTTTTTAATGAAAGGGCCATGACGCTGATCACCAGGCACATCCCTAAATATACAGAGGATGCTGATATCCAGGCTCTGGAGGCTGCCATTAAGGCTTCTTTGGCCAATGGTATCACCAGCTTTCATGATGCTGGTGCCAGCAGAAGTGACATAGCACTATTTAAAAAATTTCGTGATGAGGGAAAGATAGAAATCCGACTGTATGCTATGGTTACGGGCTTTGACCGAACGCTGATTGACGAGTGGTTGGAGCAGGGGCCTTTGATTGATCCCTGGCTCACCATCCGCTCCATAAAATTGAATTGCGATGGGGCTTTGGGTTCCCATGGGGCATGGTTATTAGAGCCTTACATTGACCGCCCGGACCATTACGGCCATGAAACCCTTCCTATGGAATATGTCAGCGAAATCAGCGAGGCAGCATTAAAGGCCGGATTTCAGGTGTGTTCTCATGCTATAGGTGACAGGGCCAACAGGGAAATCCTCGACCGGTATGAGAACGCTTTCAATAAATTTCCGGAACATGCGGAAGACCACCGTTACAGGATTGAGCATGCGCAGCATCTTTATCCTGATGATATCCCAAGGTTTGGCAAGCTCGGGGTGATCCCGGCCATGCAAGCGATTCATATGGCCTCTGACCGGCCTTGGGCCATTCTCAGGTTGGGAGAAAGGAGAATAAAGGATGGGGCTTATGTATGGCAGGATCTTTTAAAATCCGGCGCGAGGGTGATCAATGGCTCGGATGTCCCAGTTGAACCCATTGATCCTTTAGCCTCATTTTATGCCAGTGTTTCAAGGAAAACTTTGAAAGGTACCCCAGAGGGTGGGTATGAGGCAGAGCAGCGGATGACCCGTGAACAAGCCCTTATTTCCTATACTCTCGATGCCGCCTACGGGTCATTTGAAGAAGATTTTAAGGGGAGTATTGAACCTGGAAAAGCGGCTGATTTCACTGTTTTTTCTAAAGACATCATGACCATCCCGGAGCGGGAAATTCTCGAAACTAAAGTGGATATGACTATTGTAGATGGAAAGGTCAGATTTAAAAGATAAGTACAGTGGTAAACCCGTATTATGGGTAGATGAGGCCAAGTGCAGGGCAAACATAGCCAGAATGGCAGACCGCGCTATCAAATCAGGGGCGGTACTCAGGCCCCATTTTAAAACCCACCAATCCAAAATTATTGGTAGTTGGTTCAGAGACTACGGTATTCAAAAGATCACCGTATCATCTATTTCGATGGCTCGGTATTTTGCGGATGACGGATGGGATGACATACTGATTGCTATACCGGTAAATATTCTGGAACTGAAAGAAATAAACGATCTTTCCAGAAAAGTGAAGTTATCGGTATTGTTGGATAGCATAGAAGGAGCAAATGCCATTGACGCCAGGGCAGAAGCGCGTATAGATGTTTGGGTGGAGATTGATACTGGTCAGCACCGGACTGGTGTACCTTCTGATGCTTTTGATGAGATTGAAAGTCTTTTAAAAACCATAAGACACTCTGGAAAGATGAATTTCCTCGGGTTTTATTCCCATGCAGGACACACTTACCTCACAGCGGATCCCCAATCAGTTTTTCTAAATGCCCGAAATCAAATGGATTTTCTGAAAGAACAGTTTTCAGCGTATCACCCATTATGTTCCATGGGTGATACGCCTGGAGCCAGCCTTTCCGGTGATCTGGGTGGGCTGGATCAACTGACCCCTGGAAATTTCGTTTTTTATGATCTGATGCAATGGGCTACAGGCTCCTGTCGGCTCGAAGATATTGCAGTTTATATGAGTTGCCCTGTTATTTCAGTGAGAGGCAATAAAGCAGTTGTCTATGGAGGAGCCATTCATTTCTCCAAAGATCAAATGGCTGGTAAAGAGGGTAAAAATATTTATGGAGTAGCATTTAAAAATGAAGGAGAAAAAATCAAAAAACAGGGAAACCTAATTTCCCTGTCTCAGGAGCATGGGGTTATCAATTTAAATGAACCTACCTTTAAGATCGGTGATCTTGCAAATATTTTGCCTGTTCACTCTTGTCTTACCGCCCAGGCAATGGGGAAGTATAGGGAGAGCAACAGCCGGAAACTACTGGACCACTTGGCTTCCTATTGAGGTAATGCCAATTACTTCAAGTATTTATCTGCTTTCTTTCTAAGCAAAGTTCGGTCAGTAGTAATCGAAGGGTTGCTATATATTTTTGATGAAAGCTCCTTAACAACCCCCTTTTTGTAACCAAGCTGCTCAGCAACCTGCTCACAAAATACAATCTCACTTTTGAAAACCTGCCCGTCTACCTTCATCAACTGAACGATATGATAGAGGTATTCAAATTTTTGATCGTTGCTTAGGGTATTCAAACTACCCATGGGAGCCGGATGTTTGATCATTTCGTCGACCTCCTCCCTGGGAATGCCATTGGCTTGCCCGATCATTTGAATCAATTTTGCTTCGGCACCATCGATTTGATTATCACTAGCAGCCAGATTTATCAATACATTTAGTTGTTCTCTTACCATCGTTTAAGGTTTTTTTTAGTACCGCAATCTTACAATACTTTAAATTTGAAACAAATTACGTAAAATATTTTTTTATTGTATACCTAATTTTTCAATCCTCGTTAAAAATTAGGTAGATGCGATTATTTTTCTGTTTTTTGAAATTAAAATGCGAAATTTATCCTTTTGAAATATATAGAATTATTAGTAAGTCAAATCGAAATTAATATACTTTACTATGCTTATGGCAAGGTTTTTAATCAAAAATTTTACATATCCTACCTTGAGTTGTTTGCATCTGACCTACCTTATCTTCGGGCTGATTATAGGTGTTTTGACTAGGGGGCAAGCTCAAAATACTGAAGATAATAGTGGCGGTAAACATAAAATTTTGGTAATAAATCTTGATACCTCCAGATTCTTTTCAAATGTTTTTTATATTGATGAGCTGGCCTTTTATAATGAAATAGACTCTGCAAAAGTGATTGAATATTATGCTTTTATGGTCGAATTAGGTATTACAAACTACCAAAATGATGAGGTTGAATATATTTTTGCCAATGAAGATGATACTAAAAAGGTCCATGATCAAAGCGAAAACGTCATTATGGTGGATGAAAAAGGGCAAGAGTTTTTCGCCATTTCTGGCAAACCTGATTCAGATCCAGAATTGCTCAAAAACCTTATGGATCAATACAATTGCACTTATGTATTGACAATTAATTTTTATGACATTTATCGGGAAAACCCACCGACCGAGGTTTATTACTATACCCGGCATGACCAAATCCTGCATTATGATCTTTTTGATAGCACCCTTCAATCTGTGAAAGCCGGGAAGTATTCCAAAGCCTCTACTGCAGTAGAAGGATTTATGCTTAAATGGTATTATAATGGATTTGCTGAGGAGATCCGTTGGTGGGTTTTGGCCAATGAATTTAAGGATGAAGGAGCTACTATTGAGGAGAAAAGAAAAAATGTTGAAGTGGCAATGCTTAGAGAAAAAATTGAGGTCACTGGCAAATGGGGCATTGGCCTGGCCTTTGGAATCAGTGCACCCTATGGCACTTTTGGCCTTGAATTAACCCACCAAAAGGATGAATACCTGGATTATAACTTTGGGATTGGCCATGATGTTTTTGGAGGGTTTAAGATTGGCACAGGGGCCCGATATTACCCATTTGGATTTCATCAGAGTGTTAAGCCGTTTTTAGGACTCAGTTACTCTTATGCTAATGGCAGGATTGTAACACTTGGCGGGCAACAGGATGATTTCGGAAATCAGTTAAATCCTGATGATGTTTCAAAGCATCAAATTTTTTCTGCTCATATTGTTCATTTAAGGGGTGGAGCCTCGTTTATTCTGCCAAATAATGGCAACCGCCTCACTGTCGCTTTAGGATATGGAGTGCCACTGGGCAGTAGAAGGCCGGAGGTAGTATCTGGAACTCCGGAACAGTCAAGGATTCGATTTGTGGATTTTATGGCACCGGGTGGCTTGGAGATTTCACTGACTTATTTTATTTATTTTTGATTAGTCTATTCATTGGTCTTAGTTCCTTCCTTAGCCGAGTTAGAAAAAGATTATAATTATAGTTTTCCACTCATGCAACCTCATCTAATTTCTATAGTCTTTAGTTTGAAATTTGTCTAAAAATCGAAATTGACTGGTTTTATTAAATTATGAACATTATGATACGAGTTGCTTTTTTATTTTTTCTGGTATTTATTTTTGCAGAATTAAAAGCTCAGGAAGTAGCGAACCGGACGCTACCATCTTTTAATGAAGTATCGGTCCAACAGGCCATTAAAGTAGTGTTAATTCCCTCTGATAAAGAAGGGATAGAAATTGAAGCCTGGAATATTGAATTAGATAAGGTCCTTACTGAGGTTTCTGGCGAACACCTGCGCATAAAACTTGAGCCAGGGCGGTATAATCGTGCCAAGGTCCAGGTGAAGGTCTATTATAAGAAGCTAAGTGAGATTTCAGTGAGTTCTGCTGCCAGCCTTTCCAGTGATCATAAATTAAAAAGCGACCAACTTGATATCAGCGTTTCCAGCTCTGGTGATATTACATTGGATCTGGCGGTGCGCAAATTAATCCTATCTGCCTCCAGCTCCGGGAGTATGGAGCTTTCTGGTAAAGCAGAAACAATAAACGGAAAGGTAAGCAGCGCCGGCTCTATTAGTGCCAGGGAACTTATGGGGGAGGAAGTATCATTTAGCGCCTCTAGCGCTGGTTCTGCCAAATTTACTGTAAGCCAGTCTATTGATGCTTCTGCATCTAGTGGTGGCAGTATCCGGTACTCTGGCAGCCCGACCAAATCAAACATAAAATCAAGTAGCGGAGGTGATGTGAAACGCATCAACAAGTAGACTTTTTCAAATTAAAGAAGTTACCCATTATAAAATTAGCATAGTCCTGGTGGGGCTCTAAGTGCCGCCTGAGAATTTTTAAAGGGAAATGTTCAAATTAATCACGGGGATGGTCGCAAATTTCTAAGCACATTCCTTTTTCCCCGTTTTCCAAGCCCTAAACTTTTGTAATTACATTGAAATTTTAACGGTTTCTTAGTCTGAAAGGTGCCATTTCGACCATCTTCTGGATTAAGAATCGGTTTCTTATCGTAGATATGTGTATAAAAATAAGCTAATAAAGGTTAAAAAATGTAAATAGCAGAATAAGTAGATCAAAAAACACCTATAATGAATTGATATTTTGTAAAAATACAAAAAATAGGTTTATATTTGCATCTTAAAAGAACCTCAATCAACATAAATAACCACTATGGCAACACTAAGAACAAAAGCATTAGAACTTCTCAATGAAAGGGAACAGGTAAGGGCAGTACCTCCGGCTAATAAGGTATCAGAATACTTTGGACAGAATGTATTTTCGATAGGAAAGATGCAATCCATACTTTCACCAGACGTATTTAAAAAAGTCAAGAAAGCCATTGAGCAGGAAAAGAAAATGGACCTTGAATCAGCTGATGCGATTGCTTCGGCAGTGAAATCCTGGGCTATAGACCAGGGCATCACGCATTATACCCACTGGTTTCAGCCACTTACCGGCTCCACTGCTGAAAAGCACGATTCCTTTTTTGATGCTTCCAAAGGGATTGAGACCTTCAAAGGCTCTACGCTGGTGCGTCAGGAGCCTGATGCGTCTTCATTTCCTAGTGGAGGATTGAGGAGTACTTTCGAAGCCCGTGGATATACCGCCTGGGATCCCAGCTCTCCAATGTTTATTTATGGGAGAACGCTATGTATCCCCACTGTTTTTGTCTCATATACCGGTGAGGCTCTTGATAATAAAGCGCCTTTATTAAAAGCTGTGGAGGCTGTGGATAAAGCAGCCACTAAGGTTTGCAAATATTTTGATCGTAATGTCTCAAGGGTTAAGCCTTACCTGGGGTGTGAGCAAGAGTATTTTGTAATAGACAAAGCTATGTATTCTGTAAGACCTGACCTGATCATGGGAGGTCGGACTGTATTTGGCCATAATCCTGCCAGAGGGCAACAATTAGACGATCATTATTTTGCATCGATCCCCCCGAGGGTTTATGATTTCATGAAGGATTTTGAAATTGAATGTCTGAAGCTGGGCATCCCGGTAAGTACCCGTCATAATGAAGTGGCACCTAGTCAGTTTGAAGTGGCCCCATTATTTGAGGAGTTAAACATCGCTGCGGATCATAACCAGCTGCTTATGGATGTAATGGATCGGGTAGCTGAGCGTCATAATCTTAAGGTATTATTTCACGAAAAGCCCTTTGCAGGCCTCAATGGAAGTGGTAAGCATAATAACTGGTCGCTGATTACTGACACCGGTGTCAATCTGTTTGCGCCAAGTCGCAGTGCCAAAGAAAACCTGCTTTTCCTGACCTTTTTTGTCAATACCCTAAAGGCAGTGCATGAGCATGCCGACCTTTTGAGGGCGAGTATTGCCTCGGCCGGCAATGACCACCGCTTGGGTGCCAATGAAGCACCTCCTGCGATCATGTCAGCTTTTATAGGCTCCCAACTTTCCTCTGTACTTGATGAGCTGGAGAGCAAAGGCAATGTGAAAGTAGAAAAGGGAGACAATATGTATATGAAATTGGGCATTGATAAGATCCCTCAGATACTTCTCGATAATACAGATCGCAACCGTACTTCACCCTTTGCATTTACCGGCAATAAGTTTGAATTCCGTGCTGTAGGTTCGGCTGACAATGTAGCAGCTCCCATGACCGTGCTCAATCTGATTGTAGCCGATCAGCTAAGGAAGTTTCATGAATCTGTAGAAAAGGAAATTAAAAAAGGTACCGAAAAGCGGTTGGCTATTGTCAATGTGTTGAGAAAATATATTAAAGAGTCAAAAGACATCCGTTTTTCTGGTGATGGGTATTCTGATGAATGGGTGAAAGAGGCTGAAAAAAGGGGGCTTTCCAATGTAAAGAATACGCCCAGAGCCATCATGTTTTACCTCTCAGAAAAGGCCAAGAAGTTATTCGTAGACAATGGGGTAATGACTGAAGCCGAGCTGGAAGCGCGCCAGGAGATCAAGCTTGAGAACTATATCATGAAAGTACAAATTGAATCGCGCGTGATGGGTGATTTGTCATTGAATCACATCATTCCGACCGCCATCGCTTACCAGAACAAGTTAATTCTCAATGCACAGGGTTTAAAGGATCTGGGCTTGGATAACAAATCAGTAGTAAAATCCATCAAACAGATTTCAGATTATATTACCTCCATCAATGAGAATGTAGAGAAGATGGTAGAAGAGCGGAAACGGATCAATAAAATCGATGATACCTATAAAAAGGCCATTGCCTATTGTGATGACGTGAAGAAGAAGTATTTTGATGAGATCCGTTATGCGGTGGATAAACTGGAATTGTTGGTAGATGATGAAGATTGGCCTTTGGTAAAATACAGAGAAATGTTATTTTTGAGATAATTTAATAATTACTAACCTCTTTGCTTGCAAGGCAGCCCGACAGGGCTGCTTTTTTTGTTTAGGGTGTTCCTAACAATGCAAGAGCCTTTAGAAGTTAGTAGAGTCGGCAGTCGGCAGTTTCCGGTATGCAGTCACAGCCCACCATACCCGTCATTTCGAGGGCCGAGTTTGTTTTTTCAAATTTGAACGTAATTTATGTGGCCGAGAAATCCCCCGGCTATGAAAAGCCATTGTTTGGCTTGCGATACCGGGCCGATCAGGACTTCTAATCAGGAGATTTCTCCCCCCGGAGAGACTTGTTTTCAAGGTCATTCCATCCGTGTAGGGGTCGAAATGACTACAAAAATAGGGCAACCATATTAAGGAATGCTCATTAATGTGAACTTCCCACTCAAGACTATCCTCTAACTTCTAACCTCTCCAAATACGAGCTTTTCTCGCAATGACCTAATTAAGTTAAAGTCAAGTTCAAAGTCAAAGTTGGCTTTGCCAAAAGCCCTCAATAACACTGCGGATCGTAGGTCAAAAAATACAGCCTCCCGTTAAGGTGGGTTTCATTATTGCCTTCAACTGTGATATCGTAACTATTTTGATTACCATCCTGAAAATTAAGAATCAAGCGGGGTCCGCCGGTAGTATTTGATATTACCTCCCAAAGCCCGGTGCCATTATCGTTACTACTGGAGGATCCGAAGGCACCCCCCACATCAATAGATAGGCTACTGGAACTGGTAAAAGAAAAACTCCTATCTCTGCAAAGGTTAATAGTAGTTCTTGCATTTGATCCACCACCCCCTGAACTGTAAGAACTTAGGTAGGTTAATTTAGAACCCATAAGCCTCTCCTGCCACTCCAATACCACAGGAGGTATTTTCACTTCGTAAAATCTTATGTTATTGGCTACGGTTTCAGCAAAGGTTTTGTACTTAGGGCCATAATTAGCCTCATCGGTGAGGGCCATGATCGTGAGACCGTAGGCACCATAGGGGTTAATCAACCCTATCAAATACCCCTGTGCATTAGTACCCTGAAGGACTCCGGAATATTCTCCACCAATCCCATTGTCACCAAAATTGGTTATACTTCCTTTAAGTGCCAGGCTAATCCCTTCATCATTCACACCGCCTTGGGCCTCTCTCTTCAGATTTTCAAGATTATTCTCCTCGTGTGGTAGCAAAAGGATCAATCCGGCTTCTGTTTCCGAGGCCATCAGGTACCCTTCCTCCATTTCCTGACCTACCCATCCAGCAGGAATGGTGAATGAAATGCCTAATGCCGGGTAATCTTTTGTGCCGGTTTCCTGAGCTAAAAGATTACTTAATGGATAAAGAAAGATGAATAGAATTATTAGTGCTCTTTTGGACATGCTTCTTTTTTCCTTAAAAATAAATGATCAAGTCAATTTATCCAAAGGGATTATTTCAAAAGCGCATGGTAAACCTCAGGAGATTTGAGGATTTGAATGGCTCGGTTGACTTCTTCATCATTTTTTAATGAATGCTGTACAACTCCAGACTCCAAATAATATCGATTGAGGATTTCTTCAGCTAAAGCTTTTTTGATATCCGATTTAAAATTCTCCAGGTCATTGGCTTTGGAATTGAGCACACTGGATTTAAGAAAGGCCATTTCCTCCTTAATCTCTTCATGGTACCGCTCTTTTTCGGCGTATCTCTGCAACTTCTCAATCTTTTCTTCCACCAAAGTCTCATATCCATAATCCTTGGGGCTTACCCAATCTACAAATCCTGCATATCGGTCTTTGGTAATTGAAAATTCAAGGGGGTCTTCCACTGATTTATTATTATAAAAAAAATGGTCGCTGTAGTCGAAAAGCAACCCCTTTTGATGCAGAACTCTGAGGATGCTCGGATCCTGTGGACTTTCTATTAATACATCCGGCATAATACCGCCTCCATCATAAACAGTTCTACCATTCTTTGTGGAAAATTCCCCTCTAAGCGAGTCAGGAATTTTGAATACCGAGCCATCCGGAGAGCGCTCGCTATAGTTAAGAGATTGTATGCACCTGCCACTAGGTGTATAGTATTTGGCAGTGGTGATTTTCAGCATTGAGTTATAGGAGAGGCTGGTATTGACCTGTACGAGGCCTTTCCCAAATGATTCCTGCCCAATGATGACGCCCCGGTCATAATCCTGTAGGGTGCCTGCGACAATTTCGGAAGCTGAGGCAGAATTGGCATTGAGCAACACCACAACCGGGATCTCCGTGTCAAGAGGATTTTGCAGCGTTTTAAATTCTTTCACCTGTTCTGATAATCGACCCCGTGTGGTCACCACTAATTGGTTTTTAGGAATGAAAATATTGACCAGATTAACTGCTTCGTGCAATAGCCCGCCTGGGTTACCTCTAAGATCGAGGATGATGCCTGTAGCGCCTTCCTTCTTCAATTCTTCAACGGCCCGGTTGATGTCTTTGCCTGCATTAACAGCGAAACTATTTAATTTTACATAGCCTATATTATCATCTAAGATTCCACTGTAGGGGATGCTCTCGATTTGTATCTTTTCCCTTTTAAAGCTGAGATTCAAGGGTTCGTCATGACCATATCGGACTACCCTGAGATTCATGGTGGTATTGAGCTGACCCTTCATCAGCAGGCTAATATCATCCGCATCCATGCTGGTAATGTCCTTACCATCAATTGCTATGATATGATCCCCAATCTTTAGCCCATTTTTTTCAGCACTGAAACCTTCAATCAAATTGGAAACTCTGATAGCGCCATTGATAGTGCGGGTAAGGGCTCCGATGCCTCCATATTGCCCGGTGGTCTGGGTTCGGTAATCTTCTACCTGGTCTTCAGGGATATAATTGGTATAGGGATCCAGGGTCTCCAACATCGCATCAACCCCGGTTTTCATGAACAAGGAAGGGTTGATCTCGTCCACATAAATCTCATTGACCTCTTTATAAAGGCTGGTAAAAATATCCAGTGATCGGGTCATTTCGAAATACCGTTTTCCGGGATCTGTGGCAGCAACTAGAATAATTGCTGTGATCAAAAAAGAACCGATAAGGAATTTAGGCTTTATGCGCATTTATTAAAACTGGTTTTGTAATATGAAACAGGTGACAGGAAGGGTAAGTTTCAAAAACCATTCCCTTTTTGACTTTCTCTTTCCCGGATCAACGAAAAGAAAGCCCAATAATTTTTATAAAAATAATATTACCAGCGGATCAATGCAGAGGCCCAGGTGAAACCACTGCCAAATGCAGCCAGGCAAACCAGATCATTTTCGTTGATTTTCCCTTCGGCCCAGGCCTCACTCATCGCAATGGGTATGGAAGCAGCGGTGGTATTGCCATACCGCATGATATTATTATAAACTTGGTCATCCCTGAGTTGAAGCTTCTCCTGGATGAATTTACTGATCCTCAGATTAGCCTGATGTGGTACCAGCAGGTTGATGTCTTCCTTTTTTAAATTGTTGTGCTCCAGGGCCTCTAATATCACTTCATTAAACCTTACCACTGCATGCTTAAAGACTAAATTACCATTCATATATACCTTAAAACCACTGGTATCCAGGATCTGCTCTGCCTGACGCTCGGCCTGGGGCCTGCTGCTACCTGGATCTTTTACATAAAGCTCCTCTGCAAATCGACCATCACTATGAAGGTGTGTAGAAAGTATCCCCGGTTGATCTGAGGCCTGAAGGATTGCAGCGCCAGCGCCATCCCCAAAAATTACTGCAGTGCCTCTACCCCGGTCAGTGAGATCAAGAGCTGTAGATTGAATTTCGGCACCAATCACAAGTACGGTTTTATAAACACCTGTTTTAATAAACTGATCGGCAACGCTCAGCCCGTAAATAAATCCCGAACAAGCATTTCTTAGGTCCAGGGCTGCAATGCTCTCAAGGCCCAGTTCCCTTTGCAATAAGACCCCTGAGCCGGGGAAGAAGTAATCCGGGGTAATGGTAGCAAAAACAATAAATTCTATATCATCCTTTTTCAGACCGGCCCTTTCCAAAGCCATTTCTGTGGCTTTAGCAGCCATATTAGCCACCGTATGCACGTTTGGATCAATAAATCTTCTTTCGTGGATGCCCGTGCGCTCTACAATCCATTCGTCAGTAGTATCAAGGATTTTGGTAAGGTCATCATTGGTTACAACTTGTTCCGGCACATAGTGGCCTAAGCCGGTAATTTTAGAAGATTTCATATAAAAAAGGGTTGTTATGCCAGTAAATTTAATTTCTGACAATGTTAAAAAAATCCGGGTTAATAAAGTGATAAAACTCTAACAAATGTTAGTTAGGAAATTTGAAGGTCATTTACAAAGTGAAATTAGTGATTCAGGAACAGCTTCAGCCTGAATACCTTTAGTATAAGCCGACTCAAGATTTTTGCAGGCCTTTCGTTTTCTGTTTCTGTTAGCATATCCAATAGCCCGGTACAAATAAGCAGGAGCGTAATCTGGATGTTCCTTAGTTTGTTCATAAGCGATTTTTATGGCCTTTTTCCATTCTTCTTCCAACAAATAGGCATAAGCCATGGCTGAACGCAATCCCGGATAATTGGGCTCAACAGCTTTTACTATTTGTAAATCCTTTAGGGCCTCCTGACCATCCATGATCACCAGATAGGTTTTGGCTCTTTCGAAAAACAGATCTATATCATCTGGAAAATTTTCCAGGAGGATATCCCATTGATCCAGGGCATTTTTAGGTTCCCTTTTTTCCTGGTAAATCCGGGCTTTTTTATATACGATCCTGTAATCCAATTCTTCCAGCTCCTGTATCCTGTTATATTTATTAAGAGCATCATGATAGAAACCTCTCTGATAATGAATTTCTGCGACATTCTTAAGGGTTGGAAGATGGTAAGGGTCAAGATGGAGCACCTGCCGGTAGTAAAACACAGCACTATCAGGTTCTCCGATTTTATAAAACAGGTTTGCCAGATTAAACTGTGGAATGATATCCTTTTGATCGGCATTCAAGGCATCTTTAAATTTTTCCACTGCAGCATCAGGGGCACCCAATTCCATCAACACCAGGGCGAGATCATTCAAGATTCCGGGGTGATGCGGTGATAGCTCCAGGGCCCATAAAAGGTCCCGCTCAGCCAGCTCGGGTCGCTCCCAGTTTCGGCGGATTTTCCCGCGTAGGTGCAGGAGGGAAACCAGGTCTTTCTCTATTATATTTTTTCTATAGGCTTCGCCACTGATCCTGGTTGAATCTCCTGATTTAATAGCCTGATTCAATCTTGTTTCTTGAAGGTCCAGATTTTCAAGTATTCTGTCTATGACAATATTGCAATATTGGGCTGCTTTTTGATAATCTTCAGCCTTATCATAAATCTCAGCAAGCCTCAATGCAGCGCCGGTACTAGCCGGATAGGCTCTGAGCACATCTCTGAATCCTTGAATAGCACCAAGCGTATCTCCTGTGAATAGCAACTCCTCCGCATTTAACAACAAGGTATTCTCGTTTTGCGAAAAGCCAGCCAAAGGGCAGCAGAGAAGGATGTAAAATAGTAATTTTCTCATCAATCAAATAGGGTATAATTTCCAAACTGATCGGCTGCAGGGGCAGGATTGATCATTAAAGGACTATCATTGGTGACCATATTAACCTGACTTGATACCGCATGGTTATCCATTTTTATAGCAGGGTAAGGCCTGAGAATGCTGGTGGCATTTTCGATTTCTTCTTGAGGGTCAAGCCATATTTTTTCTTCCTTTTTACTGAGGATTACGGGCATTCTGTCATGGACATCGGCCAGCATATCGTTGGCATCAGTAGTGATGATTGTAAAAGTATGCATCATTTCGCCTTCTTCATTTTCGAACTCCTCCCAGAGTCCGGCAAATGAAAACACCGTCCGGTCCGCCAAAAAAAACCAATGTGGGACTCTCCCTTTTTTGCTCACTCGTTTCCATTCATAAAAACCATCAGCAGGCACTATGCACCGCCTCGTTTTGAGGGCCGTTCGGAAGGAAGCTTTTTCTGCAAGAGTTTCTGCCCTCGCATTGATCAGCTTGGTAGAGATGCTTTTGTTTTTTGACCAGGATGGAATAAGGCCCCAGTAAAAAAAGGATAATCCTTCAGGTTGCTCTGCAGTGATTACAGGCAAAAGCTGGGTAGGAGCCGCATTAAATCGAGGCTTGTATCCTCCAGGTACATCTACCCCAAATCTTTCAGACAGGGCTTGGGGACCGACGCTTATGGTATATCTTCCACACATGATAATAACTCTTAAAACTCAAAGTTAGTCAATATAAATAATTTCAAATCAAAGCCTTAATTTGCAGACGATTCACTCATCATCTTATTTTATCATTCAAGGATTTTAAATCCCTCAAGACATTATTAATCTGCTGGTGTTAAATAATTTAGGTTTTTTCGCCTCAAATATAAATATGCTCAAAATGCGGACAGGCTTAACCCTGATTATTTTGTTGATGACTTGCTTGAATATAGTGGCTCAAGATAGAGCCACCATAAACGGGTACGTGCGGGATGCCAGTGATGGCGAGGAACTCATAGGCGTTACGGTGGTAGTGGAAGGCACCGGTGCAGGTGCTATTACCAATGCCTATGGTTTTTATTCAATTACCATTCCTCAAGGAGAATATAATATCATCTTCAGCTATGTGGGCTATGACCGCGAGGTGGTGCCAGTGCAGCTTAATAAAAATCAGGAGATGAATATAGAACTCACTGCAGAAGTCAGGGAGATGGAAGAAGTGGTTATCAGCGAAAGGGCCATCGATGCCAATGTCACCGATTTGCGTATGAGCCGGGTGGATCTGAATATGAATACGGTAAAGAAACTGCCGGCCTTATTTGGAGAGCCTGACGTAATCAAAACCATACAATTACTACCAGGGGTGATCACTGCGGGAGAAGGCACATCCAGTTTTTTCGTTAGGGGTGGGAGTGCTGATCAAAATTTGATTCTAATTGATGAGGCTCCGGTTTACGACCCCTCACATTTGTTCGGATTATTTTCCATTTTTAATGCTGACGTTTTAAAAGATGCTGAACTTTATAAAGGGGGGATACCGCCAAGATTTGGAGGGCGTCTTTCCTCCATACTGGATGTCAGGACCAAGGATGGCAATAATAAAAAATTTGCAGGAAATGCTGGAATCGGCTCCCTCGCCTCCAGGCTAATGATAGAAGGGCCAATAAAAAAAGATAAAAGCTCTTATATCATTTCAGGCAGAAGGTCGTATGTAGACCTTTTCCTCAGAGCTGCTGGTGAGGAAAACCTGGTTTACTTTTATGATGTCAATGCAAAAGTCAACTGGAGGCACAATAATAACAACCGGTTTTTTGCAGCGGTCTACCTGGGTAGGGATGTGTTTACCGTAGGCGATAACTTCAGCTTCGGCTGGGGCAATGCTACGGCTACCTTCAGATGGAACCATCTGTTCAATGATCGGCTATTTTCCAATCTGAGCCTTATTGCCAGTAATTTTGATTATGAACTTGGCCTGCTTGATCCGGTGCAGGGTTTTTCGTGGACTTCAAATTTACGCGAACTGACCCTGAAGCAGGATCTTGCCTATTTTATCTCTCCTGAGGCCGAGCTAGAATTTGGCTATCATGTCACCTACAGGGGCTTTGCACCTGGTAAGATCAGCCCTGCAGACAACGGCTCCATTTTCCTTACTACAGAACTACAAAAACAATTTGCCCTGGACCATGCTCTGTATGCCAATGCACAGACCAAGGTTAGCCCTAGGCTGTCCTTGAATTATGGTCTGAGACTGAGTTTATTTCAAAATCTGGGACCATTCGATCTGTATTCCTATGATGATCCTGATAATAATGTAGACCCCGTACGTACAGATACGACTTTCTATGGCAGATTTGAGCCTCTGGTCAACTATCTAAATCTGGAGCCAAGGGTTTCAGCCAGGTTTCTACTCGATGATCAAAGTGCTCTTAAGGCTTCCTACAACAGGATGGTGCAAAATACCCACCTCATAGCCAGTGGCACAGTGCCACTGCCTTTTAATACGTGGAGTCCCAGTTCCCCATTTCTCGAACCTCAGATTGCTGACCAGGTGGCGGTTGGGTATTTCCGAAACCTCCGAAATAATGAGTTGGAATTTTCAGTGGAGGCCTATTACAAGGATATGGATTATGTGACCGACTTTGCTGATAATGCGCAGATATTTTTCAATGAGGATCTTGCTACTGAATTTCGCCAGGGCGATTCCTGGTCTTATGGACTTGAGTTTTTTCTCCAAAAAAAAGAGGGTGACTTAACCGGTTTTGCCAGCTATACCTGGTCGCGGACTTTTCGCCATGTCCCGGATGTAAACCTGGATCGAACCTTTTTTGCTAATTATGACAGGCGTCATACCTTTAATGTGGTAGGGGCTTATGATTTAAATCAATCCTGGAGTTTTGGAGGTAACTTTACCTATTCAACAGGCCGGCCCATCACATTGCCTTCGGGGCGATATGAGTTTGGGGAGGGCTTTCAGGCAGATTTGATCACCGACCGTAATAGCTACAGATTGCCAGCTTTTCACAGGTTGGATTTATCCGCTACCTATAGTCCTAAGAAGAATGCCACCAGAAGGTTCAAGTCCAGTTGGGTATTTTCAATATATAATGTTTATAGCAGGAAAAACCCATTCACCATCTATACCCGTATAGCCGAAGATGAAGACGGCAACATAATTGGTGATGGCACCCAGAAAGAGGCGAGGTTAATCTATTTATTCCCTATTCTGCCTTCGATCACCTATAATGTGAATTTTTGATATGGAAACATTTAGAACATATTTCATTTTACTAGCTCTGGTTGGGTTGTTTTCTTCTTGTGAGGAAACCATCGAGTTGGATTTGGACCAAACTGAGGAGCGGGTCATCATCGAAGGGTTGGTGTCTACCCAGAGCGATAAAAACTTTGTGAAAATTTCCAAATCATCACCTTTCTATGTTGCCGGCAGTACCCCTAGGGTCACCAATGCAGTAGTGACTGTTTCAAATCAGGAAGGCCAGGTATTTACAATGGTTCACAATCCTGGTAACCATCCCGACTCGTCGGGCATTTATATTCCTGATCCTCCCTTTTCAGGTGTAGTTGGACACACATATTTTCTTGAGGTGAGCTTTGATGGGTTGATTTTTACAGGTTCTGATAAAATGGCTCCTGTAATAGCCATAGACTCATTGGCATGGGGCTTATCTACCTCCGGTTTCCCTAATCTCGATGAGCCTGAACACATATATGAAGTATTGCTCTATGCAGAGAATGTCATTCCGGACAGGAACTTCCTATTGTTCAAATTTTATAGGAATGATACCATTACCGGCCCGGAAACCAATAGTATTTTTACAGCTGATGACCAGTTAATAGGGGATAAGATAGAAGGATTGAGTGCCCCGGTTCTTTTTGCTAAGAATGACACTGCAAGAGTAGAAATATACAGTCTTTCACAACCTGCCTTTGTTTACTACAATGACCTCTTCAATGTCCTGAACAACGACGGGGGGTTATTTTCTCCTCCCCCTGCTAACCCCAGGACCAATTTAAGTAATGGCGCCTTAGGGTTTTTCCAGGCTAGTGCTCTTTCCACCGATAGCATTATTGTAGATCCGGATAATTAAATACTCCGTATTTCTTCAAAAGGACGCCTACCTTTATTTTTGCTTTACATTTTTTGTAATTTGGCGAAGCCATTATCAGGAATTTTTTCAATAATACACATTTATGCTATGCAAAAACTGACCTATTGCCTCATATTTTCTTTGATTATAATTTCCATGTCATTGGTGCAATGCACCAGGCAGGAGGAGGAGCAAGCCGAAGTACAGGACCCAATGGACCAGCTTCTTGCCAAATATGCCCCGGTCACTCTCGATGCAGATTTATCGCATCTTTCTGAGAATCAAAAAACCATGCTGAAAAAGCTCATAGAAGTAGCAGATATCATGGACGGGCTTTTTCTCGAGCAGGCCTGGGGTGATACTACAGGCCTTGCGGATACATTGGATGCTAAAACGAGAGAGTTTTTAGATATCAATTATGGTCCCTGGGACCGGCTTGATGGCAACAACCCTTTTGTAGAAGGCGTTGGCCCCAAACCCAAAGGTGCCAATTTTTATCCTTCAGACATTACCATTTCAGAATTTGAGGAGGCTGATTTGCCAGGAAAAAGAAATCTCTATACCCTGATCCGCAGGGATACGGCAGGCACTTTAACCGCGATACCGTACAGTATAGCCTATGCCCCTCAGCTCCAGGATGCCCGCAGACTCATGCTCGAAGCAGCAGACCTGGCTGATGACCCTGCATTCAGCAGATACCTCAGGCTCAGGGCCAATGCTTTACTGACCAATGACTACATCGAAAGTGACCTGGCCTGGATGGATATGCTGGAAAATCCGATCGATTTTATTGTCGGGCCTATTGAGACATACGAAGACCAGCTATTTGGATACAAGGCCGCCTTTGAAGCTTACATTTTACTTAAGGACAAAGCCTGGACCCAGCGTTTGAAAAAATATGCTGCCATGCTACCAGACCTGCAAAAAGCCCTGCCTGTGGAGGCTAAATATAAAGCTGAAAAGCCTGGAACTGACGGACAACTGGCAGCTTTTGATGTGCTTTATTATGCCGGTGACTGTAATTCCGGCAGTAAAACCATCGCGGTAAATCTTCCAAATGACGAGCAGGTGCAGTTGAAAAAAGGCACCCGGAGATCACAGCTCAAAAATGCGATGAAGGCTAAGTTTGACCAGATTTTATTGCCTATCGCTGATGACCTGATCGATCAGGAGCAAAGGGATTATATTAATTTTGATGCCTTTTTTTCCAACACCATGTTTCATGAAGTGGCCCACGGCCTGGGTATTAAAAATGTAATTGGTGAAACCATGACGGTCAGAGAGTCGCTACGTGACCACGCTTCAGCCATTGAAGAAGGTAAGGCCGATATCCTCGGGCTTTTCATCATCACCCGCCTTATTGAAATGGGGGAGCTGGAAGGTGACCTTGAAAATTACTACACCACTTTTATGGCAGGAATATTCCGGTCTGTGCGGTTTGGAGCAGCATCTGCCCATGGTAAAGCCAACATGATTTGCTTTAATTATTTTCATGAACAAGAAGCTTTTATACGTCAAAAAAATGGGCGTTATAAGGTAGATTATGAAAAAATGAAAACGGCGGTGGAAGGGCTTTCTAACCTTATCCTGACCATCCAGGGGGACGGAGATTATAGTGCCGCTTCAGAGCTTGTGAAGGAAAGAGGCGTAATCAAGAATCCCTTACGATGGGATTTGGAAAGCCTGGCAAAAAAAGGAATTCCGGTTGATATAATTTTTGAGCAAGGGTCTGATGTCTTGGGGCTATAAAGGATGAAAGCGATTAAACGGGGAGTATTTTTATGGGGGTTTATGCTGTCAATAGTTTTTGGCTTCTTTCATTATGAAGGGTTTACCCAAACCACAGATGTACTCGACAATAATCCTCCCCGGGTAAAATGGCGACAGATCAAGACCCCGGAATTTAATTTTATTTACCCTGAAAATTATGAAAATCAAGCCCAGCGCGTGGCCATGCGAATGCAGCATATCCATGGCCCGGGTTCACGTACGCTCAATACAAGACCCCGGCGATATCCTATTGTTTTGCAAAACCAAAGTGCCATTTCCAATGGGTTTGTGACTCTGGGACCAAGAAGGTCGGAGTTTTTTACAATGCCGCCTCAGAATTATAATTTCTTGGGTACCAATGATTGGATGGATCTGCTTGCAGTCCATGAGTACCGGCACATGGTGCAGTTTGACCATAGTCGCAGAGGTTTTAACAAATTATTTTCCTGGGTTTTTGGTGAAAACACCCAGGCAGCATGGGCCATTATGGCAGCACCATTGTGGTTTTGGGAGGGTGATGCTGTGGCCATGGAGACTGCCCTAACACCCTCAGGCAGGGGGCGTATTCCTGATTTTGACCGTATGTTTCGGTCCAATCTCATGGAAGGTAAAAAATTTGGATACCATAAGCAGTATCTCAGGTCCTTCAAGGATTTTGTGCCCAATCATTATGTATTTGGCTACCATATGGTGACCCATATGCGCAGAAAAACTGAGGATCCATTCATTTGGGGCTCCATAACAGGCAAGGCATTCAGCGTACCCTTTATGCCTTTTACTTTTTCGAATAGTATTAAATCTAATACTGGAAAATATGTGGTGAGCCATTACCGGGAGATGATGGATGAGCTTGAAGACCTATGGGGCCATCAGCAGGAAGGACTGGAACTGACAGAGTTTGACAGAATATCCGAAAGACCCCGGGATGTTTTTACGGAGTATAGTTTTCCGCAGGTGCTTCCTGATGGCAGGATATTGGCTTTAAAATCCGGACTTAGTGACTTCCAGCACATTGTAATGATGGATGTGTTTGGGAATGAAGAGGTGCTGGTGGTCCCAGGTCAGATCAACAATACCGGCATGCTTGATGTGAGCGGGGAGACCGTTTATTGGAACGAGTTCGAATTTGACCCAAGATGGCGAATGGTCACTTATTCCGTGATAAAATCTTATAACCTGAGTGATGGAAAAATCCGAAGGCTCACCAGGGGCACCAGATATGGGGGAGTGGCAGCCAATAGTGATGGGACTCTACTTGCCACTATCGAAACCAACCAGGAAGGCAAGAATAATGTCATGGTAATCGACGCCAATATTGGCATTGGCAAAATGGCTTTTTCTAACCCTGAGAATCATTTTTATATCCATCCCAGGTGGTTTCCAGATGAGGATAAATTTGTAGCAATTAAGCTTACTGACGAGGGTAAGACCATCACCCTTTTTGATCCTGACACCAAAACACAAGAGGATCTAATGCCTGTGACTGAGCATAATCTGGGTCATCCCGTGCCCGTGGGGGAATATATTTTGTATAATTCACCACAATCAGGAATTGATAACATCTACGCCCTTCATCCCGCTTCTGGTCGTCAATACCAGGTTACTTCAAGCCAATACGGAGCCTACAACCCGTCTGTGGATGCGGAGATGAATTACATTTATTATAATGACCACTCCAAATATGGCCTTGATATTGTCGCCATGTCATTTGATCCAGGATCGTGGAAAACACTGGAAGCTGTAGAGGACCGTAATGTCAATTATTACAAGCCGCTGGTCGAGCAGGAGGGTAATCCGGATTTGGTCAGGACAGCTCTGATGGGCACTTTGCCATCAAAACCTTATAAAAAGGCCTCCGGTCTTTTCAATCCCCATAGTTGGGGACCATTTTTTACCGGTGATCTTCTCACCTGGGAGTTTGGTTTGTTTTCAAGGGATATCCTGAATTTTAACTCTCTCTATGCTGGTTACAATTACAATATTGAAGAAGGTGTGGGTACTGTAAAAGCCCGTTACAGTTATCAGGGCTTTTTCCCTATTTTGGATATCGAAGGTTCCTACGGGCGCAGAAGTACCTTCACAAGATTCAGGGATGCTGAGGGTGAGATTCAAATTGCAAATTTTAATTGGGAGGAGACAACAATCAAACCCGGGGTGCGCATACCATTGGTTACTACAAGATCCAAGTATATTGGCAATGCGACATTCACAAATAATGTAGGCATTACACAGGTTAGGAATTTTACCAATGACATTGCTGATGGTACCGGTCGGTTCATCCCCATAGATACTTTGGATGATGGAAGAATTAGCGGCATCCTCGATCGATTTATTTTGGATAATGGTAATTTAAGATACAATGAACTGATACTTTCCGGATTCCGACTTCATAAAAGGGCTCCACGTGATCTTTTTAGCCGGTGGGGGCAAACCTTCATTTTGGAGCACAGGCGTACAGCTTATGGGAGTGACTTTAATGGTTCACTGCTTGCCATGAGAAGTAATTTATTTTTCCCCAGTCCGCTGGCATTACTTTCCTCTGAGGCCTTCAAACACCATCACCTTTTCTTTTCATTGGGTTATCAGTCCAGATTATTTGAAAACGAATTTGATAATTACATATTCCCAAATAGAATTCCTTTACCAAGGGGCTTTTCCTATCCGAGCTTTAGCAGGTCTATGTCAGGTTCAGCCAATTATGCTTTTCCATTATGGTATCCGGATATTAACCTTGGTCCGGTGCTCAATATCCAAAGGTTTAAAACAACACTGTTTTATGATATGGGAATGGGGTCAAATACTTTAACTGGTATAGAAAGCACCCTGTATCAATCGATTGGTGGTGAATTACGGATGGATTTTAACCTTATGAGATTTTTGGAGTTACTGGAGGTGGGGGTGAGAATAACTTACGGAATACCCAACCCAAGGGATTCCGGAGGATTAATGATGGAATTCATTCTGGCTAACATAGGTATTTAATACCAGTCCAGATTTGATAAAACCCATATTTACGACTATTTTTGACCTCCAATTTTATTAAGAGAATTTTATGGCGGAAATAATAAAAATGCCCAAAATGAGCGACACCATGGAAGAAGGGGTGATCGCAGTATGGCATAAAAAGGTAGGCGACGAAATCAAATCTGGTGACCTAGTGGCTGAAATTGAGACTGATAAAGCTACCATGGATTATGAATCCTATAATGATGGTACCCTACTGTACCTGGGTGCTGGTGAAGGTGATTCCATAAAGGTTAATGACATACTTGCTATAGTGGGAAAGAAGGGAGAGGACTACAAAGATCTATTGAAAGAAGCCAAATCAGGATCTGGGGAGAAGGAAGCAGGTAAGGAGGAAAAGAAAGAGGATAAAAAGGAAGATAAGAAGGAAGCGGCTGAGGAAGAAACTGTTGATGCCTCTGACGTCAACGCTGAAATAGTGCTCATGCCCAAAATGAGTGATACCATGACCGAAGGAGTCATTGCCGCCTGGCACAAGAAAGTCGGTGATGAAGTAAAATCAGGTGATTTATTAGCTGAAATTGAAACCGATAAGGCCACCATGGAGTACGAATCCTACCATGATGGGGTGCTCCTATACGTAGGTCCCGGAGAGGGCGAATCTGTAGAGGTGGATGGCATCCTGGCTATTATAGGAGAAAAAGGTGCTGACTACGAAAAGCTGATCAAGGCTCATAAAGCCTCAGGTATTAAGGATAATGGACAGGATACTGAAGATCCCAAACCTGAATCCAAAAAACAAGAACCAAAACAGGAATCTGAAAAACAGGAATCTTCATCCGACGATGATGGTGACAGGATAAAAGCATCACCTTTAGCTAAGAAAATGGCTGAAGACCTTGGTTATGATATCTCAAAAATCAAAGGCACCGGAGATCATGGCCGCATCATCAAGCGGGATGTAGAAGAATACGAACCCTCTAAAGAGGCAGCCACTGACAAAAAGCAAGAATCTAGGGAAACTGCTTTCGAAATCCCTGCCGTGGTAGGTGAAGAGAAATATGAGGAGGTAAAAGTTTCGCAAATGCGTAAAACTATCGCCAAGAGGCTTGCCGAAAGTAAGTTTACGGCTCCGCATTTTTACCTCACTATGGAGATAAATATGGATAAAGCCATGGATGCCAGGAAGAGCATTAACGAGCTTTCGCCAATAAAAATTTCCTTTAATGATATAGTGATCAAGGCAGTAGCCGGAGCCTTGCGGCAGCATCCTGATGTCAATGTTTCCTGGAGAGGGGATACCATCAGGAAAAACAAGCACATCCACATTGGAGTAGCTGTGGCAGTCCCTGAAGGCTTGCTGGTACCCGTGGTACGTTTTGCAGACAATAAATCCCTCTCACATATTGCGGCGGAAGTTAAAGAGCTGGCAGGTAAAGCCCAAAACAAAGAGCTTCAACCTTCAGATTGGGAAGGCAGCACATTTACTATTTCCAATCTGGGGATGTTTGGAATTGAAGAGTTTACAGCCATCATTAATCCACCGGATGCCTGTATTCTGGCTGTAGGTGGCATTAAGGAAACAGCTATCGTAAAAGACGGACAGTTGGTACCAGGCAATGTCATGAAGGTCACCATGTCTTGTGACCACAGAGCCGTAGATGGTGCAGTAGGTGCGGCATTTCTCAAAACATTAAAGGGTCTTTTAGAAGATCCGGTTAGAATCCTTATCTGATGAGTGATCAACTTAAAATTCACGCTACTACCGTTCTGGCAGTAATGCATAATGGTGAAGTTTGTATGGGGGCTGATGGTCAAGCCACCATGGGCAATTATGTTGCGAAGAGCAATGTAAAAAAAATCCGAAAACTACAGGAAGGCAAGGTTCTGGCAGGATTTGCTGGCAGTACCGCTGATGCTTTTACTCTTTTGGAGCGATTTGATGAAAAACTCAGTGCCTATAGTGGTAACCTCAAAAGAGCTGCAATAGAACTGGCGAAAGACTGGCGCACCGATCGGTATTTAAGACGGCTTGAGGCCATGTTGATCACCGCCGATGGTGTTGATTTGTTAGTGTTATCCGGGACAGGAGATGTTCTGGAGCCTGATTATGAAGTGGCTGCTATTGGTTCGGGTGCCATGTATGCCCAGGCTGCAGCTATTGCGTTAAAAAAACATGCCTCCAACCTAAGTGCAGAAGAAATCGTGCGGGAGGCACTCTCCATTGCAGCAGATATCTGTATTTATACTAACCATAACCTGGTTATTGAAAAATTATCAAAATAGGTCGATTGAGTATTTTACCGGCCCTAGTTACCCGGAATGTTTCCGGTTGTCACACTAATGATTTTTATTGATTGGCTGATATTTTTCTGAACATGGTTCACAAACTCATCTGATAAATCAGAGATTTTGAATTAAATTATTTTAGTCTAAAGTTAATTGCAAGACTAATTCTAGAATTGACATTTTGACCTTTTATTTTGCCGGGATTCCATTTTGGTGATATTTCTAAAATCCTTATGGCTTCTTCCTCACATCCTCCTCCTACGCCTTTTCCTACGTCTTGAACCTCAATATTCCTCAGGTCTCCCTCCTTATCCACAACAAATGTTAAAAATACTCTTCCTTCTATACCTTTCTTTCTTGCTTCTCCGGGGTATCTAATGTTTTCACCAAGAAATTGGTACCACTTTTCCCATCCTCCCGGAAAGGAAGCCACTTCATCTACAATCGTAAAAATATCATCTAATTCTCCATGATCATCCTCTATATTTTGAGAAACTGAAAGCAGCGGAAAGAGTAATGCAATGCTTGTAAATAAGATTTTCATTAATTTTAATTTTTCAATTTGGTCAAATTCAAAGATGTTAAATAGTTTTGATGATTTCAAGCATTTTATCCTTCTAATGGGAGTAAGCGGCTCGGGAAAAACTACGATTGGGATTAAATTAGCCAAAAAACTTGATCTTCCTTTCGTTGAGGCAGATGACTATCATCCCGAATCTAATATAAAAAAAATGGCCTCGGGAATTCCTCTCACCGATCAGGACCGGATTCCCTGGTTGCAAAAACTATCATCTGTGATAAGCCACTATCCAGGTGGATGCGTATTGGCCTGCTCTGCTCTAAAAGGCTCTTATAGAAATATATTGGCTTCAAGGCTAAACAGGCCAATGAGCGTTTTCCTCCTGCAAGGGCCAAGGGAGGTTATCGAAGGTCGGATGGAAGGCAGAGATCATTTCATGCCACCCCGGCTTTTGGAGAGCCAATTGGAAACACTTGAACTTTCACCTGATATTCATACCTTGGATATTCAAAATTCTCCGGATCAACTTGTAGATGAGGTCATTAAAATTCTGAACATTGAGCGCTCCTGAAATCGGAATCATAGGACTTGGAGTCATGGGTAAGGCACTTGCCTTAAACTTTGCCTCCAAAGGCATCAACACTATTGTGACTAATCCCATTTTGCCGGGAGAAGGATCAGTAACAAATGATTTTATCCAGTCCCTTAGCCAACACAATATCACCGGGGCTCCGGATATTCCTCAATTTTTATCAAAACTCCGCCATCCCAGATGTATACTATTGATGATCAAAGCCGGGGTTCCGGTAGATGAGGTACTTAGGCGAATGGAGCCGGATCTTGTGAAAGGGGATATCATTATTGATGGAGGCAATTCTCATTATAAAGATACTGAAAGGCGGCAGGCTTTGCTTAAGGAAAAAGGTGTCCATTTCGTTGGAATGGGGGTTTCCGGAGGAGAAGAAGGGGCTTTATATGGACCCTCCATCATGCCATCAGGAGATAAAGCTGTAGTAGAAACCCTCATGCCCATGTTTCGAAAGGTAGCTGCACGGCAGGGTGATATCATCTGTGCGGAATGGGTTGGATCGGGAGGCTCCGGGCATTTTGTAAAAATGGTGCATAATGGCATCGAATATGCTGACATGCAGATTATTTCTGAGGTTTACGCTTTGTCAAGGTTTGGTTTGGGGACATCGCCTGATACTCTGGCACAATGGATGGGAAAGTGGAATAATGGAATTACGGCAAGCTACCTCCTGGAGATTACCATTGATATCCTGAGAAAAAATGAAAATGGTGCCCTGATCCTTGACCAGATCCTGGATGTAGCCGGTAGCAAAGGCACAGGATTGTGGACTGTTCAAGCCGCTTTGGAGCTTGGGATTCCCGCACCTGTTATTTTTGCCTCCTTAAATCAAAGACTTACATCCACTTTTAAGGAAATTAGAATTCGCCTGGATAAACCACATACCCTCCTGCAGGAAGTTTTGACTCCGGATGATTTTGAAAATACAATGTTGTTTTCAAGAATAGTGGCTCTGACAGAAGGGTTTCACCTTATCAAAGCTGCTTCAGATCAAAATGAATGGTCCATAAATCCCCAAAGCCTAACGAGAATTTGGTCAGGGGGGTGTATCATCAGGTCTGCTTTGCTTCATTCTTATGGACAATGGCTCAAAAACCAACCTGATAAAGCCCATGGATTTGAATTGGAAGGTGCAGCAAATTTATTGGCTCGGACTCTTCCTGCTGTAAAGAAAGTTGTAAAACATGCTAATGAAGTTTCCATCCCGATTCCGGGAATTTCTTCGGCACTTCAATCCTGGCACAGCTTCCATTCAGGCAGCCTTCCTGTCAATTTAATCCAGGCGCAACGCGATTATTTTGGAGCTCATACATATAGGCGATTAGATGGGGGCGACCAGGACATTCATACCAACTGGAAAGGTTGATATATGGATTACCAATTACTGACGGCATTTATTACTGGGGTCGGAGCTCTGCTGGTTCTGATCCTTGGTTTCAAGGTCAATGCCTTTATTGCCCTATTGATATCCTCTATTCTTGTGGGGCTGATATCGGGTATGCCCCCGGGAGATATCCTGGAGCATATGGGTACGGGCATGGGAACTACCCTTGGTTTCGTGGCCATAGTTGTAGGGCTTGGCGCGGTCCTTGGGTCTATTCTGGAACATAGCGGGGGCACTCAGGCTTTGTCTTCATGGTTTTTGTCCAAGTTTGGTCCCCGATATGCTCCTGCTGCTTTGAGTATGGCAGGGTTTCTAATCGCTATTCCTGTATTTTTTGATGTTGCTTTCATCTTATTGGTTCCGGTCATTTATGCGCTTCAGAAAACCTCCGGAAAATCACTGTTATATTTTGCCATACCCCTTTTGGCAGCCCTGGCCGTGACTCATGCTTTTATCCCCCCAACCCCCGGACCTGTAGCAGTTGCGGATATCCTGGGGTCAGATCTTGGGTGGATTATTCTTTTTGGCTTCCTGGCAGGGATTCCGGCCACCATTGTATCAGGACTTATTTTCGGTAAGGTTATTTCTGAAAGGATATTCATCACCCCTCCAATAAAATTCTCCAATGCGGAAGAAAGGGTTGATAACAAACATATGCCTTCGGTAGCTATGGTAGTATTTTTAATAATGCTGCCTTTGGTATTGATTCTAGGACGTACTGTGAGTGCTGCTTCTTTCAGTAGTCAGCATGGGCCTATTCCCGGATGGGTTGAATTCATAGATTTTCTTGGCCACCCATTTTCGGCTTTGATCATTACGGTTGGCCTGGCTATGTATTTTTTAGGAATCAGATTGGGCACGAGTTATGCTAAACTTCAGGAAATTAGTGTGAAGTCACTTGGCCCTGCCGGGATCATCATCCTGATTACAGGTGCTGGTGGGGTATTCAAGCAAATGCTTGTAGAGTCAGGAGTGGGTAATATGCTTGCTGATCAACTAAGTGATCAAAATCTACCCCCTATTCTTATGGCTTTTCTTATAGCGCAGATGGTCAGGTTGTTGCAGGGATCATCTACCGTAGCCATGATAACCGCAGCCGGTCTTATGGCACCTATGTTGGAAGGTCTTGGCTATACACCGGCGCAATCTGCACTTGTTGTCCTTAGCATAGCTGCTGGCGCGAGTGGGTTCTCACATGTCAATGACAGCGGGTTCTGGCTGGTAAGCCGGTATCTTGGATTAACTGAAATTCAAACCTTAAAAACCTGGACTTTGATGACGGGTGTTCTGGCCCTTACAGGATTTGGTGTGGTTTGCCTGATATGGGTGGTGATTGGGTAAATAAACTCCAAATTGAAATCAAAGCGAATTTTTTAAAGTCCCGGAGGGCAGTGAAATTCACTTATAACCTTGACCCAATCTACCCAATCCAGGGAATTCTCAATTGGGTTGGGGTTAAATGAACCTTTGTTGGATCCCAAGGCCACCCTCTGAATACTTCGCTTCAAACTTCTGGGATCAATTTATTTTCAAATGTTTCGATACCTGGGTCACTAATTAAAATTTTTATTCCTTATACCAGATATTTTTATAATTTTAATTTAGGAAAAGGAAAATAATTTTGAAACTCATCAGGCGTCTATACCGTATTGTATCGGATTATACTGGTTTTTCTAGAACTGAGCTCCGAGGTTTAGGGGTACTTTTGATACTTCTTTTACTAGTAATTGCATATAGAGGATTTCAAAGTGCCTATTTCTTCAATAGGCCTATATCTGATGCGACAGACTGGGAAATGTTGGAAAATATAAAAGCAACCTGGAGCCCTGTAGTGCAAAGCGATACTGCTATTTTATTTCAATTTGATCCCAACAAAATCGAAAAAGATTCCTTATTGATTTTGGGTGTTCCTGATAGGATAGCTCAGAACTGGGTGCGGTACAGGGCGGCAGGCGGTAAATTTGAGAATCCTGAAGACATCAAAAAATTGTATGGAATGACGGATAGTATTTATAATGTTCTGGTCCCATATGTTATGATTGAGGAATCTGCATTAAAGCCCCGGACCACCACTGAGCGAGATAAGAAAGGCTCAGTTAATCCTGCTCCTTCAGATAGGCAGTTCAGGTACTACATAGAGCCTTTTGATATTAACTTTGCTGATACGGTCACCCTAAAGCAAATTAGAGGGATTGGGTCCGTGCTTGCTGAAAGAATTGTGAAGTATAGAAGCCTTTTAGGTGGATTTGTAAGGTATGATCAATTGGGTGAAATTTATGGTATTGAGGCTGAGGTTCTGGACCGGTTATTGGAGCATGCCTATATCAGGGCTCATTTTGTGCCATTAAAAATTAATATAAACGATGCCCAAATCCCTGACCTGGTCAGCCATCCATATATTTCCATGAATCAGGCTAAAGCCATTACCGCCTATCGATTGCAGCATGGCCCTTTTAAAAGAATTAATGATATTGGCAAAATTCATATAATTGATAAAGAAACACTGGACTTGATTTTACCCTACCTCGAACTTTAATATCTTTAGCAATCCGGTGGAGCGGTAATGCAAAATGGAAAAAATACTTAAGAGTTATCTTAACAGGCTTACTAACCTAACGGCCAAAAACCGTTCACTTTTGCTATTGAGGCTGACCTCTGATCAATTTATTGATATCCATGATTTTAATTTTCTAAATAAGCAGCCTTCATTCTCGATTCTTGAGAACCTGATTGCCGGCAAAAATGTGACTTTATGCCCTCATGCCGACAGTCGGGATGAAGATGTCAACAATTCCAGCAGAAAACTAAAGCACCTGCAGCGGGTGGATAAATTCATATATGATGAAAGAGGCTCCAGAGACCTATATGTAGGATGGCCATTTGTCAGAGGCAGATTCAACGATGGTACACTGGTGCGTTGTCCATTGGTTTTTTTTCCGGTTACCATAGAGCAAAATCAGCGAACGTGGCAATTAGTGCCCAGAGCAGAGGCAGGGATTATTCTCAATAAGTCTTTCCTGCTTGCCTATGGCCATTTCAATGAGGTAAAGATTGACGAAGATTTACTAGAGCGGGCCCTTGATGATTTTGATACGGATAGTACGGTATTCCGATCCAGCCTTTACCAGGTTTTAAAAGATAGTCCGGTAGAATTAAATTTTAATCGGGATAATTTCCGTGATGAATTGGAGGCTTTCCAAAACTATAAAAAATCAGATTATTCTGATCTGACAAAAAATGGCGAACTAAAGCTGTTTCCTGAGGCAGTTTTGGGTATTTTTCCTCAAGCTGGATCACATTTGGTACCGGATTATCAGGAATTGCTTCAAAATAATGATTTACAGGATATCGAATCTTTTTTCGCTGCTTCCAATGCTGAAATCGATGAGATGGAATCCTTTCGGGCGGATAGTTTCTATTATTTGAGCCAGGTTAGAGAAGATAGGACTTATACCCCTTTTCCTATGGATGCCTTTCAGGAAAATGCTCTTAAGGCTATAAAAATGGGCCGCTCACTGGTAGTGCAGGGCCCTCCGGGTACCGGCAAGTCTCAGCTCATTATCAATCTCATCTCAGATTTTATTGCCAGAAATAAGCGCGTACTGCTGGTCTGTCAGAAACGGGCTGCTTTGGATGTTGTATTCCAAAGGATGGAAGCCATTGGCATGGCTCCCTTTATGGGATTGGTACATGACTTTCGGAATGACCGAAAGCAGATTTATGAAAAAATTTCAAAGCAGGTTGAGCGCATTCCAGAGTATAAACTCCAAAATGCTTCTCTGGATTCTATTCAAATCGAACGCAGGTTTTTACAGGTAAGCAGAAGGATTGATCAAATCGTTGAGGAATTGGAAGAGTTCAAAACCGCTCTTTTTGACGAATCAGAATGTGGGATCAGCGCCAAGGAACTGTATCTGACTGCTGATTTGGCTGAGCTGTCCATCAACCTCAGGCTGGAATATCGAAATTTTCATTTTGATACCCTTTTAGAATTTGAAAGAAAGCTTCGAAGTTATCTAACCTATGCTGGCAAATTCAACAAACCTGATTATGCCCTACAGGATCGGATGTCATTTGCCAGATTCAAAATGGAGGACCAAAGAAATATCCAGACTTACCTTGATGAAATTCCTTCCTTTGCCAATGAAATTTCAGAAAAGGCAAAAAAAATAATTGATGCAGACCTCAGCCTTGATGATGCCCTGTTCATTCTTTCTAAGCGTGATTTTATTGTGGAATTATTAGGTGCGCTAAAGCATAAGAATATTTACGAGTACTTCACCCATATGGTGGGATTTCCGGATAAAGACACTGATGGATTGTCATTGGCCAACACGGAGCGGGTGATCATGGAGTGCTACAAAGGGCATGGACCGGAGACCAGTCTCCCTTCCGACCAGTTAGGAAAATTTATGGAGGTGCTACAGCGCAGTATGGAAGCGCGGAAAGGCCTTATTAAATTGGTTCGTTGGGAGCTTTTTTCCAAGGACAAATATTTCATTAAGAGGGTTTTAGTAGCCAATGGTCTCAAAAGTAATAAGGAAGGCTTCAATACCCTGGTGGAAAGAGTGGATAATCGACTCAACCTGGAACATAATCTTACTAAAGTCAAGGCAAGACCATGGATTAAGGATATCCCGGAAGACTATGAAAAAGGTAAACTGCAAGCCTGGTTCTTTCTTCAGCGACAGGCCATAAAAGCCAAGCTGATTTTTTCAGGCCTGCGTAATTTTAAGGAATTCTTTAATGTTCAAAATCTTTCATACAAGGAGTTCAGAAGAGAAATTGAAGAATTGTTTGAGGTTCTAAAAACTATTCCGCCTAAGCGGGAACAGTGGCTTAAATACTTCAATGATGCGCAGATATCCAGACTTACCGCACAGCCGGAAATTGCGGAAAAACTCAAGAAGATAATCCGAGCAGACTTTGATTCCCTTTGTGAATATGACCAAATCAGGGAGTCTATGACGGAGACCGAACAGCAGACTACCAAAAAGTTGCTGGAAGGTAGGGATGAAGTAGATGTAGACCTTGTTTTAGCATTATTTCTAAGGAGTTTGCGGTTGGCATGGATTGACCACATTGAGGCAAAATTTCCTGTTTTGAGGACGGTATCTTCTATGAAGTTGCGGCAGTTGGAGGCAGAGCTGCAGGAGTTGGTACGGGAAAAACTTTCAATAAGTGGGGATATATTACTGATGAAAACCCGTGAAAGAACTTATGAGCAGGTCGAGTACAACCGGCTCAATAACATGGTTACATACAGGGAATTGCACCACCAAACCTCAAAGAAGCGGAGAATATGGCCAATTCGTAAGTTAATTAATCACTATGAGGAGGAGCTTTTTGAACTGCTGCCCTGCTGGATGGCTTCTCCGGAATCAGTTTCTGCCTTATTTCCTATGAAGGAAATGTTTGACTTGGTGATATTTGATGAGGCTTCACAATGCTTTGCAGAGCATGGTATTCCAGCCATGTTTCGCGGCAAACAGGTGCTCATCGCAGGGGACGAAAAGCAGCTCCGGCCTAATGATTTGTATCGCATAAGATGGGAGGAGGAAGAGGAGTATCCTGCTCTGGAAGTAGACTCTCTGCTCAAGTTGGCCAACCATTACCTCATGCAGGTACAGCTATTAGGACATTACAGGAGTCGCTCATTAGATCTTATTGATTTTTCAAATCGCCATTTTTATGAAGGCAGACTAAGGCTGCTGCCAGATTTTAACGTAGTCAACGCCGGGCAACCAGCTATAAGCTTTAATAATGTACACGGCACCTGGGAAAACAATACTAACCTTGAGGAGGCAAAAGCTGTGGCGAGTCTGGTCTATGATTTAATGGTGAAACAACCAGAAAAATCCATAGGCGTTGTGACCTTTAATGCCCTGCAGCAAAGCCTTGTGCTGGATGAGATCGAATCCTATATTGGGCAAAAGAAAAGGAATATACCTGACCACCTTTTTGTAAAAAATATTGAGAATGTGCAAGGAGATGAACGGGATATCATTATTTTTTCCACAGCCTACGGACCTGATCCCAAAGGCAAACTTATCATGCAATTTGGCAGTCTAAATGCCCCGGGTGGTGAAAACCGCCTAAATGTAGCTATTACCAGGGCCATCTGGAAAATATATATTATTTCGAGCCTCAACCCTGAGCAGTTAAAGGTGGAGAATGCCGTGAATCAAGGCCCTAAATTATTGAAATCATACCTTCAATATGCTCTGGATGTTTCTGAGGGGCGATTCAAACCTACCTCACCCCAAAACCGGAATCACGCAGAATGGTACCTAAAATCAAAACTCGCCACCTGGGCCGAAGAGCTTAAAGCAGGCTGGGAGCTAATTGAGGAAATGCCATTTGCAGACCTTACCATTAAAGCGGCGGACCGGTATGCCGGGCTGGTCATTACTGATGATGACCATTACTATACAAGAGTATCCATAAAGGATGCCCATGTTTATACACCGGCACGGCTGAACATGCAAAATTGGAAAGTCCGTACAATATACAGCCGGGAATACTGGAACAATGAAGAGGAGGTAAAGGAGTCCCTTCATCGATTCGTCAATCAACACATGGCCTCTGAACCTAAAGAATGATCTGAGGCCTTCATCGGATTATCAATAATCTGATTAGGATAATTGCTACTTCTTATCTTTTTTTCTGAGCCGGAGTTCTTCCCATTGATCTTCATGGATGGGTGCAGGGGCATCAATCATTACATCTCTTCCGGCGTTATTTTTTGGAAATGCGATAAAGTCTCTGATGGATTCTGCACCACCCAATAGTGCACAAAGCCGGTCAAATCCAAATGCGATACCACCATGTGGCGGAGCGCCATACTCAAATGCATTCATCAAAAAACCAAATTGTGCCTGGGCTTCTTCGGTTGTAAAACCAAGGACATCAAATATCTTCTTTTGTAATCCCTTGTCATGTATTCTTATTGATCCACCACCTATCTCCACACCATTGATCACCAAATCATAGGCATTGGCTTTAATGTTTTTTGGATCTTTTTCTAACTTTCCCTGATCCTCCGGTAATGGCGCAGTGAAGGGGTGGTGCATTGCGTAGTACCGTTTTGATTCTTCATCCCATTCCAAAAGCGGGAAATCAGTAACCCAAAGAGGTTTGAAAACATCCCTGGACCTGAGGCCACAGAGATCGCCCATATGAAGACGTAATTCATTCATAGCACTTTGAGTCGGGGCAATGGCTCCTGCGAGTATGAGCATTAAGTCACCTGGCTGGGCACCCATATAGGCAGCCCATGAAATAAAGTCAGACTCATTGTAGAATTTATCCACAGAAGATTTAAAAGTTTTATCATCCTGATACTTGACATACACGAGGCCTTTGGCACCGATCTGTGGTTTTTTCACAAAATCGGTGAGGGCATCCAATTGCTTTCTGGAATATTCTCCACAACCTGGAGCATTAATCCCTAAGACCAGATCAGCTTGATCAAATACGTTAAATCCCTTGTTTTTGGCAAGCTTGTTTAGCTCAAAAAACTGCATCCCAAACCTTAAGTCCGGCTTATCACTCCCATACGTTTTGATGGCGTCATCGTAGGTCATCCTGGGAAAATCCCCAAGGTCTAAACCCTTAAGTTCTTTAAATATAAATCGCGTCAATCCTTCAAAAACGGTCAGAATATCTTCCCGCTCCACGAAAGACATTTCACAGTCGATTTGGGTAAATTCAGGCTGACGGTCTGCCCTCAGATCCTCATCCCGGAAGCATTTCACAATCTGAAAATAACGGTCAAATCCGGATACCATCAGTAATTGCTTAAAGGTTTGCGGGGATTGGGGCAGCGCATAAAATTCTCCAGGATGCATCCTTGATGGCACTACAAAGTCCCGGGCGCCTTCAGGAGTAGATTTAATGAGTACCGGCGTTTCGACCTCGATGAAAGATGCTGCATCAAGGTAATGTCTGGTCAATTGCATAAGACGGTGGCGGAGTTCCAGATTTTTGCGAACAGGAGCCCTGCGTAAATCCAGGTACCTGTATTTCATCCTGAGGTCTTCGCCACCGTCAGTTTCATCTTCTATGGTAAAAGGTGGCACCTTTGATGGATTTACCACCACAAGCTCTTTTACTTTGATTTCAATTTCTCCGGTAGGGATTTTATCGTTCTTAGAAATTCTTTCTACCACCTTTCCTGTTGCAGATATTACAAACTCACGGCCTGCTTTTTTGGAGGCATTGAGCAGAACAGGATCAGAGATGCCTTCTTCAAAAATCAACTGGGTAAGTCCATACCTATCGCGCAGGTCTATCCATACCACACTGCCCTTGTCCCTCACTCGCTGCACCCATCCACATAGTGTAACTTCCTGACCTACATGTGCCATCCTTAATTCTCCACAAGTATGTGTTCTTAACATCCAGTATTATTCATTAAATTTGAGGGGCAAATTTAGTAATACTTTTAGCTTTTAGTCGTATCTATGAAGGTATTCTCCCTACTTCTTATGAAACTTTATTTTTTAGTTTTTATTCTACTGCCATTTACAGCCCTTGCACAAGAGACCAGCGAAAAAGAACTGGTACGCCATAAGCTTGACGATGGGATCACGGTAATGGCCCCAAAGTCATTTTACCAGATGGATGAGGCTGAGGTCCGTCTTCGGTTTACCATGGCCAGGATGCCTCTTGGTGTATTTAGTAGTCCAGACCGGCTTTCAGAATTTTCGATTACCCCTGCCACTGCCCGATGGGCTGAGCGTGACCTTGAGATGGCAATGTCTTTTTACAGGGCAAGCATTTTTGAGTTGTATGAAAAGGTCACGTTTTTTCAGGAGGAGATAAAGGAGATCGATGGCAGGAAATATATTGTTTTTGAATTTGAAGGCAGGATTTCCGGAGAACGAACGGCCATGCGGCAGGAGCCAGGTGTGGCCAAATATATATATTTACAATATTTGGTTCGTGATTACCGAACCTATGTTTTTAACTTTACAGCCCCTTTAAGGCTAAAAGATCAATGGCAGCCCACGGTGGGTGAAATGATGGGTAGCATTAAGGTAAAAAAATAAATCTCTTCAAGTTTAAATTCGTTTGCATAAAAAGGTGGGCCTTTCCGTACATAGCGATGAGCACTTTATGAAGGAAGCCTTAAAGGAAGCGGAGAAGGCTCTTGAGTCAGGAGAAGTGCCTGTGGGGGCTGTGGTTGTATGCCAGAACCGGATTATTGCGAGAGGTTATAATCAAACGGAAAACCTTCAGGATGCTACTGCTCATGCCGAAATGATTGCCATGACAGCCGCATCAGGATTTTTAGGAACTAAATACCTGAGTGATTGTTCTTTATATGTGACTTTGGAGCCTTGCTCCATGTGTGCAGGGGCTATTTTCTGGGCTCAACTTGGCAAACTGGTTTTTGGGGCTGATGATTTAAAAAGGGGATACCGTTTGGTTAAACCCATTTTGATCCACCCCAAAACAAAACTAGTACATGGCCTTTTATCTGAAGAATCTAAAGCCCTGCTTCAACGTTTTTTTGATAGAATACGAAATTAAAGATTAATTAATGTTAAACTTAAATATATAGAAACTTATGGCTTTTGAATTACCCAATCTACCTTATGCACATGATGCTTTGGAGCCTCATATCGATGCTCGCACCATGGAAATTCATCATGGAAAGCACCATGCTGGTTATACCAACAATCTGAATAATGCCATCAAAGGCACTGATCTGGAAGGAAAGAAGATTGAAGATATATTGAAAAATGTGGGCGACAAGGCCGCAGTCCGCAATAATGGGGGCGGATATTATAATCATAACCTGTTTTGGAAAGTGATGTCTCCTAAAGGAGGCGGAAAGCCTACCGGGGACTTGGCAAAAGCCATTGATGCTGCCTATAGTTCTTTTGAAAACTTTAAAGAAGAGTTTGGAAAAGCAGCTGCTACACGATTTGGATCTGGTTGGGCATGGCTTTGTGTGCACCCTGGTGGAAAGGTAGAAGTTTGTTCTTCACCTAATCAGGACAATCCGCTCATGCCTGGCGTTGGATGTGGTGGTACACCTATCCTTGGGATTGACGTATGGGAACATGCCTATTACCTGAATTACCAAAACAGACGTCCCGATTATATTTCTGCGTTTTGGAATGTAGTCAACTGGGATGAGGTAGCTTCCAGATATAATTCTGGTAAGTAATCAATTATAAAAAAGCCTCTGAATTCTCAGAGGCTTTTTTTATCTTAGGAGATAGGCCACACCAAGACGAAAGCCAAAATCTCCAACGAAATAATAATCCCCAGAGGTCTCTAATCTCCAGTTTTTATTCAAAGGTTTAGAAAAACCCAATCCGGTGGAGATGTCATTCTCCCCAATCAGGCCTCTGAATCTAAGAAAAAAATTATTAACAGGATACCAACGCATCCCAATGGCAAGACTGTTGGATCCTTGAGTCCAAAATTCGGCACCTCCACTTACAGTAAAGGTGCTAATAATAAAATAATTGACTTCAAAACCCATCTGCACCTTTCCTCCAATTTCATTGAAATCTGATTTAATCAAATCTAATCCGCCTCCGATCATAAGATTTCCAGATTTTTGACCATGGGCAAAACTAGAAAATACCAACACGGCGATTACCGCAAAAAAGTAATTTTTCATAAAGAATTGTTTAAGGTGATTTGGGTCTAAATATAAAAGGTTACTCTTAAAACCTCACTTATTTTTCCTTAATTCTTCAAGTTCCATAAGCTCATCTCTCAAGCGGGCAGCCTCCATGAAATCCAGGTCTTTGGCAGCCTTTTCCATATTCTGTCTGGTGGTCTTTATCAGCTTTTCAATGCCCTCTTTATCCATATAGGCTACCACAGGATCAGCCGCCACAGAACCTGATTCCGGTCCAGCATAATATTTGATGGCGCTTTTTTTAGAATCAGCCACCTTAGTTTGTCTAAGGATAGAATCCCTTGATTTGATAATTGTTTTTGGAGAAATACCATGAGCCTCATTATACTTTAATTGAATAATTCTTCTCCTATTGGTTTCGTCAATGGCTTCCTGCATAGAATGGGTAATCGTATCGGCATACATAATCACCTTGCCATTGACATTGCGTGCAGCGCGGCCAATGGTTTGAATCAAAGACCGCTGATTTCTCAGAAAACCTTCCTTATCAGCATCAATTATCGCCACCAATGAAACTTCCGGGAGGTCCAGGCCTTCCCGAAGCAGGTTCACCCCAACTAGCACATCAAATTCCCCCAATCTCAAATCCCTTAAAATTTCTACTCTGTCCAGGGTATCCACCTCCGAATGGATGTACCTGCAGCGGACCCCAGCTCTGGTCAGGAATTTGGTCAGTTCCTCAGCCATTCTTTTGGTCAGAGTGGTTACTAAAATTCTTTCATCGGCACCGACCCTTTCGGAAATTTCCTCCATCAGGTCATCAATCTGATTATGGCTGGGCTTTACCTCTATGATAGGATCGAGCAGTCCGGTAGGCCGAATGATTTGTTCTACGACTACCCCTTCAGATTTTCGCAACTCATATTCACTTGGTGTGGCACTTACAAAAATCACCTGACTGAGCATGGACTCAAACTCATTGAAGGTCAGGGGCCTGTTGTCTAGTGCTGAAGGCAGTCTGAACCCATAATCCACGAGGTTGACTTTTCTGGATCGGTCTCCGCCCCACATGGCCCGAACCTGGGGTATGGTGACATGGCTTTCATCAATGATCATCAAAAAATCATCAGGGAAATAATCCAGTAAGCAAAAGGGTCTGGTCCCCGGGGTGCGCCTGTCAAAATATCTGGAATAATTTTCTATACCTGAACAATACCCAAGTTCCCGGATCATTTCCAGGTCAAATTCCGTCCTTTCTTTGAGTCTTTTAGCCTCCAGATGTCTTTTTTCAATCTCAAAATGAGATATTTGACTGACCAGATCATCCTGTATTTCATGGATGGCCTTATGCAGCATGTCTTTTCCAGTCACAAAGAGATTGGCTGGAAATATGCTAATGGCAGATTCATCATTAATCCGGGTACCTGATTCAGGATCGATCCTTTGTATGCTCTCGATTTCATCACCCCAAAAAATAATCCTGTAGGCAAAATCAGCATAGGCTATAAAGATATCGACCGTATCACCTTTCACTCTGAAGGTACCTCTTTTGAACTCCGCCTCCGTCCGACTGTACAAAATGTCTACCAGACCGAAAAGCAGCTTATTCCTCGGCAGTTTCTCTCCTTTGGAAATGGAGATTACATTTTTTCCAAATTCCTCCGGGTTTCCAATGCCGTAGATACAAGAAACAGATGCTATTACGATGACATCCCGTCTGCCGCTTAGGAGTGAGGAGGTTGCCGCCAACCTTAGCTTTTCAATTTCTTCATTAATAGATAAATCTTTTTCAATATATAGGTTGGAGTTGGGGATAAAAGCTTCAGGCTGAAAATAGTCGTAATAGGAAATAAAATATTCTACAGCATTTTCCGGAAAGAAATTTTTAAACTCCCCATACAATTGGGCCGCAAGGGTTTTGTTATGGCTCAGCACCAATGTGGGTTTTTGCACCCTTTGAATCACATTTGCAATGGTGAAGGTTTTCCCAGACCCTGTCACACCCAAAAGGGTCTGGGCGGGCTCGCCAGTAAGAATCCCCTCGGTGAGCTTGTCAATTGCTACAGGCTGATCTCCGGTTGGCTGGTACTCACTTGTAAGGTTAAATTCCATCGTTGTTCCAAATTTCCCAGGACTTGTCTGCCTGGAAATGGAGCATTTCCAATCCATTACATACTTTTGCCCCCTGGGCGGCCCCTCTTTTCATGTACAAGGTTTCGTCTGGATTGTAAACAAGATCGAAGAGAAAATGATTTTTATTTATCTGGTCGAAGTTTATATCCGGAGCCTTTTCAGTATCGGGAAACATGCCTAGTGGAGTAGTATTTATAATGACTTCATAGCTCCCCAAAGACTCCTCCCTTAAACTTTCATAGGTAAACTCAGAGGACTTACCCAGTCTGGAAACCCTTACGACATAGATCCCAAGGTCTTTTAAAACGGCCATCACAGCTTTTGAAGCCCCGCCGGTGCCTAGTATCAAGGCCCTGGTTTTGGATGAGGGTTTATGGTTTTTTAGAAATGAAGTCCTAAAACCAAAATAATCGGTATTAAATCCTTTAAGGCTTCTATCAGGCATGACTTTAATCGTATTGACCGCTCCTGTTTCATTAGCAGTTTTATCCATTTCCTGGAGGTATTTACATACGGTGGATTTATATGGGATGGTTACGTTGAGGCCCTTTAAATTGGGGTGCAACCGGATCAAATCAGGAAGGGCTTCTATTGAGTCAATTTCAAATAATTGATAATCATAATTATTGAGGCCCTCACTTTTGAATTTTTCAAGAAAATACTTTCTTGAAAACGAGTGCCCTAACTTTTTGCCTATGAGTCCTAATAAGGTCTCCATTTATTTTTTTGTATAATAAGCTGAAATTTTTTCCATGGATACCACCAGACCTATTCCTACCGCGAAAAACAAAATTGCCAACAAGATTTCGGGGTTATTTCCAGTTATTGACCAATACTGATCTGGAGTAATGCTTTTTTCCAATATGGGCACTCTTTCCCCTGCACTATTGACTCGGAATTCAATGACTTCTTTCCATGGCCATACCTTATTCAATGCACCGATCATAAATCCTGATAACAAGGCAAGGGTGAGGTCGTAGTATTTATCCAGCAACCACCCAATTAACCTGGAGAAGGAGAGAATTCCAATGACACAACCCACCAAAAATGTCCCCAAAACCAACCAGTCCCATTCTTTGGTTGCCCTTAGCATAAATTCATATTTTCCCAAAAGTAAAAGTATGAGGGACCCCGAGATGCCAGGCAGGATCATGGCAGTAATGGCAATCATGCCGCTGATCAATATAAACCATAGCCCTTCCGGAGTTTGGGCCGGGGTGGCCAGCGTAATCCAATAGGAAGCCACAGTACCGACGATCACAAAAATGATAACTAAGACATTCCAGTGTTTAATTCTTCTTAATACCAGAAATGATGATATCAGAATCAAACCAAAAAAGAAAGACCAAACCTCAATAGGGAAGGCTTTCATGGCATAGGTGATCAGACCAGCAAGAAGAATGATGGCTCCGAATAACCCTGCCAGAAGGGGCAAAATAAATCTGCCATTGATATGGGTCCAGAATTCTTTAAACTCAAATTTAAAAAGCAGCCTAATGGCTTCCCGATCTACTGATTTGATGGTACTGATTAATTCCTCGTAAATCCCTGTAATCAGCGCAATGGTTCCGCCAGAAACTCCGGGCACTAAATCTGCACTGCCCATGGCAGCACCCTTAATGAATAAGGAGAAAGGTCGGAGGTACTTGCTCATAACGGGACCTAATCAGCAGGCTCTATCTCCTGGTTGAGGAAGTGATTAAAGGTATCACCTCTTAACCCAAGCCTTATGGTTTCCAGTGGTATCACCTCATTGGGTGCGATGTTACCCAAATTCACATTGGCTCCTAATAACTTGATAAACCATACCTGTTGGGCTTTTTGTGGTGCCTCCCAAATGATTTTTTCGAAGGGTATTTTGGTAAGAATCTCCTGGACCAGCCCGGACCGGACCTCACCTGTAGATCTAAAGAGCCCAACATTACCACCTTCACGCGCCTCACCGATTACTTTCCAGGCACCTGCATCCAGTTCAGCCTGCATGAGCTTGATCCATTGATAGGGGGGGATAATTTTTTCTTCATCTTTAGAGCCTACCTCGGAGAGTACCGTTACCTGATCAGCCAATTTGGTGATATATTCACACTTTTTTTCGTGATCCAGTTCAATGGAACCATCCGATACCTCGGCAAAACTAAGACCGTATTTGTCCAATACTTTTCTGTAGTCTTCAAATTGATCTCTGACTATAAACGCCTCGAAAAGGGTGCCGCCAAGATATACCGGAAGGCCTGCATCATGGTAGAGGTTAATTTTTTCTTTGAGGTTGGGTGTGACGTATGAAGTGGCCCATCCTAGCTTGACGATGTCCACATAATCACTGCACATGCTTAAAAAATCTTCTACTTCTTTTAGACTAAGGCCTTTATCCATTGCCATAGTAAAACCGTATTGCCTGGGCTTGATAGTGCGCTCAGGTAAATTCTTTAAGTGGTAATTCATCAGGAATTTTCTTTTCTAAACTGGTCAATAATCTTATAAAGTGCTTTTTGAGTTTCCAACTGAGGGAAAAACTCAAATATCTGGGTATGTTGATCAAAGTCCAAAACTAAAGCATTTTCAAGAAAATTAAATGCTTCTTTGTATTTGCCTGCGCAAATTAAATAAACTGTGATCCTATAAAAAAATTCTGCCTGGTCTGGAATTTCTTCCATTCCAGAAAGCATGAGCTCTATAGCCTTGTTAAATTCGCCTTGCTCAAAGTAAATCCTTGACCAATTCAGCCATAGGTCTTTATTATCCGGGGCCAGAAGGCTTGCTTCTTCGTAGGCGTCCAGACTGGAAATTACATTTCCTACCTTATATTCAGCCTCTGCAATAGCCTGCCAATAAATTGGATTTTCTTCATTAAGTTTTAAGGCCTTATTATAAAAGTGAATCGATTGATACCACTTCTCCTGTTTGCTAAGACAGGCCCCTGCCCCAAACCAGGCCTCATCATAAAGATTATCAAGTTTGGCTGCTTTTTGAAAATATTTTAACCCCAAGCCATACTGCCCCAAACCTTCATAGGCGGCACCAATACAGCAGTAGGACTCCGGACTTGCCCCTTCCAGGTCATAAGTTTTTTTATAGGCATCAAGGGCTTTTGAAAACTCCTTGATGTTCATTAAGGTATTTCCCAGGTTAAAGTAGGCTGAAGAAAACTCTTCGTCAATTAGGATGGCGTATTCATAGGCCTCGATAGCCTCTTCAAATTTTTCCAGTTTATTATAGACGATGCCCAGATTATACCAGGCAGCTTTAGAATAGGGGTCAGCATCAATAAACTGCTTGTAGTAATCAATGCTACTTTCAAGTTTTCCCATCATATCCAGACAATAGGCCATTTCATATAGGGCCCCGTCATGGTGGATATTATCTTCTAGTGCCAACTTATAAGCATCAATGGCAGCATTCAGCTCGTCCATTTGCTGATACGCGAGACCTATCTGGTAGTGGATCTCATCTTTTTCCTGAGTGAAATTCAGGGCTGCATTTAAGTACTCAATGGCATTTTCATACTCACCCAATAAGGAATACACGGATCCTTTGAGGGCCAGTACATCCGGCTCATTTGGTTGAAAAGTTTCAGCCTGCTCAAGTAGCTCTATGGCCTCTTTAAGGTTGCATAAATTAATATTAATTTGTGCTCCGTAAGTCAGAAGCTCCACAGAAAATGGATACTGAGCAATAGCAAGGGTACAGGCTTTTAACGCTTTTTCATTTTTACCACGGTCCATATAGTGGTTAATGATTTCGTCGAAAGCCTCCAGATCAAGAAAAATAGGGGAATCTGTGCGGAGGGATTCTTCAAAATTTCTAATTAATTCGTTCTCCTCTTTCCGCTTTTTATAATTTTCGGGCATACGCTTTTGAAAATCGTTTGATTAATATAGAAAAACCTTTTCAGAATAATTCTAATAGCACCTAGTTTTTTTTGTAATTTTTTTCAAAGGTAGCTAAATATTCTTCAGAAGCCCATTCCAGAGAGGCCTCAATTGGTCTGAACTTGCTCCCTGATCCTGCTATAAACTTATCATTGCTGAAAAAAATTTCAGCACCACTTACCCGGGCAATCTCTTTGGTGACCTGCTGTGGCTTACCTGTCAATACTGAGGATATCCAGGATCCCCAAACAGCGAGCCAAACCATCCAGGGTTTTATCAGCACTTTGGGAGGTTTTTTGCCCATGCACCCTGCTATTTTTTGAAATAATTCCTTAAAGGGTAACGCTCCGGCATTCAAAATGTATCGTTGACCTTCTATTTTATTTTGATAAGCCCACCACACTGCATCAGCCACATCTCTTGCATCCACCAGATTCATATTTCCGGAAGGATAAAACAACCGCTCCCTAGCAGCGTAATGGAATATACCGGAGCTACTCACGGGGCCACCTTTGCCGGTGATGACCACCGAAGGATTAAAAATTACTGCAGGTAAGCCTTCTGCCATGCCGCGCCATACCTCCATCTCTGCAAGATATTTGCTCTTTCCGTATTGGGTATTCAGCCGGGATTCAAACCACCTTGAATCTTCATTCATGGTATTGATTTTTTTATTCCTGCCTATGGCTGCCACTGAACTGATGTGTATAAACTGATGAATTTGTTTTTCTAAACATAAATTAACCAGGGTTTTGGTGGCCTCTACATTGCCCTGGTGCAGCGCCTCTTCTGCACCGGAATGGAACAGTACCTTTGCTGCACAGTGTATCACATGCGTGACTCCTTCCAGAGATTTACGAATGCCATCAATATCAGAAAGATCCGCCTCGGACCAGGTAATTTGATCACTAATATCCTCTAATAAAGTAAGGCTGCTCTCCGCTCTTTTCAAGGCCTTTATTGGCACCCCTTCCTGAAGGAATTTTCGGCAAATATAACTGCCTACCAGTCCGGTAGCTCCTGTTACCAATATCATAGTTGGTTGTTAATTATGGGTAACCTAAGGGCATTTTTAAAATTATTTCCAGAGAAGGATTTTTTTAGTAACTCCAAATGCTCCAGGTTATGGCAGTCTGACCCCAAAAAATGGACCCAGCCTTTTTTGATCAGATATTCAGCCATTTGGCGGATTTCCCTATGGCCTCCGGAGTACAGCGAATTAATATTCACCTGAAATAATACGCCTCTATTGATTAGATCTTCGGCCAGAGATTTATTGTGGTTCAGGTATGCATATCGCTCCGGGTGCGCCAGTACGGGCTTATAGCCCTGAGTTTGTAAAGCAAATATCAGATCTTTTAATTGTACCGGCTCGTTAAAAAACGGAGTTTCAAATAACAGGTGTTTTCCACCGAATGTGAGCAGGGGTTCTTTTTTCTCTATTGCAGCCAGAAGTTTTTCATCAAAATAATATTCTGCTGCAGCTTCTATTTTGATATCAAGATTATTTTTTGCCGCTTCGGCTTTCAATGCCAACAAGCCACTTTCTATAATTTCAGGCGTGTTAGGATAGAAATCCGGCATGATGTGCGGGGTTGTGATCACCTTTTGGTACCCGAGATTTATCAGCCCTTTTAATAGCTCAATGCTTTCTTCCATTGATGATGACCCATCATCGATGCCTGGAATTAAATGAGAATGGATATCTGCCTTGAGAATCCCTGTGAGGGGTTTACTTTGTTTCCTGAATAGGGAAAAACCCATGGTTAAAAAATTGGTATTAAAGATTTAAAAAAGGCGCATTTTTAAAATACAAAATACGCCATCAGCACATAGCTTCCTAATTGCTATTAAAAAATATTAGTTCTGTCTTTTAGTCTTTTTACCTTCTAAAAATCCTACCTAAAAAGCCCCATCTGCTTTTCGGCTCTTCGTAATATCCATAGCCATAGGAATTCCGCTCTTTTCGGTCTTGTCCATTAAAGATTATGGCAAGTTTAGAAGTATCATTCATTTTGGCCAGCCTGTTAAGGGTTTTGGTAAAGGCGATTTTGGAATAATGTGCTTTGAATACATAGAGGCATAAATCAGCCTTTTTCATAGCCAATTGACCATCTGTGACCAACCCCACGGGAGGGGTGTCTAAGAAGATCATTTGATAGTCTTTTTTAAGTTTGGTGAGCATATCATCCATTTTGCCATTGACCAGCAACTCCGATGGATTGGGAGGATTAGGGCCTGCCGGAATAAACTGAAGCCCTTCTATGGAGGTATTCTGAATGCAATCCTCAAAATTATCCTTGCCTGATAATATGGTACTCATCCCTTTGTGTTGGGATATATCGCCGGTTAGTAGCTGCTGAATCTTGGATTTACGCATATCCAGATCCAGAATTACGGTCCGCTTACCGCTCATTGCATGGGCAGCAGCAAGATTGATGGTCACAAAAGACTTGCCCTCACCGCTAATGGTTGAAGTAGTGCTAAGCACCTTGGGGCCTGGGCCCGGTAGCATGAACTCCAGGTTGGTTCTCAAAGAACGAAAGGCTTCGCTGATGGCTGATTTGGGCTGCTGATCGATAATGACTCCCTGACCATTATTTTGGTTGGCACTTGGGATCATCCCTAAAATTGGCGTATGGGTGACTTTTTCCAGTTCGGATAAATGCGTGATTTTATTATTGAACAGGTAGACTAACCCCAGAAAAATAAAGCAAAGCATTAGGCTGACTACAAGGCTGGCACCATGCACTAAAATCTTGTTTGGAGAAATAGGCTGCTTGGGTAGAGAGGCAGGGGCAAGGATCTTAAAGTCCGGAGTGGTGCCTGCATCGGTTATTTCAAATTGTGCTTTAGTCTGCATGAGGGCGGTAAATAGCTCCTCGTAAATCTTATAAAACCTCTGGGCCTTTTTAAATTCAGTGCCTTTGGCTGGAAGTTCTTTGAATGAGGCTTCAAGTCTGTTTTTTTGCTTTTCCAATTCCCTATTTTGCTCTTGTAAATTGGTCAATGCAAAACCTAATTTTTCCTTCACAGACGCATAAATCGTTTGAAGTTCCTGCTCCTTTTGTTGATAAGAATAGGTGATCTCGTTGTAGGTAAGGGCTATCCTGTCAAGATCAGACCTTATTTCCTCGTACCTCATTAATTCATCTTTAATTTCAGGGCCTAAGGCGGGGCTTCTGGCCATGGAAATGGAAAGTGGTTTACCTGCCTCCAGATCGACCATTACTAAACGGATTTGATTAATACGGCGATTAAGGTCAAATCTTTGGGAATCGATCTCATTGATTGCGGCAATGGTTTTCATGAGATCAAGATCAAGGTTAAGGGTCCTGTTTTCAATGGTGAAGGCTTCTGTATATGCCTCATTTTCCTCCATTACCTCTTCGATACGGTCCAACTCCTCAGCAAGCCATTCGATCTTTTGTTTGTTGGCCTGTTTTTTTTCCAAATCAGAATACACCATATACAAGGTGTCGATAGCATGCACCAGGTCCCTGGCTTTTACTGCATTATGATCCCTAAAGGAAATTCTAATAATCTTGGCATTAAGATTACTGGGCACTACCTCCAGATTGCTTTCCAGATTTAGTATTAACGCCTCGCGGCTGTTAAGTCTGAAGTAATGTTCCTCATCTATTGAGGGAGTGTAATGGGATGTCAGGGAGATGATCAGTTCAAAATGTTCATTCTCTATCTTTTCACCATAAGCATGGATGGTCTCATACTTCTCTTCCTTATATGCATATTTGAGCCGGTATTTTTCAGAATCAATCAGATCCACATGAATATTGCGGTCCATAAAATTGTCATTCTTCAATTTTATGTCTGCCTTGAATGGAGATGCCTTATACTTTTCATCGTCAAGCACCTTCCCTTTTGTAAAATAGCTCATGGAAAGGTCCACCTCATCCAGTACTTTATTGAAAAAAAGTTTGGAACGGATCAACTCAATTTCCCCGGATATGATGTTGAAATTTTGGTTCTCTGCAAAAGTGGCGATACCCAGTTCTGAAGCCTCACTTTTTATATCCAGCCTTAGCTCCGAAACGGACTCATAAACAGGCTTTTTCCAGCGGATAAAGAATAAATAACCGACTGTATTAATTACAAAGAAAATAAGCAGGAGCAATAGCAGGTTTTTTCTAAAAACAGAAAGAAATTTTTCGGAATCAAAACCAGGGAGGATGTTATTTTGGTTTTCCAAAATATTGATTTAAATGATTAATTATTTAAAGCTATAATCACTGCAATGACCGATACAGCACTGGTAATGATCGAAATGAAGGGCCCGTAATCCCGAATCCCTTCCCTTCCGGGCCTTATTACTGGTTCTATGTAGATAATGTCCCCGGGCTTAATCTTTACCATGGAGTCTCTATACCCACCTATAGTACTCAAATCAATCACCTGAAAATCACTGCCCCGGATTAGCCTGATATTTTGTGCTTTCATATCAATAGGCAGGTTTTCGGCCAAAGCGAGCACTTCAATTAATGACATATTTTCATTTTCCAGCGGTACCACCCTCCCAGGTACTGCGCCAAGAATTACAGCCCTTTTATTCAGGAATTCCAATATTACAAAGCATCCTTTGTAATACTGGTTGTATTCCGCTTCCAGTAATCTTGAAGCTTCAAACAGCGTTAATCCCTCGACCTTTATCAGACCGATTTGCGGAAACTGTACAGTGCCATCACTCTGGACCAGATGCCTGACCTCCGGTCTTCTGAGCATCTGCCCGCCCCCAGGCAAGTCTCTCAAAAGCTCAAAATCAGGATCAATAATTCTTTCCCCTTCATTGGAAAACACCTTGAGATTCAAGAGATCATTAGGCTGAATTTTGTAATTGCTTTCTACCTCCCAGGCAGCCTCATTGATGGCTTCATAGTCCTGATCTACCTGAAACATTATGCCTTGCTTATAAGACTGACACCCTAAGACAATAGTACCTGCAAACAGCACAAAAAATAACTTCTTATAAAAAATTGTGTCCATACCCACTAATTGGTCCGAAAATTAATCAAAAAATCAGAGTTTATCGCAGAAATCCTTAAAGGATGGTAATGCCAGGTCTTTGGCAGAAACAATAGGGTCATGAGCACCCCAGTCAATATTAAGATCAGGATCGTCGTAGCGAATGCCTATTTCTGATTCTTTGCTGTAATTAGCAGTACATTTGTAAAGGAATATAGCATCTTCCAAAGCGTAAAAACCATGCCCAAAGCCTGGAGGGATCATAAGAATATTGTGCAGTTTGCTATCCAATATGCAAGAATAAGTTTTACCAAAAGTAGGACTGCCCTTTCTTAAATCAACAGCAACATCCAGTACCTTGCCACCGGCTACCCGCACCAGCTTACCCTGCTCATTAGGTGATATCTGAAGGTGAAGGCCCCTCAATACGCCCTTTTTTGAAAAGGACTGATTTTCCTGAACGAAATTAGAATCTAAACCAACGCCTTTGAGCCAGGCATCCCTGTACGTCTCGAGAAAATACCCTCTCTCATCCGGAATTATATCGGGAAATAGTTCCACCATCCCCTTGAAACCGGTTTCTTTAATAGTCATGAAGTAAGATAATGATTATTGTTTAAAAGTATGGATGGATTCCAGGTATTTATCTATGACAATCTGTTCGTTGAATTTTTGTTCAATAAGTTTTCGGCCGTTTGCTCCCAATATTTTAAGTTCTCTTGCTGGCAAATCGGCCATTTTTTTCATTTTTTCGGCTAAATCCTGAGCATTTTTGAGCTCGCAAAGAAACCCATTATGATTGTCCATCACCACATTGTTACACCCCGCTACATTGGTAGCTACAATTGGCTTACCGGATGAGGCTGCTTCAAGTAAGGTTCTAGGGGTGCCTTCCCGGTAGGAGGGTAGTACTACGCAGTCTGCTTTTGCAATAATGGGGCGTACATCGTGGGTTGTTCCGAGATATTCTACCACATTTTCACTTATCCAGGTGTTTATAATCTCTTCCGGAATGCCTCTCCGATGCAAAATATCTTTAGCTCCCATTAACTGGAATCGGGCATCCATGCCCTGATTTCTGAGCAATTTGATGGCTTCTATGTATTCCAGAATTCCCTTATCATGGATCAATCTGGATATCATCAGGAATGTAAATTTTTGATTCTTGGAAAAGGCTGTAGCAGCAAAATAGTTTGGGTCAATCCCGGACCCGGGAATTAAGTCTGAAATGGACTCTTTGACAATTTTTTTCTTCACAAAAAATTTAAGGTCGTCCTCATTTTGGAAAAATATTTTACGGGGAAACCTGAAAGAGATTTTATATAAAGCAATGGCTATTTTTGACACTAGATTGTCTTTCATAAATACGGTACCCAATCCACAAACATTATTGATGACAGGTATCCGCAACAAGGAGGCTGCTATGGTGCCATAAATATTGGGCTTAATGGTATAGTGCAAAATGATGTCTGGTTTGATCTTGCGGTAGATGGCCCACAATTCAATTATTAATGCGGAGTCCTTCAAGGGATTGGCGCCCCGGCTATCCATCCTAACAGGAACAAAATGACATCCGGCTTCTTGAAGAAGTTTGGAATATTCATCATGGGGAGCAATGGCATAAACCTCTATTCCACTGTTGATCAGGGCTTTTACCAGGCCCATCCTGAAATTATAAATGTTCCAGGAGGTATTTAAAACTATCGCTACTTTCATTAAATAGAGGTGATTAAAGACAACTACCAGGCATACATACCAGAAAGGCCTGTTAGGTAATTGCTTTTAAATATATTACTTTAAATTAATTACCCCAAAAAGAAAATGTACAATTTTACTAACGGCAGGACTTTCAATACTTATTGTCAAAATGGGAGGATGGAAATTTTACATTGATTAGTTTTGTTGTTTGAAACACATGGAAGAAGTAGAACAAGGCAAAATAATCAGCAAGGCCATTTTAGTAGCGGTAGAGCCACGTTTTCAGGAGCATGAGGTTACCATGGAGTACCTTAATGAACTGGAATTTTTGGCTGCCACCCTGGATATCAATATTGTTTCAAAGTTTATCCAAAAACTGGATAAACCTGACAATTCCACTTTTATCGGTAAGGGTAAAATAGAAGAAATAGGCCAGGTAGTTAATGAGGAAGAGGTTGATGCTGTGATCTTTGATGATGACCTATCGCCCTCCCAGGTCCGGAATCTTGAGAAAATGCTAAAATGCACTATTTATGACCGAAGTCTTTTGATCCTGGACATTTTCCTTAAAAGAGCGCAAACTGCACAAGCCCGTACCCAGGTGGCCTTGGCGCGAAACGAATATTTACTACCTAGATTGACCAGAATGTGGACCCACCTTGAGCGACAGCGTGGTGGTACCGGGACCAGGGGTGGTGCCGGTGAGAAGGAAATTGAGACTGATAGAAGGATCATCCGCAATCAGATCACTGTGCTGAAGAAGAAGCTGGAAAAAATCGAAAAACAATCTCAGACACAAAGAAAAGGGCGTTCAAACATTGTAAAGGTGGCCCTGGTGGGCTATACCAATGTAGGCAAATCCACTATTATGAAGCTGCTTTCCAAAGCCGACGTATTTGCTGAGGATAAATTATTTGCCACGGTGGATTCTACAGTTCGAAAGGTATCCTTAGGGCAAATCCCATTTTTACTTACAGATACTGTTGGGTTCATCCGCAAGTTACCCCACGGTCTGATTGAGTGCTTCAAGTCTACTCTCGATGAGATTAGGGAGGCTGATATTTTAATTCATGTGGTAGATATCTCACATCCTGCACATGAGGATCATATCCTAGTGGTGAATGAAACCCTCAAGGAAATTGGGGCAGGTGACAAACCTACGCTTCTTGTACTCAATAAAATTGATTTGCTGAAAAACACTTTTGAGGATGAGGATGGGGCTCCATTGGAGCGACTCAACCGCTCTTATTGGAAGGGGTATTCAGATAATGTCTCCTTTTTATCAGCGGTAAACAAAGAAAATCTCGATGATTTTCGCAATACCGTATTAAATATGGTAGAAATAGAACATAAGAAGATATATCCCAATTATATCAATTCACCCTATCAGATACACTAATCTCTCTCCAGAGCACCTGAATTTTTAATTTAGCTTTGTTTCCTTACATAGCTGTTGAAACCTTGGTTTCCCCTTAATCCTTTTGCCATTATAGCTCGTTCTTTGTAAAGTTGGATAATGAGATTTTCACGGGAGCCCTCCGGACACTAAGAAATACTTGATATATTGAAAAGGCCCCTTATTTTTTGAAAATATTTACTTGATCAATATGAGCAAACATGGCGATATATGGAAGGCTGCATCAAAGCCTGACAATGAGGTGGAAAGGTTAGAGGCCTTGCGGGAATATATGATATTGGATACTCTGCCGGAAGAGGAATTTGAGGCTATTACCAGTCAGGCCCAAACGATTTGTAAGGTACCAATAGCAATTATTTCATTAATGGATGCCGACCGACAGTGGTTTAAGTCTGTTCAGGGATGGGATTGTAAAGAGACCTCCCGAGAGGATTCCATCTGTCAATACACCGTTCTCCAAAATAATATTCTTGAGATCAGTGATTTAAGTAAGGATCCCCTATTTAAGAACAACCCCTATGTGGTTGAAGAGGGCGGGATCCGGTTTTATGCTGGTGTTCCATTAACTAACTCAAAGGGATTTTCCATTGGTACTCTGTGCGTGATAGATACCCAACCCAAAGTGCTTACGGATGAAGAGAAAACAGCACTTAAAGCCTTAGCATTCTCAATAATTACGCTTATAGAGGCCAAGCACCAAAAGAAGTTGCTTTTAGAAAAAACGCAAAAGTTAGAAGAATCTAATCGCGAACTGGTCAATTTTCAAAAAATATTACAAGATAAGGTAGATGAAATGCACCTGATGCGTACTACTCTGCAAAAAACAGAGGAGAAGGTAAGGCATTTTTTGGAGTTGGCACAGGATATGATTTTTAATATCAATGGTTCCGGCGCGTTTGTTTATATCAATCCGGCTTCGGAAAAGATCATGGGGTATACCTCCAAAGAATTGCGGAAGAAGCATTTCCTGGACTTTATTCATCCCGATTATGCCCAGGGGATCAGAGATCAAATTTCGGATGACCTTAAAAATACCAAAACCAATGCCTACTATGAATATCCTGTGTTGACCAAGAATAATGAGACCGTTTGGCTCAGTATGAATATCAACTTCATCTGGGAGAATGGATTGGTTGAGGAGATCAAAATTTTTGGCCGGGATATTACGGATAGACGCCTCGCCGAGGAATTGTTAAAGGAAAAGGAAAGGCTCTTGCAGGAAACACAAGCTATCGCCATGCTCGGTGGTTGGGAATTTGATTTTCAAACAGGGGAGCTCAAATGGACAGAAGAAGTTTTCCGAATCTATGGTATGCCTCCAAGGAAGGGGAGCGTTGATCTGGCTGAGGTATTAAAGTATTACCTACCTGAAGATCAGGCATTGTTTACAGAATGGATAGAGAAGTGGAGAACCGGGGTTGACCCGGAACGGTTGGAATTACAAATACAACCTCCCGGACAAGAAAAAGTAAAATGGGTTTGCATTGATGTCAAGAAAATCAGACCGAGTCAAAAGAAAGGGAAGGTATACGGTACCATTCAGGACATCACTCAGAGAAAATTAGATCAGATAGGTCTGATAGCAGCACGCCAGGAGGCATTAGCCGCGGTAAATGCCAGGGAGCAGTTTCTCTCTACCATGAGCCATGAGATCAGAACCCCACTGAATGCGGTACTAGGAATTACCCAGATCCTTACCGAGGAAGATCCAAAGCCCGAACAAATCCACAATTTAAAAACACTGAAATTCTCAGCCAATAACCTATTGGTTTTGGTTAATGATATTCTGGATTTTAATAAGCTGGAATCGGGAATGGTCCAATTGGAGCATATAGATTTTAGCCTTGAGGAGTTGGTTACTGGTTTGACTCAATCATTCAAGTTTAAGACCAAGGAAAAAGGTATTTTACTGGATCTGCAAATAGATCCAAAATTACCAGAAATGTTGATAGGTGATCCCACCCGTCTGGGTCAAATTCTGAACAACCTAATGAGCAATGCCTTAAAATTTACCCACAACGGGCAAATTAAAGTTAAAGTTGATCTGGTTGATTTAAGGGGGGAGGAAGCTAAAATCAGGTTTGCAGTTACGGATACGGGTATCGGAATTGCTCAGGATCAGTTAGAAAGGATATTTGAAGACTTTACCCAGGCCAATCAGGATACCACCCGAAAATACGGTGGCACAGGGTTGGGGCTCTCTATTTCCAGAAAATTGGTAGGAATGATGGGGGGTGAAATCAAAGTAACCAGCGAAGAGGGTGTTGGCTCTGAATTTTCATTTGAGTTGGCAATGAACAAGTCAAGCAATGAATTTGTCGAAAAAAGACCCACAGCCCCAAAAGCGGACTTTACTTCTTTAAAGTCACTTGATTTAAAAATATTAGTGGCTGAGGATAATGAGATCAACCAATATATTGCTGATAAGTTTTTGACCAAATGGGGCATCAAGGCCGACTTTGCTTCTGATGGTCAACAAGCTCTTGAAAAGGTAAAGAAGACCAGGTATGATATGATCCTAATGGATTTACAAATGCCCGTAATGGATGGATACAAATCATCGGTAGCAATTAGAGCCATGATGGACCCACACTATAGTGTTGTCCCAATCATTGCTTTGACAGCCTCAGCAATCCTGGATGTCCAGGAGAAGGTTTACAGAGCAGGCATGACGGACTATTTGTCTAAACCGTTCATAGCGGAGGACCTTTATAACCTATTGGTCAGCTATATTCCAGAAGATAAAAAGGCTTTGATCAAAAAAGGGCAGGTAAAGAAGGATCATATTTTGGATGTTTTAGAGAAGCAAACCAGAGGGGATGCTGATTATAAGGCCCAATTGAAAACCTTGTATATTAAATCTTTCAGAGAGTTACAAGAAGATTATGGTAATGCATTGGATATCCATGATACCGCTGGAATCAAAATGTTAATTCATAAATATAAATCACAAATCAACTGGCTAAATCTTCCCCATTTGGCAGATTTGATGGGAGAAGGGTTATATTATCTTGAGTCGGGTAATTTCAAACCCGGCGATTTATGGACTAACAAGGTAGAAGTTGCGCAAATCTGCGATGCGATAATCTCAGAGATGATTGATTTGGAGGCAGTAGCCTGATTCCTGCAATTCTTTATGTCGGGGCAGGTTGGCCCTACCACAAAATTTATTAATTTTACGGCCTGATTTACATATCAGGCCTTTTACTTTTTGAGTATTGTACCACATTTAAGCAATAAGACCGGATGTTAGAATTTCCGGTTGAGAGAATTTTTTTTGGTCTCGTAGTTCAATGGATAGAATAGGAGTTTCCTAAACTCTAGATGCAAGTTCGATTCTTGCCGAGACCACAAATTAAGATTGTATCATTCAAGTAGCGGGGCCTTGTTTATTTGATATTTCTTATCATCCCCGCAGCCAATTTTTCAAATTTTTCTTTAAAAATGAGAGTCCTGGATGAGAATTTTGAGACTACCCCTGTCCCCATCTCACTTTTGAAAAGGACACCTATTTTATAAATCAGGGTTTATTTATCTTAGTTTAAATTCCAATAGAGCGTAAATTCATCTGCAAAAAGTTGCGGCCATTTTTTTATCTGGATGAATTAAATTTTATATTTCGCTTTGATAAGTGTGTTTGGCCATTGAAAAGGTTGCCTTTAAATAACGAAAAAATCCTTATTTCCCAGCTTAAAAAGGGGGATCATCAGGCATTTAATGCCTTGTTTGAATATTATGGAAAGAAGCTCTATTATTTTTCCCTTCGGTATTTTAATGAAACCGCTGATGCAGAAGAGATTGTACAAGAAGTTTTCCTTAAAGTTTGGGAGAAAAAGGCAAATATAAAAAAGGATTGTTCCTTTAATGCTTTCCTAATTAAAATATCTAAAAATTTAATTTACAATAAGTTAAGGCAAAAGATTAACTCTCAGAAATATCAATATCATCTGGCTCATCAAAATAATTTTTCCGAAAACACCACGGAGAATGACAATAATTTTAAATCCCTTAACGGTCTTATAAACGAAAGTATCCAAGCTATGCCCCCGCAGCGACAGGAAGTGTTCCGGTTAAGCAGAGAGAAAGGGCAAAATAATGGTGAAATTGCCAGGACTCTTAATATCTCATTAAGTACGGTAGAGAACCATATTAATAAGGCGCTTAAGACTGTACGGGAATTTATTAAGGTTCCCTAAGTTTCACTAATTTTAAAAAGTTTGAGTTTAGTTTTAAATTTTAGTATTTTTTATTGAATAGTATGTTAGAAGTTGTTTAAATTTGAACCATAATTGGGTGCGCATACTCACTGACAAATGATCATGAAGTAAACCAAATTATTAAAATGATCTAGTGGATTTATTTGCCTCAACCGATAGTTTTTACTTTACCTAAGCCCATATAATTTTATTATTTGTATGGATAAAAATTTGCTACGAAAGTATTTAAACAATGAGTGTAGTGCCGAAGAGGCTTCTCTGGTGCTAGACTGGATCAATTCTGAAAATAATAGAGATGAGGTTATTGATGATTTGGAACATGATTGGCTGGAATTCAATGATGAGACCCAATTAAGCCCCAATAATTTCGAGCGAATTAGGCACCACATTAATCGGTCTATTAAAATCAACCGGATATCCCAAAAGAAATTTCTTTTGGGTGCGGCAGCGTCCTTGTTACTTTTAATTTCAGTTACCCTTTACTTTTACAAGCCAGTTTCAGCTTTGCATGAGGGATTTTCAGAAGTCACTACGTTAAAAGGTGAACGAAAAACTATTATTCTTAGTGATGGATCAAGTATTTTATTAGATGCCGACTCCAAGGTAATTTATCCAAAACATCTAACTAAAGATAATAGAGAAGTTTTTTTGGAAGGCCAAGCCTTTTTCAGAATGACTTCTTCAAAGCCCCTAAAAATTAACTCTAATAATCTTACTACGATTGCGAGAGCCACTTCATTTTCTGTTTCCGCTTTTCCCGATATGGACAAGATTATTGTGGCTATTAAGGAGGGAATTGCCGAGGTGCACACTGGTGAGGAAAAGATCATGCCATTGTTGAAGTTGAGATTTCCCAAGGGGGGTACTCATACTAGGGAGATACTCCCAACTGTTGTGAAGGAAAGGGAATACCTTGCCTACAATAAACAAGGGGATACTCTTGAAAAAGAAACCTACCATAATGAAAAGCAGGTTTTTGGCTGGAAAGAAGGAATTATTTATTTCAAAGAAGCCAATTCACGGGAAATCTCCAGCACCCTGGAACGCTGGTATGGTGTAGATATTTGCTTTGATAAGGAAACAGAGACTCTATTTAGTGGAGAGTTTTCTAATCAAAAGGTTGAGGAAATAGTAAAGGCAATTGGCAATACATCTCAAATGGAATTTAAAATTGGACCTAATTGCAAAAATATTTAGGACATCTCACACCTACTTATTGCAATAAAGAATTCCGCACTAAAATAGCATCTCTATTATTTTTTGGAATTTAGACCCCTATCATATTTTTCAGGTTTTTTCAAAAGAATCACTACAATTATTAAGGTTCCACAAATTAGATAAGAAATATTTTTTGGTTCCCGATAGGTGCAAACCACCTCTTAAGTGTATACATAATAAGAGGTATGGAAAAGGAACAATTAAGAAAATATTTAAACAATCAATGTACCCAGGAGGAGGTCAGTAGAGTATTAGGTTGGGGTAACTCTGATGCTAATCGGATTGCTTTTATTAAATCAATTGAGGACGATTGGGAAGTGTTTGGAAATGAGGTATTCCTAACTCCCTCATCATTCTCCTTAATTTCCAATAAGGTCAACAATAATCTTAGTGAAGCTTCCGAAACCGGATTTTCTGGAAGGAGGCTTTCTATTTGGATGATAGCGGCCTCCTTGGCACTTTTAGTGGTATTATCAATTTTTATTGTTAGTAGGGATAATATCGAAGGTGAATTTTCTGAGAGGGTGACTTTAAAAGGTGAGCGTTCTACTATTCATCTTAGTGATGGGTCCTCTATATTATTGGATTCGGACAGCAGACTCATATATCCATCAAAGCTAACTAATAACAATCGTGAAATTTATCTGGAAGGACAGGCATTTTTCAGGTTGGCATCTTCAAATCCAATTACCATCAATTCAAATAATGTAACTACGGT
>JBGTCD010000135.1:0-21408 GCA_041749015.1 Cyclobacteriaceae bacterium
GATTTTTTGCGTTGGCGAATGAGTAGCACCACCACGATGGGTGCACCAATGAAGGAACAAACCGTATTCAAGGGCAAAGCCGAATCGCTGCCTGGAAGCCGAGCGATAAGGTCGCAGTAAAGGCCTAAAAGTCCACCGATCAATATGGAAGCGGGCAAAATCAAGCGATGGTCGGCACTGCGAAATATCATTCGGGCGATATGCGGCGCTGCTAAACCGATGAAGGCAATTGGTCCGCAAAAAGCGGTGACCGCCGCCACCAAAATTCCCGCAGCCAAAATGGTCAAGATTAAGCTTAATATACTTTTTCTCATAGTTTTAATATTTTTTTAACCTTTTAAAAGTAAGAAAAATAATTGATGTTTTTGGATTTTTTATTAGTTAAATTCCAATGAAAATTTAAGCGGTTTGAAAAGGTGATAAGCCTAATCCAAAATGCGTTGGAGGATTTCTGTCGCCTGGCCTTTCTGCAACCGGGGGCCGTATTGCTGTACCACTACCGATGCTGCAAGGCTTGCAATTTTGCCTGCTTCGGCAAAACTGTGACCGTGGGTGATCCCATACAGGAATGCCCCAGCAAAAAGGTCGCCGGCCCCATTGGTATCAATCGCCTTGACCGGAAAAGGATGGATGTCAATATAGGTGTCTCCGTCATATAAATAAGCACCGTTAGCTCCCTTGGTGATGACAAATCTTTTAGCGGATTTTTTGAGTGCTTCGGCTGCTGCTTCAAGGTTATCTTTTTGAGTAAAGAGCATGGCTTCTTCCTCATTACAAAAAATCAAATCCACGCTGGCCCCTATGACTGCCTCCATTTCATCCCTAAAATATTTTACCATGCTGGGGTCAGAAAAGGTTAGAGCGGTTTCTACTCCAGATTTATCAGCTATTCTGATGGCCTCCCTCATTGCTTCTCGGCCGGGAGGTGCTGCCACGAGGTATCCTTCAATGTAGATAAATTTTGAGTCTTTGAGAATGGATTCATTAAGCTCGTTTACCGAAAAATCAGAGGTGATGCCCAGGTAGGTATTCATGGTTCTCTCGGCGTCTGGCGTTACCATAACCAGGCATTTTCCGGTGATCCCCTCAGGGCAGTTTTCATGCACCACATTGGTTGACACACCATTGGATTTGAGGTCCTTGATATAAAAGCCCCCATGGATATCTCTAGCTACCTTACAGGAGTAATACCCGGTGCCGCCAAATTGAGAAAGGCCTATTACTGTATTGGCAGCAGAGCCCCCACATTGCATTTTAGCATTTTTATTGGCAATGGCTTGCAACAACTGATGTTGCCGGTCTTCATCTACCAGGGTCATTATGCCTTTTTCTATTTCGTTTTCCCTAAAGAATTCGTTATCCACTTCGACGATAATGTCTACCAGTGCATTGCCGATTCCATATACATCATATTTCTTTTCCATATACCGCAAAACTAAGGAGTCCAACGTAAAAAAACCGGGAAATTGAAATTTAGTTAAGACATGGACCTGGCCCTAATTGGAGTGGGAGAAATCCATACATGCAGAAGTCTGCAACAAGTTTTAAAAATACAGGTAGATTCATGCATAATTAATAATTTAGGCGTAAATTAACCGCTAACATTTTCTACCTATGCTTAAAGAAGAAAGACAAAATCACATCCTTCAAAGGCTGAGTAAATTCAACAAAGTGTTATCCTCTGAGTTGAGTCTTGATTTAAACGTTTCGGAAGATACTATTAGACGGGATTTAAAGGAATTGTCAGACCTTAATTTATTGAAAAAGGTCCATGGCGGAGCGATTATCAATTCACATAATCCCTTTCACTACCGGGATCGGGAAGTATATGCCCTTGAGCAAAAGCTCCAGATAGTAAGGAAAGCATTACCCATAATTGAGGATGGAAAAGTCATCATCATCGATGGAGGTACTACCAATTTGGAACTGGTAAAAATTTTTCCTAAAGACCTAAAGGCCACTATCATTACCAATAGCATCCCAATTGCCGTACACCTTTCCAACCACCCCAATATTGAAGTATTTTTTCTGGGGGGTAAAATGCTCAAGGAAGCCCAGGTAACTATTGGCATCGATGTGATCAACTCCCTATCCAATATTCACGCAGATTTGGCATTTCTGGGTACCCGCAGTATTGACATTGAAATGGGCGTTACTGAGATTGACCTGGAAGAAACCCACGTCAAACGTGCTATTCTCAAAGCGGCCAATAACGTGGCTTGCCTGGTAATTTCGGAAAAGATTAATACCATTCAACCCTACATGGTAGGTGGGCTGCAGTCTATCAATTATTTAATCACTGAGTTGGATGTAAATGAAAGCATCCTGCAGCCTTACAGACGAAATGGGATTGTGATTTTCTGAGTAGGTCAATAGGATTTAGCGTTTTTCACTTTTTGGAGATTTTCCAAACTTCATGCATGCCTTTACCAGAAATCTCTAAAAAATATAGGCCGGTGGAAAATTGACTCATTGCGATTTCGATATTCTTTGTTTCGTCGTAAGTCCTTTTAAAATAAACTTTTCCATCCATACCTAAAATTCTTACGATCACCGGACTTGAGTAATTATCCGCCTCAATATGTAGTTTATTTGAGACTGGATTTGGGAAAAACTCAAACACCCGCTTCCTTGGAAATAGACCCATCACCGGATCTTCCTCTTCAACTTCCTGAAGCTTTAATTGAACCTTAGCCTCATCACAAAATAGCCCTAACTGGCCATAACATATCTGATAGGTAAAGCTATCCTCGCCGGACTCACCTTCATTAGCCTGGTAGATTAGAGACAAGTCTTGATTAATCGTTACTACTCCTTTAATGGGTTCTTCCACAATCTTAAATTTTAATGCGGATAACCCAAAGGCAATATCATTTTGAAGCACATTGATGGTGACGGCTTCATCTGTGGGAATAAATGCCTCATCGTCATTTGCAATGAGCGATTCAATAGAAAAATCTTCTACAAAATTTACAAATTTTACCGCATCGGCCACCACAAAATCACCCTGGGAGGCAGCATTTGAAATATCAAGCTTGGTGTTTTCATTGAGCAGATATCGACCTATGAATTGCCAACTACTGCCATTTTGAGTCTGGTCCACTCTTACAGTATCCGTACCACCGATATGGTGGGTAATGTAGGGTGTATCTCTACCTCTGTTGCCTGAAGTGACCCACCATCCATATACTTCATATAGAGCTTCCTCCAGTATGGGTGGCTCAAACCGGAAATAGGCTGACCCATCACCAATAGGATGTACTAGAGATGGTGAAGGACCATAGAATCCTGCATTAGCAGATTCAAACCAATCCTCCCCAAATTGTGTGGCCTCCTCAAATTCAGTATCAATAATGTGCTCCACTATGGGTTCAGCAGGAAGGCCGAGACTATCTCTATGAGTTACCACCAATATGCTGGGCACATTACGCACTTCAGAGGGCGTATTGATATAATCCCCTGCTACAGCCATTTGAGATGAACCCCCACCATCCAGATTTAAGGCCTCAATGCATCCAAGCGCTATCATAATATCAGCCAACTCTATAAGGCTTACTCCAGCAGATTGTGACTGTCGGCCATCGGCAACAAGAAATATCACCTTGTTTTCACTGGTGAACCCTACTGCAGTCCGTGGGTCGCTATTGGCTAGACCAACACCAGAGCCCCACATGATTTCTTCGTTGTACGTAATAGTGGGCACACCATCTTTGACCAACACTGGTGCGCCACCAATGCCTACCATAAGATTTTCATAAAGGATACCATCCGAAGTCTCTGGGGCTGGCAAAGGGTCGGGGTCATTAAATGAATAAGGCAAGGGGGCCTCAAATTTCCGGATATCATCTACTGCGTTACCAAAGTGATATACCCAATCTACTGAAGGTACGCCGTCAAATGTGATACCGAAAAAACTTCTAATGAGAGGATAGGATAAGCTATTCCTGGTTACGGCTTTGATGTTTTCAGCCTTTACTTCATTAGGATAAACCACAGAAGAAAAGGAGGTACTACCCGAAAAATAACCGCCATTGATGGCCAGGTATGCACCAACCTGATCGGTGAGATCAGGAAGATTTCCTGTTGGATTCACCAGATACGGCCTAATGGCCAGGTCAGGCTCAGAAAGATCAATCTCGGCATAAAACAATTCCAGGGCTGGAGAAGCCCTGACTCCCTTATATACTTTAATGCCATCGGGCAGTTGATTTTGATTAGAAATCTCCTCATAATTTATTTCCTGTCCCAAAAGAGCTGAGACCATTAGGATTGAAAAAATCAGAGAAAGGATTTCTTTCATTACCTGAAAATCTATCGGTGTTTATCCATCAATAAGATTAATAATGCCACCTTACGAAAGCCTCCATAGCTTCATATTCTGCAAGGCCCAGGGCATCATAAAGCTGTGCAGTCTCACCGTTTCTGTCTTCTGCTCTTTGCCAAAATTCCCGAGAGTCTGAACCCTGGAAAACAACATTATCCTTTTGCGACTGATGCTTAAATATCCCGTGGCGCTTTCTTTTGACTTCCTCGGGACTCATCGGCACCGCCATTTCGATCTGATCAATCTCCCATTCCTGCCATGCCCCCCTGTACAGCCACAACCAGCAGTCTTTCATAAATGCCTTTGACTTGAGCCGGCTCACCGCCTCCATCACAGCATCCAGACATACCTTATGGGTCTTGTGCGGATCAGCCAGGTCACCAGCTGCATAGATCTGGTGGGGCTTTACCTGCTCTATTATGTCCATCATGATTTTGACATCCTGCTCACCCAAAGGATTTTTTTCGGGCCTGCCGGTTTCATAAAATGGCAGGTTTAAAAAGTGGCACTGGTCATCGCTAATCCCTACATACCGGCAGGTAGCCCTGGCCTCACTTCTTCTTACCAGGCCTTTTATATTTAAAACCTCATCCGTATCCCGCTCCGATGCCTTTTTATTTTTGATAAAATTCAGTACCCGCTCATAAATCTCTTTGGTCTTGCCATTTTGCATGCCAATGGAAGAGGCAAATTCATGGACATAATCGGAATAACGGACCGCCTCATCATCCGGCACCGCAATATTGCCTGATGTTTGGTAAGCCACATGCACCTCATGGCCCTGCTCCACCAACCTGATAAAAGTGCCGCCCATGGAGATAATGTCATCATCCGGGTGGGGACTGAAAATCAAAACCCGCTTTCTTGCAGGCTTCGCTCTTTCCGGCCTTTGAGAATCATCAGCGTCTGGTTTACCCCCAGGCCAACCGGTAATGGTGTGCTGCAACTCATTAAAAATCTTTAAATTGATATCATAGGCAGGGCCTTGCTGGGTGACCAGATCATTTAAACCAGCCTTGTTGTAATCCTCATCAGTAAGTTTCAACACCGGCTTTCCCAAAGAAAGGGCCAGATTCACTACGGCTTTTCTCCTCATTCTATCATCCCATAGCACCTGCGTAACCAGCCAGGGTTGCTGCTTACGGATTAACTTATTGCTTGCACCCTCATCAACTACGAAAATCACATTGGGGTGATTTTGAAGCAGCGAAGCAGGTACCTTGTCAGTCACCGGACCCTCTACTGATTCTTTAACAACGTTAGCCTTGCCTTCACCCCATGCCAGTAATACCACTCTTTTGGCCTCCATAATCTTCTGAATACCCATGGTGATGGCCCTCCTTGGGGTGTTGTTGAGCCCGTTAAAGTCTCCTGCTGCCGCAGCTCTAGTGGAATGGTCTAAAGCTATGAGTCTGGTAACGGAATTGACTTTAGATCCGGGTTCATTAAATCCAATATGACCATTACCCCCAATGCCCAGCAATTGAAAATCAAACCCTCCTGCCAATTCAATACTTTCCTCGTACCAGGCACAATACTCAGGCACCTTTTCAATTGGAATGGTGCCATCCGGAATATGATAATTGGCAGGGTCAATATCCACATGATCAAATAAGTGCTCCTTCATGAATCGCACATAACTATTGATGGCATCAGGCTCCATGGGATAGTACTCATCAAGGTTGAAGGTGATTACATTCTTAAAACTCAACCCTTCCTCCCTGTGTAGTCTAACCAACTCTGAATAAACCCTTTTGGGAGAGGATCCAGTCGCCAAACCCAACACCGCCATTTCACCCTTAACTGACTTTTCCTTAATGAGTTCGGCCATCTCTTCAGCTACGGCAATAGACCCTTGTGCCGCATTATCGTATAGCTGTAAAGGAATCTTTTCGAATTTTGATTCAAGTACTGATTTAACTTTGATCATGATATAAGGAATTTGACTGATTATTTACATTCCAAAATTCGGAAACGAAATATCTTTATTTTCCGGCTAAAAGCCAAATAAATTATGCGCTTTTATTCGTTTTTTTAGCTAATAATCAAATTTTAACGGCTTAAACCCGCATATTCATGCAAATATGATGCTTTCTAAATCAAATTCTTAGGGCCACTCTGATGGAAACGGTGCTGATGAGGCATTTGGATTTTCAAAAGGAATTAAAATGTGGGATCAATTAAAATTAATTAAATTCACCAGCATGAAAACCCTATTTGAAAAATTACGGAAGTTTTGGATTGAGGATGTAAGTTTTATCACACTGCTTATTATGTTGATATTTATCATTTTTATAATTCCAACACTTTTGCATGAAGAGCTATTAGGTGTATTGTTTCTCAACATCATGTTTATCCTGATTTTTTTCATAGGCATTTGGTCATCCATAGACAAAACCTGGATTATCATAGCATCAGTTTTATTTTTGAGCCATGTTACTTTAAAAATCTTTAGGTTAAACGATTCCACCCTGGAAAGTTATTTGGCTGAAAAAATCTTTTCTTGTCTGAATGTACTGGCTTTTATTTTTATCAATTTAAGGCTATTGTTCAGGGATGATTTTTTCAATATTTACCGGATCATAGGGGCAGTAAATGTCTATCTTCTGATTGCGCTTTTCGGAGCCTTTGCATTCCATAGTATTGATATGATATTCGGGTCATCCATAGATGGTGACGTCATATTAAGGGGCAATGAGGGAGATTTTGTAGAATATATTTATTTCAGCCTTTCCAGCTTGACCACTGTGGGTTATGGCGATATAAATCCGGTAAACCCAACCGCAAAAATGCTTTCGGTTTTCCTTTCTGCTATAGGCTTGTTATTCCCATCGATAGTCATTGCCCGGTTGGTTTCACTCACTACCATGAAAAAGGATATAAAAACAAAAGATTAGGCACCCACAACTTTAAATCCGATATGTACCTGCCCGGTAGCCATATAGGTGAGAAGCCATATTGGCAGCATCATTTCCAGTGCCCTGGCCCCTGTAATATCTCCGATGTCGATGATATCTTCCCAATTAAATTTTGCTAAAATTTCTTTTACCTTTTCTTTCGCTTTCTCATCATTGCCTGCCATAAACATGGTAGGAACTCCGCCACTTTTTTTGGCATCTACCATAACATCGCAATTGACGATGTTGAGCGTCTTGACAACATGAGCATCCGGGATCAATTTCTGTATCTCTTCACCGAGGGAGTTGGTATTGACCATTTCGGGAGCCAATCTAGGCGGGCTACCTTGTGAAAAATCCAGTGGGTTACTGATATCAATAATGATTTTACTTGAATAATTTTTTAGGCCCCCCATTTTTATGGCTTCCAGGGCAGCCATCCCTTTGGTGCAATTAAATATGACTTCGCCGTGCATTACCGCATCTTCGAAGGTTCCCTGACTTGCTTTAGGGCCATTAGCCTTTTCCCATTCACGGGCCTTTTCATTGTCAGGGGTTCTACTCCCCATTTTGACTTCATAACCCAATGATACCAATTTTGTGCCGATGGTAGTTCCTACCATCCCTGTGCCAAGTATGCCTATTGCTTTCATATCTATACTATATTTTTTACAGTTGCTAATTTAAATATAGTATTTTACCTTTGCAATAACTGTCAAAAATGACAGTATTAACTTTTTTTACCATGATCATCGAAGGAAAAGCTTACCAGTTTGAAATAGAAGGTGCCCGGTACCATTGTGCTATGGATGTGACCATGAAATACATCGGTGGGAAGTGGAAAACCGTAGTCTTGTGGTATCTGAGAAATGAAACCCTCCGGTTTGGTGAGATAAAGAAAAGAATCCCTGACATCACAGAAAAAATGCTGAGCCTCCAGCTCAAGGCCCTGGAAGAGGACGGCCTTATCCATCGGGAAGTTTTTCCTGAAGTGCCACTCCGGGTAGAGTATACCTTAACTGATTTTGGCAAAACCCTTATCCCAGTATTGGAATCCATCGCTGCCTGGGGCCGCAACCTCGGAAATTCCCGAGGGCGGGTGGTGGCCATTTGATCGAAATTTTAAATCATAATTTAACCCGATCCGCTAAGGTCTGGATGCTGGGCTCGTAATCCTGCCTCAAGGTGCCCATCCACCTATCCCACCAAAGGAAATAGAGACCGTAATTACCTTCAAACCGATGGTGGTGCTGGTTATGTGCCAGGGAGGTATTGAGCCATTTTCCAGGGGTGGTGCGCATAAACCAGGCAGGGTATAGTTCGTACCCAAGATGGCCATACACATTATAAAAAAACATGAAAAGAATAAAAGCAAATACTGTCCAGGCATGAAGCGGAAAGAGAAATACCATCAGCACAATCACGCCAGCTTCTACAATTGCCTCCAGTGGATGGAAGGCCAGGGCAGCCCAGGGGCTGGGGTTGATTGATAAATGGTGAACTTTATGAACCCTGGTAAAAATTTTAGGGTGGTGCATAAGACGGTGGGTCCAGTAAAAGTAAGCATCATGAAATAGGATGGTCAGGAAAAAACTGCCAATAAAATAGCCCCAACCCATCGCATGAAAATCACTATACAACTGGGTGTAGGGTTTTATGGCTGGATGAAAAAGACTAAAAGCCACTATAGCAAAAATCAAGGTGGTGACTAAAGAGTAGCTAATTTCCCTGCGATAGTCGCTACCCTTGGGAAAGGTTTTCTGGATTTTCTTCCAGGCAATTTTCTTTTTTAACAAAATATAAAAAATCAGGAAGGCAATCCCTGCTATGAGAAAATACCTGGTCAGGATGATGCCTGAGAGGATTAAAAACCGATAAAAATCAGGAACACTTTCAAGCATTTCAGTAAGGTCTTTTTTCTTAAACCCTCTTGCATTTGCAGAAGTTCATTTTATGGCTTTGGGTTCAATCTTCTATCAAAATGAAATACTTGTATGAAAAGTAAATTGGAAATTATCTCCAGTGGCGTCAAACCTGTATGGCCCATAGCGGTAAAACAATCCTATGCTTAATCCCGTCCAATAGAGGTCGGAGTTGATCCGGATTAGGTTCTTTAACACAAGTCCTGATTCATGAAATCCTTTTTCCATTGTATTAAATAAAATACCCTCATGTCGTTCGGGATTTCCAAGGTTGCCAATAGAAGAATTTTGTACAACCAGCAGTTCAGGTTTCATATAACCGCGCACTGCAGTAAACAGAAGCCCTAAATTCTGTTCAATTGAAAGGTGTGCGTATTCATCAGAAAGAAATTCATATAAACCCATGGTTTGAAGATATCCTGGAAAATAAAAAGAAAAGTTGTTCCCTTCTGACTTGGCAGAATAACCATTGAACAGAAAGGGGTATGGAAGTTCCGACCCCCAAACTTTTCCTGCATTAATGGTAACCAATGTAAATCCCAGCAGCGGTGTGTATATATTTTGCCGGTATCTGAAACTTGTCGAAACCAAATTAAGGTCACCACTTAAAACATCGGGGATAGATTTAGAAACCCTTAGTTGAAGTACAGGATTGCCCGGTTGAGAAATGGTGCGAAATGAAGTAACCCTGGTGGTTCTCTCCCTAAAAGCATACCTCAAGTTAATACCGAATTCAGAATTAATAAAAGAATTTAACGCAGGGTCCTGTTCTCTTTGAAATGAATATGAGTAGGTAGGAAAATATGCTTCCCTGTTAGCAAAAAGTCCAACCATCCAATTCCTGGATGGTACAAATTTATACTCTAAAGAAAAGCGCTGAATACTATCCATCCTGAATACTGCAAAATTTCTGAATACATTTCTGTATGGATCACCAAGCAATCCAGAAGGATGCAATAGTTCCGGCATCGCCGGCTCTGATACATCCTGAGAATAAGAAAGTGTCAGGACAGAAGCCTGATCCTGCTTGGGCCTGATTTCCAAATGGGCTCCATATTTCAATGCTCTGTCCTTGAACCCATAGGCCCCATATCCCCCAATACTAAAATATTTACTTATTCTATCATTGGTACTCAACCCCATTCCAAGCCTAAATCCTTCGTATTGGTTAAAACCAAGAAGGTGTCTAGGCACGAGTGATATTTTACCGATAGGTAATTTACCATCCACCAGGTTTACACCAATAAAAGCCATCCCATTAAGTACCCTTTTTGCTCTTGGGCTTAAAGTATCATAATTTTCTAAGGTTCTTACTTCTCTCCATGCGAGACTGTCCGGACGCCACGAAGCCCAGTCAGGATTTGAGGCTCGTTCAAAGAATACATTAGTATTTCCAAAGTCTCTTTTAACAAGAGAGGTCTCAAAATTGATATTAGAAAAGTAACTTTGATTTTTAACTAGTACCGGTAAGCCTTCAATAGTATTATCCTTGATGAAATACCTGGTATACAATTGGTTTGGAAACCAGGTATCCCCTATCTTTTTATAAAGTTGCTGGACCCTGAAATTTATTTTTAAGGTGGAATCAGCAGGATAAGCCTCCACATTTTCTATAGCGAAGTCGTTGGAGTTTATGGATAGTACGCCCCGTAGAGTGCGGTGTTGTCTGCTTTTCTTACCTTCAAAGGAGATGATATAAGTTACATCAGCCTCATGAACAACTGAATCTTCAAGGTAATAATCATAGTGAGAAAGAAAATTGTTTGTAAGAGGATTTATGAAGCCCAAATCGAATAAAAAAATAGGGTCATCGTAAAAAGAAAAAGGCTGAAAACTACTGGAAAGCATAGCAAATTCAGGCTTATCCAGGCCGGTTATCCTACTGTCAAGGATTTTTTCCTGGTAAAAGTCAGGTCTCATTTTTTTTACTTGAGAGTAGCTTTCCATAAGTGAAAGGTGGCCTCCTTGAAATACATCATTCAAAGCACTGTCAGAGTAGGTTTCTTCCAGGCCAAGAAGTGTAATGACTGTTTTGTTATAGCTATTAAATTCAACCTGATTGATTCCATTGGGGTCGTTCAAACCTCTATTCTTCACCGCTTTTCTGATGATGGCGTGAGCAGGATTTTCACCTGCTTTGTACGTAAACTCTTTTAATGCAAAGGGTTCCGGGGCTAATTTTATGGTCAGGAAGGATTGGTTGGAGGCCAAGGTAATTGTGTCTCTTTTATACCCCAAGCAGCTTATTATGATTTTATTATTAAGGAAGGAGTTAAGTATCCTAAGTTTGAACTTACCATCAACATCAGAGATAGTTCCTATGTAAGTATTCTTAATTTGAATTGCTGCAAACGCAATCGGTTCACCCTTTTGGTCGTCCATAATTTGGCCCTGGATGACTCTGTCCTGACCTAAGGCAATGCCTGACCAAATCAGAATTAAACACATCCAGCCCGTGAACCAAAATAATTTCATAAATTAATGGCTATATCACTGCGGTAGCTTAATAAAACTATATACTCATCAGGTCTTTAAATCGCTGGGTCTGCCGTCTCGAGACGTCTACCTCCTGACCGCCTTTCATATAGATCCTGATACTGCCACTGAACCAGGGTTCTATTTTTTCTACCCATTTGAGATTAACGATCTGCTGACGGTTGGCCCTAAAGAATACCTTGGGGTCAAGCTTAGATTCCAAATAATTGAGGGTGCGGGGGATCATAGGATGCTCGTCTTCAAAGTGCAGCTTGGTATAATTACCGTCTACTTCAAATATTCTGATTTTACTCAATGACACAAACCAGCACCGCTCTCCATCCTTTACAAAAACCTGGTCATTTTCTCCCATGAGATTAGGATCCATTTTAGAATTGATCCGATTGGCCCTTTGCTTATCGACGAGCTTGCCAATAGCTCCGGCGAGACGGTCTTTGTGGATGGGTTTGAGCAGGTAATCCAGAGCGTTAAATTCGAAGGCCTGAATGGCATACTCATCATATGCGGTGGTGAAGATGACCTCGGGAAGGTATTCCAGATCCTGTAGCAAGTCAAAACCCGACTTACCAGGCATTTGGATGTCCAGAAAAATCAGATCCGGCTTTTCAGCTTCTATCTTCTCCCGGGCCTCTTCCGCATTGGAGGCTTCTCCGATGATCTTGATCATATCAAGATCCTTGATCAAGCGCTTTAATTCGTTTCTTGCAAGGCGGGAATCATCTACTACAATAGCATTCATGGTTGATAGGTATTTATTCACTTAACAACGCTAAATTAGGTGATTAAAACCAAAAAAGCTCCCTAAATGGAATTCAGGGAGCTTGAATGGTTAATTAGATGCATTAAGAGTTAGAAAGGATACTTGTTCTCTTTGATCACCTGATCAGCGATGGTCCTTCTGGCCTCTTTCAGATTCACAGGATCCAGCTTGGTAAAGCGTTTTAATCCCATCAACATCATCCGCTGCTCATCGCCTTCTGCAAAAGCATAGATGGCCTGGCGTCCGGCATAAGCCGCTTTTTCTATCGCATGATAGAGGTAAACCTGAGCCATCAGTTGATGAATCTTACAGGCCTCTTCACCCCGTACCCCGATCAATTTTTCGACCCGAAGGATGGCCGACTCAGCCACATATCCTTCGATCAGCATATCTGCGAGATTCATAAGAATCTCCTGCTCGTCCTTAAGATTTTGCATCAGCTTCTGGGCTGCAGCACCAGCCACCATTAGCCCGGCTTTTTTCAGGTTTCTCAAGGCTTTCTTTTCTTTTGCAAAGAGTTCGTCACTATCCTGTGCACCAAAATCAGGTACAGATGTCAGCTCCTTCTGCACTGCCATAGCAGGGGTCATGAGGTCAAGGGTGCCTTTCATGGCCCTTTTCATAAGCATATCAATACAAAGCATGCGATTGATCTCATTGGTACCCTCAAAAATTCTATTGATGCGGCTATCGCGATATGCACGATCCATTGGGCCTTCGGCAGAAAAACCCATACCACCATATATCTGTACTCCTTCATCTACTACATAGTCCAACACCTCCGAGCCATGTACCTTCATAATGGCACATTCTATTGCAAATTCTTCCAGTGACTTCAACCGCGCCTTGGCAGGATCCATCCCACCGGCTACTAATGCATCATAGGCATCTTCGATGTTCTGCCCTGCTCGGTAACATGCCGACTCGGAAGCAAAATTCCTTGTTGTCATTTCAGCTATTTTATGCTTGATCGCACCAAAATTTGCGATGGCCGTGCCAAATTGCTTCCGCTCATTGGCATACCCAGTAGCTGTGGTAATCACTGCCTTACAGGCACCAATGGCGGCAGCTCCCAACTTGATTCTGCCCACATTAAGGATGTTGACGGCTATTTTAAAACCATTCTCCCGCTCAGAAAGCATGTTCTCAACGGGCACCTTGCAGTCGTTGAAAAATACCTGCCGGGTAGATGAGCCTTTGATACCCATTTTCTTTTCTTCTTCATTCATGGTGATCCCACCAAATCCTTTCTCTACGATGAAAGCGGTTAGATTTTTGTCATCATCGATTTTAGCAAATACGATGAACACATCAGCAAATCCCCCATTGGTGATCCACATTTTCTGTCCATTGATGCTATAATGTTTTTTATCACTCGATAAAATTGCCTTGGTCTTTCCTGAATTGGCATCCGAGCCGCTATCAGGCTCTGTGAGACAATAGGCAGCTTTCCATTCGCCTGTGGCTAGCTTAGGAAGGTATTTATTTTTTTGCTCTTCGTTTCCATAATACAGGATGGGCAGGGTGCCGATTCCCGTATGGGCCGATAGGGCTACTGCAAAGCTATGTCCTGCCCCGATCACTTCTGATACGAGCATGGTGGTATTGAAATCCATTCCAAAACCGCCTAATGCTTCAGGGACTGAAGTCCCTAATAGACCCAATTCACCTGCTTTGTCCATCAGTTGTGGCATCAACTCAGGATTTTTCATTGAGTCAATCTCTTCAAGCCTGGGATATATCTCCTGATCCAGGAAATCCTGGCAGGTCTGTGCAATCATCTTTTGCTCTTCATTCCATTCTTCAGGAATAAAGATATCCTGAGCGAGCGTTTCCTTTACCAGGAATTCCCCTCCTCTCAGGGCTTCTCTTTTTTCTGTGGTGGTACTCATTGCTTTGTTTTTTTAATTCAATAATTCATAAATTCCGGCTACTCCCTGGCCTCCACCAACACAGGCGGTGACCATGCCATATTTTTGTTTTCTTCTTCGCATCTCATTGAAGAGCTGCACCGATAGTTTGGCTCCTGTACAGCCCAACGGGTGACCAATAGCTATGGCTCCGCCATTTGGATTGACGATATCAGGATCAATGCCAAGTTCGCGGACTACCGCTACTGCCTGGGCTGCAAAAGCCTCATTCAATTCTACCTGATCTATGTCCTTAAGCTTCAAACCGCCCCGTTCCAATGCCTTTGGAATAGCGGCTACTGGTCCTATGCCCATGATCCTGGGTTCTACACCGGCAGCAGCATAAGATACCATCCTTGCTATTGGCTCAAGATTAAATTCCTTTACCATTTTCTCAGACATCACCATCACAAATGCGGCGCCGTCGGAGGTTTGGGATGAGTTTCCCGCTGTAACCGTGCCTCCCTGCGAAAAGACCGGTCTCAATTTTGCCAACACCTCCATGGAGGTATCTTCACGAACACCCTCATCGGTGTCAACAGTCCACTCACGGGTCTTCTTTTTCATCTGTTCGTCCAGATAGACTTCCTCTACTTTGATGGGCAGAATTTCATCTTTAAACTTACCCTCTTTGATGGCAGCAGCGGCCTTTCGATGCGAGTGGTAAGCAAACTCATCCTGATCTTCCCTGGAAATACTAAAATCTTTAGAAACCTGTTCGGCTGTAAGACCCATACTGGTATAGTAGGTGGGGTGGTCTTTGGCCACCTGATAATTGAGTGCGGTTTTCCAGCCCATAATAGGGACCAGGGACATCGATTCTGTACCACCTGCAATGATACAATCTGCCAGCCCGGCATGGATTTTGGCACATGCAATGTTGATGGCTTCCAGGCCCGAACCACAATATCGGTTGACGATCATGCCAGGGGTATCCTGACCTAGTGCAATTAAAGCAATCATCCGGCCCATTTGCATGCCTTGCTCTGCCTCCGGCACGGCATTACCTACGATGAGGTCATCAATGCGGGAAGGCTCCAGGCCCTTTACTTCACTGACGAGATGTTTGATCACATCAGCAGCCAGATCATCCGGCCTGTAAAAACGAAATCCTCCCTTTTTGGCTTTCCCAACTGCTGTTCTGTATCCCTTGACGATATATGCATTCATATTTTTGGTATTTAGTCTTTAGATTTTAGTCTTGAGTTTCCTTTTTTAATAATGATTTTGAAAGTGCAAAATTCATTTTTTGAATTTCAGTTATTTGGGTTTGAAGTTCTTTCAAATCATTTTTTCCTATTAGTTTTACCTTCTCAGCAATTATTAATTGAGTCTCCAATTCACAAGCTGAACCATAAGAGTAAGCTAGAAAATTTTTAAACTCCTTAAGAGAATTTCTCCCAGAACCTTCTGCAATATTAGATGAAATAGAAACGGCTGACCTTTTAATTTGAGAGGCCAATCCAAATTTCTCTTCCATTGGAAATTTCCCTACCAAAGCATATATTTCTACTGCCAATTCAATCGATTTTTCCCATAGTTTGAGATTCTTATAATTATTCATCTAACCTCTAATTACTAACTTCTAATCTCTAATTCCTAAGTGGTTTCCCGCCCTGAATTATAGCCTGTATTCTCTCAAGGGTCTTCTTCTCTCCGGTAAGGGAGAGGAAGGCTTCACGTTCGAGGTCGAGCAGATACTGTTCGGTCACCTCCTGTGGTGCAGAAAGGTCCCCGCCACACATGACGTTAGCGATCTTATGGGCTATTTTCTGGTCATGGTCAGAGATATAATTTCCCATTCTCATGCCTTGTACACCCGCCATAAACAAGGCCATGCCTGCCCTACCTTGGACCTTAATATTGCTGGCCTGGGTAGGTTGCACATAGCCTCTGTCAGCAAGTTCTATGGCAGTGGCTTTGGCATCTGCTATCTGGCGGTCGATATTAACCGTGATCTTGTCCTGAGGACGGATAATATTCATATCCCTGGCCTCGTGTGCAGAGGTGGCTACCTTGGCAGTAGCGATATTCATAAAGGCATTCTGCAAAGCATTGAATTCTACATCACCTTCTTCGGCAGCATCAGATACCCGTTTGGCAAACTCCTTGGTACCGCCCCCTCCGGGAATCAAACCTACTCCTACCTCCACAAGACCAATGTAGGTCTCGGCAGCAGCCTGTATGACATCAGCATGCAATGACAATTCGCAACCACCCCCAAGGGTAAGCCCATGCGGGGCTACCACCACCGGGATGGAAGAATATCTGGCCCGCATCATGGTATTTTGGAAATGCCTGATCATAAAGTCGATCTCATCATACTCCTGCTCAATAGCATACATAAACACCATGCCCAGATTGGCTCCTGCTGAAAACTGGGCCCCTTGATTACCAATTACAAGCCCCCTGTAATCTGATTCAGCAAGGTCGATGGCCTTATTGATCCCCTCGACTACCTCGCCTCCCAGGGTATTCATCTTGGTATGAAACTCTACATTTAGGATGCCATCACCAAGATCGAAAATGGTAGATCCTGCATTAGTCCAGACTACATTATTTTTTCTGAGGTTGTCCAATACTACCAGCCCTTCAGTGCCCGGGATGGTCTTGTAAGATTTAGAGGGTATATCATAATATTTACGAATGCCATCCTCAACTTTATAAAATGAGGACGCCCCCGATTCAAGCATTTCATGAACCCATTTATTGGATTTATAGCCTGCCTCTTCCATTTTTTCAATGGTCTTTTTCACATCCACCAGGTCCCACGTTTCGAAGGGCCCTACCTCCCAACCGAAACCAGCACAAACGGCATCATCTATTTTATACAGCTCATCGGCTATTTCCGGAATACGGTTGGAGACATACTGGAAGAGTGCGTAAAAGGAATCCCTGTAAAATTCCCCGGCCTTATCCTTACCACCCAATAGCACTTTGAATCGTTCCTTTACATTTTCAATAGGTTTGGTTTGCTCAAGTATCGCAAACTTGGCTTTTTGCTTTGGCTCGTATTCAAAGGTCTTTAGATTAAGTGTGAGGATCTCCGTTTCCCCCTTTTTATTTTTAGTCTTTTTGTAAAATCCCTGACCGGTCTTGTCGCCCAGCCATTTATTATCGATGAGCTTGCCTATTTCCTCAGGCAATTTGAATGTATCCCTTGACTCGTCATCCGGAAGGCTTTCATATAAATTATCCGATACTTTTACCAGGGTGTCAAGCCCTACTACATCTGAAGTTCTGAATGTCGCAGACTTGGGCCTGCCAATGACCGGGCCGGTCAGTTTGTCGATCTCATCAATATTCATATCCAGTTTTTGCATGGACTCCACCACTTTGAGAATAGCAAAAATCCCCACCCTGTTGGCAATAAAGGCGGGCGTATCCTTACAAAGCACGGTGGTTTTCCCCAGATACAGGTCGCCATAATGCATCAGAAAGTCAACTATTTTAGGATCAGTTTTGGGTGTTGGAATGATCTCAAGAAGCTTCAGATACCTTGGTGGATTAAAGAAATGGGTCCCACAAAAATGCTTTTGAAAATCCTCACTTCTGCCATCCAGCATTAAGTGAATTGGGATTCCGGAGGTGTTGGAGGTAATCAGGGTTCCTGGTTTACGGTGTTCTTCGACCTGATCAAATACTTTTTTCTTGATGCCCAGATTTTCAATAACTACCTCAATAGTCCAGTCGCAATCTTTAATGCCTTCCATATCATCCTCAAAGTTTCCAAGGGAGATCAGGTTCGCAAAATCTTTGTGGTACAATGGGGCGGGTTTTGATTTGACTGCCTGGTCGAAGGCCTCATTGACAATTTTATTTCTAAACCTGGGGCTATCTTCTTTTAAGCCGGCCTTCTTATCCTCTTCAGTATATTCTCTCGGGACAATATCCAGCAGCAATACTTCTACGCCTATATTCGCAAAATGGCAAGCGATCCTGGAGCCCATCACTCCTGAACCCAGCACAGCTACTTTTTTAATTACTCTATTATTCATTTTATGTAGGAATTTTAGCGGTTTTAGAATTCAATTCAAATATTTTGTCTAGTTCGATGTCCTTGATAATTTTTTTGGTGACATCCAGAAAAGCCTGCAACTTTTCACTCGGTATTTCTTCCTCAATATAATTATTAAAGGCCAAAACTGTATTCCGGGATACTTCCCTTTTTTCTCGGCCCTTCTCTGTGAGGAAAATTCTAATGGATCGTCTGTCTGTGAGATCAGGCTTCCGGCAAATCAGCCCCTTCTCCTCCATAGATTTCAGCATTCGGGTGAGACTCCGGGATTCCATACCCATAAGCGGGGCTATCTTAGTAGCAGGGGTGCCTTCTTTACTATCAATGTTAAGCAACACATAACCAATGGAAGTGGTAATCTGGTGCTTTACAGCCTGTTGGTTGTACATTCTGTAAATAGCGTGCCAGGCCACTTTAATATTATAATCAATGGTATCCTCTCGCCTCATAGTTAACAAAAATACAAAAATTTGTTATGCATGCATACTATTATACGAAAAAAATTTTTCCCAGTTGGGGATAAAGAAAATTTTATCGCTTTAAAAATTTGTAGGATTGGCTGGTACGCGCATTTTGGCTGCGGACGGCAAGCAGGTAATACCCAGGGGTGAGATTATCAATATTAATTCGAAGCTCAGAACCAGATACTTGTTCGATTGAAACATCTATTTTATTCCCAATAATGTTAAAAATTTCTACAGCAGTTCGGTCGATGCTACCGCTTGAAACCGTCACATTTAAAATTTCCGTGGCCGGGTTGGGATAAAAATTAATCTTTAAGAAATCCGAATCTAATGAACTGGAAAAAACAGAACCTCCCTGATTAGTACTTTGGCTAAAACCCATAGTTAGACCAACCCCCAGCAGAAGGGCAGTTGCAATCCATATGGTTCTTAGGGCGCGCATTGTTTTGGTTATATCACAAATTCTATTCCTGAATGTGAAGATATATAATATATTTTATAATTAAACGTTAGGTAACCTTTTTGTAAAAACGATTCTCCAGATTAAAGGTTCCTTACCGGACTACATATTGGTTGACAAGGGGAAGCAAACCATTGAGAATCATTGAAATCCCAATAGATAAAACGATAAATCCCATCATCCTTGAGAGGGCCGACATGCCACCTTTGCCTAGTACCCTATTGATCTTATCGGAAGACCTGAGAATGATGTAGCATATTCCTGCCAGGATCACTACGGACAAAACAGTATACACATATTCTGAGATGCCTGCTGCCTCATTGAAAAACCCGATGATCAAAGCTATGGATCCGGGCCCTGAAAGAATGGGCATGGCCATTGGGGTAAATGAAATGTCATCTTTATCGATACCCTCCTTCCGCACATCCTTGTCGATCCGTTTTCCCTTATGGGCATCAGGCCGCAGCAGTCCAAAGCCGGTACTACAGATTAGCAACCCACCTGCAATACGAATGTCTTCTATTCTGATTCCAAAAAAATTAAGGATAAATTTTCCGGCGAAAAAAAAAGTGATCAATATGGCCATGAAATAAATCACCGTCTTAAGTGCTTGTCTGTTTCTGGTCTTTTTATCCAGATCAGCCGTAAGGGATAAAAATACAGGAATCGCCCCAAAAGGGTTGACCACAGAGAATAATGCTGAAAAGGTTGCTAGAAAAGTTGCCAATACCGAATATATTTTTTGCAAATCTCGTAAAGAATAGAAGCAGTCCCAAGGGTACCGGTTGATTATTTTGGAAGAAAATTTTAAGGTTTTTTAACGATGAACCGTAATCCAACCATAAAAAAATATTTCAAATAACCGGCATTAACTTTAAAAGGGGCATTTTATTTGCAGGATTCAGCCAAGAAACCTATACTATAAATAACTCAACCATGGCCCTTTGTATTATCAGCCCTAATCGCGACCCAAAACCCTGGATTCAAGCCTTCCAAAAGCTTGCTCCAGATTTAGATGTAAGGGTATGGCCAGATGATCAGCCTAGGGAAGCAGTAAAATTTACCCTGGTATGGAAGCACCCAAAGGGCATATTCTCTGAATTCCCTAATCTCAAAGCCATTTGTTCTATGGGTGCCGGGGTCGACCACCTGTTTGCCGACCCTACCCTACCCGAATCAGTTCCAATGGCCAGAATTGTAGATGAAAATCTCCTTGAGGATATGTGGGAACATACTCTGGCCCTGGTCTTGAGCCACCTCAGGAGATTGGAAATCTATAAAGACTATCAAAAAAAGAGCCATTGGGAACCCGTCCCTTATGGTTCGGTTAGGGAAACTCATATTGGCATCATGGGGTTAGGACAATTAGGCAGCGGTGTGGCAAAAAAATTAGCAGCATTTGGATTTACAGTATCAGGATGGTCAGCCAGCGAAAAAAACATTCCCGGTGTTAAGTCTTTCGTAGGTGATGCTGAACTGGAAGACTTCCTTGGCACTCCTGATTTTTTGATTTGCCTTTTGCCTCTAACCAAAGCCACAGAGGGCATCATGAATAAGAACCTTTTCCGTAAAGTGAAGAAAGGCGGAGTTGTCATCAACTTAGCCAGGGGCCCGCTCATGAAAGAAGAGGACCTCATACCGGCTCTTGACTCCAAACATTTGGCCCATGCCTATCTGGATGTATTTGTTAAAGAGCCCCTGCCCAAAGACCACCCATTCTGGGGGCATCCAAAGATTAGCATCACCCCGCACGTGGCAAGCATCAGTGATCCTACATCAGTTGCCCGGCAGGTGGTTGAAAATTATCAAAGGGCCACCACAGGTAAACCCTTAAAAAATAAAGTAGACTTTGCCAGAGGGTATTAAGCAATTTGAAAATTAGGTCAAGGTTTATGATATGTTGGTGTAAAGTGTTTCCCTTTCGGCCCTTGAGGAAATTAAATCAAGAAGTCGAAAAGTCAATTTTATTATTCTTTTTTGCTTGCCCAAAAAAGAACCAAAAAAGAACACCACGTCCAATGACGTTCCTCCACGCTAAACACGCGCCCTCCCTGCAGGAATCTGTCTTTATAGTCTGTAAATCCGATAATTGAAAATGATAGAAATGAGCTTCAGTCAGAAAGGTTCTACCCAGAGAGACAGCTTCAAAGACTTGCC
>JBGTCD010000136.1:0-27583 GCA_041749015.1 Cyclobacteriaceae bacterium
TCGTTGAAAGAGAGATAAGATTTTAAGGCAAACAAAACGTTGTAACCTCCGGGTTACTTCAACAAAAACACCTTAGATGATTATTGTGCCGGAATGTAAGGATCCTTCTGGATACCCGCATCCTGGTTTCGGATCGGATGCTCTTATTGCAAGATAAGTTGAGGAAGATTTACTCTTACAAAAGTGGTTTAGCGTTGTTGGTCAGCTACGGCAGATTAACAGCAAGACGGGAAAAATCAAGCGATTGATATTTTCCCGTTTTTTTTGCCCTGGCCCCCTGGTCGTAGCGTCTCGCTACGACCCAATTAAGCAACAGTTACTTAACCAAATGCTTTTCAAAAGCGTGGGAGGGGATACTTACTTATTCTCTAGTATTTCAGGGGATTGAAGGGAGCTTATTATATCTACTATCTTAATAGTGTTGTTCTCTTCCTTGTATAAAACTTTATAGTGCCTCACCACTATTCTACGGTATTTTGGATTGATGTCATCTACCTGATATTGTTTGGAAAAATGGATGGTCTTAGGACTATTCAATAAATCTGCTTTTACATGTCGGGCTCCCTGGAGGGATTTCTCTTTATAATAATCATAAATATCTTTTAAAGCTTCCCTGGCTTGATTTGACCAGATTATTTTAAATTGATCCATTACCAGTTCCCTGAATCCTTTTCCAGATCCTCCTGGCTTAAATATTCTCCTGCACTTAATTGCTGTTCTGCCTTTTGTAAACGCATATCGTATGCCTTTTTTGTCAAGGGTTTCCCGTCAACCGTATAGCCAACTATCATTTCTTCCTCTAACAGCTTATCAATTTTATCTAATAGAGAGGCTTTTGACACGCTCATTATCTTTTGCATTACACTTAACTTAATCTCTTGTAGTTCCATTATTCAATCCTTTGGTAAAACAAATTAACGATTTATTTAACTTATATGATGCTATTTGGTGGGCAATATTTACTTTCTTTCTCCCCTGGTCGTAGCGTCTCGCTACGACCCCCAATTAACAACAGTTACTTTACCGCATGGTTTGCAAAAGGGTGCGAGTGCGAGGTAGAATTGTAATGGTTCGTGAGAACACGAACCAAGGCAGCCGGGAGACACGAACCAGGGCAGAGGAGCTCTTATTGCAATCGATTTATTCCGGCTCTTCAGGACCTAATATTGTCTCCAAAACCTCCTCGGCGGCCCGCTTTCCTGATTCCAGGGCACCGTGGAGGGTGCCAAAGTTGCCATCAATACTGGTAGCTTCACCAGCAAAATACAGCATATCATTGATCGGCTCGGCCAGGCGCTGCCCATCCATGCCATCACCGGCGGCGGTGGGATACGAAACACCCCCTTCAATAAAAGGCTCTGCTGTCCAATCAAAAATATCAAACTTGTTAAGGAGCTGGTTGGCGTTTACATTATACATTTCTGATAGGTCATTAAGCACGTTGTTGACGGCAGCACTACCGGCGGCACCATAAAACTGTGCTGTGGTGCCAAATACGGTAGCTACCAGGGTTCGGTTGATATCACTTCGCCCCAGGCCGGCAGCATCGTAGCGAGCAATCTCCCCCTGGCCAAAAATCCTGGTCACATCATGGCCCCAAAAATTATTATTAAACCTGACGGCTATCCGAAGACAGGCGCTCATCTCCATCCGGCTCAGAGCTTGTATTTTGGCATTAGGCAGTCCTGGAGAGAAGTTAATCGCTCCATTTTTGATCATAGAAATGGGCACAGTGAGAATGACCTTGTCCGCAGTGTAGGTTTCGCCTGTAGAGTCGGTAAGCACCACCTTATCATCACTATAATCGATTTGGGTGACGGCCGTATTGAATTTTGTGTTTTCTATGGCCCGACTGTACCTACCCAGCAGGAAATTTCTCAGGCTATTGCCACTCATGACCCGGGTGTCTTCATCTGATTCGCTGGCATTCATGGCATTGGCAATGGCCGGCATGCTCAATTGCTGTATATTGGCACCGTACCGCTGACCTACTTTTCCCTGAAGGAAATTCATGACGCGAGGATCGATACCGGCATTTTCTGCAGCTGTGCGGATGCTGCCTGCCGGACCGCTGTATCCGGGTATCCCCTGAATAAAATTGACAAGAGTATTAAAATCCCCATCAGATTGTATCTCCTCCAATGTGGAGATGGCCTCATCTATAAAATACCGCCCTGTTCCCAAAGGCTTTTGATCTAGCAAGGGGATACTAGCAGCGATCAATTCTTCATGCAGGAGGTTGTTAGTGCCCCAAATTTCACTGGCTCCCATTTCAAGCGGGAAGTCAGAAAAGCCACTGATGCTCCTGACCCGCCCCCCGGCAAATTCTGAGGCTTCAAGGACCTGCACATTCACTTTTTTGTTGAGCAGGTAATTGGCAGCATAGAGCCCTGCGGCCCCTGCCCCGATCACTATCACTTTACCCCCAAAAATAAACTCCGGGCCATCATCATCATCAACGCATGAAGACAGCACCCCTGGCAATATCATGGAGCCAGGGATGGCAAGGGCTAATTGTTTGAGTACCTTTCTTCTTTCCAAAAGTATTATGTGTTTAAATATTTAATCAATACGGTCATTGGCCAGCTATAAACTTATCAAATATAAAAATATCTTTGCAAAACCATGCCTTTTGAAAATTATCTCATTCAATGGAATGCCTTTTTTCCGCTACAGGGCACCCTGGAATTCTTTGGACTGATCCTGGGCCTGCTGGCAGTAGTCCTGCTGGTAAGGCAGCATATCGCCACCTGGCCTGCCGGCATCGGCTATGTGCTCATATCCTTATATCTTTTTTGGACGGAAAGATTATATGCCGACCTCGGCCTGCATGTCATCTTTTTGTTCCTAAATATATACGGCTGGTATGCCTGGCGCAATCCCCCGGTTGATACCCGTAAAACCCTCCCGGTAACCCGTGCTACCAAAGGGCAAATAATCAGGATTATTCTTTTGTCAGTATTGGGTACGGTTGCTTTGGGCTATGTACTTATGATTTACACAGATGCGGACATGCCCTTCCCGGATAGTGCCACCTCGGTATTCAGCATAGCTGCCATGTGGATGACGGCCCGAAAAAAAATCCAAAACTGGCATTTATGGTTTTTCATCGATGTGCTGGCAGCGGGGATTTATTTTTACAAGGGCCTTTACTTTTATGCATTGTTGTATTTTATTTACCTCGGCCTTGCAGTGATGGGGTATATGGCATGGAAAAAAACACTAGAAAAGGTATGATTAAAAGGGTGGCTATCATCGGTCCGGAGAGCACGGGAAAGAGCACTTTAGCCACGGTACTGTCGATGAAGCTGTGTTGCACTATGGTGCCCGAATATGCCCGGGAGTACCTGACCCAATTGAACAGACCCTATAAGGAGGAGGATCTGACTACCATCGCAAAGGGACAGATGGCTCTTGAGGATGAATTGGCCAAAAAGGAAAAGCGCATTTTGATCTGTGATACCGATCTGATCGTGATCAAGGTATGGAGCGAGTACAAATATGGCCGCTGTGATCCCTTCATCCTGGAGGCCATCGCGGCCCGGCCATACGATTTATACCTCCTCACCTATCCGGATATCCCATGGGAGCCTGGCCCCTTGCGGGAGACCCCGGATGACCGTGATCATATTCTGACCCTGTTTAAAAAAGAAATACGCAAAACAGGGGTGTCCATGGTACCCATAAAAGGCGGGATGCGTGACCGCATCCGTATCGCGCAGCAGGCTGTGAAAAGCTTATAGTCTGAATACAATACCTAATGTGGGGTGAATTTGATTTAGAAACCATGCCTCACCAGAAAAATTAGACTTGCTATGGTTGGGAATAATCCCAATCCCCAGGTTTATAAATGTTTTTTTGGCTGGACCCAGACTGATTAAGCCACCAATTGAAAAATTAATGGAGTTTTCCCTTGTTTTCTCTCCAACAAATGGCTGGAAAAAAGCATATGTGCCATAACCGCCATTGAGATAAAATACGTCATCTATGACTATTTGCAATCCCAAATTATACCCGATGCCTCCACCAGGAAATGCGCCTAACCCAATCAGCAGCCCAGAACCTTGTTTCCCAATTACAGTTTGAGTGCCCAGGCCTCCGTAGGAGGCTCCGGTTCCTATCGAAAATGAAACGGTGGATTCTTTTTTAATGGGATCATCTTGTTCAATGGTGTCATTTTCAATATTGTCACCTTGACCGTAGGAGGCGGTACCGATGAATATAAGGCCCAATATCAATACATAGTGAAACTGTCTCATAAATTAGAAATTTAATAAAGCCGAAATACTTCAAGCTGTCAAATTATAATTTTAAGTTGAAAAACCATTAAAGTTTTAGAATAAATTAACTCTCCTTATCAATTGTGAATTTGGTTTCCACAGGCATATTGGGCTTTTTGGGCCATTTTGCAGCAATCACCAGACTGGAGCCATCTATTTTGCACCATCACTGGTTTCTGACTTTACTTTTGGAGATAAAATTGATATCATATAAATTGATACACAATTATAGATAAGGTGTCTTTTAAAATAGTGGAGCATTTGGAGTTCATTTGTGTTTGGAAGCATTTCAATGCCCATTTTACCATCTCAAGTTCCCATATGGATCATGAAATAACTTTAAACGGTAAACAATCATCTGGAAATAATGATTAGTTTCGACGAGTATCAATTATCAGCAACTCGCTCAAATAATTTACTGAGAGATTTAAAATGGAATATCATTAAAAAATCAAAATTTCAAATTTATTTTGGCCTGTACATTTTGTTGCACGAGGATTTTAACTTGAATAATAAAACAGAGATTTTGGGAAATCTTAATCAAAATAAATTCTTGTTGCGGCCTGTGATAAATGGTTGGCTGGGCACTAAATATTTGTCCCCATTTCTCACAATTGGCGATACCCACCAATTAAAAGTAATTAAAAAGTTATCCCCAATTGTTTTGATATTAATATTATTGGAAAAGGTATTATTCATACACCTATTTGCCTTAGGGTTTTTTCCAAACTTACCATTAGCAATATTAGCTATTATTGTTTTAGCAGCTCAAAATATTATTTTTATTTATTATTCTTCAATCAGACATGATAGAGTAATAAATGAACTAATTAACAAATTGCAAAATTTACCCTAACAAATAAGCCTTCAACTTAACTATTAAATTATGTTCCAAGATCAATAAACCTCCATCCGCCATGAAGATTACCCTATTCCTATTGCTTGGAATTTTGGTGTTTACCGAGATTCATTCCCAAACTAAAACCTGGGTGCTGGGCCCATTTGTAAGGCCTGAAAATGCTTCTCCCATTATTTCTCCAAATGAGGTCAATGTCTTTTCTGATCCCATGACAGGTGAACCGGTAAAATGGGAGTCTATGGCAACCTTCAACCCTGCCGCAATCATCAGAGATGGTAAAATCCATGTGATATATCGGGCTGAGGAAAAATTAGGCGAGAAAGAAATCGGGGGACATACCTCGAGATTGGGATTGGCGGTGTCCTCAGATGGTATTAATTATATCCGTAAGAAGGCGCCTGTTTTTTATCCTGATAATGACAATCAAAAGGAATTTGAATGGACCGGTGGCACTGAGGACCCAAGGATTGTTGAAGCTCCTGACGGTACGTATGTCATGACATATACCCAATGGAACAGGGAATTTCCCCGCCTTGCCATTGCCACTTCCAAAGACCTGATCAATTGGGAAAAGCACGGGCCTGTTTTCCTGGGATTCAAAGATGGCAAATACCATGACCGGGAGACCAAGTCTGGGGCCATTGTGACCGAATTAAAGGAGGGGAAACTCCTTGCTGCCAAAATCAATGGAAAGTACTGGATGTATTTTGGGGTGCCGCATATCTGGCTCGCCTCATCGCAGGATCTGATACATTGGGAACCCCTAGAAACCATAGATGGGGAGTTGGCAGCGGTTTTGAGCCCGAGAACTGGGTATTTTGATTCCTGGTTGGTGGAAGCGGGTCCCCCACCTCTGCTCACAACCGATGGCATCGTAGTGATGTATAATGCAGGAAACCAAAATCATATAGGTGACCAGGATTATGGTAACCGACTCTATACGGCCGGTCAGGCCCTATATGATAAAAATCAACCCTGGAAATTATTGGATAGAACAGACAAGCCATTTTTAAAACCTGAACTACCCTTTGAGAAATCAGGGCAATATCCCGATGGCACTACTTTTATTGAAGGCCTTGTGTTTTTTAACCAGGCCTGGTTCCTTTACTATGGCACAGCCGATTCTATGGTAGGGTATGCTATTTGGAGCCCTGAACCATAAATTCTATCCTTTTAAATGATGTACATTTCCATAATTTAAACTTTCAGCTTAAAACCACCCTTTACAAAATCATAAAATGAAAGTCCATACCACCAACTATTTTGACACTTTTATAGAAGTGGCTGAAGACACCAAGGCAGACTGTGGTACAAGGCCCCCTACCAAAAGCAATAAGACTGTGGCAGAAATGCAGTACGACCTGATTTCCACTAACCCATACCAATACACTTCTGACGACATATTTTTTAAGGTGTTTGCCGAGAGAAATGACCTGACCAAAGCAGAGAGGCAACAGGCAAGAGAAGACTTTTTCTCAAAAGGACAACCCTGCTTCCGTGCTTCGCCATTAACTAAAACCTATGGGTTTGGCGTTCATAGCGACAGTAAGGGAAAAGTCGCCATTTATGGGATGGAAACAGATGCTTATCAGCGATTTTTAGCCGACCCAAAAATCAAAAAAGTGAAGGCGATGAAATCAAGGAAATAGTAAGATGCAAGGACCAATTACCACCAAAACAAAAGTCTTTATCACCGGCATTATTACCTTGTTTATTTTTGGGGTGCTTTTGTGGGAGTATTTTAATGGTGGTGTTCCCAGCCATCATATGCTTCACGATGAAGAACTCCCTGCAATTTCCAATTGGTGGGGTGGGCTTCTGCTTCCTGTTCTTACCTGGGTGCTCCTGGGCAGGATAGAAAAGAGACTCAAGAAAAAAGCCAAAGAATCGGTTCAATCCAAAAGTCCAATCCCCAAAGTATTGGTGATTTTCACCATTGGCCTAATCTTTGGGATCTTAATCGCAGTGTCTTTTGTCAATGACTACAATTTCATCCTGGATTATGTGCTTTACGCCATTTTAGTACTTAGTCTGTTGGTCCCAATATTTTACGCCGAGTTTATTTTGGGCTTTGTTCTGGGCATGACGATTACCTTAGGAGCGATATTGCCCACCATCTTTATATTAATAATGGCATCTCTTGGGTTTTTGATTTACAGATTTATCAGACCATTAATTCTTAGATTAACAGGCCTTTTCAGTAATAACCCATCCTGAGCCTAAGCCGCCAGCCAAACCTATTACAACCATCTGCTATTATTTTGTGTCTAAGAGGCATGTACAGTTTAATTAAATAGTGGATGCTATGCGTATATTAATATTAACTCAATTCAAAAAGCTAATAGGAGGTATTGAGTACTTTAAAATTTTAAGTCAGATCTTTATTTTACTTTTTATTCTGACAAGTTGCGGTGATGATGTTGGTGATCCTTCACCCTCAGATATGGCATTTGGCCTGTTTTCGGGTCGGGCATCAGATGGGGGATCAGAAGGGGCATCACCAGGTGGACAGGGCAACGGTGGAAATCCAAATGAGGCAGGAGTGCTTACCGCTGGAGAATGGAATGATCTTGACAATTGGATGTTTTGGGAAACAATAATCGGTAAAGAAGAATTTAAGTCCATGCCGTCCTATTGGTCTTTTTATAACAATAATAGAATAAGCGTAAATATTGTTGGAACAGATTCAAACCCAATTGCAGACGCCATAGTAAAATTAAAAAGGGGCGGAACTACGATCTTTAGTGCAAGAACAGATAATCATGGAAATGCAGAATTATGGGCTGACATCTATCAAAACACCTCGAATATTGATTTCTCAAACCTTTCCATTGACATTAATAATGGGACAAGTATTATTTCAAATGTAAAATCCTATAAAGATGGAATAAACAATGTTGTTTTATTTCCTACCACTGTGGCCAATAAAATCGATTTATCTTTTGTGGTCGATGCCACCGGCTCAATGGGTGACGAGTTAGAATATTTAAAAGTAGAATTAATTGATGTTATTTCGAGAGTAAAGAATGCAAATCCAAATTCTTTGATTTCAACCTCTTCGGTTTTTTATCGGGACGAAGGTGATGAGTATGTTACAAGAACTTCAAATTTCACAAATGATTTTAACCTCACTATAAATTTCATCAAAAACCAAAGTGCAGAAGGTGGTGGTGACTATCCGGAAGCAGTACATTCGGCATTGGATGAAGCCGTAAATAAACTTCAATGGTCATCAAATGCAAAAACAAGAATTTTGTTTTTGATACTAGATGCCCCGCCACATCACAATAATTCCGTAATTAGCAGCATTCAAACATCAATCCTAAAGGCTTCTGAAAAAGGCATTAAAATAATCCCGATAACAGCAAGCGGAATTGATAAAAATACGGAATTTTTAATGAGGTTCCTGTCAATTAGCACAAATGGGACCTATGTATTTATTACAGACCATAGCGGAATTGGCGATAGTCATTTAGAACCAACGGTAGGGGAATACGAGGTTGAGTTTTTGAATGATCTTATGGTTAGGCTAATCAATAAGTATGCAGAATAAAAAACCCTTGCAAAGCAGCTATGGTAAACCACCTATTTTGAGAATAATACCATTTGTTTTTACAAACAAAAAATGTGTTGAAAGCATTACTTAGATAAGACTAGAACTATGAAAAAGCTTATTAGTTGGCCACTTGCCCTCGTATTTATTTTGTTATTTGCGAGTTGTGAAAAAGACGACGAATGGAATCTATCCTCATTGGTAAAAAGGCAATGGATTGAATCACATAAAGAAAATACACCAGAGGGAATTCAAATTTACAGAACCGGTACTTTTGAAGATTTCCCGCCAAGCTGGTACAGACAAGTTTTTTATTTCGATGATAACAATGAATGTGAATATCGAGTATTAGCGCCTCATGATGGGCATTATATGGCGAAGGGTAGTTGGGATTACAATGAAGAATCCAAAGTTATTAGAATTTATAATTCAGATTCTGAGGAAATCTTTGAATTAACGATTGTTGAGCTAAGGAAAAATGTTTTAAAATTGAAAGAAGAAAAATAATTACTTCGGCTAAAGAAATTAAGATTGACCTTGTCTTGGTATGGATCTCGGGTACTGCTACTAGTGCCTTCATTTTATAGATAAAGCACCACTTGGGCATTTTTCGATGGTTTCCATAATATCACTGGTGCTTCCCTTGTCCATCTGGATCCAGGGGCTTTGCTGAGGGTTAAAGACTGGCTTGAGATTCCTGACACAATTCCCTGAATGGATGCATTTACCGGATTGCCAAATTACTGTGACCTCTCCATTGGTATATTCTTTGGTAATATTTTTCTTGTCCATGATAGAAATTTTTAGTTCAAAACATCCTGGTACTCAGGGGTCTTTTTAAATACTGATTTTGCAAATGGACAGAGGGACATTATCCTGATGCCCTTTTTTCTGGCCATTATTACCGCCTGATGCACTAATTTGGCGCCTACTCCCTGGCCCCTGAGCTGGTCCGACACCTCAGTATGATCGATGATGATCAGGCCTTCACCGGCTTTACTATAGGTCATTTCAGCTTGCTTTTCACCATCCAGTTCTATGAAAAAGGCCCCTTTGGTGATTGAAGCTTCATGCTTTATTTGATAGAGCTCTTGACTTTTCATGTTTCTAATATCATAATTTTTGATAATATTTCAACGAACCCTAAACTTTTAGTTTTATTGATCCGCAACCGCACATCCTAATAATTTTAATCCGAAGGATTTAAATAATCATCCAATAACTGCTCAGGATCGGTATGGGATTGGTCAGAAAGCCTTTTGCCTTTTACGATATCGTAAAGCCACCAGGATTCGTCTTTACGCGCAAAGCCAAAGCCATCAGTGTAAACGGTTACTTCATCATATTCTGCCTGGATTGTCATTTTTCCATCAAAGTACAAGCCTGCTTTCCCGTTATTCCAAACATAGTAAAATTCATCCCATGGTTCATGCTGCCTAATGGAATCATATTTAGCCGGGATTACGATATAACTGTGTTTGTATGAAAGATGGTATAATCCCCATTTCCCGGTTTTCTTATGACGGCCTTTTACCAATTCATACTCACCGTCATCCATAAAAATCACCTGATTTAAATTGTATTGCCTCTTTATGGCTGACAGTTCCTCAATAAACTCAAAATTATAATCTACAAGGGGCACCTCCTCCCTGGTTTTATAAGTGGCCGGTTCTATATCTACAACCTTGTTTGGCTGAAACAAGGTCACCAGGCCCCATAAACCATGATAATGGATGTAGATTCTGGGAAATTCATCATCCACCATATCCAAAAACTCCAGGTAATCATATCTAAAATAAGGCCGAACCTTATCAAAACCGATAAACAGAAATCCATACCAGCCTTTTTTATCTTTGGCTATAGTAACCTGACCATCCCAATACTCATCCCTAGGGAAATCAATTTGGGCGTACCCTTTTTTATGTAATGGTTGCCCATCATCACCGCATAAAACCCAGAGACCTTTTTTGTTTTTCAACTGAAATGGGAAATTAAAATACAGGAAGTTATTTTCATCATTGAAGAGGATATCAGTGGCCTTATTGGCAACCAGAAATTTTGAGAGAATTTCAGGCGGAGTGTCCTGGTAAATCTCATGTTCCTCTCCTGTGTCAGGATCAAGAAAGATTTGTCCGTGTACAGGGCCGGACAGTAAAATCAAGGTAGTCAATACAAAGACAATACGGATAAAGCTCATATTAAAATCAAATTTTGTAGAAGGTGCCAATATATATAGCACCATCTGAATATCATAACAATCTTTTAACCTAAATTTCCCCTGCAATGGCAATCCTCAGCCCATTTGCCTCCTCCCTTCTTATTGATTACCTTTGCCATCAATTAGGGGTGCCTTATAATATAAGGGCTGAGATTATACCCAGTGTTCCCATTGACAACGGGAACGGAACCTGATCCAGGTAATGCTGGCGGAGGGACAATAAATCGGGGAGTTCCCCTTTCCCCGAATGTTTAACAAGTAAAAGTATAACCAACATGAAAAGCATGATTGCAGGGCTGCTGTTGATAGGCACAGCCCTAGGTGCCCTGGCACAAGGCCAGATTACCGGTGCTGTACTGGACGGGGAAGATGAAACCCCCCTGGCAGGCGCTACCGTCATTTTGAAAGAAACCAACCAAAGCACTATTACTGATGCCATGGGAAGGTTCACCATTACCGGAGTGCAGTTTGGCACCTACCAAGTGGCCGTGTCCTATTCCGGATTTTCAAGCAAAGTCCAAACGATCAACCATGCATCGGATGGAGAGGTTGTGACGATTTTACTGGAGCGGAAGATCCGAATGGGTGATGAGGTGGTGGTATCTGCCACCCGGGCCACGGAAAAAACACCGATTACCTTTTCAACCATCGAAAGAAAAACCATGGAAAAGCAGAACCTGGGCCAGGACCTGCCCTTTCTGCTCAATCAGTCTACCGGGGTGGTAGCCACCTCTGATGCCGGAGCCGGTGTAGGTTATACGGGCATCCGCATCCGGGGTACCGACACCCGTGGGATCAACGTGACCGTCAACGGCATCCCACTTAATGATTCTGAATCCCATGGGGTATTTTTTGTGAATATGCCTGATTTTGCATCCTCGGTGGATAATATCCAGATACAAAGGGGCGTAGGTACCTCTACCAATGGTGCCGGGGCTTTTGGGGCTACCATCAACATCCAGACCGAAACCTTTAATCCTGAGCCGTATGCAGAAGTCAGTAATTCTGCGGGCTCCTTTAATACCAGGAAGCATACCGTAAGGATGGGGACCGGCCTGATCAACGACAAGTTTACCGTGGATGCCAGGCTCTCCAGAATCTACTCGGATGGATACCTTGACAGGGCCTTTACAGACCTGAGTTCCTGGTTTGTTTCAGCAGGATATTATGGTAAAAGTACCCTGGTAAAACTTAATGTCTTTTCAGGCAAAGAGCAGACCTACCAATCATGGTGGGGTACCCCAGAGGCCCGCATCAATAATGATGTGGAAGGCATGATTGAGCATGTGGCCAACAACGGCCTATCCAGAGAGGACTCCCTCAATTTGCTATCCTCAGGCCGCACTTATAATTATTACCTGTATGATAATGAAACGGATAATTATCAGCAGGATCACTACCAGCTGATTTTTGCTCAGGATATTGGCCAAAAAATGACCCTGAATGCGGCATTACATTTTACCCATGGCGAAGGGTTCTTTGAGCAGTATCGGGGCAACGACGACCTTAGCAATTATAACCTGCCGCCGGTAGTCATCGGCAACGATTCCATATTCGGTACCGACCTGATCAGGAGGCGGTGGCTTGATAACGACTTCTACGGCACTACCTACAGCCTCAACTACCGACCTAATCCCAACTGGGACGTCATTGTGGGTGGCGGGTGGAACGAGTATGTCGGTGACCATTTTGGGGAGGTCATTTGGGCAAGGTTTGCCTCCACCTCCAATATCCGCGACCAGTATTATTTTAACCTAGGCAAAAAGCAGGATTTCAACAATTTTGTTAAAGCCACCTGGCTGGCACTGCCCAGGCTCAGGATATTTGGTGATCTTCAGCTCCGCACCATCAATTATACCAACACGGGTACCGATAATGACCTGTCATTGATTGATGTCAATACGGACTTTGCCTTTTTCAATCCCAAGGCAGGGTTCAATTATACCCTCAACCCTGATGCTGCAATTTATGCCTCCTATGGCATCGCCAACCGGGAGCCCATTCGAAGGGATTTTATTGACACGCCTCTGGAAGGGGGCCCGCGGCATGAGACTTTGCAAAATATAGAGGCTGGTATCCGGGGCAAGGTGGATAAAATTCAGTTTTCGGCAAATGCATTTTATATGAGATACCGTGACCAACTGGTGATGACCGGGGAGCTCAATGATGTAGGGGCGCCTATAAGAACCAATGTGTCTGATAGCTACCGGGCGGGGGTCGAGGCAGAGAGTACCATGCCCCTGGGCAGTAGGTTTTTCTGGACGGGTAATGCCAGTATCAGTCAAAACCGGATCCGGTCTTTCCGTGAATTTCTGTATGGAGAGGAGGTGGTAGTCATCAACCACAGGAATACCGACATTTCTTTTTCCCCACCAGTGGTAGCCAACTCGGTTTTTTCCTGGATGCCGGTGAAGGGTGCTGAGGTCACCTTATTGACCAAATATGTAAGCAGGCAATTTCTGGATAATACCTCCAATGCCGGGAGGGCCATCCCCTCCTTTTTTGTCAACGACCTCAGGCTGATTTATGACCTGGATGTGCCCTGGGCCAAAACCGTGCGATTCAATCTATTGATAAATAACATCCTGAATGAAAAGTACGTCTCCAACGGCTATACCTTTGGCTACCTCTGGGGCGAAACCGAGATCAGGGAAAACTTTTTCTATCCACAGGCAGGGCGGCATTTTCTGGCAGGGATTACCATTGGCATTTAATCATTTGTAATGTAGGCGCACAGAGCGTATTTTTGGTTAAAATTCGCTCTGATGCCCTACCAACAATCCCAAAAACCCAGGAATTTCTCTTTGAGTGGGTTATTCAGATTGGCAAGGGTGCAAAATCTGCTCATCATAGCCTTTACTCAATATCTGGTAGCGGTATTTCTGACAGGTGCGCATGGCACTCTGGTTGATTATTTGACGGATTACCGCCTGGCACTGCTGGTGCTTTCTACCCTACTGATTGCTGCTGCAGGGTACATGATCAATGATTATTATGATGTAAAAATTGATCTGATCAATAAGCCAAAGCGGGTGGTGGTAGGCACGGTATTAAAGCGCCGGGTGGTGATGGTGTTTCACCTTGTATTGAATTTTATGGGGGTGGTTCTGGGTCTGGTGGTTGGGTGGATTTTCGGACTCATTCATTTTTTTTCGGCAGGTTTGCTCTGGCTGTACAGCAATCAACTCAAAAGAATAGCCCTGATTGGTAATTTGTCCATAGCATTGCTGACGGGTCTTTCGGTGTTGCTGGTGGGGATTTTATATCAATCTGACGAGGTTTTGATCCTGGCCTATTCCTTATTTGCTTTTTACTTTACCCTGGTAAGGGAGGTGGTTAAGGACCTTCAGGATGTAAAGGGCGACCTGTATTTTGGGTGTCGCACCTTACCCATAGTTTGGGGTATCCGCCGCACCAAATGGGTGGTGTACTTCCTGGTATTATTACTGGTGGTCTCCATCGCTTTGATAGTAGTTTTTTCCGGAGCCCTTCGGTTTCTTTGGATATCATTTTTTATCACCGTCCCGATTGGCATATTCCTCTATAAATTATATTGGGCTGATACCATGCAAGCTTATGGCAACCTGGGCACACTCGTAAAAATTATTATGCTGATGGGCGTGCTGAGCATTCCCTTTTCAACTGATTCCCTATGAATAAAATAGCCATTTTTGCTTCGGGCAGCGGCACCAATGCAGAGGCCATCATTCAGTATTTTATCTACATCCCGGAGGTAACGGTAGTATTGGTGCTGACCAATAATCCCGGAGCAGGCGTAATACAAAGGGCCAAAAAACTTGATGTGCCGGTACAAGTGTTTTCTAAAGAGGACCTATACGAAACCAATATGGTGGCGGAAACACTGCGAACGATGGCTGTCGATTATATTGTTTTAGCTGGATTTTTATGGCTCATGCCTGCTGCTTTAGTAAAGGCTTATGAAGGTCGCATCATCAATATTCACCCGGCCCTGCTGCCTGATTATGGTGGTAAAGGCATGTATGGGGACAGGGTGCATCAGGCTGTAATTCAGAATAAAGAAAAGGAATCGGGCATCACCATTCACCTGGTCAATGAAGAGTATGACAAGGGGCAGGTGCTCTTGCAGGCAAGGTGCCCGGTACTGCCCGATGATAGCCCTGAAACCCTGGCAAAAAGAATTCACGCCTTGGAGCACCAACATTATCCTGAAACGATTTACCGGTGGATTAAAAATCATGCTTCATATCCAAATGCAGGTCGTTAACACGGCAAAAAATTCTTACCTTTGCGACTTCTTAAAGAATAATATCACATGAAAAAAATCACCTCTGCCTTAGTTTCCGTATTCCATAAGGAGGGGCTGGATCCATTATTAGAACTGCTTTCGAAGCAGGGGGTAGTCTTGTATTCTACAGGAGGTACCCAAAAACATATAGAGGGCCTGGGTTTGGAGGTCACGGCGGTAGAAGACCTGACTTCGTACCCATCGATTTTTGGTGGCAGGGTCAAGACCCTTCACCCTAAGGTTTTCGGAGGTATCCTCCATCAGAGAGATCTGGATTCAGACCTTAAAGAGGCCGAACAGTTTGAGATACCACCAATTGATATGGTGATTGTGGACCTTTATCCATTTGAAAAAACGGTAGCTTCAGGAGCCTCTGAGGAGGAGGTAATAGAAAAAATAGATATCGGAGGGATCTCCCTGATTCGTGCGGCTGCTAAAAACTACAAGGACGTCCTGATCATTTCAGATACAGGTCAGTATGCAGAGGCTTTAAAAATTCTCAATGACCAGCAGGGGGCCACTACTCTGGAGCAGCGGCGGAAATTTGCCGGCCTTGCCTTTGACGTTTCATCGCATTACGACACACAGATTTTTCAATATTTTAAAGGGGAAGATACCGGATCATTTAAATCCAGCATTCAATCCCAAATGCCATTGAGATACGGTGAAAATCCTCATCAGAAAGGCATATTCTACGGTGATTTTGATGCCCATTTTGAGCAATTGAATGGAAAGGCCATCTCATATAACAACCTCGTGGATGTAGAAGCCGCCCTTAACCTGGTGGCGGAGTTTGAAGGGGAAACTGCCATGGCGATCATCAAGCATTGTAATGCTTGCGGGGTAGCTACTGCTGATCCAGTGGCTGGGGCCTATGAAAAGGCGCTTGCGGCCGATCCTGTTTCTGCATTTGGGGGGATATTGGCTACGAATCAGAAGGTCAATATGGAGGCAGCGGAAAAAATGCATGAGCTGTTTTTTGAGATATTGATTGCGCCCGACTTTGATAAAGACGCATTAGCCCTGCTTTCTTCAAAAAAGAACAGAATATTACTCCGGTTAAAAAACCTGCCTCAACCAAAAATTCAATTTAAGAGTTTACTGGGTGGGGTGCTGGTGCAAGATGCAGACCACATGACCGAAACGGCCGAACATCTCAAAGTAGTAACCGATAGAAAACCTGACCAGGGTGAAATGGGATCCTTGCTATTTGCAGCAAAGGTTTGTAAGCACTCCAAGTCCAATACAATAGTACTGGCCCGTCAGGGGCAGTTGCTGGCAAGCGGGGTGGGTCAGACTTCAAGGGTTGATGCGCTAAAGCAGGCAATAGAAAAGGCGGGCTCATTTGGTCAGGAACTGGAAGGGGCTGTAATGGCTTCTGATGCTTTTTTTCCTTTTCCTGACTGTGTAGAGATTGCCAAATCGGCTGGAATCACTGCCGTAATTCAGCCTGGAGGCTCGATGCGGGATCAGGATTCAATTGATTTCTGCAATGAAAATAACATGGCTATGGTATTTACCGGAATTCGCCATTTTAAACATTAAAAATGTTGTTTAATTTACAGTTAAACTGAACAAATTTGTAACTTTCAAACCAATTAGTATAAAGCCATAAAATGGGATTATTCGATTTCTTCTCCAGCGACATTGCAATTGACCTGGGAACTGCCAATACACTGATTATACATAAGGATAAAATTGTTGTCGATGAGCCTTCAATCATAGCCATTGATAAGAACACTAACAAGGTACTTGCCATAGGTCGTGAAGCCATGCAAATGCATGAAAAGACCCATGAAAACATAAAGACCATCCGGCCTCTTAAGGATGGGGTTATAGCGGACTTTCATGCTGCTGAGCAAATGATCCGTGGGATGATCAAAATGATTGATACGGGAAGCAGGCTGTTTCCTTCATCTCATAAAATGGTAATTTGTATCCCTTCGGGTATTACAGAGGTAGAAAAGCGGGCGGTCAGAGATTCCGCTGAGCATGCCGGTGCCAAAGAGGTATACATGATTCATGAGCCTATTGCTGCTGCCATTGGGATTGGTATCGATATCGAAAGGCCGATAGGCTCTATGATTGTGGATATTGGAGGGGGTACCACAGAGATTGCAGTTATTGCCCTTTCCGGAATTGTTTGTGACCAATCTATTAGAATTGCAGGAGACACTTTCAACCGGGATATTCTCGATTATATGCGCAGGCAGCATAACCTCCTTATCGGAGAGCGGTCTGCCGAAAAAGTAAAAATCGAAGTGGGCTCTGCACTTACCGAATTGGATGATGCTCCTGAAGATTACGAAATTAGGGGCAGGGACCTGATGACAGGAATTCCTAAAGTGATCAAGGTATCCTATTCTGAAATAGCCTTTGCTCTGGATAAATCTGTTTCTAAAATTGAGGAAGCCGTTTTGAAAGCCCTGGAGATATCTCCTCCCGAGCTATCTGCCGATATTTATGATAATGGCATCCATCTCACCGGAGGTGGTGCCTTACTGAGAGGTTTGGATAAAAGGCTTGCGCTTAAAACTAAGCTTCCTATTCATATTGCAGACGATCCATTAAGGGCTGTAGTGCGGGGTACAGGACTGGCCCTGAAAAATCTGAATGCCTATAAGGCAGTCTTGATGACCTAATTAGCCTGGAATAATGGCTAATAATTTTTGGAAATAAGCCATGCAAAGACTCTTCCTATTTTTATATCGCTATAGGGCGTTTTTTACTTTTTTATTTTTGGAGGCGGTTTGTGTATGGATGGTAGTAACCTATAACCGTTATCAGGGGGCGGCTTTTTTTAACTCTTCCAGCACGGCCGTAGCCACCATTATCACCGTTTCTGATAATGTTTCAAATTACTTTTCATTATCACAATCCAACTTGGTGTTGGCAGAAGAAAATGCCATGCTCAGAACTCAGATCAGCCGGCTTGGAACAGGAGGAATTATTCCCGAATTAGAAATTATTGTTCCAAGTGATACTACCATGCAATATGAATATATTCCCGCACGGGTGGTCAATAATACCGTACGGCTTTTTAAAAACCACATTACCATCAATCGGGGCAGTTATCACGGCATTGAGCCGGGCATGGGCGTAGTGTCTTCATCGGGGGTAATTGGAAAGGTAAAGACTGTTTCCGGCAAGTTTGCAGTGATCACTTCACTGCTGCACAATGATGTAATGGTATCCTCAAAGGTCAAAAGAACAGGTGACCTGGCCACAACCCGATGGGATGGGATAGCCCCTCATAAGGCCCAATTGCATTATCTGCCCAGACATACCGCCCCGCTGGTAGGGGATACCATAATCACGTCCGGGTACAATGCCATTTTTCCTGAAGGGATCATTATAGGGATGATCTCTGAGACAAGCCTTACAGAAAATGATGTATTTCACAATATCCAGATGGAGCTTTCCAGTGATTTTAACAAAATCGGATTTGTTTACATCATCAAAAATGCTCTTTTGGAGGAGCAAATAGAACTAGAATCTGAAATTGATTGATACTTTAAAATGAGAAACCAACCATTATTTTTATGGATTTCATTCTTCGGCTTTTTTCTGGCCCAGGTGCTCCTATTTAATAATGTAGTCCTTACGCCATACGGTTTCTTTTTTGTTTACATAGGGTTTTTTCTTTTGCTCCCGGTAGAAATGAGTGTAGTTGCCCTGCTGTTTATCGGATTTTTCACGGGGTTCTTTGTAGATATGTTCTACAACTCCCTGGGGATGCATGCTTCTGCTAGTGTGGGGCTGATGTTTGTTCGAAATTTTTGGATCAAGGCCATTACTCCGCAGGGTGGCTTTGAACAAGGTACTTTACCGACGGTACATTATAATGGGTTGGGGTGGTTTGCGCTTTATGCATTGCCCTTATTAATTTTGCACCTGGGGATATTATTTTTTATTCAGACAGGAGGGTTTCATTTGGCAGGGTACAGCCTGCTGAAAACTATTTTTTCTGCCGGGTTTACTTTTCTTGTAATTATTATAGTTCAATACCTGTTCATAAAAGGCAGGGTGAGCATTTAAAAAATGGAAAGAAAATTTATCATACAAATTTTTATTATTCTTACCGGATTGGTATTCCTTTCCAAGCTTTTTGCAATACAGGTTTTGGATGAGCAATATGAAAGGGCTGCCGATAAAAATACTATTCGGAAGGTGGTCGATTATCCCTACAGAGGGCTGATCTTTGATCGTAATGGGGAGCTGCTTGTGTACAATATCCCGGAATACGACCTTAAGGTAATCCCAGATCAGGTCCGCGATCTTGATACGGTCAGGTTTTGTAATTTATTAGGCATTACGGAGGAGGATTTTTTAGAAAGCATAAAGAAAGCAAGGGAGTTTGCGCCTTTTCTTTCCTCCACTTTTATGAAGCAACTTTCTAATGAGGAATTTGCCCGATTACAGGATTTGATGGTTGATTTCCCCGGTTTTTTTGTGGAGGCCCGGACAGGCCGTGCCTATACCAAGCCTATACTCGCCAATGCGCTAGGGTACATCAGTGAGGTTTCAAGGCCGCAACTGGATCGGGATACAACCAATTACTACCGTCAAGGAGATTATATTGGGCAAAGCGGCATAGAAGCTTATTACGAAGAATATCTTAGGGGAAAAAGGGGGGTAAGATATAAAATTAAAAATGCGCGTGGTATCGAGCGGGGCGCCTTCAAGGATGGCAGGTTTGATACCCTGGCAATACCCGGTGAAAATCTCGTTTCTACGATTGATCTGGACCTTCAGGAATATGGAGAAATGCTTTTGGCAGGCAAATCAGGTAGTATTGTAGCCATTGAACCGGCAACTGGTGAAATCCTTGCCATCGTGTCAGGACCCTCCTATGATCCTAATTTACTTAGAGGAAGGAAATACAGTTCCAATTACAGGGATATCAGCAGAGACAGTCTAAAACCCCTTTTCAACAGGCCATTAATGGCAGCCTATCGCCCTGGGTCAATTTTTAAGATTGTCCAGGCCATGATAGCACTTGAGGAGGGGGTCATATATCCATCAACGCGAATCCCATGCAATCGTAATATCATTGGATGTCACGGTTCCCATACCAATGAAGATCTCAGGGGCGCTATTACACATTCGTGTAATCCTTATTTTAGAAATGTATTGCAAAGGGTGGTCAACCAAAATGTAGTGCCAGACACCTATGAGGATACCCGAATCGGCCTGGCCAATTGGAACGTACACGTACGGTCTTTTGGATTTGGTTGGCCATTAGGCATTGACCTTCCCAATGAAAATTCAGGCCTGATGCCATCTCCAGCCTATTATGACCGGGCATACAATAACCGGCCCTGGAAGTTTTCCAATATCTACTCTATAGCTATTGGAGAAGGAGAAAATCTGGTGGTGCCGATTCAGATGGCTAATTTTACCGCCATAGTCGCTAACAGGGGCTTTTATTATACCCCCCACCTGATTAAGTATATCGGTGATTCGCGAGCGCCCCTACCAGAGTATGCTGTAAAAAGATACACCACCGTTTCTCCAGAACATTTTGAAGTAGCGGTAGATGGGATGGCGGAAGTGGTGCGCTCAGGTACAGGCCAATATCGGGCTAAACTAAAAGACATCGAGGTCTGCGGCAAAACAGGGACCGTTCAGAACGACCCACTACCAGATCACGCAGTTTTTATTGCCTTTGCACCAAAGGATGATCCCAGGATTGCTATTTCGGTTTATGTGGAAGATGCAGGCCAGGGCGCCCGTGCAGCAGCATCGATTGCCAGCCTGATGATTGAAAAATACCTGCTTGGTGGCACTGAAAGGCCCCATATTGAGGCCTATGTTTTAAAAGGAGAATTTTTGCATTGAGACAGGGGAGTAACATAGGAGCACAACTGGATTGGGCCACCATCCTGATCTTCCTCTTCATTGTTTTGCTGGGATGGCTCAATATCTATGCCGCGGTATATGACGAAAAAATCTCTCAAAATATTTTTGATTTATCCACTAGTGCAGGTAAACAATTCCTCTTTATTGTAACGGCCTTGGTGATCAGTTTTGCCATCATGATCATCGATTTTAAATTCTTTGAGACCTTTGGGTATTTTATTTATGGCGCGGTAATACTATTGCTGGTATTTGTGCTCGTTTTTGGGAAAGAAGTAGCCGGATCCAAGTCCTGGTTTGATTTGGGATTTTTCCGGTTTCAGCCTGCCGAATTTGCCAAGTTTGCCACTGCTTTGGCTATTGCCAAATTTATGGGGGAGGAAAGTGTTAAGATGGATAGGCTCACCAACCAACTAAAAGCCTCCCTGATCCTGGGCATACCCGTGGTCCTGATTTTACTACAGGGCGATACGGGCACGGCCTTGGTTTTTACCATATTTCTAATTGTCTTCTATCGTGAGGGCATGTCGCCTTTGGTTATTTTATTAGGAATGGCCGCTTTTTCTATTTTTATCCTTACCCTTTTGGTCGAAAACCACTGGTATTTATATATGGGCATACTAGGTGTTGCGGTTTTCATGATATTGATGAACCGGAAAAGACTTAAAAGAATATTTCTGATTATTTTTTTCGGAGGGGTTATTTTTGGGGTGATTGAGAGTGTGGATTATATCATCACTGATGTGCTTAAGCCCCACCAGCAGAATAGAATTCGTGCCCTTATTAATCCTGAGGCAGACCCACTGGGTTATGGCTGGAATGTCACCCAGTCTAAAATCGCCATAGGCAGCGGGGGATTGCAGGGCAAGGGCTACCTCAATGGTGCACAAACCAAAGGAGAATTCGTGCCCGAACAAACCACTGATTTTATATTTTGTACCATCGGTGAAGAACACGGATGGATTGGCAGTATGGTCCTGATAACCTTGTTCGTCATCCTATTACTGCGGATTGTGACGATTGCAGAGCGTCAGAAATGGCGATTTGCCCGAGTTTATGGTTACGCCCTGGCGAGCATTCTGTTTTTTCATTTTGCCGTCAATATTGGCATGACCATAGGCTTGTTTCCGGTCATTGGTATCCCACTGCCATTCTTTAGTTATGGTGGGTCCTCCTTATGGTCGTTTACCATCATGCTGATGGTGCTGATCAAGCTTGATGCCCATAGAATGCAAGTGCTGGTCAGGTAAACCCTAAGGATATTTTTTATCAACTATAGAAAGGAATTCAAGGCCTTCTTCGGTCTCAAGGACTTCTACCTTGCAGGTTTTTTTAATGTAGGCAACGGCATCTTTGCGATTTTGACATTCATCTAAAAAAGTTATTGCTGCATCGAAAGCTTCCCGGTTACCCCCAAAAATTTGTTTTGTGAACATGAATTTTTGGTTTAATGAAAGGTAACTCTTGAGGTTGGCTACCGTGTGTCCTTCATGAACATCGGCTAGTGAGGCCTGCTTCTCACCTTTGGATAAAGTTTCGTTCAAAGTGGTCGCTTTTTTTGCAAACCGGTCATTGAGCGCAGTACTCTCAGTGGCCGTGGATGTTGGTTTTTCTGTAGTGGGTTGGGCAGAGGATTCATCCTGCTTCTCTTGGCCATAGATCACTTCTAAGGTAAGCCGGCTGATCTCAGAAAATGCCTTGGTAAAAGGCTCAAAATCCTCCGGGTCCTCCTGTATTTCCTCAAAAACCTCATTGAGTAACTTAAACCCATCCTCAGAAGGCAACTCTTTACCTGGTTTTTCCTTAAGTTTATTTAAATATGCTGCCATGAGGTGCTTATTGACCTTGATGTACTTGTTGGCCTCCTCAAGGGCTGCCAAATCAATGGGGTCCTGTTTCCTGATCTCTTTACAATAATAATCGTAAGGGGAATAGATAATCAAAATGGCATCCTGAACCGCCTGCCTTACCAGTGGCTCGAAATCGGCCCTGCTGATGGCGATATTTTTGGAAAGCACATTCATGAAGGTTTTTAAAGCCTGATTTACCTCAGCATCTTCATAATCGAAATAGGGACTTTTAAGCTTAGAAAACTCCTTCTTCCACTCCGAGAGCAGCATTTTGAGTATGAAGGCATTAACCTGGGCAATAGGGGTAAACTCTAAAATATCCTTGCCATTGATCTTAGGGGATTTTCTAAAAAAATCTTCACTTACTTTGGAGGCAAAATTGCTTGCATATGCTTCAATGCCTTCATGATTAATATTACTTTCAGCCATATTAAGAATTGGTCCTTAATTTACTTTGTTTTAAAATTACGGATTATGCCTGAAATCATTGTCCAAAATCTGAATAATAAAAAGATTCCCTTCCAATCAGATCAAAAAACCGCGCTCCAGATATTACACGAAAATTTTGTAGATTGGATGCATGCCTGTGGGGGAAAGGGGCGGTGCACGACTTGCAAAATGAAGGTGATATCAGGTGGTGAGCATCTGGAAGCCCCCACCATGGCAGAACAGAAGTTTATGAATCAGGGGCAACTAGTGGATGGGGAAAGGCTGGCCTGCCAGACACGATTGAGCCATTCCATAGAAATTAAAGTGCCCCGGGAAGGAAAAATGCCCCATATTAAATATTCTGATTAATTTTATCTCATGTTTACAGAACCCAATCTTGGTAGTCAAACCCGCAAATCAGGCTGGATAGAAGTGATCTGCGGGTGCATGTTTTCGGGGAAAACGGAGGAATTGATCCGGCGACTCAACAGGGCAGTAATAGCACGGCAAAAGATAGAGATTTTTAAGCCTGCTGTAGACAAACGATATGATGATAAAGAGGTAGTGAGCCATAACCACTCTTCAATTCGTTCCACTCCGGTTGATTTTGCCTCAGATATTTTGCTCCTGGCCGGGAATTGTGATGTGGTGGGTATCGATGAGGCACAATTTTTTGATGATACCATCGTAGAGGTTTGTAATAAGTTGGCCAATTCTGGAAAGCGGGTAATTGTAGCAGGGCTGGATATGGACTATGAAGTGAAGCCATTTGGCCCCATGCCTAACCTGCTGGCCGTAGCAGAATTTGTTACCAAAGTACATGCTATTTGTGCTCAAACAGGGGAATTGGCTTCTTTTTCGTTTCGGCTTTCTGAAGATACAACGAAAGTATTATTAGGAGAAAAGCAGCAATATGAAGCCAGAAGCCGTTATAGCTTTATGAAAGGAATTAAGGAAAAAGGAAAAAAAGGTTGAGATCACATATTTTATTTCTGTGGGTTTTCCTTATTTCCATTCTGGACCTATCAGGTCAGGAGCTGATCCCTTTATCTCAGTGGCGGGTACATCCTGCATACAATCAGGCCATAAGCATTACAGCCTCCGAAACCCGCATTTACGTGGCTACCCGTGCCGCATTATTTTCTTTCGACCCTGGAGACAATCAAATCAGAACTCTGACCAGACTGGATGGGCTTTCAGATGCAGGCATATCTACAATTTTCTGGCATTCAAATTCCAACACACTGTTGATAGGGTATGAAAACGGTAATCTGGATTTCCTGGCCGATGGGCGCATCAGGAATCTGCCGCTGGTTAAAAATGCCGCTATTTTAGGGAGCAAAAGATTCAATCAATTTACTGCACATGGAGACATGGTTTTTGCTGCCACGGGCATAGGCCTTTTACTGATTGACCCTTTTAGATTAGAAATAAGAGAAACCTACCGTGACATAGGCCCCGGGGGCGTACCTCTTAATGCCTATCAGGCGGCCATTGCTGAGGATACGGTTTTTCTGGCTACCAGCCTTGGCATTCAAGCAGCAGGTCTTACCGGCACTAATCTTCTGGATTTTAATCAATGGCTTCATTTTGACGCGGGCCAGGGCCTACCCGAAGAGCCGGCTACGCTTATTACCAATACGGATCAGGGGATTTTAGCATGGATTGGTGGAGAAGGGCTTTTCTCGTATCAGTTCGGCAATATGTGGGAGCCGCTTACTATTCTTCAAGATGTTCCGCTCAAAAGTATCAGAAGGATGGGTTCTTCCCTGCTTATTACTACAGATAGTATGGTCCTGGAGGTAGATGCAGATTTCAATATTTCAGAGCTAAGCCCATCTTTTGTGCAGGAACCTAAAGATGCCATATTTTGGAATAACCAAATTTGGATTGCTGATCAAAGAGCAGGGCTGGTCCGCTCTGTTGGGGGTAACTGGAATACCATCAAGCCACAAGGGCCATTTTCGGATGAAACATCAAGCCTATTTTTTTATCAAAATGATCTTTATCAATTACCTAGCGGCTATGATGCTGGATTTAATCCCACCAATAATGACCTGGGATTTAACGTATTTTCGGGAGGGTTTTGGACCAACTTCAGCAGTACTTCCATACAAGGAACCGAAGAAATCCCAGAATTTAGTGATATCGTAGATGGCACATACGTGCCGGCATTGAATGCCTTATATCTGGCGTCTTTCGGCATGGGTTTGATCAATCTTGAAACCGGGGAAATCATCAATGAAAACACTCCTGGCAGCCCTTTGGTCAATGAGGATCCTGAGGGAAATCGGGTCCTCATATCAGCTCTGGAAGCTACTTCAGAGGGACTTTATGTGTTGAATTTTGGGGCTGACACCCCATTACATCGATTCAAAGGTCCCGGTCAATGGGACTCATTCAACTTATCCCTTATTGCTGCCAGGCAGACGGTAGAAATGATTGCCACGGCTTCCGGTATACTATTTTTACGACCTCATCCCGGGCTGAATTCAGGGTTTTTTGGATTTGCACCTGACCAGGGCATTGAGCGGGCGGTTACCGTAGCCCCCAGCAGCGGTAACCTACCTGATAATCGGGTCTATTCCCTTCACCTGGATAGGAATGGCGCCCTTTGGGCAGGTACCCATAGTGGGGTAATTATTTTCAGCAACCCATCATCCATCATCGAGGATCAAAATTTTAGTGGGTTTTTGCCCATATTTGATGGCCGTCCTTTACTTAATGACGAAAGGGTGTTCAGTATTGCCTCAGATGGCGGCAATAGAAAGTGGATAGGCACCCAGAATGGGGCCTGGTTATTCGCACCTAACGGGGAAGCTTTAATTTACCATTTTACTACCCAAAACAGTCCCCTACCATCCAACCGCATAGATGCCATAGCCATTAATGATAAAACAGGGGAGGTGTTTTTTGCTACGCCAAATGGCCTGGCCTCCTTTCGCAGCGATGCCACAGCCTCGCAACCAAGCCATAGTAACGTAAAAATCTTCCCTAACCCCGTGAGGTCTGACTTTATGGGTATGGTGGGTGTGGAAGGTCTGGTCAACAGGGCTCAGGTTAAAATTACGGATATTTCGGGGAGATTAGTTTGGGAAGGGAGGTCTCAGGGGGGCACCTTTTCCTGGGATGTCAGAGACCTCAGAGGTCGGCGGGTAGGCACTGGAGTATATTTGGTATTTTCATCAGATGATACCGGTAATGATACCTTCGTTGGTAAGATTGCGGTGATTAAATAGCAGGGGATGTCCAAACTTGAAAAAACCAAAGGGATTGTCTTAAAGCATATCCGATACCGTGAGTCCTCCATCATCGTCAGCATATTTACTGAAAATTTTGGGCAGATTAAATGCATCGTTAATGGGGTAAAAACCCAAAATGGCAAATCCAGAATAGCCCTTTTTCAGCCCCTTTCAAGATTGGAGTTAGTGGTTTACTATAAAAATGATGCCTCACTCCTTCGGTTGTCAGAGTATAAATGCAGCCAGCCATATTTTTATATAAACGCTGACCCCATCCGGTCTGCAGTGGCCCTGTTTATTACAGAGATTTTAGACAAATCCCTCAGAGAGGGCTCTGAAGTTCAGGGGTTGTATCCATTCCTGGAGGATTCCCTTGCGGCCCTTGATAGTCAGGATTTGGTGCTCAGGCAGTTTCCAGTACAGTTTTTAATCCGATTGTCTAAATATCTGGGCTTCGATGCCAGTGCCGATTTGCAGTGGCTGGAGCTGAGCCCGGTGTCCATCAGCCCTGAGATGATTGGTAATTTTTCTAATAGCGCATTCAACATGCCCATATCCATGGACCACAGGGAGAAAAAGAGCCTCTTAGAAAGTCTTGTTCTTTTTTACAGACAGGAACTCGGATATTTACCCCCATTGCGGTCCCTGGATATCATCCGGCAAGTAATGGATTAAGGCTTGAGGGTAATAGTCCTTTCTACGGTATTAAACGGGCCGGGTATACCATTGCCTTTGGCATCAATTAATTCCAGTTTGAAGGTATTCTCACCCATAGGGAGCCCCTCAACAAAGTAGGGCTTCCATTCGGTTAGTACAAATTCAGTTCCATTAATGGTTGCCTTTACCTGGTTGCCAGTTTCACTCAGGGTGGTGTTTAAAAGGAAGAAATCCAGAAGGATTTTCCGGGTATCCTCACCTAAATATTCACCCTTTGGTCGGCTGTAAAACAAATGGGGAGTTGTTAGGTCTGCAGGCTCTGCCACTACCTCTCCCACATTAAATTGTATGATATCGAAAGCCTCTTTA
>JBGTCD010000137.1:0-7426 GCA_041749015.1 Cyclobacteriaceae bacterium
AGAAGTAGCGGAAAGGGAATGTTGGTGTAAAGAGCGGCATTCCTATGCTTTACGAACCGCCGGATACGAGACCCGTACGTCCGGTGGTGTGAGAGGCGCACCCCGTCAGTTATTGCTGGCGGGGCCGTCTACTCGATTGTGACCAGTATTCATTCGTTACTTTTAACTATTTTACACGGTACTTTTTATTTATATTGTCAATATATATAGTGTTGTCCTTAAATAAATTTATTCCAATTCTTATCTGACTGCTCTCATTAATGGTAACTTCAACATTTTCAAATTCTAATTCACCGACTTTAATTAATGGGATTGTACAAACCTGTTGAATAATAGATTGAATTCCTCCCACCGTATATCTTTCTCTAGGTTGGTCTTCAAAATCATATATTGCCATTAAATCTCCTGCCAGTTTTGTATTTCTGGGTACATTCAACATCGATGTTGAGCCAAGATCAATAATTGCCCTATATGATATACCTTCAACATTTATCATTGTATATGGTGCTCCTATTGAATTATCTTCTAATAGTATCTCAGAGAAACTTTCATCAGATAATTCTTTATTGGATATAGACAGAATTTTGTTTGGCAGGTCTATTAACCAGTTTGCTCTATCAATAATAGGTCTGCCAATTGTGCCACCGAAATTAGGTATTTGTTCTTTTAGTCCTTCTGAATCACTATTCGTTGCAAAAGTATTTTTAAATTCAATTTCGCCAATTTTAAAAGATTTTAGAACCTCAGTTCCACTTTCGATAGTTCTATTTGATGCACCTCGTACATTGATTCTTTTACCCTTTGGATTTTCTCTTTGAATATTAGTCAATTGAGCGCCAGTATCGAAATAATAGTTTCTAATTTCACCCTCATATTCACAAGGAATTAGCATTATTCCTTTAGAAGTAGTGAAATTCAGAGTCACATTAAAGTCGGAAGGCACAACCTTCCCTCTATTCATTTTATGAGCAGTAGAGCAACCATATAATATAATTACGAGGGTTAAGGAAAGTATGTATTTAGTTCGGGTCATTTATATATCTTTTATTGGTCACAACATCCGAATATCCGTAATTGCTTTGCCGATTACGGGTATTTCATATATGGGAAAGGTGGGCATATCACCCTGAAATGCACCATTATTCCTTTCTTAATTTAAGAATATAACCATTAGTTTATAAATCCAAATTGTCAAGTGGGCTTTTGATCTTTTCAAAACCTTAGGGTTACTGAATCAACCCTTCATCCGCATTTTTTTCTGATACCAGAAAGCGGGAATCAATACCAGCATGAGCAGGGGATTTACAGTGAGCCTATGCAGATAGGATACCATCGGACCGCCAATGTGGGGCAAATAAACCTGCATAAGAAGATAGGGCGTGAGGATCAGTACAAGGCCGCCTGCCTGAACGATGAAGGCCATGATGACGTATTTTCTCTCAAAAAAAATGGAGAAAATCAGCAGGACCATAAGCAGATCATTGATCAGAAATCGGGCCAGCCGGTTGACGATAAACCTTGGAGTCCCCTCAAAATTGGTCCACCAGAACCATTGTGAATAGTCGTATTGCTGAAAAAGAAAGACTACCATAAGACCTGCCAGAGAAAACACGGCCAGAAAAACCCTCAGAGCTGGCTGTTGACGGGGGATCATGATTTACCATTCCATTTGGTAACCCAACCAAACCAAAGCGCAAAGACCCCCACATAGATAAACGCAGTAAACAGGTATTTATGAGTAAAATATAGATACTTTGGGAATTGGTCTGCCACCATAAAAAGCAGATCGATTCTGGCTAAATTTAGGAGGTGAATGGTGAGTATCCCCAGTGGGATAAACCATAACATCCGCTGCCACCGGCCGCCATAAGCGACCACAAATGCCAGGAATATGATCAGCACATTGAGCCCATTACAACCTTCATAGACAGAAACTACGGCTCTGCCATCCTTCAGAATACTGACTGCCGTTTTTTCAGGCCGGTCATTAATTGAAGCATCTACCCCCACAATGCGCAGACATGCCGCACTTTGGTTGGTAACCATCCGCGTGACCGGGTCAGGGGCAGGACGATAATGCTCAATATAAAAACCATAAAGGAAATTGAGAATGAGATAGGTTCCCAGGAACTTCCCAAGAAATATGAGTGCAGGTTTAAATTCCTTTAGCATGGACTTCAAAAAATATGAAGCAAAGATAGCATTTAGGTTTATATGTAAGGTCCTAAATGCCTATAAGGAAATGGAAGATTATAATAATTAACATAATTCAACGCCAACCGTCCCCAACCGGAAGGGCAGGCTGGTGTAGCGAGTGACGGTTATTTTCTATGCCCATGGCAAAATTGCTCTTCATTTCATTGTTCGGGATATCAAAAACCACAGGACTGGCTAAAAACTCTTTCTTTATTCTTTTTTGCTTGCCCAATTTACCTGCCGGAATGTAATGTAGGCAGGAATAGAATCAAAAAATGGCACCACCTCCAATGACGTCCCTCCCCGCGAAACCCACAGGCCTGCCCTGCAGGAATCTGTCTTGTACAGTCTGCAAAACGAAAGGATAAAATAATAGAAAAGGGCTGCGTTTAACATGCTTTTACCCTGACAGACACATTCAAGGCCTGCTTACCCGCAAGGCCCCGGAACGTCCGCGCTGGAGGTGGACACCCAGCCGCACCCTTAATAAAATAAACTCTCCAGATGCTTGCCAATTGCGAGTGACGACTATGTTTCATGCCTCCGGCATAAATTTTAGGCATTTTGTACTCCTGGATTACAGATCCGCAACATTTTCTAAACTAAATTTGAGAAAGTACTATTTACGATTCTGGCTCTTCTCTGGGCTTATGAACCGGCTCCATGTAGTTGACAATAATAAAGGTGATGAGCAGCCCTGAAGCAATCCCCTCTACAGAGATGATCACGGAAGCCAAATAGGGATTGAGATACCGGCCCATTGGGTCATTTTCGATTATGGCTTCCATCAGGGATGGGTCAATAATATTTAGGTAGAAAAAGGTAAATAATGAAAAAACCGCACAAGCCACAATGCTGGTCAGGGCACCGGTGCCCAATGCGGGGAAATATTCGAAGGTATCAGGCTTTACTTTTTTGAATGCCCTAAGCGCCAGAAGAATCCCCCCCGCAAGGATGAAAATGTTTAAGGCCCTGAGTTCAACAACATGAACCAGCCCTAAAATTTTCATTAAGAAAAAATAAACGATAAGTCCTCCTGCTGTCAGAAGCCCGTATTTTTCAGAAATTCTTGTAGGTTTTACCTTGTTATCTTCCATAGTAGATGAGTTTAAGCACCGTTAAGCTACCATTTTTTTCAAAAACTTAAAAAGGTAAGATTAAAATTTACACCTCAAGGGTGTGCGGCTACCCAAACTTCCCCATCTTCGTAGAGCTCCTTTTTCCAGATTGGCACCCGTTCCTTGAGCTGGTCAATAGCAAATCTGCAGGCTTCAAATGCTGCGGCTCTGTGCGCAGCAGCCACAGCGATGACCACTACCGTATCACCTGGAAGGGCCCTGCCTTCCAGATGGTGAATGGCAATTTTATTGACAGGCCACCGGGATTTGGCCTCTTCAGCAATTTTAGCCATTTCTTTTTTTGCCATGGGACCATATGATTCAAATTCCAGAGCCACCACAGCCCTGCCCCCGGTCTGGTTACGCACAGTGCCTATAAATAAGTCAATAGCCCCAGAATCTGGACCAGAAACCAACCTGGTCAGTGCACCAGGATCAGGGTTTGACTGGAGTATGGCAAACAACTCATCCACCGCTAACCGGGGGTATAATGGCTATTTCATCCTCACCGGTTACAGCCTGGCTCCCATCTGCATATGCCTCATTAACCGCTACTGCTATGGATCTGAGCTTTTTCAATTCAGGAAACTGGACTTTGAGCCGGTCCAGGAGGTCCTGCACCCGGGCTCCTTCCTCCAGTTCGAGTGTAAATGGAGAAGTGCCTATAATATCCCGGGCGATCCCAAAAGGTAAAACTCTTAATTGCATGTGCTGATTTTTGATCAATCAAATTTCTCAATTTTTTACCGAACACAAAAATAGAATACGAAACCATTTAGCCGGATGGCACCAAAACCTATTGAACTGATTCAAACCTTCATAAACTCGGTATTTTTTGCGAAATTTGAGAATGTCCTTTTCAATCCCCAAACAAATCACCGATAACCATGGCAGGCCTGTCACCTACATGCGCCTGGCAGTAACTGATCGATGTAACCTCCGGTGTTTTTATTGTATGCCTGAAGCAGGTATTGACTATATGCCAAAAAAGGACCTACTCACCTATGAGGAGATGCTGAGATTGACGGGGATCCTAGCCAAAATGGGAATTAAAAAGGTAAGGATTACCGGTGGTGAACCTTTCGTAAGGAAAGACTTGATGGACTTTATGGAAAGGTTGGTACAAATACCCGGCATCAGTGAATTGAACATCACCTCCAACGGCGTCCTAACTGCACCCCACATTGAAGACCTAAAAAAGTTAGGCCTGAAAAGTTTTAATTTGAGCATCGATACGCTGGACCGGGAGCGTTTCAAAACCATCACCCGTAGGGACGAGCTCCCCAATGTTCTGGAAACATTGGACCTGCTTATGGCACATGGGATTAAAACGAAACTCAATGCCGTGGTGATGGCCGAAAAAAATATAGAAGATCTCATCCCCCTGGTTCAGATGGCCCAAGATCATCCTATTGAAGTGCGTTTTATCGAAGAGATGCCATTTAATGGTTCCGGCACCGGATATAGCGGACAACTATGGGATCACAAAGCCATTTTGGACCACCTCAGGCAAAAATGGCCGGGGATCGTACCCCTGCCAATGGTCGCTCAGGCTACTGCCCGCCAGTATCAAATTCCCGGATGGGCCGGGACTATCGGCATCATCGCCGCCTATACCAGAACCTTTTGTGGTACCTGCAACAGGATCAGAATCACTGCTCAGGGCACGTTAAAAACCTGCCTTTATGATGATGGAGTCCTGGACCTTAGAGCATTGTTACGAGGAGGTGCCAATGATCTGGAAATTGCTGAAGCTTTGGTGAAAGCCTGCCACAGTAGAGCAAAAGATGGGTTTGAGGCCGAGCAAAACCGGAAGCCGGTGACGGAGTCCATGTCTACCATTGGTGGTTAGATCCGATTCTCTAATAAATAACCTTTTAATAATCCCCCTATATTCCTAATATTGTCGGCCTATGAAAAAGGTTAATTTTATAAGGGACGTCTTGCCACATTTGGCGGCTGTCATCATATTCCTTTTGGTTACAGTGGTATTTTTCAGGCCTGTATTTTTTGGCAACAAGACCATTAGCCAGCACGATATACAGCAGTGGGAAGGTGGCGCTAAGGAACTGATGGACCATAGGGAGGCCACCGGAGAGGAAGGCTTATGGACCAATTCGATGTTTTCCGGGATGCCGGCTTATCTCATCAACCTGGAGTGGTCCGATCAGCCCATACAATGGCTACAGAAAGTCCTGTCCCTGGGACTCCCCCACCCTGTAAGAATCATTTTCATCGCTTTCCTAAGCTATTATATTTTATTGCTCACATTTGGAGTCAGGCCCTGGGTTGCCATAGGTGGTGCTTTGGCTTTTGGGCTGTCCAGTTTTGTGATTATTGGGCTTGGTGCAGGCCATAATGCAAGGATCGGAGCGATGGCCTTTATGCCTTTGGTAATAGCCGGGGTACACCTAATTTATAAGAAAAATCTTCTCCTGGGCCTGGGCCTCACTGCAGCGGCACTTGCCTTACATCTGCGGGTAAACCACTTGCAGGTGACCTATTATTTGCTGCTGATCCTCCTCATTTATGGTTTTGTTCAGGCATACCAAAGCATCATCAAAAAAGAAACTGCCAGTTTTATAAAAAAAACCGGCGTGGTACTCCTTGCTGCAATATTGGGGCTTTCCTCATTTACAGGCAAATTCTGGTCTACCTATGAGTATGGGAAATACTCTACCCGGGGACCATCGGAACTGGTCACCAAATCTACCGGCACTCAGGGGCTCGCCAAGGATTATGCCTTTCAATACTCCAACGGTATCTGGGAGCCCTTCACGCTTTTGGTCCCTAATGTGTTTGGCGGTGCCAGCGAAAATATTCTGGCTGCAGACCAAGACAGCAAGACTTTCAAAGCATTACGGTCTGCTGATCCGCAGACCGCCAATCAGGCTGCCCGATATACCGCTTCTTACTGGGGCAATCAGCCATTGTCAGCACCATATTATGCAGGGGCCATTATTATTCTACTGTTTGTCCTCGGGCTGATGCTGGCACCCGGACCCTATGCGCTCTGGCTGGGCATCGTGGCTGCATTGGGCATTGTCCTGAGCTGGGGCGATAGCTTCCAGGCTTTCAATTATTTTATGTTTGACTATTTTCCCGGGTATAATAAGTTTCGGTCCGTCACATTCGCCTTAACACTGCCCCTGATTGCGATGCCCCTTTTAGGAATGCTGGGTCTGGAAAGGTTTCTGGAAAATAATTCTGATAAAAAAATCCTTAAGAAATTTTATATCGCCATCGGAGTGACCGGCGGCATATGCCTGTTGATGGTATTGATAGCCGGTATGTTAAGAATGGCAAAAGAGGGTGAATCGGAACTTCCGGCCTGGCTGCTGAACGCCATGCGTGCCGACAGGCAAAGTCTGATGCGGGCCGATGCCTTTCGTTCCCTGGTGTTCATTGTATTCGGAGGTGGAGTCATTTGGTTAGGGGTCAAAAATACCCTGAAACCCGTCACTATGGCCCTGGGGCTGTCTCTGATCATTTTGGTAGATCTTTGGGGCGTGAGCAGCAGGTATTTTGGTGATCAAAAATATCAAAGAAAATCCGATAGGTCATTTTTCATGGCATCAGAGGCTGATAGGACCATTCAAGATGCTGAAGCCTATCCTCATTACAGGGTGCTGAACCTTATGAATCCATGGAATGAAGCCAGAACCTCCTATCATCATCAATCTATTGGGGGTTATCATGGAGCCAAGCTGAAAAGATACCAGGAGTTTTATGACCACTGCCTCCAGGGCAATATACAGGATCTGATAGCCACATTACAGGAAGGTGGCAGGCCTGATGAGAGGTTTGGCCCCTTGCACATGCTGAATGCCCAATACATTAAATATGGCAACCAGAAAGAGAATATCATTGAAAATGGTGCTGCTTACGGCGATGCCTGGCTAGTCAATGAAGTGATCAGTGTCAGTAATGCGGACGAGGAACTAGAGGCGGTTTGCAATCATGATCTCAGCCAAAAGGCAGTAGTCAATACCACTCAATTTCCTTTAAACCAAACCGAGTATGCCGGATCAGGAGCAGTCGAACTCGTAACCTACCAACCTGGCTACCTGCAATACAAAGCTTCTGTCACAGGGCAGTCCCTGGTCGTTTTT
>JBGTCD010000138.1:0-18804 GCA_041749015.1 Cyclobacteriaceae bacterium
ATTCAAACTTCAAACTTGAAATTAAATTATTTAGATGTTCGAAGAATATTCGATATGCCCATATACAGGTCTTCGTTCTTTCACGGAAGAGGAATCGCTATACTTCAAAGGTCGTGAAGAAAATATTGAATCGGCAACGGAGCAGTTGCAACGCAATAAGTTTTTGATGCTCACTGGTGCATCCGGTGATGGTAAGTCTTCTTTGGTTTATGCCGGTATTATTCCCAACGCAAGAGCAGGTTTTCTAAAATCAAAGTACACGCAGTGGTGTGTGGCAGATTTTAGGCCCGAACGCAATCCATTTAAGAATTTATGCAGTGCATTAGCCACACAATTGGAAATAGCGAATGTTCATACTGTTGAGTCGGAATTACAGCATGGCTTTTCAGCCTTGGTTGATCTGTATAAAAACTCCAAGCGATTTGTAGATGTCGACTCAGTTGAATGGCAACAGGCCGATGAAGCACAAAAGGCAGCAATAAAAAGAGGAGCTGCTAACCTCATTATTCTGGTCGATCAGTTTGAGGAATTCTTCACCAATCCTGAGAATTATCACAGAGGAGCACCATCACGAGATTCAAATCTGGTACTTAATATCCTATTAGAAACGGCCCGGATTGCTCTGGAAGAGGGGCTTCCGATTTATATAGTCTTCACCATGAGGTCTGACTTTATTGGTCAGTGTGCTGCCTTCCGGGGATTACCTGAATATATAGGATTTTCACAATTCTTTGTTCCCAGGCTAAACCGCACGCAGCTTCAACAGGTGATTGAAGAGCCGGCAATACTGAGTGGCAACAAAATTACCCGAAGGCTTACCGAACGTTTGATACACGATTTAACCGAAGGCGTAGATCAACTCCCCATCTTGCAACATGCCCTTAATCAGATTTGGGTGGCTGCCAATAACGGCAGTAAAGAGATGGACCTGATTCATTATGCCATGGTCGGAGGTATGCCAGTTAGTGAATTACCCGATGAACATGTTGAGCAATTTAAAAAATGGTTTGATGCTTTGCCACATGAAATAAGAGATTGTTATCATAAGCCTAATCTTCAAAATGTTCTTGATACCCACACCAATAAACTTTACGAACAAGCTGCTGAATATTATAAGGCCAAAACAGGTAAGCCAATTTCTGATGTTGATGCCAAGAGTATCATTAAGTCGGCCTTTATTTGTCTGACTAAAATTGATCAAAGTCGCGCGGTAAGAAACAGGATGACCCTGGAAGAGATTAGCAATATTTTAGGCAGGCCAGAGTTCGGAACAATAGAGGTAGGCGCAGTATTAAATATTTTCCGTGAGCCTGGAAATACTTTCATTCGACCTTTCATAACGGATGATCCAGAAAGCCAGATTTTGAAAGAAGATGATGTACTCGATATCACCCATGAGAGCTTGATCAGAAACTGGGCATATCTGGAGGAATGGGCCAAAGAGGAATTTGATAACTATACCATCTCACTTGATTTTGAACAGCAACTTAACCGATGGGTAGAGAGTGGAAAATCAAGTGGCTTCCTGCTATCCATTGGGCCACTCACGTATTTTGAGTCCTGGTATAAGAAGGTAGATCCTAATATTTTTTGGGTTGCGCGCTATTTGCCCGAAGAGTTTGAAGAGCAGAAGAAATTAAACAAAGCAAAGCAGGTAATTAGTAATTCACAGGAATTTTTGCAGAGAAGTGCGAGAAAGCATGTAGTTACCCGCACCGTGATGCGGTATGGCGCCCGAAGAATGGCAGCGGTATTAGGAGTACTGGTCATTCTCTTATTAAGTTCTTTTGCCGTCCGGGATTATTTAAGAAGACAGAACGATTATGTTTTAAATAATATTAAAGAGCAAACTTTCGTACTGGCTAATACCCCAAAGCTTAGCCCGGAGTTTTCCATTCCTGTCATTGCTGAGCAACTCATGCTTGGTAATCTGACAATTCCTGAGGTGATAAATGCTGTAACCGATACCCGACAAAAAATACAAATTTCAACTGCTATTGCCACCATTCTGGTGAGGCAAGGACGAAATGAACCTGCTCCAGAAATTCTTCAGGCACTTAGCATTGCCGATAGTTTGCTCAATACCTATGAACCTGATCCTAATGTATTACAATCCTCTGAAGTCTTAAATCTTCAATACGCGTTTGCGGTCACAGCTTCACTGGCTCACTACTTTAACCCCAATGAGTCTCTTGAAGCGTTAGTAATGCAAAATGCCAGGCGGCATGCCCGCTGGGCTTTGTATTTATTAAAAAATCAACCAAAAGATTTTATGGATATCCAGGGGCTGAGTGCCGCAATCGATAATGCACTTAACCACAGAGTATTTAATGATGAAGATATTAATGCCCTAATAAAAATACTCTCGCCCTTTGAAAATTCTGACCGATCAACATGGCTGTTGGAAAATTATGCGCGAGATAAGGTGCTTATTCGGGGATCTCAGACTTATGGCATCCGGTATAATGGGTTATATCAAAGTCTGGCTTACCTATATAGCGCGGTAGGAGAGCCTGCCAGAGCACTTCAATGTATGGATAGCGTACTTAGGTATGAGGGAAATTTCTACCAAAATGATTATGCTACACATATTGAAAATGCAACCAATGTAGCCGGTGTTTTCTATACCTATGGTAAAGAGGATGATCTGGAAATGTTCGTTGATGTATACAGTACCCGTAAGGGAGTAAATAAGGTTGATTTTTATCATCGACTGGTAGGCCGTATGTTCTTAGACATGGATATTTCCGGGCATACCAATTTTTATTCAGGCTTTGGCGGCCAAATATATTCCAATCTCAATTTGAAGTTTTCCAACAAAGATATGTTGCAGTTTTTCTACAGTCGTTTGAAGGAAGAAATCAGAATGATTAAGGATAGTGATGAAAGGAATTTTAGCCTTGCTGTAGCCAATAAGAATGAAGGGAATATGCTATTGTTTCGTACTGAAATAAGAGGAAAACAAGGTGCTCCTGAGGATTATAATTTATATAACAAAGCATTTGAACATTACCAATTAGTATCAAAAGCTTATCTGGAGCAACCCGTAAATGTAATTGGCGCATCTGGTGCAGATTTCGTCACATTCCCAAGGAAGTTCATGTTTATTTACCCCGATTACAGGGTGCCTTTTCATGCTTTTGAGCCACGTAGTATTATTCAATTTTACAACTCCCCTTCATTTGTAAAGTATGTGCTTGAACAAGGTTTGTTTGATTTCTTATATGAAACTGAAAACGATCGGAATTCTTTTGAACAATGGCTTAAGGATTATCAGATAAGCATGTGTTTAAGAGATTGGTCTTTGCATGATCCTATACCATTTGAGTTGATGGAGAAACTGGCAAACAAGCTAAAATCAGGTAAGGATAATGTACCTTTGGACATAAATATACTCTATCTTCATCTTAGTGATGAAGCATTCAGAAGAGGCGAGCCAGAAAAGGGAATCGCTGCTCTTGAGAATATCCAAACCGGACTATTGTTGAATGCATTTCAATATAAAAATTATCAATTCGTGAATTCCTACTCCCTTGAATTAGTTGGCCTAGCGGTGGCTAATCTATCCATTCACGATCGCTTTGATCTGGCCTATCAATTGGTCCAGGTTTTTAAGAATGAAGTAAATAGGTCATCTTTGTATGCGTTTGCCAGCCAGCAGGTTTCGTTAGGTAATCAATCACCCGAAGTGGCCAGTCAATTGTTGGATTCGGCTAAAATAGAAATGAACCGATTGGAGAATCCGGCAGATTTTCAGCCCAATCGACACAATATTGCTATTGCGCTAATGTACCTCAATCCTGCCGATAATGCCACCGAAGCGTACAGTACCATTAAGAATTCATTCGTTAAATTCCAGGCCATAAATCAGTTCTGTCGCGCCTACGGCACAGCAGGAAAATTATATGAAGCCCAACAAGAAATTCCTCCACTGGTTTCAACAGGTGATCAGGCATTTTTTCTGATGGCATGCATAGAGGGTTTTAACCGTTACAGCGGGGTTCCGGAAAATTGGGGAAAATTCAAGACCAATGAATTGATTTTTAGGAGACGGTTTCTTCCATATATTAATGAATAAATGATCGAACAGCAATCCATTTGTCCTTACACTAGTTTACGTTCATTTACGGAAGAAGAAAGTCTGTATTTCAAAGGCCGTGATCTTCAGGTCGACCAAATTACCTCATTGCTTGAGCAGAACAAGTTCCTGATGGTAACAGGTGCTTCAGGGGAAGGTAAGTCCTCTCTCATATTTGCTGGTTTGATCCCTAATGCCAGGGCTGGCTTCTTTAAAGCAAAATACACCAACTGGGTAGTGGCCGATTTTCGTCCTGAGCGCAACCCGGTGAATAATATGGCTAAGGCCATAGCCGAAAAGTTTGATCGCAATCCGGCTACTGTTGAAACCGAATTAAGACGGGGCTTTTCATCAATGATTGATTTGTATACCAATTCAGAATTTTATATTGATGAGAATGATGGCCAATGGCATGACCTGGCCGATCAGGAAAAGAAAGACAAAAAAAGAAAAGCCGCCAACCTGATGATCCTGGTTGATCAGTTTGAAGAATTTTTTACTAACCCGGAAAATTTTTATAGTGAAGCGCCCTCGCAGGATTCTCAAATTGTGGTCAACCTGATTCTGGAAACAGCACGAATTGCTATCAAGAATAATATTCCTGTGTATGTAGTCTGCACCATGCGATCAGACTTTATCGGTCAGTGTTCTGCCTTTCGTGGGTTGCCTGAGTACATAGGCTTCTCTCAGTTTTTTGTGCCCCGATTAAAGCGCAAGGATCTTAAACAGGTTATCGAAGAGCCTGCCATATTAAGTGGTAACCGGATTTCACAGCGACTTATCGAACGACTGGTGTATGATCTTTCGGAAGGAATTGATCAACTTCCAATATTACAGCATGCTCTAAGTCAGGTATGGCTTGCCGCTGAAAAGGGCGGTATTGAAATGGATTTAATCCACTATGCCAAAGTTGGTGGAATGCCGGTCGATGAACTTCCTGATGCTGATCAGGTATTGTTTAATCTCTGGTTTGCAGAACAGCCGGAATATAAAAGGAAATATTTTGAGCAAACTGGCCTAAACCGGGTCATAGATATCCATGCCAACATACTATATGAAACAGCTTGGGAATATTATAATCGTAAGCATCCCCAAAAACCGGTCGATCAACAAACAACCAAACGGATTATAGCCATTGCATTCAGTTGCCTCACTAAAATTGATAATAGTCGCGCGGTACGTAATCGCATGACCTTAGCTGAAATATCGGGCATCATCAATATGCCTGATTACCCTTCAGAGGTTGTGGGAGAAATTCTATCCATTTATCGGGATGAAGCAAATTCCTTCATTCGGCCATTTAGAACAGAAGATCCGCAAACACACAAGCTGCTACCTGTGACTGTATTGGATATTACCCATGAAAGTCTTATCCGTAACTGGAAAAAACTAAATACCTGGGCTAGCCAGGAATTTGAATTCTATACCACCTATCTGGATTTTCGTAAACAACTCGATCGCTGGAAACAGAGTAATAAGAGTAGTGATTTTTTGCTGCCTATAGGGCCGCTTGCATTTTTCGAAAACTGGTTCAAAGAATGTAAGCCGAATGCATTTTGGATAAAACGATACGCTGAAATACAGGAGGACCAGAATCGCGCGCTTGCAGATGCTGAAGATGTTTTGGATGATATCCGGGAGTTTTTGAAGAAAAGTGCTAGTAAAGTAATGGTAACCCGGGCTTTTATGAAATATGGTCCGCAACGTATTGCGATTGGGTTAGCAGTGGTAATATTACTGGTACTAAGCGGCTTTTATTGGTATGATGCTGAGCAAAAACAAAATAACAGAGTCCTTGCTAAAGTAAGAAGTGAGACAGCACAATTGATGAGCAGCCGTGAAGTAGATACTGGCACCAAATCAATTGCTTTACTTGTTGAAGAACGCTATGAACCAGGGTATTTGGCTAATTTTCTTGACGGTCTTGACCAAAAGGCAAGACTTAGCCAGGCAAATGCTGCCTTAAAACAATTAATAATTTTCGATAAGCATGAGGTCAGTCCGCTTAAATCTGGGTTGATTGAACTCATTACCACAACCATAAGTGAAATAGCAAATCAAAAAGCAGATTATCATACTTTAATAACAGAGCTGAACCTGTCCACCACGCTGCTAGCTTTTGATCAATACTATAACCCTTCCGAGGACGGGGAAAGGAACTTGCGTACGATCGCAAATGAAGGCCATAAACTTGCCATTCGGTTTTTTAAAGATAAGAAACTGATGAGGGCTACAATCTCAATTGAACTTAATTATGCCATTCAGCAGTGGCTCACATTTGGTGGGGCGACTCCTGAAGGCGTTGATCAGTTATTGCAATTGATTTCACCGTTCGAAAGCCCGGATTCCCGGTCTGCATTTAGGGTGTATTATCCTAAAGGCAGTTATGAAATCAACGGCAGGGTTCCAAATGATTTTAATGGAGGGTATCACACGGTTGCCTCACTTTATGCTGCACAGGGAAATATTGAGAAAGTAATTCAATGTTTTGAAGCCATCTTACAATCCGGTCAAAACGATTACTTCGTAGGAAGTTTGTTTAATAACTATAATCATATTCTTGCTATATTTTATCAATTTGGACATCGGGATAAAGTGGCTGACATGATCACCTGGCTTGGTGCAAACTATGCATCCAATGTTCCAACTACTATTTATAGGAATTCTGTCATCCGATCAGGCTACATCAGTCATTTATATCGGGTGAACATTGAGAAAAATATCCTGCGATCATATAAGGGTTATTTCTTTCCCAACTTATGCCTTGCGAAAAGGGAAGTATTCAATGCCTTGGCAGATGATTATGAAACGCTTATAAAGGCCATCAAAGAACCTACAGAAAGGAATTTCTTATTGGCCATGAACAAGAAACGAAGAGCTATGTACGCCCATAAGTATGCTTTTGACCGGGGAATAGAAACAGATACCAAAAACCTGGAGCTAACACTCCAAGAGGCAGTAGATCATTACCGGCTTGTAGATTCTAAGTATTTGGATGAGTCCATTTCTGTGACATTACCCTATTTTGGTGACGGGGTACGGACAAGGAATTTCAAACGTAAACATCTGTTCATTTATCCCGATTATATGGAAGGTTGGTTTAGCTGGACCTATCATTCCGATCTGTTCTTTAATTATATGGATAAGAATGATCTTTTTAAGGAACTGTATTCCTCCTCCGAAGATTTTAGCTACCTCCACTTTTGGGTAGCCAAGGCATATGAAATAAAACCCTATCCTAACCAGAATGCATTCGATAATAATTATCCATTACCTGAGGATGTCCTCATTCGTATTACAACACTAGCTAAAGAGCACTCTGGTGGAAGAACCCTTGATCTGAATCTAATCAACCTGATCTTGGCCAACCGTGCTTTTGAGAAAAGTGATACGATTGCAGGTATGAAGTATTATCAAGCATTCGATCTGGAGAATTTTGCAGCCTCTCGGGATAAATTTGAATACTTAGAAAAAACATTCTTCTTAAATCAGATGAAAGATTTGTGCAAAAATCTTGTAAGGTTTAATAAAGATGAAGAGGCTATGCAGTTGGCTGAAAAGTTTGAAAATGAAAATGAAAAAGTATTCGCTTATATTTTTATGGCAGAGAGGGTTTATTTGGAACAAGCTAGCCCACGATCATTTGTATTTCTTGATTCAGCCTTTTCCAAAGCTCGGGATATAGATTACTCACAGTTTAATTTTGGCGCCGCCCAGTTTATCGATTTCAGATTTAATCTCATCCTTTTGTTGTCCAGGATTGGGGGCAGGGAGTTGAATTCAATATCAGATGAGTTTCTAAAAGAAATTATTGAACAGAATAAATTTAATGGAGTATTTAGTAAAGTTTATGGTGTTGCAGAAGAGGGAAATTTCTATAGGGCATTAATTTCTATTCCACCCACCCTCACCGAAACAGAGGACCTTATTTGTCGGGCAATCATTCTTTGGCAGGCCTCCTTGAAGGGGGAAAGCCCTGAAGAACGTAGAAGGTGGAAGCCAATGGATGACTATTTAGCATTTAATTTGAATTATATTTTCTATTTACCCTCCTGATGAGAAATTACATCCCCATATATTACCTGCTTTGTGTACTCCTTATTTTTGGAGCTTTTGCAGCTATGGCCCAGAATGGGTATGGCTTAAAGTTATTGGGCATTGTGGCCGGGTCATTCTCTGTAGTTTTTTTTGTTCAACTATTATGGGTACTTAAAAAAAATGGGGATCGAACTCAAAGTTTGAATATCCTGGAGTTGTTGTCGCTTATCCTGATTTCCGGTATACTATTCTTAAGGGTATTTTATATCCGGTTCATGTTTGTAGAAGAAATTTTCATTATATCCGGACTACTACTTGTTATTGTTTTCATAATAAAGTTAGTCAAAACCTTCAAATCACTTGTTGTGCGAAGTAGAATTATAGCCTGGACTATCGTTCTGTTTCATGCCAGCATAATTTTTTATGTATTGTCTATGCTCATGGCACCCTTATACCCACGTTATGCAGAACCATCAGGAATGCTTGCCTTTGCATTTCTTTTAGGATTTGCCCTTTCTGCATGGTTCAACAAGAACTTACTGATAGGTGGAAAAAAGCAGTCAGCCTTTTCATTTATAAATAAATTTAAGGATCACTCAGTTCTGCTAATTGCCATATTCTTGATTTTTACAGCATATATGGGGCTTACTAAAATTAATGTAGTTCCCAAAATGTATACAGATGAATATCCTCAGGCTTATTTCGAACTACTAAATGAAATTGATGAAGAAGTTGACGGGCGAAAAAAACATGATGAATTTAAAATACAATATGACAAATTTGTGGAAAGACACGGAAAGTAAAATGGTGTAATTCATGTCAGTTTCCGTACAACAAGTCGAACAACTTATTAGTCAGGGTAGGTATCTTGAAGCCCGAAATCTTGCCGAAGCAGGCTATAAATCAGCCGACAATACTTTAAGGTTTCAGCAACTCTACGCGCTGGCGCTTTCAAAGTCAGGGATCCCTCAGGCTGCAGAGAAATTTTTACTACCGATCTATACAGCTTATAAGGATGACCCTGAGACAGCAGGAATACTTGGTGGCATTTATAAAGAAATATTCAGAGAATATCAGGATAACAGCTATGCCCTGCTATCAAGGGATACTTATGCCGAAAACTTCGAACAAACCAAAAACTACTACACGGGAATCAATGCAGCAACCATGTCTGCCATTGCTGGAAAAATAAATGCAGGAAGAACCCTAGCAGGGGAGGTAATGGCACTACTTGATGATAAAACCGATGACTTCTGGGAACTTATGACCCTTGCCGAAGCCAACCTGCTTACCAAAAACCGTGATAAATGTGTTGAACTCTATTTTAAGGGAAAGCAATTAGCAGGATCTGACTGGGGGAAAATCAATATTATTTATAAACAGCTCTGGCTGCTTAACCACTATCTGCCCGTGCCGCCTGAAGTACTGAAAGCCTTTAAACCACCGTTGGTGATAGGGTTTGTTGGCCACATGATTGATCACCCATCAAGACCAAATCCCCGCTTCCCCCCTTCTATAGAAAAGGAAATCAAGGAAGAAATTGCTCATACCATTCAATCACTGAATGCGAGGATTGGGTATTGCTCACTGGCCTGTGGTGCTGATATTCTTTTTGCCGAATCAATGATCGAGCAAGGTGGTGAGGTCAACGCATTCATCCCTTTTGCCAAAGAAGATTTTCTAGAGACCAGTGTGAGATTTGCCGGGGATGGCTGGATCAGTCGCTTCAATAATTTACTGGAAAACACAAGTGTCAATTACCTGACTTCCGAAAAATACAATGGCGTCAATGATCTTTTCTCTTTACAAAGCCGGGTTATCTTTGGTTCAGCCATTTTGCGCAGCAGGCTATTAAATGGGGAGGTTAATCTGTTAACAGTACTCTCAGAATTTGATCTTAAAAGGAAAACCGGAGGCACCAGGGAAACCATGCGCTACTGGCCTTACCCTGACAAAATCCATAATATCAATCCGGACAAGTATCTACAATCCAGGGGCATTGATACAAAACCAGTGATGGCCAAAGATATTGAAGAAGATTCAGAGGCCAGTTCAGATATTATTGTTACATATCTCTGTTGCATGAAGTTTCCCAGGAGAAATAAAGAAGAGATTGCAGAATTCTGGAATAAGTTCAAATCAGATAATTTGGGGTTGAGCCTTAATCTTTTGCCTTATGCCCTCAAGGACAATACTATATTCATTTTATTTCCTTCTGCCCATTCCGGAATCGAATCTGCTTTGACCTTTATCCTTAGGTATAACGATGAAGATATTAAGGTGAGTTTTGATACAGGCCCGGTTACCATAACCAATAAACAGGAAGACCAACGCAGTGATATTTCCGGTAATGTGGTCAATTTGGCAGAGGCCATCAATTTGTATGCTCAGCCCGGAAAACTTATCTGCACCACCAATTTTGCGGCAGTTGCCGTAATAAGTTCTGAAAATTTTACTTTGCAATACTCAGGTGTGGTATACCTTGGCGATAATAATGATAAGGGCACCAGCTGTGAGCTTTATCAAATTGAGTCGGCCCATTAAATGCGTTGTGGATTGAATCTCCTCCCCCTTAGTCACTAGGCAAGCCTGACAGCGCGTTTTTAAAATCGGCTATTAGATCTTCATCGTTTTCAATTCCTACACTACAGCGAATGAGGCCTTCGGGAATACCGAGTTGTTTTCTTTCTTCTTCCGTGGCTTCGACATGGCTTGTGACTTTCGGTGGTCCTACCAGGGTGCCTACCGAGCCCAGACTTGCAGCCAGATGCGCATACTGAAGCTTGTTGAGAAAGGCTTTTACATTTTCAAAACCGCCTCTTAGTGAAAAAGCCATTACGCCGCCATAGCCCGTCATTTGCTTTTTTGCAATTTCATGGCCGGGGTCGGTTATAAGGCCGGGATAAAATACCTGCTCTACCTGTGGCTGCTTTTCCAGGAAACTGGCCATGGCCATCGCGGTTTCATTTTGTCTTTGCACCCTCAGCTCAAGTGTTTTAACACCTCTGAGAAGGAGATAGGCCGACATGGCATCAAGTGTAGCACCATTGATTTCACGGAAGTGGAAAATTTTATCAATAAGGTCTTTCCTTCCACAAACTATACCTCCCATGGCATCGGAGTGGCCTCCTATAAACTTTGTGGCGCTATGCAACACCAGGTCAGCTCCCAGCTGTAGCGGCTTCTGATTGATGGGAGTGGCAAACGTATTATCAACCACAACGATGGCCCCCACTTCTCTGGCTGCTTTACTTAGTCTTTCCAGGTCTATCACTTTGAGCGTAGGGTTGGTGGGGCTTTCCAGATACAATACCTGGCAACCTTTTTTGATTTCGGCTTCTATCGCTTCCATATCCGTAGTCTCGCACAGTTGCACGTCTATGTTAAAGCGGGGCAAAAACTCCAAAAACAGCTTACTCGTGCCGCCATAGGAATCCTTGATGGACACCACACGCTGCCCGGGCGAAAGTAGTGTGAATAAAGTATTGCTGATAGCAGCCATTCCTGTGGAGAAGCTCGTAGCGGCTTCTGCATCTTCCAGAATCCGCATTTTCTCCTCGAATACCGCCACTGTAGGGTTGGTATTACGACTGTAAATATGGCCTTCCTGTTTTCCGATGGCCACGTCAAACCAGGTGTCTACGTCCTCGTATCCAAAAGTCACGCTGTGTACTACCGGAATCTGAGTGGCTCCTTTGTAAAAAGGGCTTGTTTCACCAGCCCAAACTGATCGGGTGCCTTGCTGAATGTTCTTCCAGTTATTCATTTTATTAGTCATAGGATTCTAAATTATGCTTATGTTTTATTGCAATAAAGTGTGGCCGTATTGAATAAAATGTCGGCCATAGTAGCTACTGATTGAATATCTACCCATTCAACAGCAGAATGCAAGCCATGACCTGTAGGTCCAAAGACCACCGTGTCGATGCCTTTCTCGCTGATCAATGCGGAATCCTCCCACCATGAGTGACCAATAAAATTAGCGTTCTTTCCTGTAACATCTTTATAGGCATCACACAGGGAAGTTACCATCGGTCCATCCTGATCCGCTTCAAAACCATCACGCCACATCAAGGTGCCAACTTCGGCTTTTATTTTTCTTTTTGAAAGTTTTCTATTGATTGCTTTTAGCGATTGCAGCATATCAGCTTCCTTTTCACCGGGCAGCGTCCTTCTTTCAAGGATCAACTTGCACTGATCGGCATACATAAAAGGGGCGCTTCCGCCTTCTAAGCGCGGGATATGAATAGATGGACGACCTAAGAACGGGTGTGCCTTTATCTCTTTTATTTGATCACTCATCAGGCTCAACTCCTGCATAACAGCGGCCATGTGCATGTTGGCATCAATACCTTCCTCAGGGAGGCCACCATGGGCCGCCCGCCCCTGGGTTGTAAGTTCAAAAAGCCCAAAACCCTTATGAGCAATGCAAATATTCAGATCAGAGGGTTCAGTTACTATGGCACCATCCGTATGGTATTTTTTTAGGGCATGTTCGGTACCAATACTGTTGTATTCCTCGTCTGCCACAAAAGACAAAATGATATCTCCTTTGAGGCTGACTTTATTGTCCTGGATAATTTTGGCCATGGAAAGTATCGCTGCGATACTGGCCTTCATATCCTGGGCACCCCGGCCATAGAGTTTGCCGTCAACGATGCTGGCTGAAAAAGGGTCTTTCATATGGGTCACGTCCACCGTGTCCATATGGGCGTTAAGCATAATGGAGCGACCACTACCTTTTCCTTTGATAATGCCGGTGACATTAAACCGCCCTTCTCCCAACCGGTCAATCTCTGTGAATATATTTAACTTTTTTAGGTGATCTGCAATGTAAAGACTTATTGCTTCTTCTCCCGGACCATTTTCAGACAAACTGGGGTTGACGGAATTAATGCGAACCAGCTCTTGCAGTGTGCTGATTAAAAATTTGAGGTCCACTGATCTTTGCATATAAAATACCGTGCATGAAGATTTTTAAAAAACGGTATTTTATCAGACATAAGCAACCACAACTAAATTACCTCAATTCGGGATTAGTTGCAGAACAAGGTTCACACGCAGAGCATTCAGGCAGGGATAAAGTCGGCACACTGCCACAAGGGTATTGGTCACTTGGTCCTTTTGCTGATTTTTTTATCGTCCATTTCAGTCCCAAAAAAATCTGTCACGTATACGGTATTGTTTGCTTTATTAACAAAATAGATGATTTTAACTTCCTTTCTAGCGGTGATTCTATAGGGCAAAAAACGGTGCTCTTTTCCCAAAAAACGTAACTTTTGCTCTATACTACCCCGATGGGGGTTTACCTTCAATGACAAGGCCATTTCCAGTATCTCCCCAGCCTTGCGGGATGCGCTGTTTGATTGATGTGTTTTAAAAAGGTACTCCAATAAATCGAAATAAAACAACTCTGCTTCAGGGGTTATCTGAACTAAATAACCCTTTCTGCCTTCCACTTGTCCACATCATTTTTGAATTCTTCTATGCTTCTTGTCTTGCCTTCTTCTATTGATTGCAGTGAGGCTTTTGCCCTGCTGATCATTTCATCCTCACTATTATTAAAAAAATCCTTTGAATTCATCTTTTTCAACTCCCTTTCCAATAATTGTTGGTAAAGCAGCAGCAGCTCTTTGTCCTCTATTTGGTCAATCAATTGATGAAGAGATTGTTTAACTACTTGTGTATTCATGGCTACTTTATTTTCTATTGGTAAATATAACGAATTCTTGGTTTAAATAATTTACCTAAGGTGGGACCTAAGTCGGCAAGATGCCTCGAGGATTTTGGTCACTCGGCACGCCTGCCCAGAGGCGAGCGACTGTGGGAGTGTCGAGCGACTGGTTTCTTATCAAGCCAGAAGCTGCTCTATCTCAGAATCTTCCTCAAACTCGGCATGTAGTGCCTTTAATTGATCAAGAACGGCACCCAGGTAGGTGACTACAGGGCTGTCAGATTCGCCGCTTTCCTCTGATATGCTCCAATGAAAAACATACTGCATGATTTCCTCCTTAGTGAGGGATTCAGTAAGTGACTTATAGCCTGCGGGTGGTCCGTTTTGTGCCTCAACAGCCACCAGCTTTTGCATGGAGGGCCGGTTAAACACCCGGTCATAAACTTTTGGATGATCATTCTTTACCCCCTCTAACTTTGATCTTAAATCTTTGAGGTTGCCCTGAAGGTCATCGATCACCTCGCCGGCAAATTGATCCATTGCCTTACTCACCTTTTCATCTGCTCCCATATCCCCGGAAAATGCTTTACCTAGCTTTTCAGCAATGCCACTAAACATCATGAGCATGCTGCCCATCATTACCATGGAGGTATTGACATAAATATTGAGTTCTTTTTCATAAGCCATAATAAAAGGGGTTTTAGTTTCTGAAATTATTTAGTTGAGTGCATCACTCCGTCATCATTCTATTCAGTTCTTCGTCACCCTCCAGGTCAGTGCTCACTTCCTGCATTTTATCCATCATTTCCCCGAGGTATTTACCAATTTCCGTTTTTTCTGCCTCAGCTTCTTCGTCAACTGCCCCGGAAAGATTAAGATGCATGACATACCTAAGGATATCTTTACTATCTAAATTCCGATCTAGCTTTTTAAAACCCTTAGGAATTGTAAACTGGTCATTAATGGCAACCATTTCCCGCATGGACTCCCTATCAAAAATTCTCTTAAACACTTCTGGGTTATTGGTTTTAATGGAATCCATTTGATGGGCCATATCCTGAAGGCCTTCATTTACCATGCTCACCAATTCTTCATTCAATGAGCCCATGGCTTTTTCTATCTTCTCACTATCGGAGCCATCTCCTGCTAATATTTCATTCATGCTTTCGCCCATCCCGCTAAACATGACCATCATAGACCCGGAGTAAATCATCGTAATATTAAGGAAGGAATTAAAGGCCCTGTCTTCTGCCGATAGTTTTCTGGAACCCTCTTTACCATCACCGTCGCAGCCTGTCAATACTGTGACCATAATCAATACTCCTGCCAATAATGTTGAAATTTGCATTTTCATTTTAAATAAGATTTTAAATAAATTACTAAAAAGCCCAGGCTTTGCCTACCTCATCATAAGGGATGCATCCTAAATAGGCTCCGGGTACCGTGACATAAGTAAGCACCTCGGTAGCCCCAATCTCCGAGGTATAAAACCCCGTGATGGTGAGCTCTTTCATCATCAGGATAAAGGGGGTGCCTTCACCTGGTTCCCGAATAGCATTCACAGCTTCATTATGAAATTTTTCAGTTATCTCCAGTTGAGCTTCGGGCTCAAGTCTGTAAAATGGTTTATCATAAGTCTCGGCCACGGCATTTTTAAAACCCTCCATGCCTTCCCTAAATCTGGCCTGATCCTTTTCGCTATAATACCCTGCCAGCATATTGTCGATGTATCCCGGTACCCCTACGGCCTTAGCGCCGGGTGTATCCGTTTGCGGTAATATCACCTCAGCCAGATCAGCGATCAACCAAGCCTCCTCCTCAGAGAAAAATTTTGGGTCAAAAGTTAACTCAGGGTCTGCCTGGCATCCGTTAAGAATTCCTAATATGGTAGGCGCAGCCAAGATCCCTCCCAGGGCAAGTGCGCTTTTACGAATAGCTTCTCTTCTTTCCATAGTTATAAGTTTCTTTTCTTAAGTTGGTCTACCGCAAAATTAGCTGCACGGGCACTAAGGGCCATATAGGTCAATGATGGATTCTGACAACCTGCCGAGGTCATACAGGCCCCGTCTGTTACGAACACATTGGGAACACTGTGCACCTGATTCCACTTGTTAAGCACTGAAGTCTTGGAGTCTCTGCCCATCCGGGCGGTACCCATCTCATGGATGCCCAGGCCGGGCCCACCGATATCATCGTAGGTCCTGATATTTTTAAAACCTGCCGCCTCCATCATTTCTGCAGCATCATTGGCCATATCGGGTCGCATTTTCATCTCATTCTCCTTAAACTCACAGTCAATGCTCAGGGTAGGCATCCCATGCACGTCTCTTTTATCTTCGTTGATCCAGATTCTATTTTCATGGTAGGGGAGGCATTCGCCAAAACCAGTCATCCCCATGCGCCATTCACCGGGGTTCATTAGCTCATCTTTTAAAGGTTTGCCTATACTCAGTTCCCTGACACCCCGGGTCCAGCTCTCGCGGGAGGCGGATCCCTGGTAGCCAAATCCGCGGATATAATCGCGGTCATTTTTTTGGATATTTCTGTATCGGGGGATATAAATACCATTAGGTCTGCGGCCTGAATAATACCGGTCCTGAAAGCCATCATAAGCCCCTGAGGCCCCTACCCTGAAATGGTGGTCCATTAGGTTGTGACCCAGCTCACCGCTGTCATTTCCCAGACCATTGGGAAACCGATCTGATTTGGAGTTGAGCATGATGTAGGCGGTATTAAGGGCGGAGGCATTAAGGAATATAATTTTAGCAAAATACTCATGAAAGGTGCCGTCCACTGCATCTTTTACCCTAACGCCTTTTGCCCTTTTAGTCACATCATCATAGATCACTTCATAGACTATGGAATTGGGTCTTAAGGACATATTACCTGATTTTTCAGCAGCGGGAAGTGTAGAGGCATTGCTGCTAAAGTACGCACCGTAGGGGCAGCCTCTCATGCATAGGTTGCGGTGCATGCATTGACCACGGGCACCTTTGGGTTCGGTGAGGTGGGCCACCCGGCCTATAGTGAGAATCCGGTCGTTAAAATGCTTTTTTATTTGACCTTGCAGGTGTTCCTCAACACAATTGAGTTCCATTGCTGGTAAAAACTTGCTATCTGGAAGTTGCTCAAGGCCTTCAGCCTTGCCACTGATACCCGCAAAGGTCTCTACATAATCGTACCATGGTACCAAATCCTCATACCTTATCGGCCAGTCAACAGCAATACCATCCTTAGCATTGGCCTCAAAATCCATAGGGCTAAGCCGGTAGCTTTGTCTGCCCCAAAGCAGGGACCTGCCCCCTACGTGATAGCCTCTGATCCAGTCAAACCGTTTCTCTTCAGTATAGGGATGGTCCTGATCATTCACCCACCAGTGCTTGACAGACTGCCTGATGGTATATCCTGTACGCTTCTGAACCGGATAAAATTTTTCTAGTTCGGCCTCAGGTATCCTGTCATTAAAAGGCAGCTCCCAGGGCTCATCCATTGCAGTAGGATAGTCAATCACATGTTTGACATCCCTTCCCCGCTCCAGCACCAAAGTTTTAAGTCCTTTTTCACTTAGTTCTTTAGCCGACCATCCACCACTAATCCCAGTACCTACCACGATTGCATCGTAGGTCACTTCTTCCTTGCCATTAAGATTTAAATTCATATGGAAATCATAATTTAGCCAAACCTTTACTTATTGATTTTTAATTTTTCAAAATATATAAAAATCAGATCAATTCCATTTCACTTTTTTCTAGTTGCGGTAAAAATATGGTTTGAATGCGCTCAAGCTTTGAATATTTTTTCAAGTATTTTCAAGGTGATCAGGTAGGTGGGCCGAATCCCCTCCTTTCCCAGTCCACCGGAAGCAAGCGTGCTGCCTGTTTCAAGGGGGTTGTCAGAAGCATAATAAGCGTAGAGCAGCTTTACATTTCGGCGGATGCTGTGCCGAATTCTAGAGGCCGATTGAATGGCTTTTTGATAATGAGCACCTTCCATCTCAAGCCCTATGGTTTTCCAGGAAGATTCCATAAAATACTTCAGGACGTTCCTATTTTGAAGGGAAGTCCCCAGCACGGTGATCATAGGTCCGGCACATACCCCGAGCCCAAACCCCTGAAAATCCTGGATCCGTAATTCATTTCGGAAAGGGTAGTTGTCAGCAGTACCCTCAAATATATGGGATGATGGGATCATGATATCCCCCTTCTTACCTTTTAGAATCCCTGCCTTACCCATAATAGACACCGACTGTACCTGCAAGGGGAAGGTCTTTTTTTCATTATCAAAAGGCTTGAGCAATTCATCAAGGCATTCGTAGGCCTGCTCTCCAAAGGCATAGTCCATCACCAGGAGCACAGGGGCATTATCTTCATCATATTTTTGAAGCGGCACACCTGGGCCTACCCGTTTCTGATCCATTTTGGCGGTATCAATAATTTGTACACTGATATTGGTGCCTGATACATCTGGGATGTCAATGAGCCCGTGCTTCTTTGCATAGGTCCTGATCTTTCCGGCCAGTGGTCCGGTAGTTTCAAGACTAATCTTTTCCGCAGTCTTTTCAAGGTCTTTGAAGGTTTTGAATTCTAAAGACTGGGTACCGTAAATCGTATTAACAAAGCTATGGAGGTTGGCACTGACCACGTGCAAAGGCCGCTGGATCAGCCCGTGCTCCACCATGATTGATTTTATATGATCGGCCCAAAGCTCCCCATAGACGTGATGCCCTATCCTCTCCCGTAGTGTGGAGGAAAAGAATATCTCTCTTGAGGCATCATTGCGGGCCTCCTCCATCGAACATCTGCCCAGGTGGTAAACCACCTTAAACAGGTTGATGCCAGCAGCTTTAAACCTATTGAAGCTGAAAAGGGTCTCTTCAAAAGTCCGGCCAATGATTTTGCTCAGATAGGAGATGGCAGCTTCATGATCAAATTTGGCTTTTTGCTCCAGCCTACTCATGATCTCCTCAAGCTGCTTCCAATCCATGGAAGACCTTCCTTTATGGTCAACACTGTTT
>JBGTCD010000139.1:0-8807 GCA_041749015.1 Cyclobacteriaceae bacterium
TACCAGGGCGGCACCTGGAAGCAGAACAAATTTGAATTCACTACCCGGGAGTTTGGCCGGTACACCCTGGCAGCAGATACCATTCCGCCGGAGGTAAAGGCTTTGGTAATCAACCGAAAGGATTTAAAATTCAGGATTTCAGATTCCGGGTCAGGTATTAAGGATTTCCGAATGGAGGTAGATGGCCAATGGGTACTGATGCACTATGACTATAAAACAAAGTTGATTTGGTCGGAGCTAAAGGAAGGCAGTCAATCATTCAAAGGGCCGCTTAAACTTATTGTCAAAGATTTGGTTGGAAATGAAAAAGTATACACAACCCAAATACAATAAATTATGAGTTTGAAACAAGGCGACAAAGCCCCTGATTTTACTGTAAATGACCAAAATGGCAACCCTGTAAGTCTTTCAGATTTTAAAGGCAAAAAAGTGGTGCTTTACTTTTATCCCAAAGACAATACTCCCGGATGTACCGCACAGGCCTGTGACATCAGAGATCATCATAATGATTTACAAAAGGCCGGCTACGAGGTGTTGGGGGTAAGCACTGATAGTGAAAAATCACATCAGAAATTTATAGAGAAACAAAATCTTCCCTTTACCCTATTGGCTGATACAAATAAGGAGATTCATGAAAAATACGGCACCTGGGTAGAAAAATCAATGTACGGCCGCAAATATATGGGTACCGCGAGGGTTACTTTTTTGATCAATGAGGAGGGAAAAATCGAAGAGGTGATCGAAAAGGTGAAGACCAAGGAACATGCGTCCCAAATATTGAAATAAAGATAGGATTAGGTTTCTGTAGAATCTGTCCGGGTAAAACTGAGGGGAAAGGTTAACTACTCACATGAAAAACGCCTTCGCATAGCCTCCCAACAGCGGACAAAAAGGAAACATTTTTATTTCATACCGGTTATAAAAACAAAAATTAATATCCGATGGCAAGACCGAATCCCGAACTCATTGACATCCTGAGGAAAACTGCAAAGCGGCTTCAAAAAAGCCCCGCATATCAATGGGGCCATATGGGCAGTTGCAATTGTGGTCACCTAGCTCAGGTGATCACGGACCTGGACAAAAAAGAAATCCATCAAAGAGCCATGATGCGCTGTGGCGACTGGAGCGAACAACTCAATGACTACTGTCCTCATAGTGGCTTGCCTCTTGATAAAGTCATCACAGTAATGCTTGAAAAGGGCCTGGATCCGGACGACCTTAAGCATCTCGAAAGGCTTTCAGACCAGGAAGTACTCCGGAGATTGCCGGAAGGTAAAGAGTATCCCAGTCACAATAATCGTCACGACGTCATATTGTATTTTAATACCTGGGCTGACCTTTTGGAGGATCGGCTCCTGGAGAAAATCAAACTACCAGCGATCGAGACTTGCATGGAAACCGCAGCCTTTATATAATCAGGTTTTATTAATTTAAACGGGGATTTTGAGGGAATTGGGTCATCACTTGTGGAGGACTGAAAATCAAAATCTGCACTACCAGCCCCAGTACGATGAGTAGCCCTAGCTCAAATTGTGTCAACAGGGTACTACCATGAATAATACGCTTCGAGTTATCTGAAATATTTTTACCCTCACTCACCTGTATTTTGGAGAGATTCTTTAGGTCATGCAAGGCATGCATCAACAAACCATCATGGGCTGCTTTAATACTCAATTCATCAAAATGGGCGGTCTGATTGGGATTAAATAAAAATTCCTGCTCTGATTGCTCAATTTTTTCTATATTTTCTTTAAGGCGCTTAAAATAAATAGCTTCCAATTCGGTAAGGTGCGTTGATTCATAACTTGCCAAAAGGTCATGAATTTTCTCATCATGATAACTGACCTCTGATTTCGCATTAAAATAGGTCCGCCCTTCCCTGCAATTATCAAAAGCCCATTTTTTATTATGGAGGTGATCCGACATCTGAAAAATATAGCTTTCGACCAGAAGGCGGTCTTCATAAAAAGAAGAAATAGAAGAGTCTAATTCGGAGGCATTATTTTGATCAACCAAATTTTTTATGAATACCAATGCCATAATAATGGTTAATACCAATGCTAGTTTTCGCTTTCCAAAAATTTGTTTTGACCAAATCATTGCGCAAGTTTTAATTGAAAAAATAAGTTATAAAGGGGTTTGGTGGTTGTGTTCCTACAATTTATCAACAACACCGAACCTGAATTAAGGCACATATTAGATACCCGTTCATACCAACGATCTTCTAAACTGTTAAGTTAATATAATCTCAGATATATCAGGCAGTAATTCCCGAATTTGGGTTCAATTGTGTTTCATCCTTTGCATTTTTCGTCGTACATTTGCAATGGCAAATCTGTACGACCAGCTCCTGCTGAACTCCCCCAGGACCGGAAGGTAGCAAGGGTAAGCGGTTGTAGCGGTGCGATACATGATTTGCCATTTTTATTACCATTTTTCCAAGCCAATTCTTTAACTTTATAGCATTGATCATTGGTTTGTGAGGCAAATCAGATCATGATTACTTAACTCTATACCTAACCACAAATTCAATATGAAATTCTTTATCGACACGGCCAATATCGACGAAATCAAGGAAGCCTACGATCTGGGGGTACTTGATGGTGTCACTACCAACCCATCTCTTATGGCTAAGGAGGGCATCAGCGGCCATGAAAAAATCATGGCCCATTATAAAGCCATTTGCAAAGAGGTAGATGATAATGTCAGTGCAGAGGTGATCGCAACAGACTATGAAGGGATCATCAAGGAAGGTAAAGCTTTGGCGGCCATTGATGAGAAGATTGTGGTAAAGGTGCCCATGATCCGTGAAGGGATCAAGGCCATTAAACATTTGAGCAGTGAAGGGATCCGTACCAACTGCACTCTGATATTTTCTGCCGGGCAGGCCTTGGTTGCTGCAAAAGCAGGAGCATCGTATGTATCTCCGTTCATTGGCAGGCTTGATGACATCGCCCACGATGGCCTAAGCCTGATTGAGCAAATCGTGCAGATTTATGATAACTACGGTTATGAAACAGAGATTCTGGCAGCCTCAATCCGCCACACCATGCATCTGATCCACTGCGCTGAAGCCGGTGCTGATGTGGCCACCTGCCCATTAAAGGTGATTTTAAGTCTACTTAAGCATCCACTAACCGACCAGGGCCTGGAGCAGTTTCTGGCAGACCATAAAAAAGCTAACAAATAATGACGTTTTCTTCCGACCCGGTAGTCCGCATCAGAGAGGCCACCATTTTTCAGGAAAATCAGGCCGTGCTTAATGAAGTCACCCTGGATATTGAAAAAGGTGAGATGGTATTTCTCATCGGCAGGACTGGCGGCGGAAAATCATCATTACTTAAAACCCTCTATGGAGACCTGCCCCTGCGGCTTGGTGATATCCAGGTGGCCGGATTTAATCTTCGTGAGATAAAATCAAATCAGGTGCCATTGTTGCGCAGAAAATTAGGGATCATCTTTCAGGATTTTCAATTGTTCCCTGATCGTACAGTAGCAGAAAACTTAGATTTCGTGCTTAAAGCCACCGGCTGGAAGGACAGGACCAAAATGAAATCCCGGGTATCAGATGTGCTGATGCGGGTAGGGCTTGGCTCGGTTGTCAATAAAATGCCCCACCAGTTATCAGGTGGTGAACAGCAACGTGTGGTGGTCGCAAGAGCCCTTCTCAATGAACCCATAATGCTGGTGGCCGATGAGCCCACCGGAAACCTCGACCCTGAAGTATCTGAGGGGATATTCAAGCTTTTTTTGGAGATCAATAACAGTGGTACCACCGTGCTCATGGCTACCCATGACTATAACCTGATCCGTGATTTTCCAGCAAGAATATTAAAATGCGAAAAGGGCAAAATTCTTGATTCCGCCAAAGAAAAATTTGACCTCATCAAGACCAGCTTTGAGTGAAGATTCTATAATTTTTAACTGCTTTATGCTATGCTAATTAGCAATGAGCAGAAGGTTAATGTTAAACTATTTCTTATTCTTTTTTGCTTGCCCAAAAAAGAAACAAAAAAGGCACCACGTCCAATGACGTCCCTCCCCGCGAAACCCACAGGCCCACCCTGCAGGAATCTGTCTTGTACAGTCTGCAATTCGACTGATTAGAATAATAGAAATAGGCTGCGTTTACCATGTCTCTACCCTGATAGACACATTCAAGGCTCCCTAACCCGCAAGGCCCCGGAACGTCCGCGCTGGACGTGGACACCCAGCCACACCTATTATAAAAAAATATGGTTAGAGTTAGAATAAAAATTTAACTAATTCTTTTTATTAGTTGAACTCCATTCCGGATGGGTGAAATTGAAGTTTTATTCCTTTAAGCCCCCAAATAAGTTGATTGTTTACCGGAAATGTTTTCGTCAGTCAGCTTTCTGACCTGCTTATTGAGCATTTCAATCCTTACCAATAGGTTTAGGATTAAGGCGTCCTTGACCTGCTCGCTGGGATTGGTGCCATACTCTTCCTTCAGAGCGAGATACATGGCGTTGAGCCTTTTCCAATCCTCGTCAAAATCAGGATCCATGCTATGCTCCCACTCAGCAATGTAGGCTTTCTTCTCAGAAATCATGGAGAAATAGTAACGCTCAATTTCTACAAACTCCTGGTCAATAGCCTCGGCAGTTTTCTGATTAGAACCGGAGCCCCAGGGCAGTAAATAAATGGTAGTAGCCAGGAAAAAGACGGCTGCTGCCTTCCACATCCACCCGGCAGTCGTTGAGGTATTAATATTGAGTTTATGGGAAATCCTTTTCCAAACCGAAGGGTGCGTCTCCCTGGCATCCAGGGAGCCCCTATTGTCCCGGATATATTGTTCAAGGTCTTTCTGTGACATAAGCTGAGTCTTTAGTAATAAATTCCTTTAATTTTTGCCTCGCCCTGTGGTACTGCGATTTGGAGGTCGCTTCCGTAATACCCAGGATTTCTGAAATCTCCTGATGATCATACCCCTCCAATAAGTATAAGGTCAGGACCATCCTGTACCCTTTTGGCAAGTGGTTAATCCCTTCATGAATCCTCTGAACGTCTAAATAACGATCCTCCACCCAGGGATCGTATTGGTCCTGAAGATCATTTTGGTAATCCCATTCCGGGTCAAAAAGCAGGCGCATATTCTTTTTGTTGGAGATGGCCTGGTTGATCACAATCCGCTTGAGCCATGCCCCGAAAGTCGATTGTCCTGAAAATTGCTCCAGTTTGGAAAAAGCTTTAATGAAGGCTTCCTGGAGCACATCCTCTGCCTCTTCTGCATCATTGGTGATGCGGTACGAGAGGTTGTACATGGCTTTGGAGTAAAGCTTGTAAATTTGATAAAATGCCTTCCCATCTCCTGAAAGGCATTTTTTAATGAGATCTCTGTGAATATCTTCCTGCAAGGCTGCCTGATCTATTTTGTTTAAAGACTATAAAAGTCAGGAAAGGTTGCAGTTAATTATAAAAATAAAAAAACAGTCAGCAGGCTCCTTACTTCATCTTATTGAGATTTTCTCGAGCTGGCGGAAAATCAGAAGCAATTTGTAAAGCCTCCTGGTAGTATCCCCTGGCTTTTTCATTATTTCCTTCAGCTTCACTGATCATACCCTTGAGATTCAATAGCGCTACTTTGATGGGAAATTCCTTATCAATATCATTTTCCAGGGTAAAAACCATTTTCACTTCATCGGCCTTGCTGCTATCCAGGATGATCTGGGAACTGGCTCTTGCTTCATTATAGCGCTTAAGGTCAAATTGCATGAAGGCCACCTTGTACAGCACCTCAAGTTGGTCAGTCTCCATATACAAGGTTTCATAATGCTTGAGGGCCTCTTCACGAATGCCCAGATTTTCAGAAGCCATGGCAGCCAACTCCAGCCCTCCCAGGTGCCTGGGCCTCAGCGTTAGCACATCTCTGGCAGCGAGCAAGGCAGAAGGATACTTTTGCATTTCGTAGTACAACAATGAAAGATTAAACAATAATGAATCATTGCCTGGAACTGCTGACACTACCTGCAACAAGGCGTCTTTTGCAGCATCATAATCGTTGTACCGCATGGCACGTACGTAAGTTCTGGTATGTTGTTCCACCAACCTCCTCAGATGTTCATTTCTATTTTCATCAGGGTTTGGTTGTTCCTGAGCCTGGGCTCCGGTAACCATCACCATGATCAGTCCTAACCCCGCTAAAATTTTACAGATACTCTTCATTTTAATTCCGGTTATTTATTAATTGTAATTTTTAATTCAAAATTTGATTCCTATCCTCCGAAAGGATGCAAATCTAAAAAATATTCAGGTTTTTACCTTCACTGCCTTTAGCCCTTTTTCCTTCCCAAGTTTAAGCATAAGCTGATAGGCTTCATCATGTGTATTTTTTACTTCCCCTTCCAGGATGGCCTCTTTAATGGCCTCTTTGATATCCCCTATCACTCTTGAAGGCCCAATGCCAAAAGTTTCCATAATCTCTTCACCTGACACCGGAGGCTGAAAATTACGCAATTGGTCCTTTTCTTCCACCTCCTGCATTTTTCGTTCCACATTTTCAAAGTTCTGCAGATACCGCTTGACCTTCTGGTCATTTTTGGAGGTAATATCGGCTTTGCAAAGTTTCATAAGGCCTTCCACATCATCTCCGGCCTCAAACAATAACCGGCGTATGGCACCATCAGTGACCTCTTCCTTTACCAGGGCGATAGGCCTGAGGTGGAGTCGCACCAATTTTTTCACAAACTGCATTTTTTCGTTTAATGGCAGTTTGAGTTTTCTGAAAATACCAGGCACCATTCGGGCACCCTTGTCTTCATGGCCATGAAAAGTCCACCCAACTTTAGGGTGAAAACGCTTGGTGGGAGGCTTGGCAATATCATGCAATATGGCAGCCCACCGCAGCCAAAGGTCATCTGAAACTTCAGACAGATTGTCCAGAACCTTGAGGGTATGGTAAAAATTATCCTTATGCGATTTACCGTCAATCGTATCTACCCCATGCAGGGCCACCATCTCCGGGAATATGAGCTCCAAAAGGCCGGAGGTAAATAATAGTTTAAACCCGTAAGAAGGCTCCTCAGAAAGGATGATCTTATTCAATTCGGTGGTAATCCGCTCTTGAGAAACAATGCTGATCCGATCTTTATGATCAATAATGGCATCAAACGTATCAGGGTCAATATCAAACTTAAGCTGACTGGCGAACCGGATGGCACGCATCATCCGCAGAGGATCATCAGAAAAGGTAATCCCAGGTGCCAGTGGGGTCCTGATGATTTTATTATGTAAATCCTCGATCCCGTCAAAGGGATCTAAAAGTGCTCCATAATCCTCATTTCGCAGGCTAATGGCAAGGGCATTAATGGTGAAATCTCTGCGCTTTTGGTCATCCTCCAGGGTCCCGTCTTCTACAATAGGCTTGCGGGAGTCGAACCGGTATGATTCCTTCCTTGCGCCTACAAATTCCAGCTCATATTCCCCCCACTTGAGCATAGCAGTGCCAAAATTTTTGAATACGGTAACCTGAGCTTCGACCTGTGGATGTGCGCCTACTGATTTCGCGAGGGCTATACCGCTCCCAATGCAAACAAAATCAATGTCTTTCACGGGTCTGCCCAAAATCAGGTCCCGCACGAACCCACCCACCACATAGGTTTCCAGGCCCAGATCCTGAGCGCAAGCCTTTACAATCGCAAAGCAGGGATTTTCTTGTAGTTTTTCTGAAAAATTCATGGGTAAGGATAATCGCCTGGAAATCCTTCAAAATTAACATTTATTTGCTTAGGGAGCAATTTCAGGAGGTCCGGTAAGGAGTGTTGTGATAATTAATGGTCTCTAATTGACTTTAACGAGCTAATAGTCACCGGATGGAGCTCTTTAGATCAGTTCCAATCAACTTATTCATTTATAGTGGAAAGTTTGCCATCATTCTTGCCACCATTTTATTTGGAACCTCTAGTTTTGGGGGACTAGTAAATATCATAAGGAATTTACAGTTTAAAATTAATCTATTTTTTCTACTTTAAACTGTACTTTTTTTGGGGGTGCTTACTTGTCCACAGAGGCTAAGTTTACTAGAACCCCTAAACCTGAGGAAACCACCCGTCCGCCCCACGTTTTCTTAGGTGCTGTTACAGGGAGGTTATTTTCTTTCCGCCCAGTTTTCCAATTTCAGGTTTTCCAAGTACCTGAAGTCTTTAATATTGTCTGTTACTAAAATCATTTCGTTAGCTAGTGCAGTAACACCTATGATCAAATCAAATTCATCATGCATAGGTGTTCCGTTTTTTCTTAGTAAGACTTTGTTATTTGCATACTGGTCTACTATCCCAAAAATTGGAATGATGGTTAGTCCTTTTACAAATTTATCAACCGCTCTGTGAGATTTTTTGGGATCATCGCTATTCTCTGCTCCGTATTTCAGTTCAAAAACTGTTATTTCAGAGATGAAACAATTCTCAAGACCTTTTTCCTTGATGATATCATCGAGATGGAGTTTACCTCTCAAAAAAAATACACATATACTCGTGTCAAGCAAATATTGCATATATCAAATTTTCAAGTCTTTTGATCTGAATTTCCTGCTTTCCCTAATATCTTTGGTGATTTCTTCGGCTGGCTTTTCTGATACAAAACCTCCGAAAGAACTGAAAAAATCCTTTTCTTTAGACTTTCTCTCTTTCCTTATAGATTTTGCAAGCCGTTCTAGCAGCTCTAATTTGCTTACCGAACTCAAACTTTCAAAAAGCTCAGAATAAGTTTCAATGATATGGCGTTCTGCATGTGTCATAGCCTAAATTTTAATAAATATATGAAATTACATCATAAACTGATTTCCATTC
>JBGTCD010000140.1:0-11837 GCA_041749015.1 Cyclobacteriaceae bacterium
GGCCTCCTGGTCAACTTGATCCAATACGGCGCGGTCTAGCTCCTCAAGCTGAAATTTGTTGAAGTCGGCTTCCTTTTTAAGGTCTTCACCTTCATTTAATAATTCCTCCAGGGCATTCAGTGCAGTTTTCCAGTTTTGAAATTCTTTTTGATACCCTCCTTTTAATTCTGAATTTCCTGCATAGGCATCCAGGATTTTTAGCTGAAACCGGTGATTTTCCAGGTTGAGATGGTCATGCTGGGAATGGATGTCCATTAGCCGGCTCCCTAGTTTTTTCATCACATCAAGAGTGACAGGGGTATCATTTACGAATGCCCGGGATTTGCCGGCAGGGCTTATTTCCCTTCTCAGCACTGTATTTTTCTCATAATCCAGGTCCTCTTCATCGAAAATAGCCTGCATGTTGTATTGCGCTACATCAAAGGACCCCTCCACTACACACTTAGATTGCTCATCCAGCAACACCCTGGTGTCAGCTCTATTGCCAAGGAGCAGCCCCAGGGCGCCCAGCATGATGGATTTTCCGGCACCAGTCTCACCGGTGATAACATTGAGCTTTGCAGAGGGTGCCATCTCAAGATTATCGATCAGGGCATAATTTTTTATGTAAAGTTGGCTAAGCATTAATAATCCTGTATTATTTCTTCTATTAAGCTGATTTTGATTTTTTGTCGGGAGCTTCTCATATCCTGTAGTATGAGCATATCTTCTGAGGCATCCATTACTGTTCCAAAGAATACCCTGCCATCAGCTAATACAATATTAACTTTTTTACCGGAAATATCAGGGAAGATTTTCCGGATATTGTCCAGGCCGGTAGTTCTTGTCAGCCTTTTGGCCATGGATTTAGTTTTGGATTATTTTCTGGTATCGCTCAGACTTGGCAGGGTCCAGCTCGGTAAGCAGGTCGTAGGCTTGCCGCCGTACCTGTATGTTTCCCTCAGAGAAAATGTTGACCAGTTCATCGGTCTTGGCATCAAAAAAGGAAATCAGAATGATGGCTATAGGATTGATGTCTTTGATCCGTTTGGCGGCCTTCAAGGCATTAAGCACTTCTTCACGACTTTTGTCTGGTTCCTCGTGGAAGGTATCCAGCCCGTGTCGGTGGTACCGGTACATGGCCCTGCGCATCTCTACCATTTGCTGGTTAGTATAGTTTTCCACCAGCCAGTATCTGTTTCTGTTGCTGGACATGGGATCCCAGCCTGGCCTGTTGGATTGCTGTGCATTGGTGACCAATAATAAGGCCCGCTGAAAAAATGGCGCCCCGCCCAATTCTGCAAAGCTATCATAATCTACTCCTAATATTATATAGGCATAAAATGCCAGCATGGAAGTGATATTGCTGATGAAGCTGTTGTCATTATACTCCAGTGGTTGGGACATCACATAATTAAAATTGAAATCCCGGTCGGCAAAATTAAGTACTCTAGATTCATAATTAGTGCCAAAAATTGGTCTGGATGCCTGAACTTGCACCGTGGCATTAAAGGCTGTGATGTCCATACTCTCGATGGTGATGGCAATGTTGCAGTTGATCCGCTCTTCAGGCTGGTATGTGTCATTAGACCAGGTACGATTATTTAGAAACTGCTCAAAAGAAGCCTCCATATCTCTGAAAATCTGCCTGTCCTGGGTTGCGGCCCTGGCATCATCAATGATCACACGGCAGTTAAGCTCCTGGCCAAAAAGTGGAAGGACACTTATAAAAATTATTATGGTATAGAGTATCTTCATTGCTTCAGGCCTAAAATCGCATCTACAATATCTGCGGCCACGGCCTTTTTGTTTTTTAACTCAAATTTGAGCTTTTTATTATCCCTGGTATAAATGGTGACCTTGTTGGATTCTGATCCAAAGCGTACCCCTTCTTCCTTTAAAGAGTTAAGCACGATCAAATCCAGATTTTTTTCCTTTAGTTTCCGTAAAGCATTGGCCTCCTCATTTTCTGTCTCCAAAGCGAATCCTGCCAAAATTTGATTTTTCTTCTTACTCTTGCCAAGGGTGGCAGCGATATCCGGATTGGCCTCAAAGGTTATTTTAGGTAAGTTGGTGCTGGATTTTTTTATCTTCTCTGTTGCTGGATTGTCGGGCCGAAAGTCTGCTACAGCCGCTGCCATAATCATGATGTCCGCTTCTCCAGACACTTTTTTCGAGGCCTCCAGCATCTCTATTGCAGTCTGCACTTTGGTGATTTGTACCCTCGGATTTTTGAGGTCGAGGTGTACAGGGCCACTGACCAATGCCACTTCCGCCCCTCTATTGGCGAGTTCTTCGGCAATGGCATACCCCATTTTTCCTGATGAATGGTTGCCTATGAATCTTACGGGGTCGATGGGTTCATAGGTGGGCCCTGCCGTAACCAGAGCTTTTATGCCCTTGAGGCTACTTTTTTTTTTAAAGAAGGTCTCTATTTTGGTAATAATTGCTTCCGGTTCGGCCATTCTTCCTGGGCCGGATAATCCGCTAGCCAGCTCCCCATCCCCAACTTCCAGAATCATATTTCCATAGCCCTGGAGCAGGCTCAGATTTTTCTGAGTAGATGGGTGTGCGTACATATCCAAGTCCATGGCTGGGGCTAACATTACAGGGCATTTGGCTGAGAGATAGGTTGCTAAAAGAATATTATCACATTGCCCATAAGCCATCTTAGAGATGGTGTTGGCCGTGGCAGGTGCCATGACGAAAAGGTCTGCCCATAGGCCTAATTCCACATGATTCTCCCAAGTGCCTGAAGTTTGGTCTTTGATAAAAGACTGTATCACAGGATTTTTTGAAAGGGTGGCCATGGTCAGAGGACTGATGAAATCCACCGCATCTTCAGTCATGATCACACGCACTTCGGCTCCCGATTTAGTGAGCAGGCGCGTCAAAAAAGCCACTTTATAAGCGGCAATGCCACCACATACTCCCAGCAATATTTTTTTCCCCTGGAGCATGGGCGTGAAATTAAAGGGTAGTTTCGGCCGGCTCTTCCTCTTTGTAGCGGAACATTATCTTTTCTTCGATAAACTCCTCAGTGGAGGTAGATGTTGGCTTTGGGAGCCGCTCGTAAAACTTAGAGATCTCGATTTGCTCCCTGTTTTCAAATATTTCTTCCAGATTGTCAACGGTTGAGGCAAACTCATCCAATTTACCGTTAAGTTCTTCCTTTAAAACACTGCTGATCTGCCTTGCCCTTTTTGAAAGGATGTACACAGTCTCATAAATATTACCTGTAGGTTTTGTCAGCTCTTCCAGGTCGCGGGTGATCAATGATGATTGAATTGCCATAATTTATTAGTATAGTTTATTTGTTTGCCATCAGATCCGAAATGAAATCCAGAGATCCGGCATAATATTTTTCTGCTACTCTTAGATACTTACTATTAGGATACATATCAATAAACTCCTCATAGTATTTTATAGTTTCACGATAACGCTCTTCCTGCTTTGAAAAAATACTTCTATTGGCCAGTTTATAGATTGCTTCAATCTTCAAAAATGCAATTTCCTCATTAAATTCTGAATCAGGAAAATCATCCTTGAAATTTTCAAAAGCTACAATAGCCGATTTAAACCAGCTTAATTTCAAGTATTGTTTGGAGGCTTCGTAGGCTTTCCTTTCCAGCTTGGTTTGTAATTCATTGATGGCATCGGAAGCCTGTTCTCTGTACTGGCTTCTAGGGAAACGGTTGATAAAATTTTGCATAGCCCGGATGGCTTCAAAGCTGCTCGTTTGGTCCAGATTATACGATGGCGAGTCCAGATACAGGGAGTGGGCGTACATGAACCTAGCCTCTTCAACAAACTCGCTTCTGGCATAGGTCTCATAAAACGTTTTGAAGTGGTGGGAAGCCAGAATGTACAATCCTTGCCTGTAATGACAGTAAGCGAAATAAAACTGCACCTGCTCACCTTCAGGCATACCCCTTGTGATGGGCAGGATTTGTTCCAGCAGAATGGTAGCCCGGTAGTAGTCTTCAGCCTCGTAATACCGCATGGCCCCATCCAACTTTTTTTTCCAGTCCTCACTTTTCTCAAGCTTCCTGAATTCCTTATTACAACCTGTGGAAAAAACCATTAAAATTACGGCAGTCAACAGGATCAGGATAATTGGAAAGGCCCCACTTTTTTTCATAAGCCTGCAAAATTAGAGGTTTGATATGGAATAAGCAAAATTCCCAAAAAATCAACGACGTAAAATTGAAAATAGTTGTTGGTCAGGGTTGATTATTCTTCTTTTTTCGGGTCTTTTTATTGGACTTCTTTAAGGGTTCGGCAGCATCCATGTCGACTACCGGTGGCTTCTGATCCAGCAGGATTTGTCTCTCAACCTTAATGGGTTCGTAAGCTCCCTTAGGTTCCAGGGGGACCTCACCTTGTAGTTCCAGGCTATCTCCCAGGATCAGGGGATCTTCTAATTGCTCCATGACTGGATCAGGCAGGTCGGCAGGTATTTTTGTTTTAACAAAAAAGGCAGGGACCACCTTGTGCATTGGCAACCGGACCAGATCTTCCTTAAATGGTCGCTCCGATTCCCGCCAAACAAAATCTTTGAGTCTCCTCTCGCTCTCCTTGATCTCATGGGGCGGGACAAAAAGTGCATCAGGCTGGACCAGAAATGACATATTATCCAACTGTCCCTCGGTAAAGCGGATAATCATATTACTGCACAAGATTTTATTCATCCCTACCAATGTGGTGTCCTTATCATCCAGGGCAAAATATAGACTCTCCCCATTGCCGGTTACGAATACCCGGTGAATGGCACTTTCCCGGAACCTTGTCTCCATCTTTCGCCCTTTTACCTGATTATAATTTTTGAGACTATCTTTTGAGATCACAAAGGCATTGATGATTTGGTTGATTTTATCCACCGTATTATTAATGATTTCAATATTGATGGAATCAGCGGTCATCTGGCTGCCATCATTCCAGAGTACCGGTTTTTGGTACAAATGGATAATAGAGTCATTGAGAAAATAGGCCATAGAGTCTGCCCTACCCTGCAGGTCATCCCTGAATATTTTTACATCAGGGTAGGCCAATAGTCTTTTCTTTTGCGGATCGGTACTGTCAATCGATACGAGGGTATCAGCCGATAGGAATAAGGTATCGCCATTTTCGAATTTTTTTAGGAGGGCATTACCATAAATCTTGGTGATGCCTTTATCTTTCCAAAATTCACCCTGGTCACCGTAGATGATCAGACTGTCATACTTACCTACCATGATCACATTTCTGGTAGCCCGGTAGTACCTGTTGAAATCATCCAAAAACATGATATCCCCTTTAAGGATATAGTTTTCTGATTCGGCTTCTCCTTGTGATAGGTCTGATCGCTTCTGGCTGGTATTGTAAGTTCCATCACTGTACACAAACTCATTGCCCTCCACATCGGTCACTATGGTAGGGGCCTGAAAAAAAACAATTTTAGTGGTAGTGTTATACTGCATGGTGTCAGATTTCATCACATAATCGGGATTGGTACCCACCACATTTTTTTTGAAAGAGGCCATTCCGGATGGGGTATGATAATAACCCTTGACACTGGTAAGCACATTGGCGCTGTCTACTAGTTTCCCATTATTGAAATAATAAGCCTCCTGTTTGACTCGGTCATAATCCAGAAAATCTGTATACAAAGTACCCTGGGCCAGCTTGGTAAAAACTACCCTCTGGCGAAGCTTGGCCACCCGTGTATCCCCATCATAGGTGAGTCGGCTGGCAGTAATGGTGATGGAGTCACCTTCAAGGATTTTTACTCTGCCATAAGCTTCCACCAGGTTTTCAGCACGGAAAAAATGTGCTGAATCACAATAGATAGTGGTTTCATTTTGCTTAAAAATCACATTGCCTAAAAACCGGTCAAATCTTTTGCCTTCGGAATTGATGGCGCCAAACAGATTATCAGCCTGCTCTAGTTGTACCCGTTTCTGGGCCAAACTTTCGCAGGCCATTAATATTGGAAAGAAAATTATGATTAATTTTAAAAATCTTGACATATTACTATTAGAAGCTCAAAGTTATTTAAAAAGTTTGATGCAGGATCAATTCATCGGAGTAATTAGAGAAAAGAACCTTTTCCAACCGGAAGACCGGCTTCTGGTGGCAGTAAGTGGTGGCGTGGATTCTATGGTTTTGGCGCATCTTCTTAAAAATTTAAAGTTTGATTTTGCTGTTGCTCACGTACAATTTCAGCTCCGTGGAGAAGACTCCAGGGCTGATGAAATGCTTGTTCGCGAATATTGCAAAAAGTGGGCCATCCCATTTTACTGTAAATCATTTGATACCAAAAAGTATGCCACTGAGCGAAAAGTTTCGATCCAGATGGCCGCGAGGGACTTGAGATACGCATGGTTCAATGAACTGGCGGAGGTGGAAGGATTTACTAAAATATTAACGGCCCACCACCTCGATGATGTATTGGAAACCATTATTCTCAATTTGGCGAGAGGCACAGGGTTGTCAGGGATCGCTCCGATAATTTCTATTGAGGGTAATCTGTGCAGGCCTTTACTTGATTTTTCGAAGGATGAAATCGTTGGATATGCGAAGGAACAGGAAGTGTCCTGGCGGGAAGACAAAAGTAATCTGTCACCCGACTACCTTAGAAACAAAGTGCGCCATGAGATGATCCCTGTACTGAAGCAGATCAATCCCGGACTTATTCCTACCTTCAGGGCATCCTACAAGCGGCTGGAGTATGGAGTATCTTATTATAAGGACCACCTGAAGTCGGTCAGTACTACTCTGGCCAAAAAGAGTGGGAGTGGTTTAATGATTGACCTAAAGCAATTACATCAATATCCAGACCCAGCTGTGATTCTTTGGGAGGTGATAAAAGATTATGGTTTTAATTTTTCTCAGGCAATGGATATTGCTGGATCATACCCTGGTGGAAGACCAGGAAGTACCTATTATGCTCATGGATTCCGGCTGATCCGCGATCGGGAAACATTGCTTTTGGAGCCCTGGAAGGAGGGGAAAATGGTTTCGGAAGAATGGCGGGTGACCCGCCGTGATCAAACGCTCAATACCCCATTATTTGATTTTAGCTGGGAGCAGGTGGCCTATAATCAGAGCGGCTTATCTGAGCATACAGAACAGGAAGCCATGCTGGATGGAGAATTGGTAAGTTTCCCCCTCACCATCAGGAAGTGGGCTCCCGGAGATAAATTTGTACCACTGGGGATGAAGGGCAAAAAAAAGCTTAGCGATTTTATGATTGATCAAAAAATTCCTTTAAACTTGAAAGAAAGGGTATTTGTAGTAATTTCAAACAATGAAATTATTTGGGTGCCCGGCCACAGGATTGATGACCGATTTAAGGTCACCTCCAAAACCAAAAAATTACTGAGACTTATATTTGATTCGGGACATGATTAACCCATTTAAAAAAACATACACCCCGGAGGAGATGCGCCTTTTCCGTTTTCTGGTTCGTATCAAGCTATTTGAGAAGCTATCTAATAAAGAGCTATACCAATTTATCCCATACATGCATGAAAGGGTTTATCAACTAGATGAGGCGGTTTTTTTCAGGAAGGATCCTAGCCATGCCCTCTATTTGATCAAATCAGGTAAGGTAAAACTTCATCTGGACATCAAAGACCGATTTGAAGAACTGACCGAGGTAAGGCATAATGCCTTATTTGGAGAAAATGCACTTCTGCCTAAATCCAGAAGGGTATACAATGCTGTAGTTTCGTCAGAAAGAGCTGAATTTTATGTCATCCCTAAGGATAATATTCTCCAGATATTTGAGCAGCACCCTGAATTAAAGGCGAAAATGCTGGAAGCGCTGGGAGAATTTTACAATGAATTTTTCATTAACCTTTTCGATAAATACAGAAAGTCTTATGGATTTTTTGATCTTAAGGAGGTATATAAGGAGGAAGGAGTTTAGAAGCATTTGATCAACGGTTTTTTTAGAACCGTACACTTTCCTAATTTTGAGTTTTAAGTTTTATCATCATAAAAATATAATCATATGAAAATAACAGTGGTAGGAGCCGGTAATGTAGGGGCCACCTGTGCCGATGTACTGGCTTACCGTGAAATATCCAATGAAATTGTACTTCTTGATATCAAAGAAGGGGTAGCAGAAGGTAAAGCCCTTGATATATGGCAAAAGGCACCTATCGATCTTTATGATTCCTATACAACCGGGTCTACCAACGACTACGCCAAAACTGCAGGCTCTGAGGTGGTAGTGATCACCAGCGGACTGCCAAGGAAGCCAGGTATGACCCGTGATGATCTGATCCAGACCAATGCCGGTATTGTAAAGTCAGTCACAGAAAATGTGGTTAAGCATTCTCCTGATGCCATCATCATTGTGGTCTCCAATCCACTGGATGTAATGACCTATCAGGCACACCTTACCTCTAAGCTGCCAAGGACCCGGGTCATGGGGATGGCCGGCATTCTTGATACAGCAAGGTACAGGGCATTTTTGGCGGAGGCTTTAAATGTATCTCCAAAGGATATCCAGGCGGTATTGATGGGAGGCCATGGTGATACCATGGTGCCCTTGCCCAGGTACACCACAGTAGGAGGAATCCCTGTTACCGAACTGATTGCGAAGGACAAGCTGGATGCCATTATTGAAAGGACCAAATCAGGTGGTGGAGAGTTGGTAAAACTTATGGGTACCTCTGCCTGGTATGCCCCGGGCTCAGCGGCTGCTCAGATGGTAGAGGCTATTGTGAGGGACCAAAGAAGAGTATTCCCCGTGTGCGTGAAGCTGGATGGCGAGTATGGCATTGACGACTGCTACCTGGGGGCTCCGGTGATCCTGGGTAAGAATGGCATCGAAAAAGTGATCGAACTTGACCTGAATGCAGAAGAGAAAAAATTGCTTGAAGTATCCAGAGGCCATGTTAAAGAGGTGATGGCTGTATTGGATAAGCTAGGATAAATACCTTGACATTGCTGCCAATGTTAAGTCAGACCCTGAGGAATTGGGGTCTTTTTTTTAATTAATATTTCAGTTGATAGTCCAATCGGTACAAATAGGTATGGCCAATCTTCCATTCCCTGAAGGATTGTTAAGATAGGCCGAACCGATATTGCCTCCTGCCAGTACCACCATGGCTCCGGGCCCTGATTCTTCAAGGTGCACCCTGATATTAGCATTGTGGTTGTTTAACCCTTCATAAGTTATTTTTGAGCCATCTGGCATGATGGATATCTCAGTTTCTGATAGGCCTGTGGCAGCTGAGACGGGATTGGGCATAAGAATAATCGCACCATCTTCGCTAATGTCTCCCTCATGAAAATGTACCGGATGCATTTCCGTGCCTTCAGTACCAGATAGTTGGATCAAGAGCATGGTATTGCCATTGGTCATTTCCTTAAATGTGGCTGTGCCGCTAACAGGAAATTCAGAACCCTGGGCTAATGGGTAAGTTGTTTCATTGCCTGTAAAGTTGTTGATGTCTGGTTCATCATCGGAGGTACAAGCCCCAAATTGAATTCCTACTATTCCTAAACAAACCAAAATAAACAACTGCCTTAGATTTTTCATTTGAAATAGTTTATCTAACTTATCCCCCGAAAAAATTAAACGCAGGAATTGATTTTTAATTTCAGTTAAAATTATTGAGAATCCCTGATACTTGCAATAGACTTTGGCATGATCTATGCCTCCCAGAATTCTTAGTATGATTAAAAATATACTCATAATAATCTGCATAGTACCCCTGCTTGAGGGGTGTGGTAGCACCTCTTCTACTTCTAGCAATGGCCGAAAAAGCGAACCGCAAAGGCCAGCCTGGATGAGTGGGAAACCAGAGAGTAATATTTATTTTGTAGGGTTAGGTCATGCTCCAAAGGATCTTGGGGGCAATTATATCTCTCAGGCACAGAAGGTAGCCCTTCAGGATCTCATTTCAGAGATCAGGGTAAATGTCTCTTCCACCTCCGTGCTCAGCCTGATTGATACCGATCAGGAATTCAGAGATGAATACCAGTCGATGATTAAAACGCAGGCCGAAGCCGAATTAGAAGATCATGAGCTGGTGGATTCCTGGGAAGACCAGTATAATTATTGGGTGTACTACAGGCTCTCAAGGGCTCGTTGGGCTGAAATTCAGGAGGAAAAGCGCCGGAATGCCAACATGCTGGCCCTAGATTTTTATGATAAAGGCATGAAAGAGGCTCAGGAGGGTAACGTCAGCCAGGCGATGCGCATGTATGTCAGGGCTTTGATCAGTCTGAGCAAATATCTGGGAGAGCCCAACCAAAATCAGTACAAAGGCAATACCATTTTTCTTGGGAATGAACTTTATCTGGCACTGGAACGGCTGATGAACGGCATAGAAATCAAAGTACCTGAGACGCGATATAACATCAACAGACGCCTTGAAAAGGGTAAATCGGTTCCGGTCCAGGTCCTCGATGCTGCCTCTGGTAAACCGCTTGAAGGTATCCCTCTAAAGGCAGAATTTAGTTTAGGATCCGGTCTTCTCCACAGGGAGTATACTACCGATGATCAGGGTCGCGCTATCGTTATCCTTACGCGCATCGATTCCAGAGAAAATCAACAAAAAATTGTTATCAAGCCCGATGTGGTACGAATGGCAGAAAATGGAGAACCCGATTTGCTGCTGATCAAACTATTGGAAAAGGTCAGTGTGCCCAACCGTACTATTACCCTGGATATCATGAGACCGGTGGTTTATATGACATCTATTGAAACCGAGTTGGGGAAAGAATCCAGGAGAACCATGGCCACCAACAAGTTGAGGCATTTACTGACAGATGCCGGGTTTACCATTACCGATTCCAGAGATGAGGCTGAGTTATGGCTTGATTTAAAAGCTGGTAGTGAGGAAGGGCCGGTTTCCGGCAGCATTTATATTACTTATGTCAATTTATCAGTAAGCGTTCAGGATTTAAAGCGTAGTCGGGAGGTTTATAATACCAGCCTGAATCAGGTGAGAGGATATAGTTTGGACTATCAGCGATCCAGTGCAGAAGGATTTAGTAAGTGTTTGGAAATACTTGAAAATGAGAAAGTTCCAGAATTAATTAATGCTATGTTGCAATGAAAAATAATTTTTGGCCTTATTGTTGCCTTATACGATAAAAACTAAATTTGATTTTAAACTAACTATTTAATGATTATGAAAAAGCACATTTTGATTCAATTTTTTACTCTTGCGTTGTTTGCCGCATTTATTGTGGGCTGTAAAGGCAAGAAGGATACCGCGCTACCACCTGATGAAAAAGAGGTGATTGTACCTTGCTCAGGTCCTGACTATTTCACTAATGATAAAGTTTTCAGAGCTAACTCCTTAGGTGAAAGTAGCGATCAGCGTACCGCCGGTCTTAGAGCTCTTACCAATGCTCGTAATGACCTTGCTACCTCAATCAGTGTTACTGTAAAAACCGTAACTGATAACTATGTAAACTCTCGTGAGTTCAACAATAAGGAGGAAATCCTGGAGCGTTTTGAGAGTTTGAACAGGGAGGTAGTCAACCAGGAGTTAAGTGGCGTAAGAACAATCTGTGAGCGTCTGGTTCGTACCAAAGAAGGCAGATACAAGTCTTATGTAGCTATTGAACTGGGGTCAGATACCCTGATCAAAGCCTATAATGAAAGGCTTTCAACCGATGAGCGTCTTAGAATTGACTATGATTATGAGCAATTTAAGAAGACCTTTGAGGCCGAGATGGACAAGATGAGATAATCATTTATTTCAATATTCGTAAAAATCAGGCATGGTGAAAATCCATTCCTGATTTTTTTTGATATATAAATCAGATTACTACCGCTCAAATAAATGGATTCCTTCAAAATCGATTGCTTTGCTATATTGCAGTTTAATAACCAAAAATAGTGTAAG
>JBGTCD010000141.1:0-39712 GCA_041749015.1 Cyclobacteriaceae bacterium
AAAATTTTGCTGTCTGAGGCGGCAAAGCCGACGAGTTTCAAAATTTTTAGCGGAGAAAAAGGAAATTTTAGTGAATTTCCTCACAGGCCTTGATTCTTTTGCTTACTTTTCTCATCAAGGAGAAAAGTAAGGCCCGGCCGGCGAGGCCAGCTTAACCCTCAAGGCTCCGGAACGTCCGCGCTGGACGAGGACATCCAGCCGCACCCATCAAACCATGTTTTTATTAAGTATGCCAACAAATAACCTAACCAATTTGGAGGTCAAGGTCATAGTCAAATGTAGCAAGTCCAAACCTTGGTTCAATACGTAAGTATTCAATAATATCAGAAGCAATAAGGCCATTCATGCCCCGGTCAGCAGCCGCATCATCCCCTGAAAGGCCATGAAAGAATACCCCTGCCATCGCTGCATCCTCAGGCTTCAGCCCTCTTGCCAATAGTGCCAGGATCACTCCCGTCAGCACGTCTCCGCTACCGGCAGTAGCCATACCAGGATTACCGGTAGGATTGAAGTATATTTTCCCGGATGGGGTACAGGTGGCAGTCCACGCGCCCTTCAAAACCAGGATGCAGCCGGTTTCCTTGGCAAAATCAGAGGCTTTTTCCAGTCTTTCATAGCCATTATCCGAAGGCCCTAGCATGCGATCTAACTCGCCTACATGAGGGGTGACGATGGTACCTGGAGCAAGGAGCTTTTTGTAATCCTTGATGAGTCCCAGAAAGTTGATCCCATCAGCATCCAGCACCATGGGCAACGCGCTATTACGAAAGAGGGATTCCAGCAATTCTTTGGTAGGCTCTTCAGTACCAGCTCCGGGACCAAAAGCCATGGCATCCAGGCCTTCAAGGTTAGGAGCTTTGGTCAGTATCTTTTCATGAGCATCTACACTGACCATCGCTTCCGGTACGGCGGTTTGTAATATTGGGTAACCGCAAGCCGGAACATGCACATGCAGCAACCCGATGCCGGCTCTTAAGGCAGCCCTGGCTCCCAGTACTGCCGCCCCGATTTTCCCATGACTGCCACCAATGAAGATTCCCTTACCGTAAACACCTTTATGGTCAAATCGCTTACGACCTGGAATCATAGCGCGTACTGCCGCCTCATCCACCAAATAATAACCGGCTTCCAGAGTTCGGATAAAGCCCTGATCCAGGCCAATATCCACTACCTCCCACTGCCCTACAAAAGGATCATTTTCCGGCAGAAAAAATGCTAGTTTTGGGACCTGGAAACTGATCGTTTTCTGAACCTTAACACATTTAGATCCTTGCAGAGGACTTTCAGAAGGCAGCCCAGAAGCAATATCCACCGCCACCACCTTGGCATTACTGTGATTGATGTGCTCCGCCAATTCTGCAAACACGCCCTCTAAAGGTCTTGAAAGCCCAGACCCAAATATGGCATCAATAACCAAAGCATCATCAGGGATAGCGGGAAAATCGTGTGATGCTTTGATGGTGCCTACCGGCATTATAGCTTTGAGTCTATCGTAATTAATATGAAAATCTTCGGAGCCCTGGCCTTCCTCCTTTCTAATCGAAAAAGCCGCTAAATTAAACTTCTTTTCATGGAGCATTCGGGAGATGCAAAGCCCATCGCCTCCATTATTACCAGGCCCGCAAAACACCATCACTTTTGTAGGCTTCACGAATGGCAGACTTGCGGTCAAGGCTTGAACAAAAGCTTTGGAAGCCCGCTCCATTAATTCATGAGAAGGAATGCCTTCCTTTTTGATGGTGTGGCCATCAGCAGCTCTGATTTGTTGGGATGTTAGAACAGGCTGCATCAACGGTCAATTTCGCCCAAAACAATATCGATAGAGCCTAATATAGCAATCAGGTCAGCGATCATGCCCCCTTTAGCCAATTCTGCAATCACTGACAGGTTGGAAAAACAGCAGGACCGGGCCTTGCATCTGAAAGGCACATCAGTACTGCCATCAGCCCTGAAAAAGAAGCCCAGCTCTCCTTTAGGATTTTCTGCCCTAATATAAAAATCCTGAGCTTTTGGCCGGATTTTTTTGGGCACCATGGCCTGTGGATCAAACTCCCTGGTGCGCTTGTGAGGGCCGGTCAGGGCATCCAAAACCTGATCTATAATATTCAATGACTCCCTAATTTCTGCCACGCGTACCCAGGTACGGTCCCAGCAGTCACCGGTACTTCCCATAGCTCCGGTGCCGATGGGCACTTCAAATTCTATTTCAGGATATACAGAGTATGCATCTACCTTGCGGAGGTCGTACTTGAGTCCCGACCCTCTGAGCATGGGCCCTGTGACGCCGTAATTAATGGCAGTATCAATGGACAGTACCCCTACATTCGCTGTGCGCTCTACAAAGATTTTATTGTCAATTACAATTTTTTGGAGTTCATCTATTTTTGGTCTCAGATACCGCACCAGCTCCCTGCATCGATCCTCAAAGCCTACGGGAATGTCATAATACAAGCCGCCCACCCAGATATAATTGTACAGTAATCTGGCCCCACAGGTCCATTCCAGCAACCGCAGGATGTGCTCCCTGTCGCGCATAAGCCAGAAAAAGGGCGTAAAGGCACCAATATCCATAGCATAGGTCCCTACTGCAATAAAATGAGAGGAAATCCGGTTGAGTTCTGCTACCAGCACCCTGACATACTCCACCCTTTTGGGGAGCTGGTCAGCGATTCCCAGCATCTTCTCCACCCCCATGGCATAGGCATGCTCTGAATTCATGGAGGCGACATAGTCCATCCGGTCGACATAGGGGATGATTTGATTATATGGCAGCGCCTCAGCGTGTTTTTCGAAGCAGCGATGCAGGTATCCCAAATGGGGGATTACATCTTTGACCACCTCGCCTTCCAGAAGAGTCTCCAGGCGGAGTACCCCATGGGTAGAGGGGTGCTGCGGTCCGATGTTGACCAGGAGTTCTTCGGATCGAAGACCTGCAGGATCGTATTTTAGTGGCTCCGAGTTGCGGAGGTGATCGGGGTGGTATTCATATTGAATTTTATCGGCCATTTCAATACGCTACTTTAATCCCATGATATTTTTCCTGATGCTGGTAATCTTTTCTGAGTGGGTGGCCTTCCCAATCTGATGGGAGTAAAATCCTGCGCAGGTCAGGATGCCCTTCAAAATGAATTCCAAAAAGATCATAGACTTCCCGCTCATGCCAAAGGGCGGTTTTCCAAAAGCCGGAAACTGAAGGTACCACTGGCAAAGGCTCCTGATCCTTATTTCTCGTGAGCATCACTTTGAGCATAATCTTGTGGCCGTAAGGGATGGAGTGCAATATATAAATTACCTCCATACTGCCCTTTTCCGGGCCATTGTCGAGGCCTGCTATACAGGAAAGGAGGTCAAAATAGAGACCTTCAGTCTTCTGCAGGGCCTCACATATTTTCAGTAGATTTTCGGGTTGGATGATCAGCGCTCCCGGGGTAGCCGATGGATCGGTTTCCGTCCACAAAGGGCCTCCGAGATGTTCGGCTAATTTACCGGTAAGGGCTTCAAAATCCATCATACTTTTTCAGATTCAGCCAGCCATCCTTCGATGGCTTTGGGTGCCATCAAGGTTTCGTTTCGTATTTTTTCCTGAAGCTTCAACAGCCCTCCTATCAGTGCCTCTGGCCTGGGCGGACAGCCAGGCACATAGACATCCACGGGGATGATCCGGTCTACCCCCTTGACCACATGGTACCCATGCGCCCAGTAGGGACCACCGCAGTTGGAGCATGATCCCATGGAAACCACGTACCGGGGCTCAGCCATTTGCTCATAGAGCCGTCTTACCCTGTCCCCCATTTTAAATGTCACCGTGCCGGCCACAATCATCACATCGGCCTGTCTTGGAGAGGCCCGCGGGGCCATGCCAAACCGGTCCATATCGTATACTGTAGTGCCTGCACTCATAAATTCCATAGCGCAACAGGCCAGACCAAAAGTCATGGGAAACATAGAGGAAAGCCGGGCCCAATTGATCAGGTCATCCACACGGGTGATGATGATAGAACCACTATTAAATTTTTGGTCTAAGAGGCCCATGAGGTTATTTTATAGTTTGGTTAAACTGATCATAGAGGTGTTTTGGCACCGGACCCGATGCTGCTTTTTCGGGCTCCCAATCTGGCCTGGGCCAGTCGAGAAATCCACTAGCCCAGGCATAGGCTAAAGCCAAAGCCAGGATCAGTAAAAAAATAAACATTTCAACCACGGCAAACCAGCCCCATAATCCGGAGGTCGCTTCCTGGAGCCCTTCATGGGCAAATACTACTGCCCAGGGAAAGAGAAATAAAATTTCCACTTCGAATAGCAAAAAGATGATGGCCAATAGATAAAACCGCACCGGAAAACCACCCCATGCCAATCCTACAGTATCTTCCCCGCTTTCATAGGTAGTGCTTTTTTCCGGGTTGGGGCGTTTGGGCCGGATGAGCCAGCTGGTCACGAGACCACCAACTATAAATAAGATCCCTGCAATGACAAAAATCAGAATCTCTCCATACGCTGAAACTTCAGGCTTTATCATTATTTTGGGAACAATTCAAATAGTTAAAAAGTTGTTACTCAGGGGTCACAGAAACATATTCTTTGTTTGAAAATAACTCAAATCTATAACCCATTCAAAACGTATAACAAGTAAGCAATTTAGATGAAAACCAACACTATGGAAAAGCAAACCGAAAAAATCGTTGAAAAACTTAATATACTTCTTGCAGACTTTCAGATGTATTATCAAAACCTGAGGGGCTTTCACTGGAATGTAAAAGGAAAGCACTTTTTTGAACTTCATGAAAAATACGAGCAGCTGTATTTGGAGGCCGCACAGAGGATTGATGATGTGGCAGAAAGAATCCTGACCCTGGGCGGAAGGCCCTTGCATTCTTTTGAATCCTATATGAACACTGCTGATATCAAGGCGATGAAAGATGTTTCGGAGGGAGAAGCCACCGTTAAGGGGGTGGTCAGCAACCTGAATAACTTGCTCACTCTGGAAAATGAAATACTGGAATTGGCAAGCAAGTCAGGGGATACAGGTACTGAAGACCTGATGACAGGGCTCATTGAGGCCCAGGAAAAGACCGTGTGGATGTTTAAAGCGTGGCTAGGATAATAGTGGCAGAAAATGGTTAAAACCATTTAAAATATATTTTATACGAAATCATAGCCCACGGTTTAAACCGTGGGCTATGATAATTTGATGCATATCCCAAACCGTTTTAACGGTTTAAAATGATCCAGCATGAAACCGCTTTGGACTCAGGTAACTAAAATTAATATTTTGATGTATTCACTAAATCCCGGGCCGAATAATTATGCTCCGAAAGGAAGGAAAATTTTATCTCCGGGTAAAAATCAATCATAGTCTGCAGCATGCCTCTGGATTCAGCCAAAAATACCGGCTGCTCATCCTTGTCGATGGCGATGGTTTCGGCTTTGCGTAAAAGAAACTCTTTGAGTTTTTCTTTATTGTCAGAACTCACCCAACAGGCCTTATACAAGGCCAGGGAATGGAAAGAGCAAGAGGCACCATATTCATGCAATAGCCGGTACTGGATGATATCAAACTGCAACTCACCCACCGTACCGATTATCTTCCGGTTGCCGGGTTGCTTGATGAAAAGCTGCGCCACCCCTTCATCGGTGAGCTGTCTGATGCCCTTGTCCAGTTGCTTGGATTTGGCAGGGTCTTTATTGATGATCTCACGAAATATTTCGGGGGAAAAGCTCGGGATGCCTTTGTACAGAAAGTTATCGCCCTCAGTGAGGGTATCGCCGATCTTAAAATTGCCGGTATCATAAAGGCCTACCACATCACCGGGGTAGGCTTCTTCGACCAGGGATTTTTCCTGAGCCATGAAGCTGGTCGGATTGCTGAACCGGATTTTCTTATCCATGCGCACATGGTGGTAAAATTTATTTCTTTCAAACTTGCCCGAACATACCCTCAGGAAAGCGATCCGATCCCTGTGCCGGGGATCCAGATTGGCGTGTATTTTAAATACAAAGCCTGAAAAATCCTTCGCTGTTGGGGCAATCTCCCCAGCTGTGGTATTTCTGGGCAGGGGATGGGGAGCTATTTTAATGAAGGTGTCCAGCAGCTCCTGCACCCCAAAGTTGTTCAGCGCGCTTCCAAAAAATACAGGTGCCAGCTTACCGCTTCTGTATTCATCAGGGTTGAAGTCATCATACACCCCTTCGATGAGGTCCACCTCTTCTCTCAACTCTTTGGCATCGGCACCCAGGAGTTCATCCACTTTGGGATCCTTAAGGTCATCGATGCTTACAATATCCCGGGAAAGCGAGGTCTTGCTGCCATGGAATAGGTTCAGATGCTTCTCATAAAGATTGTACACCCCTTTGAAGTCGGGCCCCATATTGATGGGCCAACTTAGCGGCCGCACCCTGATATCGAGTTTTTCTTCCAGTTCGTCCATGAGATCGAAGGGATCACGGCCCGGCCGGTCGAGCTTATTGACAAAGATGATCACGGGCGTATCCCGCATCCGGCAAACTTCCATAAGTCTTTCGGTTTGAGCCTCCACACCTTTCACGCAGTCAATGACCAGAATCACGCTGTCCACAGCGGTGAGGGTCCGATAGGTATCTTCTGCAAAATCTCTGTGACCGGGGGTATCGAGGAGGTTGATCTTCACATCCTTATATTCAAAGCCCATGACGGAAGTGGCTACAGAGATGCCTCGCTGCTTCTCAATCTCCATAAAGTCAGAGGTAGCGGTTTTTTTGATCTTATTGTTCTTCACAGCACCGGCCACCTGTATGGCTCCTCCAAAAAGGAGGAGTTTTTCAGTAAGCGTAGTTTTCCCGGCATCAGGGTGACTGATGATGGCAAAGGTGCGGCGTTTTTGTATGGCGGTGTCCATTTCCGGATATAAACGATTGAGGTTTTAACCCCTCCAGGTCATTGTATGAATTACGAATCTCTGTAAAAACATCGGATTTCGATTAAGGGTGCAAAGGTAAGGGGATTTTTTATGCCTTGGTATAAATCCTGCTAAATATAAAGTATTGGTTAGTCAGGGCTTGTTTAAGGCTATCAACAGTTAGTCTGTTAAATGTATGATGCAGGTTTCGAGGAGGAGTCGCTTATTAAAGTCTGAGTAAGAAATTTTCTTTTTTCATTGACTTAATCGCCTTGTCATGATATAAGAATGCCGTCATGACTGCTTTTTCTAAAATCTCCTTGAGCACTTTAAAATCAGTAGGCTTGGCAATATAAATATTAGCCCCATTCCAGAAGGTTTCTTCCATATCTTTTTCGCTGTCTGATGTGGAATATATGGCAACGAAAATATCTTGTAGTTTTTCATCGTCTTTGATTTCTTTCAAACACTGCAATCCGTTTTTGCCCGGCATATTTAAATCGAGGAAAAGAAGATGCGGTAAACGGATGTTTTCCATATTGAGCAATTCCATTAATTGGACCCCATCATTGACTGTGCGCACAATGGTTTTTATTTTTAATTCTGAAAAAGCCTCAGTAAAAAGCAGGCGATCGGCTTCATCATCATCAGCAAGAAGTATATGGAGCGGGTTGTTTTCCATTGCGATTTATTTTTTTTGTGAAGCAGTAATACCTGCCTTACCAGCAGGCAGGTAAATATCAAATGACGCGCCCTTATTCAGTTCCCCGGATGCGGTGATAATACCGTTGTGATTATCAACTATCTTTTTTACGATGGCAAGTCCTATGCCTGTGCCTGAGTATTCATCTTTTCCGTGGAGCTTTTGGAATACCTCAAATATTTTTTTTTTGAATTCTTTTCCAAAGCCAATGCCGTTGTCGGAAATGGTAATGTGGCAGAATTCTTTTTGATTTGGCAGATTTACAATTTTTAATTTATCGCGTTTGATATTTTTACTCGATATGGTGATATGAGGCGACACATCGGGATTAGCAAACTTGAGTGAGTTGCTAATGAGGTTGTGCATAAGTTGCCTAAACTGGAAAGGAATGACTTTTACTTCACAAATTTCTTTTACCTCTATGACAGCACCCTTTTGATCAATCCCTTCTTTGAGCTCGGATTTTACCTCCTCAATGATGACGTTAAGATTGATCAATTCAAATTTGCGCTCTGCTACACTGAGGTGCGAGAAAGACAATAAATCACGGATGAGTTGCTGCATTCGTGCTGCTGAATTCTGCATGAGGCGGAAATAATTCTTTCCGCTATCCGATAAGTTTTTATTTTCTTTTTCGAGTATGCGGCTTACGAAAGTTTGAATTTTGCGCAAGGGCTCCTGCAAATCATGACTGGAAACATAAGTGAATGCTTCCAATTCTTTGTTCATATTTTGCAGTGCGATGTTTTTTTCTTCCAGTGAATCATTAGCTTTTTTTAGTTGTCGCGTTCTACTGTCAACGGCTTTTTCTAATCTTAGTTTTTCTTCTTTGCGTTCCCTGATTTCTTTATTGAGCAATTCTTTTTCTCTGAGCTCTTTTTCTACGATTAATTGCCTTACCTCTGTGATATCTGAGATGATGAGCAGGATTAAATGCTCGCGGTGTGTTTTTTGAATAATGCGGCTTGCATTGAGTGACATGATCTTTTCACCCAGGTGCAGAAAGGGGTGTTTTACCTCGTAGTTAAAGAATTGAGAATTTCTTGGAATAATATCTTCGAGCAATTCACGCAATGCCGGAATGTCCCATTGTTTATTTCCTAAGTCGTACAAAAGTACCCCTTCGGTTTGCTCTTCTGTGGCATCAAATTTTCTATAAAATGATTTGTTGGCAGATTTTACCCGAAGGTCTTTGCCCAGGACCAGCATTGGATCGTGCATGGTATTCACGATTGCTTCAGAATATTCATAGGATTCATTCAGCAGGTCGTTGCGCGTTTGTAGCTCCTGGTTGGTGGTGGTGAGTTCTTCGTTGGCAGATTCTATCTCTTCTTTTGAAGTCTCCAATTCTTCATTTACAGTTTGGAGTTCTTCGTTGGTAGAGACCACCTCTTCATGGGCACTTTGCAGCTCTTCGGTATAAGCTTCCTGCTCCTGTGAGCTGGCAAGGGCATCCGTTTTTGCTGATGCCAATTCGAGCTCCAGGTTTTTTATTCTTCGGTCTTTAGCCGCCCCGATGGACTTCGGAGTGCTTTTGCCATCATCACCTTGTTCTGAATAAGTCTCTGCCTGCTCCTGATCGGTGAATAGAATTAAGAGCAAGGGCTCGTCACCTTCTATTTTAAGCGGAACGATTTCTATACTGATTACTTTGACCTCTGATTTAATCTTTATTTCCATGCCGCTTTTGCGAATGCGCTCATTGGTTTTTATCACTTTTAGGATTGCATTGCGCAACTCAAAAGCGATGTCAGGTCGTGCCATTTTTAATATATTAAAAGTGGCTTTGCCTTTAGGGTGTGTGAGAAATAAATCGGTAGTGCCGCGAAACTCCACAATTTCCATTTGGTGATTGATGACCACGCATGCAGGCATAAATTCTGAAATAAGCAGTGCATCTATAGCACTTTCAAGCCCGTTGAAATAACCGGTCTTGATAAGATTCGGGTTTTGTTGTTTACTCTGGTTTCCTTTCGCACCATTTTTTTCTGTGGCGTTTGGCTGCACAAAACGTGGTGCAAGCTCGGGCATTCTCTGTGTGCTTGAGTTTTTTCTGCGCGAAAAAATTTTATACTTTTTATTGTAGTCCGCAAAAAGATTAGTGGACTGGCTTACATTTTCTGATTTGCCAAGCATTAAAAACCCATCCTCATTTAAAGTATAATGAAAGGTGTTGATGGCCTTTTTTTGTGCAGGAGAATCTAAGTAAATAAGGAGATTGCAGCAACTGATAAAGTCGAGGCGCGAAAAAGGCGGGTCGCGCAAAATATTATGGGGCGCAAATACACACATATCGTGCACGGCTTTATTCACACGGAAACTGCCATCTGCTTTGGTAAAGAAACGCTGGATCCGTTTGGGGGAAACGGTTTCTAATTCCTGTTTGCTGTAAGCACCAACACGGGCTTTGCCAATTGCATTATCACTTAGGTCTGTAGCAAAGATCTGCAGCGGTATGTTGGTGGACTGACTTCCCTGAATTTCGAGCACCATCATGGCAATAGAATAGGCTTCTTCGCCTGTAGCACAGGCTGGCACCCAAATCCGCAAGGACTCTCCCCCTTTTTTTCTTTTGAGTAATTTTGGAAAAAGATGCTCTTTTAAATATTTGTGTGTATCGGTATCGCGGAAAAAACTTGTTACATTAATCAATAGATCCTGATAGAGGATATCGATCTCCTCATTCTTTTCTGAAAGCAGTCTCGTATATTCTTTAAGGGTTGTTAATTTATACAGCAACATCCGGCGAATGATCCGCCTCTTGATGGTGTTCATTTTATACGCGCTGAAATCAACACCGGTGGCTGCGAGTAATTTTTTAAGGATAATTTTTAAATCAGGATTATCCGGCTGGATATCAGGATCAGTCAAATTTTCCTTACCGGATTTTACGGCATTGGCTTTTACAAATGGATGCTTGCTTAACCGTTCTAATTCAAGTGCGATTTCTTTTGGCGCTAAAATAAAGTCCACCACCCCTGCAGAGACGGCAGAGTTGGGCATGCTGCTAAATTTTGCGGAGTCGTCCTGTGCAAAAGTTAATCCTCCTTCGTTTTTAATCGCTTTCATACCCACGGTACCATCGCTTGCACTGCCTGAAAGAACAATGCCTATCACGCGTTCTTTTTGCGCTTGTGCAAGTGATGAAAAAAGAATATCAATAGAAATAGCGGTGGAGCTTTCGGAACGCAGCGTTAATTTTATACTGCCATCTGTTATTTCGAGGCCTTTGTTGGATGGTATGACATAGACGTTATTGGGTTTTATTTTATCCATGTCGTCAATTTCCTGCACTTTCATTTTTGTCTTCTTCGACAAAATTTCCGTCAGCATGTTTTTGTAGTCGGGGCTCAAATGCTGCACATAAATAAACGCCATGCCCGTATTGGATGGAAGATTCTGTAATAACTCTATCATGGCTTCCAATCCACCTGCCGATGAACCAATGGCAACTATGGGAAAGGAATTTGCTTTAGTTACTTTTTTATCGGTAGATTTTTTTTTGGTTGTAGCAGCTTTCATTTCTTAACGGGAGTTGTTTTGGAATCGCCTTTAATCTTGAATTATTCTTCGCTCGGGAGAGGATTATTATTCTGCGTTTAAGTGTAAGCGAGTCGTAATTATCTACCTTAAATCCCACAAGGATAAACCTCTCTCATTGTGGCAGATATAGGCAATACTTCCACAATTTAGATGATTTTAAAATAATTAGCAAAACCAACTAACAATTCGTTGAATTTCACAAGTCAGTAAAGAAAAGTCAGGCCTTGTAACCGAATCTTGAATTGGTACTCTCTGTCACTGGTGATCAGGGCGAGGGCCTGTGATCCCTACAATCCATATTTAGCCATTACCCATTTAGCGTTTGCGCCCCCAGGATAATCTCATTATATTTCAAAGACAAACCATTCATAATGGATCCCATTTTCAATCTAATATACAATCACCATGAATTTAATTCTCAGGATTTGAAATCAATAGCTGAGGCTCATGAATTGATCACCTTTAGTAAAGGGGAGCTAATTTTATCTGCAGGGCAATCGTCCAATGAGTACTATTGCCTGTCAAGCGGCTGGATACGATCTTACGCCATAAGCAGTGAAGGCAATGAAATCACCACGGGGTTTTTTGGTAAGGGTGACATCGTGATAGAAGTGGCCTCGCTTTTTTTAAGGACCCCCACCAAAGAAAATCTACAGGCATTGACAGACTGTAAATGTTGGAAAATTGATTATGATAGTTTTCAAAAGCTTTTCCATTCTGTAAAAGGGTTTACCGAATGGGGGCGGACTTGGATGTCTAAGCAATTGCTGATTTCCAAGCTCAGGTTTTTGAGCATGATCACGGATTCAGCGACAGAGCGATACATGGTATTGCAAAAAGAACATCCGGAATTAATACTCAATATCTCACTGAAGTATATTGCATCCTATCTGGGTGTAACTGATACATCATTGAGTAGAATTAGAAAAGAGATGGTAAAAAATACCAAAGCATAGATTTATTGCCAAATGACAAGAACAATCTAAATCGCTAAATTTAGTTTTAACAAAAAAAAAGGCTCAGGTCAATCATTTTAACTTAAACCATCAACCTCAATGACAACCATCAATATTTACCTCACTTTCAACGGCAATTGCAGGGAAGCTTTCGAATATTACCGTTCTGTTTTCGGTGGAGAATTTTCATTTTTAGGCACTTTCGGGGAAATGCCCCCACAGGAAGGTTACGAAATGGATGACCAGGATAAGGATAAGATCATGCATGTATCGATACCCATCAGCAAGGAAACCACTCTAATGGGCAGTGACACCACTGAAAATTACCCTAAAGTAACCATGGGCAATAATTTTTCCATTTCGATCAGTACTGACTCTAAGGAGGAAGCAGACCTGTTTTTTAGGGAGCTTTCCAAAGGTGGGAGTGTCACCATGCCTTTGGCCGAAACCTTTTGGAGTCCGTATTTCGGCATGGTGGAGGATCAATTTGGGATCAACTGGATGATAAGTTTAGATGAGAACCCACAATAAATAATCAGGTATTTATGAAAAACATCAAAATTGAAATCAAATGGGCCATCATTTTCACCCTGATGATGCTCGTATGGATGGTGCTGGAAAGGCTTTTTGGTTTCCATGATACCCATATTGATCAGCACCATATTTATAGCAATTTCGTTGCTATTCCTGCAATTGCAGTGTATGTATTTGCTCTTTTGGATAAGAGAAAAAACTTTTACCGGGGTAAAATGACCTATATACAAGGGTTTGTTTCGGGGCTTATCATTACGCTAATGGTGACTGTTTTAAGCCCATTAGTACAAGTCATTACCACTATAGTAATAGCACCAGATTATTTTCAGAATGCTATTGACCATGCGGTTACTGAAGGTAAAATGACTCGGGAAGGGGCTGAGGAATATTTTAATCTTAACACTTATCTGATACAGGTTTTGATAGGGACCCCGGTCATGGGCGTGATGACCAGTGCCGTTGTAGCCATATTTACCAGAAAAAAATAAATCACCATGAATCAGGCCGAACAGACCATGGTAGAAAATCTCTACAAAATCACTGGGCAAACCCTTGAAGAATGGATCGCTTTTGTCAAAACCAAAAGCTTCGAAAAGCATGGGCAAATCATGAAGTTTTTAAAAGAAGAGGAGGGGCTCACCCATGGATTTGCCAATTTGGTAGCTTTGAAGACTCTTGCTTCCGATGCAGGTTCTGTAGCCAATAAGAAAGACTTGATTGAAAAGCAATATCAGGGAAAGGAACATTTCAGACCAATTTATGACCGTCTGATTTCCGCAATCAGCAAGTTCGGACAGGATGTAGCGATCGCTCCTAAAAATGCCAATGTCAGTCTCAGACGCAAAAAGCAGTTTGCTCTACTTCACCCTATTACCAAAACCCGGTTTGAAATTGGTATTAATTTAAAGGGACAGGATCCGAAGGGGAAGCTATTGGCAAGCGGCAATGCCATGTGTACCCATAAGATCAATCTGACAGGGATGGATGACCTGGATGATGAAGTGATGACCTGGTTGAAAAAGGCTTACGAAAACGCAGGGTAAAAACTTCCTCGATTTTTGAAACCGGGTGATTGCACCCCCTAGTTAATGGTTAATCAGGTGAGCTGGTAATAAAATAAAACAGCCGGAAAAATCGATTTTATATTGCTATAAAAACAGGCTCATTAGCCTTTTAGTTGGCTCACATCAGATGAATGGTTGATATATATTCTACTTACCATTGTGATCATCTAACAAAGCGTTAAAGATTTTTCCAGCCATTTTTAATTCATTCTTCTGGAAGTATCAAGAGAACAATTTATGCCTCTACTAATGCATCAGCCAATCCCTTCACATGGTTGCGGTCGGATTTGATGCGAGCATGTTGTTCGGATATCATCCTCTGTTGTTCAGTTGTGATGTCATCCAGATCATTTTTTAACGCTTTCTGGTAGGCATCTACTGCCTCATCTTCTCCGGTGACACATGAGTTAAGAATTGCTTTGCGGTCTTTGCCGGTAAGTGCTGCTTTTACATCCATCCATGCGCGAAAGAATTTTCCCGTTGTTTTTGTGCCTTCAGTGGGCTTACCACCAAGTTTTCTAACTTCAGTTTCTAATTCTTGCTTGCATTTTTGACTGGTTGCCGAGAATTTAGCAAACATCGATTTTAAATCATATTCGTCTGTTGCTTCGGCAGCGGTTTCATATCCCTCAATTCTATCGTTGTTTATAGTGACCAGTGAGTTAAGTACTTTAATTGATTTGTCCTTGTCCATTTTGATTATTATTTAAAAATTATAAATATGATTCATTGACTGGTGATTGCTTTTTAGCAATCACATCTACTTGTTTTATTTGCGGGTCAGATGCAAATAGTTCATGGCCTTTTTCCACGAGTGCTTTTGCCAGTTCTCCTGCCAGGTGCATTTTACGGCCTTCTTCATTGGTAAATGTGTTGAAGATTCCGAATTTGTTTGCACCCATTTTAAATGCATACCAAGTAATGGTATTTAGTTCTGTTTCAACTAAAGGCAATGCTGATTTTAGAAACTCTTCAACCTCGTCTATCTTTCCAGATTTTGCCTCCAGAGTAACCAGCAAAGCATACTTTATCATCCTTTGTAATTTTTAGATATTCAGATGATTATGCTTTATCACATGCTTCTTTACACTTCTTGGCCTGGTCAAGATGTGCTCTTAGTGTAGGCAGTTTTTCGGATGCCCATTTTCTTATTTCAGGGTCTTGGCTATCAGAAGCTGCTTTTTCGTATAGTTTTATAGCATCTTCCTGCCTGCTTACCATCTTGTCACTATAGGCCTTACCAAAATCATTTCCAGACTTCTCCATTAATTTTTCGTGAGAATCATTTCCCGTTTTGGTTTGTGATGCGGGTAGTGATACGTTTTTAGATTTAGCTAATGCAGTTAACTCAGCATGCGCTTTTGAATGGGTTGTTTCCATCGCTTGGCCTAATTCTGTCACATGATTCATGGTGCCCTTTTGCTGAGCTAATTTTCCCAAACGGACGTTTTCCATGCTTATTTCAGCAGCGTCGACAAGAAATTGAGCATCCTTTTCTTTGTCTTTGTTATCGAATTTTTCTTCGTTTCTATCTTCAGCAATTGTTTTGGTGTCCTTCGGATTATTTTCACAGGAAAATGCTCCCATTATAACAGTAATAATTATTGTTGCATGCAACAATGTGTTTCTATAATTTTTCATTTTGCTTTTGGTTTAGTTTAAAATTTATTTGAATTGTTTGAGAATGATAAGTTGATATTAGTTTTTAACCGCATTGCCCTAATAGTACCCAAATGATAACGAAAACTACAATAGTACCCAGGCAGCCCCCGCCCAGCTTTTTGGCACCATAACCCGCGATTAATCCCTTAAAAATTTTGTTCACTTAGGTGTTATTTATATTTCTTTCAGCGCTCGTGAGATGATGGTGTATCAGCATTATGCTGTTCATATTTGGGTTTTGTTCCTTTAGTAGTAGTTGAGTTCAAATTATTTTTCCTTTGATCATCGTCATTGTTTATGATTTTTTTTCCGGGTTTCATTACAATAAATAAAATCACCAATATGACTGTAATGACCATTACTACGCCAAAGCCCATTCCTGTCTTGAAAATGCCGGCTATTGCCTCAAATGAGCTTAATATGGTTGATTGGAAAAGCATGGTAGCTATTGTAAGCTGGATTAAATATTTTTATTTGTGATACGATTTGAATTTGAAGAGGAAAATAAACCTTTCCGCCAAGCGGAAAGGTTTTTATGATTGGTTTTCCATCTACCTTCATTTCATCGCTTGGAGTCTTCCTGGTGTTTCTTTTCCTGGTTGACACGATTGGCATTACCTTTCTGGTCAGAACCTTGCTGTCCCCTATTACCATCTTTGTTGGATGGATTGGACCGGTTAGATTCTTGATTGCCACGTTGAGAATCGCCTCTGTCATTACCAGATTTTGCAGTAATGTCCCTTTTTTGGTTCTCCTTGTCATCCTCACCTACCCGATGAGTTTTGTCTTGCTTCTGGTTGCTGGGGCTTTGCTTTTCTTTTCCAAAACCCTTATTGTCTTTTTCGCTTGACATGCCTTCATTACTTTGATTGCTTTTGTCGTTTCTATCTTTGTCCATTTTGTTTTGATTTAAATTGTAACCGAATTGTCACACTACAATATTGATAATCTTTAGTGGCGTTTGGGTTATACCGATTATGGAAATGGTTACATATTTCACAGACGAGAAATAATGGCTTTAACACAGGCAACCACCCTAATGGGTACAAGGAATTGTATAATTTAATCTATTAACCTACTGCCATTACCGGAAGAAATGATTGTGGTTGATTGGTAAAGAGCCTGAAGGTTGATGGTCTGGTATTGCCAGGAATGTATATTTAAAAATAATTCAAATTCATTGTATACAGGATTTAAAAAAGTAACCAATCAAGTACCAGGTTCCAATAAACTTCTTGATTCGGGTAGCTGATGGTTCGTGGGGCCACGAACCATGGCCCTGGTTACTTTAGGCTTAAAATCTGTGGGAATCTTGATGATGAATATCAGAGCATAACTCCTTTATTATGAACCATATCACCTGCCTGCCGAAGGCAGGGGTCATATATGAAGCACATATGTAAGCACCAATGGAATCCGGCTGCATAATGAGTATATTTCCAACTGGCTATTTCAGCAATTTTCAAAATACACGGTATCCAAGGATCATTGAAAGGGTATTGTATTCAGAAGTCCAATATAAATGGTTCCATAAAAGATCACGACTAAAATGGTGTCGCATTTCTATACTCCATTTATTGGTATATTTATAACCAAGGCCTATACCCATGTTATTATTTGATCTTAGAACTAATGTATTGAAAATGGAACCATCACTCCTGATCAATTCTATATTTGAATTGTTAATAAAATCAAATGTGTAGGTTACATTTAAGAAAATCTTTGACCGGTCATTAAGAAAAAAATAGTGCCTTAAGCCGATTGGAAATTCCATTGACTGGTAATTAGCTTTTGAAGTAAGGACCCCTCCTGCAACATAAGTGACTTCCGTCGTTACTTCCGTTTTAAAATATTGGAATGTAGGCTCAAATAGAAGTCCCCATTTACCTTTATTATAGGGTAAAATGAATTCAGCTTCAATTCCAAATCTGAAATTTAATCTGTTCCCAAAATCAGTGCTTCTTGGTTCTGAAATCGGGTTTAATACTTCTAAATTACTAAAATTTAAGCCTGGTCTGACGGCTAGATTAAACCAATCTCTCTTTTGGATAGATTCAAAATTAAAATAGGTAACATTGGCACATTCATTATATTTCAGAAATAGCTTCAACAGGTCCGGCTTAGCATATTTAATATTTTCAAAATCCTTGATGGTTAATTCCTGGCACTGGAAGCCATTAAAAAGTTGATTTCTGAAAGTATTGTTTACTGCAAATTTATTTTCCCCAAGAAGGTACCGCTTATAGACCAGTTGGTCGATGTTAGAATCATCTAATTTAAAGAAATACCTTTTGAGGGCGCCACTTTCGTACTGAAACAATGAGGCCTTTCCCTCTACAATAACCTTAAGAAATAAAGTTTCCTCCTCAAAAATTGGTTTCTTTTCATAATTCATATTATCCAGTTTGTCCCCGGACTTATCAATTTTTACATTAGCTCTTATATATTTGGAGGCACCATTTATACCAAATTCCTTGATATCCTGAATATTGGCCGTTTGGATAGCACCACCTTGGGACATTTTATATTCAAATTCAGTTGGATTATCCTTCCAATCAACATTCTTTATTAAGCAAATGGTCTTTTGGTTAGCCTGATCAATGAAATATCCATCCTCAAAAATAATTTGCGAATAGGAATTAATATTAATAATATTCAATACTAAAAATATTATTATACATTTTTTCATATTTTAAAAACCTTAATTATTTTTTATGCCGTTGAAAAAACAAAATAAATCCATCCATTAAAAATAATTGAAGAAAAATTAAGTTCAAAGAAAAATCTTGATTAGGTAAAGGGTGGTGCACGAGGACACGAACCATGGCATTCGTCAAAGATGCGCGCCAGCCAAGGGCAATTAGAAAGCTCTTGTTTCCCAAAGGCATGTGGAAGAAAAATTAGCCCATAAAAAAACCGGTAAAAACCGGTTTTTTAGTAGCGGGGACAGGACTCGAACCTGTGACCTTCGGGTTATGAGCCCGACGAGCTACCAACTGCTCCACCCCGCGATATATCTTATAAATGTGATGTTCTAATCAAAAAGTTCCGCCCTTCTGGCAAAACAGGACACAAAAGTAGATGAGTTATTGGTCAAAATCAAGTAATTTTGTAAAATTAATGAAAGCACCATCACATAAAGCAGGATTCGTCTCCATCATCGGAAAACCCAACGTCGGGAAGTCTACCCTGATGAACCAGCTCGTAGGTGAACGCATCTCCATCATCACCTCCAAAGCCCAGACTACCAGGCACAGGATCATGGGCATCATCAGCGGTGAAGGCTTCCAGATCATATACTCCGATACCCCCGGCGTGATGGACCCGGCCTATACCCTCCAGCAATCGATGATGAGCTATGTCAAGAGGTCTCTGGAGGATGCAGACATCATCCTACTGTTGACCGAACCCGAAGAAAAGGCCGATCCGGAGTTGATCCGGTTGCTGTCAAAAACAGACGCCCCGATTATATTTTTAATTAATAAGTCAGACCTGGGTAAGGGGTCGCAGATAGAAGATAAGATGGGCTACTGGAAGGAGCAAATCCCTGCCCACACTTATATGGCCATATCAGCCCTGAAGGGGGATCATATCCCTGAACTTCTGGAACTGATCAAATCATTGTTGCCCGAGCATCCCCCCTATTTCCCAAAAGATGATCTCACCGATAAGCCGGAGCGGTTTTTTGCCTCGGAGATCATCCGGGAAAAAATCTTCCTCAACTATCAGCAGGAGGTGCCATACAGTACCGAGGTGGTCATCACTGATTTTATTGAAGAGATGGATATCATCAGGGTCAGGGCCGTAATATATGTAGAGCGGGATAGTCAAAAGGGTATCATCATCGGCAAAAAAGGTGCTGCCCTAAAAAAGGTGGGTACTGAGGCCAGACTGGATATGGAGACTTTTTTTGACAAAAAGGTATTTTTAGAAACATTTGTAAAAGTAGCAGCCGACTGGAGAAAACAGGAAAAGGTACTTCGTAAATTCGGCTATATAGAGCGGTAATCATCATGGCAAATATTCTGGCAATAGTAGGCAGACCTAATGTAGGCAAATCCACCTTATTTAACCGGTTGGTAGAGAAGCGGCAGGCCATTATGGACAATGTAAGTGGCGTAACCCGTGACCGGCATTATGGGTACTCTGAATGGACCGGAAAAAACTTTACGGTGGTAGACACCGGCGGCTATGTGACAGGGTCGGAGGATAAGTTTGAATCGGAGATCCGCAAGCAGGTAGAGATCGCCCTTGAGGAAGCCAATGTGGTCATCTTTATGGTAGACTGCATCGCAGGGCTTACCGGGATGGATGAGGATTTTGCGAGGGTGATCCGATCAAGCGGGAAGCCGGTATTTTTGGTCGCTAACAAGGCCGACACCCCTGAAAAAGGATTTCAGGCCAATGAGTTCTACAGCTTGGGACTTGGGGAGGTGTACACCATTTCTTCAGCTAACGGACACGGCACCGGTGAGTTGCTTGATAAAATTGTCACCCTCTTTGACCATGATGACGAAGAAAACCCCGATGCAGGGATTCCCAGATTTGCCATACTGGGCAGACCCAATGCCGGAAAATCTTCGCTGCTAAATGCCCTTGTAGGCAAAGAGCGCACCATCGTGACTGATGAGGCAGGCACCACCCGTGATTCAATCGATACCCACTATAAGCTCTTTGGCAAAGATTTGATCCTGAGCGATACTGCCGGAATCAGGCGAAAGTCACGGGTAAGGGATGATATTGAATTTTATTCGGTCATGCGCGCCCTTACCACCCTACAGGATGCCGATGTATGCATCATCATGGTAGATGCAGAACGCGGGCTGGAAAGCCAGGATGTCAATTTGATCAGTTTGGCCCACCGGTATAAAAAGGGCATGGTAATTCTGGTTAATAAATGGGATCTCATCGAAAAAAATACTAAAACTTCCGATGAATATAAAAAGACCATGGATATGAAGCTTGGGGAAATGAACTATATCCCGGTGCTGTTTACTTCGGTAGTCAAAAAACAAAGAATTTTTCAGGCTTTGGAAAAAGCCATGGAGGTATATGAAAACAGAAATCAAAAAATACCTACCTCAGCGCTGAATGAAAAAATGCTGCCGGTAATTGAAAGGAATCCGCCCCCGGCAATAAAAGGTAAATATATCAAAATAAAGTACATCACCCAGTTGAGGAGTCAGACCCCTACTATTGCCTTCTTCTGTAACCACCCACAATACATAAAAGACCCTTACAAACGATTTCTGGAAAATCAACTCAGGAATAACTTCTCCCTGGAAGGGGTGCCAGTTCAGTTATTTTTTCGAAAAAAATAACATATGTTTGATTGAGTCTGTAGCATGTGCTATATTTGAGGTTCAATCAAAAAAACCTGTAAACACTATGAAAAAATTATTTGCACTCTTATTGACCCTTGGCTTTGCATTTTCAATGTTCGCCTGCGGTGGTGGCGAGAAAAGCGCTGATGAAACCGCTGAAGATGCTGTTGAAACAGTAGAAGAAACTGCTGAAGAAGTAGAAGAAGAAGCAGAAGAAACTTGGGATGATGCCACTGAGGAAGGTGACTCTACTGAGAATGAAGAATCAGACGAGGAATAATATTCCTTAAAAAAAATAAAAACCCCAGCATTTGTTGGGGTTTTTTTTATGCCAAAAATTGATTAAACGCTTTCTGCTTCCACAGTTTTAACGTCCGGCACCATTCTTTTAAGGAGATTTTCGATCCCTGCCTTGAGGGTCACCGTTGAGGAAGGGCACCCACTGCAGGCCCCCATAAGCTTTACCTTAACCACCCCTTCCTCATAAGAGTCAAAGGTAATGGCGCCTCCATCCTGCTCCACAGCAGGTTTAATATATTCTTCCAGGATATTCTTGATGGTCTTGACAATCTCAGGGTCGTCATCTTCTATGAGATTTGAGGACTCCGCTTGTTCGCTGACCAAGGGCCTGCCCGATCTTAAATAGTCCTTGATTTCCTCCCGTAGATGATTCTTGATTTCTTCCCAGTCTACCCCTTCTTTTTTTGTGATGGTAATGAAGTTATTCATGATAAATACCCGATCTACATAATCATGGGCAAATAAGGACTGCGCCAATAGCGAATCTTTAGCGGACTCCAGATCAGGAAAGTCATAACTCATACCTTCCTGTGGCACCAACAAAAAGTCCGTTACAAACTTAAGGGAGGCAGGATTGGGGTTAGATTCAAAATATAAATTGATTACTTTATTATCTGATGCTGGGGTGGTATCCATTTTCGATTCACTGGTTTTATGTAGCAACAATTCTTCTGGTCTTTAGTTCTTTTTCCCCAGATTTTCTCCCTCTGAAGTAGCCACCAGGGAAGCCACTGTGGCATCTCCGGTCACGTTCACTACGGTACGCAGCATGTCCAGGGGGCGATCAATAGGAAAAATTATCGCCACCCATGCCGGGTTAAGCCCTACTGATCCCAGGACCAGGATCATCATGATCAGCCCTGCACTGGGCACTGCAGCAGATCCTATGGATGCCAGGGTAGCGGTGAGTACGATGGTGAGCTGCTGTGCCAAAGTAAGATCCACCATGTGCATCTGAGCTAAAAAAACTACGGCAATGGCCTGATACATGCTGGTGCCATCCATATTCACCGTAGCCCCGATAGGCATCACAAAACTGGTAACCTCCTCTGAAACACCGAGATTATCTCTGGTGCACTCCATAGTCACAGGGAGGGTTGCCACACTTGAACTGGTAGAAAAAGCCAGCATCTGTGCGGGGCCAATACCCCTGAAGAATTTTCCGAATTTGATTTTCGCAAATACACGTACTATTAAAGGGTAAAAGACCAGGATCATGAAAACAAGTCCTATCACCAGGGTTCCAGCATACCAGGATAGGCTTTTGAAAATCTCAATGACTTTCTCCGGATTGTCACCGGCCATTTCGGATATCTTACCTGCCAGCAATGCAAATACAAAGAATGGCGCCCCTTTCATAACGATATCCACCATTTTGAGAAAAATCTCATTACCCCCGTTGATGAAGTTTTCCATAGCAGAGATTTTTTGTCGATCGATCAACAGCATGGTGACCCCAAAGAAAATCGCAAAGACGATGACCTGGAGCATGAGGGAGTTGTCGCCAAAAGAGACAAAAATATTATCTGGAACCATGTCAACAAGGAATTGAAGTGGGGATTGCTCTTTGACCTCTTCCATATCCTGGAGCTTATCTGTCAGAAACTTATCAGAGCCATCACCAGCGTCACCAGCCTCCTCAGCCTCCAATACTCTTTTATCATCCAAAAAATCAACGCCATCACGCTCACTGACAAAACGCTCATACTTTTTTCTATTCTCCAGACGCTGGCCTTCATCCATATATTTGCCTGGCTGGATGGAATTAACCAGTAACAACCCAATGCTCACGGCCACCACGGTGGTCAGGAGATATATGGATAAGGTTTTTATTCCTAATCTACCGAGGCTTCCGATATCACCCAGGCTGGCTATGCCCTTGATGATGGAAAAAAACACCAATGGCACTGCAATAAGCTTAAGGAGGTTAATGAAAATTTTTCCGAATGGATCAATCCAATTGAGTGTAAACCGGGTCCACCCGAAGTAGCTGGCCAGCAATGCCCAGATTACTCCCAATACAAGGCCGATGATGATCTGCCAATGCAGTGCTAATTTCTTCATAGGTTCAGGTTAGGTAGCCGGTAATTTACTGGTTTGGGCCATTAAATAAAAATCTGCTAATACCAAGGCAGCCATGGCCTCAACAATAGGCACCGCCCGAGGCAAAACACAAGGGTCATGGCGGCCTTTTCCTTGGACCTTAGTGTCCTTACCGGAGGCATCTACCGTAGCCTGATCTTTCATTAAAGTAGCAATAGGCTTGAAGGCCACGTTAAAATAAATATCCTCCCCATTGGAAATACCTCCCTGAATTCCTCCGGAATGATTGGTCTTAGTTCGTATCTTATTTCCTTCGTTTTCCTTGTAAAAGGCATCATTGTGCTCAGAGCCGCGCATTGCGGTCCCCTTAAAGCCACTCCCGTACTCAAAACCTTTTACGGCGTTGATTCCCAACATAGCGCCACCAAGTGCAGCATGCAGCTTTCCAAATACGGGTTCTCCCAATCCCGGAGGGCAGCCCCGGATGACACAGGTCACCAGACCACCAATAGTATCGGCATCTTTTCGCACGCTTCGTATCAGAGCTTCCATTGCGGCAGCAGTATCAGGGTCCGGACAACGCACCGGATTGGATTCTGTCAGCGACAGATCCATCTGATCGTAATGCGGGGCTATCACATCCCCAACCTGGGAAACGTAAGCATTAATTTCAATGCCGGCATGCTTGATCAAAGCTTTGGCTATGGCTCCTGCTGCTACTCTGGCAGCTGTTTCACGAGCTGAGCTCCGGCCCCCACCCCGATGGTCACGATTACCATATTTTTGGGCATAGGTATAATCAGCATGAGAGGGCCTGAATGTTTCCTTTAGGTGGTCATAATCCTTGCTCTTGGCGTCTTTATTGGCGATGACCATACCGATAGGAGTGCCTGTGGTCTTGCCCTCAAATACCCCTGAGTAGATCTGTACCATATCATCTTCTTTACGTTGGGTGGTGATGGCCGACTGTCCGGGTTTTCTGCGGGCCATTTCACTGGCGATAAATGCCTCATCTACCGGTACCCCTGCAGGGCATCCATCGATAACTGCCCCTATACCGGGCCCGTGGGACTCACCAAAAGTGGTGACTTTAAAAAAATAACCGAAAGTATTAATCATAGAGCCTTATTTCTTAAAAATAATAAAAACGGTAAGTCCCAGCATCAGCAATATTAGTACATTTATCCCAATTTTGAAGTGGTCAAGATAGGCGAGACTTTTTAAAGTATTGTCTTCAAAAGAAATCCTGTCGTAAAAAGCGCCCGGGTCTGCTGATTGAATAGATACATCTTTAAGGCTTTCACCGGAGGCGTAAAATACCTGAGCGCCTTTTAGTGTATCATAAGCCTCTGTTTTAGTATTAAAATAAATCCATTGAAAGTAATTGCCCATATCATAATTGCCGGGCTCACGTGGAATAGCATAATAGCTGAATACCTTTGAGCCGGTCACCGTGTTATTTTTTCTGTTTATATGCTGGGTAATGTTGGGTTTGTAAAACTGGACATCCGGGTGCTGCCTGGGCTCCGGGGCCTGGATGGAGGCAATATTACCTTCGCCATAAATCGAAAAATCATACGCGACACTTTCACCCGTGCTGACATTTTTAGGATTCATGCGCTCATCGAGTTTGAAATTACCCACCGCCACCTGATTTCTTAGTGGATGGGGAGGCAATTCCTTAACCCTGATTGTTTTTGCTTTAGAGTAAAAGGTCTTTTTTTCTTCCTGCCTGTTGGCACCATAAAAATTGGGCCGCCTCGCTACCTTGTATTGCACCATTTCCAAACCTACTCTGGGAAATTCGATGGGTTTTGGGCTCAATGGGAAAAAGGAAGCCTGATAAATTTTATATTGATTGAAGCGCTTATTATTGATTACTACCGGGTTAGCGGTGACGTTCTCAATGTTAAAATTTTCTTCCCAACAATTGGCAGGGCGTACTTTTTTCAGGATTTCCCCAATCTGCCTGCCGAGATCAAAAAATCTTAAAGAGGCCTGGTTTTGTTCAGACACATAAAATGCCAGGTTCATGGTAAACCCTTCTCCCTGATATACTTCTTCTTTATTGGTGGTAAGCGCAAAAAATGCATCCGCTTCTATTTCAATAAATTCGGTTTCATCAGGCTTACCAAAAAATTCCTCAAAAGGGTCTCTTGTAAATGGATCATATCCCCTTTGCTGCCGCTGCTGGACCGGGGGCGTGACAATGATTACTACTCCCGGATGGGAGAATTGCTTACCGTTGACAGTGAGCTCAAATGATGATAGCTCATAAGTGCCCTGAGCCCTGGGTACATAGTTCATGGTGATGGTCTGCGAGGAGGTGACTTTACCATTTACTATATTAGTCCTCGATGAGGAAGAGACCCCCCTTTTCATAAATCCTTCGATCTCAGGAAAGCCACCATACTCCCTAAGTCTTTCATTCATTATGGTAATGGAAATGGTAAAATTCTGATTTTCGGCAATGCTTTCAGGGCCTGTTTCAACTTTTACTTCCTGCCCAAAAACAGGTAAGCCACTTAAAATGAGGAGGGTAAAAATAGGCACAAAAATAACCCTCTTTTTTACCTCACGTTTGGGGTAACCCCCGGTTGAAATATTCGTAAAAACAGATATCACTTTTAATTTAACTTTAAGTTTTATAATTTAGTTTTTCATTACTAACGATCGTTAGTTTCGACTAAACCTTACACCTATGCTTGAGTATGTGAAAACTATTCTAATCAAAGTGAGCTTTGACAGAAAACTTTTCGAAAAAGAACTCAAAAAAGCTCTTCGATCCCTGGTTGAAGATGAGGTAGATGAACTCCGCAGCTGGTGCTACTCCCGATTTGGGACTCAGTACTCCCAGGTTCTTGACCGCTGCTTTGTGTACGCATAATTTTGATTCGTTGTTACTGAGCTCAGCTAATAGCTGAATTCATATACTTTTTACATAATCTATATTCCGCTTCAACCCTTCAAATTTAGCTCTTTTTACCGCAGATTTCCTGAATAGTTGGCCAAAAACCTCCTGCGTGATTTCCTCCCAATCCTGCTTCTTCATATTTTCCAGTTCGGGGTGTGGGTCAAATGCGGCTTCCCGATGGGGTGTAGAAAACCTATTCCAAGGGCAAACATCCTGACAAATATCACAACCAAATATCCAATCCTTAAACTGTGCTTCCTTTCCTGGTGGAATGGCCTCTTTGAGTTCAATGGTATAATAGGAAATGCATTTGCTCCCATCTACCACATAGGGTTCTGATATAGCATCCGTAGGGCAGGCGTCAATGCAGGCGGTGCATGACCCACAATAATCCCTTACAGGACCGTCAGGCTCCAGCTCCAAATCAATGATAAGCTCAGCCAGGAAAAAGAAGCTGCCCATGGACCGGTTTAGCAGCAGGCTGTTTTTACCAACCCATCCTAATCCACTTTTGGCAGCCCATGCCCGCTCCATCACCGGTGCAGAGTCTACAAATACCCGTCCGGATATTTGCTTGCCAATCCTTGTATTGAGACGGCCCATCAACTCCTTCAATTTTGCTTTTAGCACAAAGTGGTAATCTTCTCCATAAGCATACTTGGCGATTTTGAAGGTGTCATTTTGGGCCATTATTTTTTTTGGGAAATAATTGTAGCCCAGGCTCACCACAGTTTTGGCTCCCGGTACCAGTAAGCGAGGGTCCAGGCGTTTATCAAAATGATTTTCCAGATAACCCATCTTGCCCTGATACTGGCGGCTTAGCCATGCCTCTAGCTTAGGTGCCTCCTCTTCGAGGAATTCCGCTTTCGAAATTCCGCAAAAATCAAAGTTTAGAAGGCGTGCTTCCTCCTTTATAATTTCGGTGTGGGTGCTTATTTGGTGGGTACTCATGGCACCACTAATTATCCAAAATAGAAAATTGCCAGGCTTTATCCCTATTGGCAATCCGGCGGTGAAGGAAATAAAAAATAATCGCTGCAACTACCATGGCTCCGGAGGCAATGGCTATCCCCGGACTGATGTTAAAACCGGGGTTATTGACCAAATCAGCACCGACAAAAATTATAGCCCCAAGTGGCAGGTAGATATAGTAATTTTTATAATTAAGCCTTCCGTTAGCAAGACCGGATAGGTCGATTTTCCTGATTTCATCTAGTGGTATCTCAAAACCCTCAAAATTAATCATCAAATTATCAAAGGCTTCAATGGTGCCTGTGAAGAACATATTATCCTTTTGAGTCTTAAAACGCATCTCATCTCCTATTTTAAAGGCATGATTTCTGGATGGTTTCTTTTTGTGAGAAACATAAAGCCGATTTTGTGCTATTCCACAATAAGGCATGGCAATGATCATTAAAGAAATAATAACCTTAGGCACAGATATCAAACCTGCGCTTCGATTAAAAGCAGAAAAAAGAATATTGCCCTTATATTCTGTAAACCCAATTAAATGGATCTTCCGCACGGCCTGTGCGAATATCATCAAGGGCTTTTCCCACTTTATTGCTGAATTCCCTGGTCTCGATATCCGGGAGTTGGTAGTCTGTTCCATCATGACCGATCAGTTCAATTTGTGCTATGGTAGCTGCTGTACCCGCTCCAAAGGCCTCAGTTAGTTTTTTGCTTTTTATGGCACCAATCAATTCATCCACCGTAATTTTCCGCTCCTCCACGGGCATATTCCACGAGCGCGCCAATTGCAACACACTGTCTCTGGTAATGCCCTTTAATATGGTATCTCCGGTAGGTGGGGTAACCAGTACCCCATCGATGACAAACATCACGTTCATAGTGCCGGATTCCTCGATATACTTGTGCTCCTTACCATCAGTCCAGATTAACTGATGGTAGCCCTGGTCCTGAGCCAGTTTTGCAGGGTATAGGGAGCTGGCATAGTTTCCGGCGGCCTTTGCAAACCCGGTGCCTCCCTGGATGGCTCTGGTGTATTTAGTTTCAATTTTTACTCTTACCGGCTTGGTATAATAGGCACTTACCGGACAGGTGATGATCATGAATTTGAAAAATTCGGAGGGCCTTATTCCAATATACTCTTCAGAAGAAAATGTAAATGGCCGGATATATAAAGAGGTACCAGGATTTGAGGGTATCCAATCCCTGTCTAATGTGAGCAGTTGCTTGAGCCCATCCATAAAAACCGCTTCCGGAAGATCCGGAATACACATGCGCTCAGCGGATTTGTTAAGTCTTTTGTAATTATCCAGAGGCCGGAATACTAAAATATTCCCACTATCATCCTTGTAGGCCTTCAATCCCTCAAAAATCGCCTGCCCATAATGAATGGCAGGGCTTGCAGGGCTTAAACTTAAATGCTCGTATGGGGTGATTCTAAAATCTTTCCATTCTTTATCTCGATAATCCGCAATAAACATGTGGTCGGAATAGATCTGTCCAAACTGGATATTTGAAAAATCGACTTCACTAATTCTGGATTCATCTCTTTTTCTGTAAGCGATATTAAGCGTTTCAACCATAGTTAGTTTTATTTTGTTTTAGGCTTCCAGGGTATTTCTGGTACCCCCTGCTCCTGCCCTACTGCCCTGGCCAGAACAAACAAATAATCTGAAAGCCGGTTCAGGTATTGAATAATAATTGGGTTTACCCTTGATTCATCGGAAAGTCCGATTACCCTCCTTTCTGCCCTTCTGCATACACACCTTGCAATATGGCAAAATGAAACAGAAGTTTTTCCACCAGGAAGAATAAAGTTCTTCATTGGGGGCAGGCTTTGGTCCATCGCATCAATGGCATTTTCTACCGCCTTAATCCAGGCGCTTTCCAATGGGGGCAGCTTTGAGATCAGGGTTTCACTTTCACAGGCCAGATGGGAACCCACTGAGAAAAGATTTTCCTGAGTAACTCTCAAAAAGTCCTTAAAACTGCCCAAATCATCAAGGTCGGCAAGGAGCCCCAGATGTGAATTCAGCTCATCTACGGTGCCATAAGCCTCAAGCCTGAGGGCTGATTTAGAGACTTTAGTGCCTCCAAGTAGGGAAGTATTGCCCTGGTCACCGGTCCTGGTATATATTTTCAAATGACTATGATTGAATTACAAAGGTAGCCCGGAATGCCCGGAGCACCATATCCAAATATGGTGTAGGAAGTTTAGTCCTCTATGTTTTGAGGACTCATCGGTCCTGTTGGGGACATTTCAAGCTACTAATTCTCAAAAATAAAATTTCCCCATGGATTTACATAGGAATTGGTGGGTTATTCCTGGTCAGGATTTGTGCTGCTCCACAAGCATTTTGGAGTTGACCACATTTTGGTTGATTTCATCAGTTTCTACAAGGCCGTCCCTGAGTCTTATGATCCTGCGCGAATAATGCGCAATATCATCCTCGTGAGTCACCATGATGATGGTATTGCCTTTTTCATGCAACTCGTTAAACAGATCCATGATGGAGTAGGATGTTTTAGAATCCAGGTTACCCGTAGGCTCATCCGCCAAAATAATACTGGGATTATTGACCAAAGCACGGGCTATGGCTACCCGCTGGCGCTGCCCTCCGGATAATTCATTTGGCTTATGGCTTGCGCGATCACTAAGACTTACACTTTGGAGGGCCATCATGGCCAGTTCATTCCGGTCAGATTTCCCGTATCCCGCATAAATCAATGGTAGGGCTACATTCTCCAGCGCAGAAGCCCTGGGCAGTAAGTTGAAGGTCTGGAACACAAATCCGATCTCCTTATTCCTTATTTCCGCCAACTCATTTTCTGTAAGGTCACTCACATCATTATTATTAAGGATGTAGCGACCGCTCGTAGGGGTATCCAGACACCCGATGATATTCATCAGGGTAGACTTACCGGATCCGGAAGGTCCCATAAAGGCCACATATTCTCCTCTTTCGATCTCAATGGTGATGCTCTTGAGTGCTTCGACCACTTCAGTACCCATTTTATAGATTTTACTGATCTCGGTAGTTTGGATGATTCTGCTCATGACTATTTATTGGGTTATCTCTTTAGACTGCTAGTAGGCCCAAAAAGTTTTAACAGGTCTAATTAATATAAAAAAACGGGATTTCCATCTCATTACAATCAGTAATTCCGTAAAGGGTCACAAAGGCTGACAAATGCAATCAATTAAGGTTAATCAAGGCTTTCTTCCCATGCCATGAGTAGTGTTTCAAAATGTTCTTCCATCTCATTGTAAGTATTTTCCGGGATCCTTCCCTTCAATTCTTCAAGCATGGAGGTCCCATAGGATTTGTAACCCAACTGCCCGCAAAGCAGGATATAGGCTTTCATGAGCTTGACACTATTTTTGTTGAATTGGAGGTTGTCTACGATGATGTCATAGGCTGTTTTCCCATCCTCCTTGTAGATGTTATGAAAGTTAGCCGCAGCAATCACCCCATCCGGGAAAAAGGGATTGCCATAGGCCAGATGCGCAAAGGCTTGTTCAGCACCGGCATAGTCCCGACTTTCCTGGTTGATCAACCCGGTAAACCAATATTTTTGTGGCAACTGATTCCAGGTAAATTCCCACCCCTCATTGATCAGCTCTACCATTCCCAGAAGGTTTCCGGTTACTGCAGCAAGGTTCATTTCAAACCATTTAGACCTCTGATACACTCTGCTTCTGGTAATGGTGAGGCCTTCCATCAAAGCAATAACCTCAGTGGCCCGTTCATACTCATCCAAATCATACCATTTCCAGGCAGCTTCCAGAATAATCTCCGCCCTGGTATTATCATCGGATGCACCATCTAAAAGTAATCCCAATACCAGATCATCATCACCAGGATCAAGAGCATACCTTGCCATGAGATATTTGAGTTGGTCATCGGCACCGGAAATTACAGCCGTAGGATACGAAGTAATAAAGCGGGCCATCAGTTCAGCCTGAGCCATGATTTGGCTATTTTCGTGGTCTTTAAGTGCCTCCCAAATGGTAAGGGCTTCTTCCCATTGGTCAGCCTCAGAAAGAGCAATAGCCAGATAGTAATCAGCATCCGGATACCGAAAGGCTCTTGATTTCTTAAAGTAGTTTACAGCTTCGGGGGAATTGCCTTCAAATAAGGCCAGGGTACCCATCAGGTAGTTGAAATAACCTGCCATGGAAGGATTAGATTCAGCAAGCCGGTTGAAGCTGGCATATCCAGCACGAAAATCATGATGGCCGATGCTATTTAATGCCTGTGCCATTTGGGCAATGGTAGCACCAGTGCCACCTGGCAGATTTTGAAATTGTTCATCAGATATTAAGGGCTTCTCCTGAAACACATTACCCAGGACCATGTTAAATACCAAGACGTTCCGATCTAAACTGCTGGCTTCCTGTTCTGGCCACCATTCCTGAGGAATCAATCTATTATACCGGATAAAACCAAGGGCAGCATTGCTTTTGGTAGCCATATTATCTTTGGATCCGTAGGTCACAAATAACGAATCCGGGTCAATATTCAGGTCATTTTTAATGGAAAATCCAATGAGGTTGGCCCCGGCGACATTTTGGGTATAGCCATCCTCCATGGCTCTTTCGAGATAGTAAGCAGCCGAATCATTAACGTTGATCCTGGAGTAGATCAGCCCAAGGTTATTTTGGATCGGGGCTTGCCCTTTCAGCAACCGATCCGCCTCCTGCAGTTTAAACAGAGCATCATAAGGCTTATTACTTCGCAAATACAGATTACTCAGGTTGACATAAGCCTGTGGGGTAGGCCTCTTAATTACAGCCAGTTCGTAATGCTTTACGGCCTTTGAATAATTTTTTTCTTTTTCCGCGATGCGGGCTACAGCATAATTGGACTTATGATTGGCATACCCATATTGACTGCCCTCATGGTAGTACCCTTCAGCCATCTTGTGATTGCCGTTGATGGTATATAAATCGCCCAAGCCATTATAATATCCCGAAATGCCATGATAAAGCGGTACTTCCCAGTTTGATTTCACTGTAAAGGCAATCACTGCAATCAGTCCTGCAAGCCTAAAAGTGAAGTAGGGCATCCGCCTGGGTTTAAAAAGCACTTTGCTTACCGGCCTTCCCTCAGATAAAAAAGGTAGAAAATTGGCTACGATGTAAATCAGAAAAATAATGCCATACCCCAGGTGAGTATAGAATATAGCATCTCTGAATATCAGAAGCCAAGGGTCATTGCCCGTGACCATAAAATAGGAAATGGTGGTCATGGTAATGGTCGCAAGGGTGAGATATCCATAAGCCCCAATAAACCGAAAGGGCAGGATGTTTTCATACACAGGCTCCCGCTGCCTAAAACCCCAGATGCCTAAGGCAGTTGATAAGACTAGGAGCATGTAGGGGTCCACATATACCAGATCCCAGTCAATTACATTGATCCTGTGCAGATAGGTAAGCCCAAGAAACACCAGGTAAAAACCTGATATCACAAAATAATGAGTCATGGCTTGTGGGCCTAATCGGGTAGCCGTATTGATAAAAAGTATTGGTAATTCATGGGCCACCATAAATATGAATAAAATTGCAATGACCACAGGCCCTGCAATCCCATAAGTACTGATAAAAAGAAGTGGTGATGCCACCTGAGCGCCAAATACCAGGATGCCAATCCACAGGGAAAATAACAGCAGAAAAATACCCCATCTGGGAAGGAAACCGGTGTGAGTACGATAGGCATGAAAATAATAGGAAACAGGCAGCCACAACACCATGGCTACAATCAGTCCTATCTGATAGTCCATCCCCCAAAGTCGTAAAAGCTCCGTTTTAAAATTTACGGTGATCAACAATATCACCACCATGCCCAGGATATAGGAGAATCGCTTCAAATAGGTGACCAAAGTAAGTCCTAATGACATCCCTAGTAAAAAGATGATCAAGAGTGTGATCCCGGGCCATGCGGAAAGTTGCAGGTCAGAACCCTCAAACCGGGTCATTAGTATAAAGCTATCTATGAGCAGCGTTAGATCGAAAATTCCTTTATCAAACGAGAAAGCGGGAACTTTTATGGGTAGGGTGGTCGTGGTGGTAACCCAGGAAATCACAGCAGAACCACCGGCAAAATATGTCACCAGCATTGCCATGGCACTTATTATAAAAAGTGTGAGCAAGATGGTGTAAATAATGGATTCGGTCCGGCTCCAGCTTTTCCAAAACCAAAGATCATTTCGCATTATTCTAGTACTTTGGGTACTCTGAAGTAGTCAGAATCTTTATGAGGTGCCTGTTTTAGGGCTCTTTCTTTACTAAGGTGCACTCCTGGCTCATCCTCCCTGAGCACGTTTATCTCATGAGACATGGTGGTGAGCGGTGCCACATCGTCGGTATTCACAGTATTAAGTTGTTCCACCCAATTCAGAATTTTGGTCATGTCCTGCATCATCGCTTCGGCATCTTTAGGATCAAATTCCAACCTGGCAAGGTGTGCTATTTTAACTAATGTTTTCTGATCTATTTTCATTATCGAACGAATTTATTAGTTCATTATTGATGATGCCCCTGACTTTTTCTTTCAATTCCGTGAGGGCCTCCATGGTTAAACCTTTGGTGTGAACAGGCGGGTGAAATACTACTTCTACCCTTCCCCATCTCAACAAAGGCCAATCTCCATCAGGCAAAATTATCCAATTGTTGCGAATTGTAACAGGAACAAGTGGTATTTGTTTCTCAATGGCAATTCTAAAAGGTCCCTCCTTAAAACTTCCCAAGACGGGAGCTTGCTCCGTAACAATCCCGCCTTCAGGAAAAATCACCAGATTTTTTCCCTCATCTATCGCTTCGATCGCCCTTTGGACTGTTTGATACCTACTCTTCAGGCTGCTCCGGTTCACTGTTATGTGAAGCTTCCTGTACATAAATCCAAAAAACGGAATCTTTTCCAAAGCGCTCTTTCCCACGAAAATGGTGTTCATATGATTTAATCCCATAACGGGAATGTCTAAATATGAAAAATGGTTGGGACAAAAAATATATTTTGAATCAGGGTCCGGCTTTTCCCGGTAGTCCATTTTCCAGGGCATCAATATTAAAGGAAAGAATACCCATGCCCACCACCGGTTGAAAACCCCGACAAGATGATGCTGCCGGGGAAATACCACCGGAATCATCAATGGGATGAAAAATATAAAAAAGGTCACCACAAACATTATCAAAGCGTAAAGGGTGTAGAGTGCCCTAAAAAATCTAAAAATCATATTTATTTGCCTAAATGCGGTTGGGGTCTGGGAATCGGTAATAATTGAGTTTGGCGCCCATCAATGTAATGCACTTTTTCACCATCAAACCAGGCATCCTGTTCCAGCATAATCCTGATTTCGCGATTCCATTCCTCAATGAAGACCTTGACATTAAGTTCTATGGCATAAGCGGTATTGGGATATAATGCCCAATCTCCCGGGCCCGGCACCCCACCCTGAGCATCCCACATCCCAATGGTAGGGCCTGCACCATGACCATGATACCCCAAAGGATGGGAATATATGGTCGCATTTAATCCTTCATTTTTACACCGTTCTAAAGCTGCTTTCAGTATCTGATTGCCTGACCTTCCCGTCTTAAATTGGCTCGTCAGAATGTCCATGGCTCTGATGCCCCTGGCATAGGCAGCCACTAAATTATCCGGCACAGATGTTTCACCATGCTTAAGCACATAGGCCATTTGCTGGGTATCCGTATTCAGGTTGAGGTAGGTGAATCCAAAATCAATATTAATCAGGTCACCTGGCATAATGATTCCTGGAGGCGGCCTGGATGCAAAAGAGGTTCTCCCTTCCCCCAAATTATCCAATGGTCTTTGTATCTCCACAGTGGGTTGAAACCAGGCTGGAAGGCCTCTTTGTGACATTTGCTGTCTGTACCACCAAATCAGATCCTCGGTGGTAGTTACCCCAGGGTGGATTACCTTTTCTGATAGCCCCTCTGCAATGATTTCGTGGGCCCATCGCATCATGCCATTGTACAGGATCAATTCTTTTTCGATCCTTGTCTCCAGCCATCTTACGGCAAGTGATTCGGCACTTACCACTCGTGATTTGTATTTTGAAGGCAAATATTCCATGAGCAGCTCATGATCAGTAGCCGAAATCCCATCAGCATGGTTAAAATTCCTGGATTTATTGATGCCTATTTTTCCGGGATCTCTTTCCCTGATCAAAGCAATGAGTCTTTTCCACTGATCGGGTTCCTGATCCGGGTCCCAGGCACGTTTAAAGATTGACCCTACATCGTACCGGGTAACTGCCAAAGTTTCTAGTTCACCAGATTTTGGATTTTTATAAATCATCAGCATGGTCCTTCTTCTGGCGGTGGGCCAGGTGGCTGGCAGCATAGTGCGCATTACCGGGTCATCATTGTATTCCCTGGCAATAAGGAGCCATAGGTCGATATCAGCCTCTTTCATTATATCGGGAAGTAACTGGGTAATTCTGGAGGTCAGAATCTCATCTTCCATTTTGGCCTGCTCCTTAAGAGATAGCAGCTCCTGACCTGGCAGCATTACTGTCCAAAACATGATTAAGGTGAAACTACCGATTCCTAAACTTAGACTTCTTTTTCGCATGGGTTGGTTTTTGATTTTTTTTATGAAACGCCCCCTTAAAATCAGGGTCTTTGCTCCTTCTATAATGATCAATTTCTCTTTCAATTTGAATCCGTTCCTCCCGTTCAGGGGGGATGTTTTCCACCACTTCAGGTAATGGCACCACTGTAATTTTTTTACGGATTAATTTTTCAATTTCCAACAAATGCACCTGCTCTGCCGGATTAGCCAGGGAAATGGCTTCCCCCGACTTTAGGGCTCTGCCGGTGCGCCCCACCCGATGTACATAATCTTCATATTGCAGGGGGAGTTCAAAATTAATGACATGGGATACTTCACTAATATCAATACCTCTTGAGGAAATATCGGTGGAAACCAAAATTCTGAGGTCGCCCTCGGTAAATTCCCGGATGGCATTAATCCTGGAGTTTTGACCTTTATTGGCATGGATTACTTTTACCGGACCTATTTCCTTTCTTTCCAGGTATTTGTATACATTATTGGCCGATTCTTTGGTTCTGCAAAAAATAATCACCTTTGAAAAGGTCGTCTCATCCTCAAAAAGGGTTTCAAGCAATTTAATTTTAGTCTTTAACCCCGGTACATGGTAAACTGACTGAGCAATGGTTTCTGCCGTGGTGGATTGCGGGGAGACCTCCACCCGCTGAGGAAATTTTAAAAAGTCTCCCGCCAGCAATTCCATTTTCTCTGGCATGGTGGCTGAAAATAACATGTTTTGTTTTTTTTGAGGGATGATCTCCAGAATCCGATTGACCTGAGGAATAAATCCCATATCCATCATTCTGTCTGCCTCATCCAGCACCATGGTATTGATGTTTTTTACCGTGATATGCCCTTTGGAGTAGATGTCCAGAAATCTGCCTGGGGAAGCAATAATCAAATCCACCCCCTCCTTGATTTGATTGATCTGGTTAGTGGGGCCTATGCCACCAAATAAGACCACAAACCTGAGATCAAGATGACTGCTGAGTGCCCTGGCATGGGCCTCGATCTGCATGGCCAACTCCCTGGTGGGAGAAAGTATCAGGGCTCTGGGACCCTGATCCTGAGCATATTTAAGCTTCATTAAAATTGGCACCAAAAAGGCCGCCGTTTTTCCGGTACCGGTTGGGGCAATACCCAGCACATCATGCCCGGCCATGGCCAGGGGTATCAACTTTTTCTGAATCGGAGTGGGCACTGTGAATCCCAATTCATCCAATGCAGTCAATAGTTGCTTGTTAAGTTTGAAGTCCTGAAAAGTAATTTTATCCGCGCTCATAGGATTGCCCGAATATACTTAGATTTGCACAAATCTCTAGCTTGAAACATAGGCATATGCATGATTTTCGAATTATTCAGGCCCAAATTATCAATGAGGGAAAAATAACAAAAGGGGATCTCCTCATCAGTAAAGGCCGCATCCAACAGATTGGAAGTGACCTGTCCGGACATCCGGCACGTCATGAAATCAACTTAAACGGAGCATTTCTAATCCCCGGTATCATTGATGATCAGGTCCACTTCAGGGAGCCGGGACTAACCCACAAGGCAGATATCCATTCCGAATCGGCCGCGGCAGTGGCTGGAGGCGTCACCTCATATATGGAGATGCCCAATACTAAACCCCCATGCCTCACTCAAGAGCTTTTAGCAAAAAAATACACTCTCGGTAAGAAAAATTCCGTGGCTAACTATTCATTTTTTATGGGGGCCGGGAATGAAAATCTCGAGGAAGTCCTTAAAACGAAAGCCAGTGATGTATGTGGGGTTAAAGTATTTATGGGTTCTTCTACCGGGAATATGCTGGTAGACGATGCGGCTACCTTGAATGGGATTTTTTCAAAAGTAGCACTGCCAATAGCGGTGCATTGCGAAGATGAAGCTACTATTAGAAAAAACCTAAAACAATATCAGGAACAATATGGAGATGACATTCCAGTCAGTCTCCATCCCGTCATCCGCAGTGCCGAAGCCTGCTATCAATCCTCCTCTCTGGCTGTGGCGCTGGCCAGAAAATATGGTACTTCACTGCATGTGCTTCATATATCCACTGCCAGGGAATTGGGATTATTTGATAGCCATTTACCACTTGAACAAAAAAAAATCACCGCCGAAGCTTGTATCCACCACCTGTGGTTCACCAATGAAGATTATGAACGACTGGGCAACAGGATCAAGTGGAATCCGGCGGTAAAAACCAGGGCTGACCGGGAGGCCATTAGAAAGGCCGTAATTTCAGGAGCCATTGATATCATCGCTACTGACCATGCTCCCCATACCCTTAGTGAAAAAGCAAATCCATACACCAGCGCACCATCCGGTGGCCCTTTGATTCAGCACGGTCTACAAGCCATGGACGCCATGTGTCAGCAGGGCGTATTCTCACGGGAACTCATGGTAGAGAAGATGTGCCACAATCCGGCAAAAAGATTTCAAATCAAAGACCGGGGATTTATTCGGGAAGGATACTACGCTGATTTGGCAGCCTACACCATTAATGAGCAGGAAACTGTGGAGGATGATGCGTTATTGTACAAATGTAAATGGTCCCCCTTTTCTGGGTATTCATTCCCTAATAAAATACTATACACCTTTGTCTCCGGGCAATTGGCCTTTGAGCAAGGGACCGTTCACCGCCATGTCAAAGGAATGCGCCTGGAGTTTGAGCGGTAATTAATTTGCAGGGTAGCTTTGGCAAATTCAACCCTAGTCTCTAAATTTGCAATCCTTTTAACAGAACATTTGTTCTGGACATGGTGGTTGTAGTTCAGTTGGTTAGAACGCCTGATTGTGGTTCAGGAGGTCGCCGGTTCGAGCCCGGTCTTCCACCCCAAAGCCTTTCCCAAGTTTGCGGAAGGGCTTTTTTTTATACCTGTTGTCTAAACTGACCTCGTATCAAAGTTTTCCTTTAGGTTAAGAATTAGGGCGTGAGTCTTAAACCATAAGTTACTATGGTTAGAACGTCCCGACCGAAGGGTCGGGAAGGGCACCGGAAGAATGCCTGGTCTTCTACACTATTAAAAAAGGTTTTCTAATCAGAAAGCTTTTTTTTATTTCAATCAATTTAATTAGCTTAGAGTATGATACCGAGCAGAGAGGATTTCAGTGTAATGATATTAAAAGAGCAGATAAAAACACTCTATGAAAAGGGTGAATTTGTGGTAGCAATCCGCTATTATGATTATAAGATCAATCTATATTTACTCGGGCAGTTCTATGTGGAGGTGTTTTTTCACCATCTCCATGACAGGATAGAAAAGATAGACATCCTGGAGGGATCCCCTACCCGCTTGAAGTTTTATTCTGACCAAATTAAACTACCCGCAAACCTTCATGCATAAAGAAAGCAAGCTCTTTTGGAGCCTGCTTTCTTTTTAAGCATAAAATTTTTCTAGCTGGCAGGACTTGCCTCAAAAGTCTCCCCTTCTTTGAGAATATTGATTTTCTGACTCCTTTTAGCCTTGTGCCCGCAGTAGCCACACTCCATATATTTGAGTAATTCACCTTCCTCAACATCAGTAGGAGCCTTAACAATTTCCTCCCTAGCCACTTTGAAAGTTTGGTAATTACATTCAGGACATTGCAATGCGTGCAGGTGACCGGCATATTTCTCAATTTGAGTATACCCGGTTTCTTCGTCGATCCACACATCATAATCTATTGAGAAAACATTTTCTTCAGCCTGCATACCTTCGTCAAGGTACACATCCTCTTCCTCTTCACTCAATAGCTTCATGGCTTTACCAGATTTCGGAGAGATCCTCGGCTTGTAGCGCAGTTTTTTGAGGCGTTTTTCAATATAAAACGGGTAGTAAAATTTCAATAAGTTTTGAATGATCACACCTACGATCATACTCATACTTACGGTAATGAAGGCCCTTACAAAAATCATTAGGGTGGTAGTAGGCCCTACAAAAGAATTGGCAAAAAACGCTCCCCCACCAATTAACACCAGGGCAGCAACCCACAGGGTATTGATTTCATATTTATTAATGTAATCATACCTGCCTTTAAATTCTTTAATAGATATCAACCGTATCAGATAGCCTAATACGATGAGCAGAGCTAACGCGCCTAATCCGATCGCTAATCTCTCGGCCCATAAATTCCACTCTGCTATTCTGGCAAGCTGTTCCGCTGAAAATTCTTCTTCGTACATAATTAGTCAGTTTAAGGTGTTCAGGTTAATCCCGAAAGCAAATATATACAATTATAGACCTGCTGCATGTAATATCAAAAATAAAAA
>JBGTCD010000142.1:0-48178 GCA_041749015.1 Cyclobacteriaceae bacterium
ACAATGCATCGAAAGTTATGGCCCGATACCCAGGGTCATTCACATCCGGAGAAAGTGAAGCTGTTTTATTAGTAGGGCCGATGGAGCCGGCTACAAATCTTGGCTTTTCAGGATTGGCTTTGGTGAAGTCAGCCGCCACCTCACATGCCAATTTTGCAGCCTCAAAATTCATTTCATAGGCAATACCCTGAAGGCCATAATCTTCCTGAGCAATTGATGTGCTGCTGAAAGTGTTGGTCTCAGCAATATCTGCCCCAGCCTGGAAATAGGCCTGGTGGATCTCTCTGATAATATCCGGGCGGGTTAAAGTAAGCAAGTCATTATTGCCCCTGAGTGCCATTGGGTGCTCTTTAAACCTATCGCCACGGTAATCATTCTCGCTGAGTTGATACCGCTGGATCATGGTACCCATAGCACCATCCAGAATTAAGATTTTTTTACTAAGAAGCCTTTTAATTGCTGACAATTCTTCCGGAATTTAAATCAAAAAAGACTTATCAGAAAGTTAAAAGTAAGAGGGAGTGAATACTATCTCTTATCTTTTCCCGCACCAGTGCAGGATGGGAGTTAGCACCGAACCCCTGTGGAGGGTAGGTTGCTAAGACTTCACGGGGCCCATTCCCTCAGTCTTTCTTGATAAGTGATACAAAGTAAGTTAATAATGGTCTATTTGTAAAGGTATAGGTACATAATTTTATAAATTTGGGTACCATTTAAAACCCCTTCAAAATATTTGAAATTCGCTGTTATCGATATCGGCTCTAATGCCATCCGGCTTCAGGTAAGTACGGTCCTCAAAAGAAATGGTGCCATTCATTTTAAAAAAATCGAATATGTGCGTTTCCCACTCAGACTCGGACAGGACGTTTTTTCGACCGGAGTCATCAGTGAAAATCAGGTAAAACGATTTAAAAAGCTCATGAGAGCATTTAAAATCCTCATTGATCTTTATGAAGTCAATGATTCTATGGCATGCGCTACATCGGCAATGCGTGAATCAAGAAATGGAATGGAGATAGCCAATGAGATAGAAGAGGAACTAGGTCTGAAAATCAAGGTTATTGACGGAAACAGGGAGGCCGCACTAATCAACAATGCCATAAGTATTTTTCTTGAGGCCAAAACCTACTTACATATTGATGTAGGGGGTGGTAGCACCGAACTCAATCTCTATGTAGCCGGGAAGAAAATAAAATCACGATCGTTTAGGATTGGATCGGTAAGAAGGCTTGAGCACCACGACTCCCCCATCATCTGGGATAACATGAAAAAATGGGTAAGGGAAAATGTAAAAAAAGAATTTGGCAAGGTCATCTGTGTAGGAACAGGGGGAAATATCAACAAAATATTTGAACTAGCGCTTAAGAAGCCCGGTAAAACCATGTCATTGAAAAAAGTAAAGCAAGTTCAGGAAATGATCCTGGGCCATACTTACGAGGAGCGCATCAATAAGCTTATGCTTAACCCTGACAGGGCCGATGTGATCATTCCTGCTTCGGAGATTTATGTTGCGGTGATGAATTGGGCCAGTTCAAAATCAATCCTGGTGCCTGACGTAGGCCTTAAGGATGGTATGCTGCTTTATCTTTATGAGAAAAATACCCGTCAGGGGAAATTGGAATTCAAAATCTAGAGTAGGCTCTACCAGATCAGCGGCATTTCTATAGAAGCAACCAGCTTACCGATACCCTTATTCTGATCACATCCCTGGATAAAGCTGCTCAACAATATGGTGCAAAAAATAAAAACACCATACTTAATCATGATACTCTTAATGGCTTTAGCTCTTTTAACAATCTTCATAGTAAAAAAATAGTCTTTAACCCTTAGATGTAAAAAATAACAAATGGTTGTAAAAAAAATTAATTTAAGTCATATCTTAACCTAAATCCTAACTGAAACGAACTTGGAAAACTCTTAAAATTACTGTTTTCCTTAGTAATAGAGCCCATTGAAAAACGGTATGCCGGCTCTATGGCAATCGCATATTTCTTACCTATCCTGTATGCAAATTCCGTTCCCAAAATGGTAGTTAAATTAACATTTCTATATGGTGATGCTTCTCCGGTCCGAATGGTAACCGGCTGATAGTCAACATTTCTTCCTGTTATAGTGTTTTTTAATAGAAAATCTGCTGAAACACCACCAATAAGACTAGCATTAAATTTGCCCCGCTCCAACCTATATCCTATAATCACCGGGATGGAAACAAACTCAAAAGTATTTTGAATTTCGTATGAATCGGTATTTCTAATGAATACATCATCACCGGCATAACTTGTATTGTTGAAGATAATTGAATTTACCCCGGTGCTAGCATCCTGGGCGAAAGACTCCGATCTACCATTGGCCACCATCTGTGAAAATTGAAATCCGGAAATCAGGTAAAATTTTCTCCAAACCGGCATAGCGGCGTTGACTCCAAATGAAAATCCATAACCTGGTCGCTCCAGGTTTTCTGTGGGTTCCACAACTTCAGTGTCCCCCATAAAATCAGCGATTGGAAGTGCCATGCCACCGAGGTTCAATTGATCTGCCCTTTCTGCAAAGTTTGCAGCAACAGGATCAATACTGCCTTGAGAATTGGCAGAATAGGATCCCATACCCATATTAAGCCCTGCCCAGGATTTAGATTTTTTACTTGGTCCATTCGATACATACGTTTTAGTGACCCAGTAAGAAGGTAAATCTATTTCGGTAGTGGCTGGCATTGGTTTTACTGGCAGAGCAGCTTCAGCAGGCAATTTTATAGAAGCAATGTGGCGGGATGTCAGATGATCACGGTCAGATGTTGGCCGAGCTTCATTGGCATCATCAGACATCCCCTCCTCATTGAAAAGATTGGCCCGGAAGAAACCAGATCCTGATGGCGCACCATCGGAAACGGCGTAGCTTAGGTTATTGGTTTGGCTTTGATCAGCTAAATCTTCTTCTTCCCGGCCAATGTTTTGAATATTTTCACCAGACAATCCTGCAATTGCTTGGGAATTTTCCTTTGATTTTTTGGATTCAGATAAAGGTTGATTCTCAACAACAGTCCTATTTGAACGGTCCTGCACAACCTCATCTAAAGTTTGAAATTCATTTACTGAAGGCGTGGTATCTTCAGTTGGAATATTATCAGATGATAGCACATCGTCTGAAGCTTGCCAAAGGTAAATGGCAGCACTTGTAGAAAGTATGGCTAAAGCAACCGCAGCAGCTGCTACGTACTTCAAAATACTTACTTGCTTTTTGTAGGCAAATACATTTGAATGGGACAATTTGGAATCTAATCGATCCCACAACCCTTCAGAAGGCGGTACAGCACCATCACTCAGTGACTTCCTCCATGCCTCTTCAAACTGCCCCCTACCCTTGTCAGATGTTTCCATAATTTAAGTTCCTGGCCTGCTTGATCATGTCTTTAAGCAGGCTTTTTGCTCTAGCATATTGTGACTTTGAAGTGCCCTCGCTAATGCTCATCATTTTGGCTATCTCGCGGTGATTATATCCTTCCACTGCGTACAGGTTGAAAATCACTTGACATCCTGCAGGAAGTGATTGGACCATTTGGATCAATTCCTTAAAATCAAATCCTCCTAAATCTACCTCTTGCGCCTCTTCTTGAACATTTTCATCAACTTCTGATAATGGAAACATATAAACCCTATTCCTTATTGAATTTAACGCCACGTTAATTACGATTCTGATCATCCAGGTTTCAAGCTTTGACTTGTACTCAAAACGAGGAAGGTTATCAAAAATCTTCAAAAAGGCATCCTGTAGGATATCCTCAGCTTCTTCGTGGGATTTAGAATACCGGAGGGCTATTGCTTTTAATTTACCTCCAAAGTGTTCATAAAGCTCACGCTGTGCCCTGATATCCCCATCGATACAAGAATTTATAAGTTCCTTCTCGCTGTTCATTGGCAGCTTCGTCTGGTTAGACACATAAATTGATAAAAGAGTTGGAACATAGGAAAAAAACTTTCTAATTATGTTCAGTTTTAATCTTAAAGCAAATATAAAAATGTTAAAGAGACTTTGCACTATCTTGTGCATTATCCTATTTAATCATTGTGTACCACTCGACCAATCCTCATCATCAGGCACCGCTTCAAGAGGCAGCTTGAGTGGCAGCTCAAAGGCGCTGATTTATGCCAACAAAACTTATGAATCACAAATCAAAACCGTGCAACTCTATCCACAATTGGGCACTATGCAAGACATGATCCTTCCTGCCGTAACACAACTTAACAACCCCAATCTCATCCTGGAGTTTGATGATCTGACCGAAGATGCAGACATATACAATGTCAGGATTCTCTATTGCAACGCTGATTGGTCTCCTTCAAGTCTCAATACTCTGGAATATATTTTTGAATACAACGAATTCCCGATTAATGATTTTGAGTATTCTAATGCCACTCTAACGGAATATGTGCATTACACTTTCAAGCTCCCCAGGGTAAAACTTCCAGGCAATTATCTGGCCGTTGTTTATAGAAGAGCCAATCCGGATGATATAATATTGAGCAGAAGGTTTATGGTTTTTGATCAGCGGATTAATATCCAACCCACAGACAGAACCATTGGTTTTTCCGGAAGCGCAAGGCAATTCCAACAGATCAATTTTAATATTGATTATAAAGATTACGACCTGATCAATCCTTCAGAAACCCTTACCATTGTGATCCGGCAGAATCAAAGGTGGGACAATCAAATCAGAGGGATCAGACCATATTCAGTCAGGGAAGATCAAAGATTTATTGAGTATCGCTTATTTGATGACAGCAATCAATTTTATGCCGGAAATGAGTTTAGATTTTTTGATTTGAGAAGTGTGCTTGCTCCCGGGCAGAACATTGCGGTAATGGAAAACCGCTCCAACCCTATGAAAGCACGGCTGATGACGGACCAGTCAAGAGCCAGTCAGGCCTTTGCACAATATAATGATTATAACGGGCAGTTTATTTTGCAAAATTTTGATTCGGGCAATAGTAAATATGAAAGTGAATATGTAGAAGTGGAGTTTGTGCTGGATACCGGTGGTCCATTGAGCGGGGATGTTTACCTTAAAGGAGCCTTTACCGAATGGGAATCAAACCTAGCGACCCTGATGGTGTATGATGAGGAGGTGGGGATCTATAGAAATATCTACAAACTCAAACAAGGGCGGTACGACTATACCTACCATGTAGGAAGTGGGTCGATGCCACCTACATACCTGGAAGGCAGTCATGCTGATACAGAAAATGAGTATGAAATTTTTGTTTATTACCGACCGATGAACCTAAGAGGTGACGTTTTGATCGGGTACCAAAGCATCAATCTGAACAGCCGAAACTGATCAGGCGTACGAAAATTCGTATTTTATGACTCTTTGATTTGGGTCAGCATGAGCGATGTCCAACATACCAAAACCCTTGTGCGAAAATAATCCCAGTCCACATTCAAATACAAACTGCTGTACCTCAGGAGCAGCATATAATTCGAAGGGGAAAGTATAGCCCCTAACCTCATATTTTACATCTTGATCAAATAATGGGTATATTCTGGCAAATTTCTTCTGGGCATTATTCATCCGCGTCAGGTAGGCTTTGTCGGGTACCACCTGAAATTTATAAAACCTTTCTAAAGATTCTGCTTCATACCTGCCATACTGCTCAAGCCTGAGCATGGTAGCTTCATAGAGCAAATCAGAAAATTCATCTGTAGCCGGATCGATGAATTTCTTCCCTTTTTGGTCATAAAAAGTAGGGCTGAGGATCACCACTGGCGAAATACAAATAAATTTTGTCATTTCCTGAAAACGCACTTTCTCCTCAATCTCCACAGTTTCAGGCTCCAATGTCAAATTGCCAATCTGTACTTCCTGTAGCTGAAAAAGCCGTGTCAAGAAATAATCTACAAAGCTTTTATCTGTGGCAGAAAAGACCAGAGTAATTCTTGAGGAATAGAAGTGAAGGCCGCGTTTGCTGACCTTTGTTTGGCCTTTGAGGCCGGAAAAATTATAGGTTTGAAAATTGTGAAATCGCTTTTGAGGATCACTTGCAATAATGCCTTTCACCATCTGAGCCAATAAATACTGATGATGGAAGGGCACATTGGCACCCCTGTTTTTTAACAGAAAAATAATCCTGACCCTCACTATAAAAATCGGGTTAATCCAAAAAAAATAAACAAAGGGCTAAACGGTAAACGATTTATGGTGCTTTAAAAATAGAGACCACTCTTATTCAGCTCTTTAAAAAATTAAATTCGCTAATAAATATAAGGTAAGTTTAAATAGATTGCCAATAGCAGGTAAGATTTTTATAGAATTTTAAACATTAAATCTAAAATGCATGACGTCTCCATCAGCTACAATGTAATCTTTCCCCTCTACGGCGAGCTTGCCCGCTTCCCGGCAACCAGCCTCGGTTTTATATTTTTGATAGTCTTCCAACTTGATGACTTCAGCTCTGATAAAGCCTTTTTCAAAATCACTGTGAATGACCCCTGCGGCCTGTGGGGCTTTCCAACCTTTCACAATAGTCCAGGCCCGGACCTCCTTCTCCCCTGCAGTAAAATAGGTAATCAAACCGAGGGCATCATAAGAAGTTTTGATGAGGCGTATCAACCCGGACTGAGTGAGGCCATATTCCTCCAGAAACAGGCTTCTCTCCTCAGGATCCAGCTCTGCAATTTGTGCCTCTATACTGGCCGAAATTAAGATCACCTCGGCAGGCTCATCTTTCAGAGAATTTTTTAAATTTTCGACATGATTATTGCCTGACACCACAGAAGCCTCATCTACATTGGCTACATAGATCACCGGCTTGAGGGTAATCAGATGGAGGTCTTTGATCAGTTCCAACTCTTTCACGTCCAGACCAAGGCTGCGGACATTCCTTCCGGATTCCAGAAAATCCTTAATTTTAAGAACCACCGGTAGTTCCTTTTTGGCAAGGGCATCACCAGATTTTGCGATTTTTTCTACCTTCTGCAGTTTCTTTTCGATGGTCTCCAGATCCTTGATCTGTAGCTCAGTATCAATAACTTCCTTATCCTTAACAGGATCTACCCTGCCATCAACATGAACAATATTACCGTCATCGAAACATCGCAGCACATGCAGCACGGTATCCACCTCGCGGATATGGCCCAGGAATTTATTTCCCAGCCCTTCTCCCTTACTGGCACCTTTCACAAGCCCGGCAATATCTACAAACTCTATTGTCGCGGGGATTACTTTTTGCGGATGTACCAAATCAGATAAAATTTTCAATCTTTCATCCGGAACATTGATCACTCCCACATTTGGTTCAATTGTACAAAAAGGAAAATTGGCAGCTTCTGCCTTTTTATTGGATAGTGCATTAAATAAAGTGGACTTACCAACATTTGGCAAGCCTACAATCCCACATTTTAGACCCATGAATTTTTAGGAAGTTTTTCTATTAAAAACTGAATACTGCTTATAACCGGCATACATCTCAGTAGAAATCACACGGATAATGGTATATGCCGGGATTGCTGCTATCATACCTGCTATGCCGGCTAATGTTGCGCCTGCAAATATAATGATAAAAATTTCCAGTGGATGGGCTTTGACACTTTTTGAGAAAATCAATGGCTGCAGCACGATATTGTCAGTGACCTGAACCACAGAAAATACCCCCACAATTTTAATGATCATAAATATGTAATCGTTGGTAGTTACGAGATCTGTACCTGTAGAAATCCCAACGATGATACCAAAAACCGAACCCAGTATTGGTCCCAGATACGGGATAAGGTTGGCTACTGCAGCAAAAATAGCAATGGTTAGGGCATACTTAATTCCAAAAATGCTCAATCCCACTGAGGCCAAAGTAAAGATGGCGGTCATTTGAAAAAGCAAACCCAGAAGGTAATTAGACAATAATTGCTCAATTTTATTAAAAGCCACAATCGATACCTCAAAATACCTGTTTGGGATAAGAGTGATCATTTTTTTACGCATAGGTGCCATCTCGTAGAGCAGAAAAAATGAAATGAAAAACACTGCCAAAAAACCAATAAAAAAATTTCCGGTAAAAGAAATGATTTGATTCACCACATCTCCGAAATTTATACTAGAGATTTGTTCGGATAGAAATGCCCTAAATGACTCCATAATAAATCCGGGCTCCTGGGAGCTGAGATTATATTCAAATAAAAACTGCTCGAAGCGTTGAATGGGGGTCTTCACCTGTTCAAGTAGTTCTTCGTAATTTAGGCCGGTAAGGATTCGGATTTGGTCAGAAATAAGAGGGATAAATAATATTACAAATAGACAGGCTACCAAAAAGAAAATAGAAAATGAGACTAAAACGGCTAAAATCCTGGGCATCCTAATCCTGTAAATTTGACCTCTGCTCAACCGGTTGGTCATGGGTCGTAGAATGGCACTGATGATAATAGCTAAAACAATATATATGAAGATGGCTGAAAAATACCAGGCCAAAAAAATAAACAGGCCCAAAATCAGTATCACATATATCAGTGTGCGATTCATAGCCTCAAAGGTAATAGTAAAGCGTAAAAATTAAGCAATAGGGCCGGGTTAAATTTAAACAGGGATGGGCTTTAGAATCTGGAAGGGTTGAATAAAAAAATCCTGACCCATTCGGGCCAGGATTTTTGTTGCTGTAGGGGAAGGATTCGAACCTCCACGGAGCAGTTGGCCTCTCAGAAGAGCTTTATCCTGTTATCTCCACCCCCGGGACCGGAGGGCATGTCTGCCTGTTTCAACACCCTACATTGTAACCTTTGGTTATGACAAAGTTAATAGACCGATCTATTTTTTAAAAATATTATCAGCATATATCAAAAACTTTTCATTATTTTTAAAAATAAATTAATATCATTACAAATTTAAAAATTAGGTATGTCAGAAAATATAGAAAATTATAAAATTGATAATGTGGATTTTAGAATCTTGAATGAATTGACCAAGGATGCCAAAAAACCTTACACAGAGGTAGCCAAAAAGGCTTTTGTTTCAGGGGGTACCGTGCACGTAAGAATGAAAAAACTGGAAGACCATGGTATTGTGAAAGGTACCACCCTGGCATTGGATTACGCTAAACTTGGCTATGACATCACTGCATTTATTGGTATTTTTCTCGAAAAAAGTGCCCTTTATGAGGAGGTGGTCAGAGACCTTAGTAAGATCAAAGAGATCACCAACATCCACTATACTACCGGGCATTACAGTATGTTCGCACGACTTCACTGCAGGGATACGCGCCACCTCAAAGACGTACTATATGATAAAATACAGCACATCAACGGCATTGTAAGAACGGACACCATGATTTCTCTTGAGGAAAGTCTCAACAGAGGCATGGACTTGAGTCTTTAGGTATGAATCCCTGAATTCAATATAAAAACGGATCGATGGAACATTAAAAACCATAAATTGTTTTACTTTTGTAGTAAACCTGGAACGAGTCTAAAATAAGACCGGAATGAGTAAAGACGACAAAATATTAGAAGAATATACCTCCAAAGAATACGAGCATGGATGGACTATCGATATAGAAGCAGACGAGGCTCCTAAAGGCCTTAGTGAGGAAATTATACGGTTTATTTCAGCAAAAAAAGAGGAGCCGGAGTGGCTTTTAGACTGGCGGCTTAAAGCCTACAGATTATGGGAGAAAATGGTAGAGCCCACCTGGCCCAATGTCTCATATAAAGCAGTGGATTATCAGGATATGATCTATTATTCTGCTCCAAAAAAGAAAAATACACCAGGAAGCCTTGATGAAATAGACCCAGAACTTAGAGAAACCTTTAAAAAGCTGGGGATATCCCTTGAAGAACAAAAAAGACTTACCGGAGTAGCAGTAGATGCGGTCATTGATAGTGTCTCTGTAGCTACCACCTTCAAAAAGAAATTAGGAGAACTGGGCATCATTTTCTGCTCATTCAGCGAAGCCGTGCATGAGCATCCGGAATTGGTAAAAAAATACCTGGGTTCTGTGGTACCTCAAAACGACAATTATTTTGCCGCTCTCAATTCAGCAGTCTTTACCGATGGGTCATTCTGCTACATTCCCAAAGGGGTGCGCTGCCCCATGGAACTGAGCACCTACTTTCGAATCAATGCAGCAAAAACTGGTCAGTTTGAAAGAACCCTCATTATTGCTGAAGAAGGGTCCTATGTGAGTTACCTGGAAGGGTGTACCGCCCCGATGCGAGATGAAAATCAACTCCATGCCGCGGTGGTGGAAATATATGCCAAGGCAGATTCTGAGGTAAAATATTCTACCGTGCAAAACTGGTACCCCGGTGATAAAGACGGCAAAGGTGGGATTTACAACTTTGTGACCAAAAGAGGCATATGTGCCGGAGACCGGGCTAAAATTTCCTGGACTCAGGTAGAAACAGGCTCTGCCGTTACCTGGAAATACCCATCATGCATTTTAAAGGGAGACTATTCAGTCGGGGAGTTTTATTCTGTCGCCATCACCAATAACAGGCAGCAAGCTGATACGGGCACTAAAATGATCCATATAGGTAAAAACACCAAGTCCAGGATCGTTTCTAAAGGCGTTTCGGCTGGGCATTCCCAAAATAGTTACCGCGGGCAAGTCAAAATAATGAAGCGGGCTACAGGCTCAAGAAACTTTTCTCAATGCGACTCTTTACTTATGGGTAATCTATGTGGGGCTCATACTTTTCCCTATATTGATATAGAAAACAGCTCCTCTATAGTAGAGCATGAGGCGACTACTTCCAAAATTGGAGAAGATCAAATATTCTATTGTACCCAAAGAGGCATCGACGAAGAAAGTGCGGTGGCCTTGATCGTCAATGGGTACTGTAAAGAAGTATTAAATCAACTGCCCATGGAGTTCGCAGTAGAGGCACAAAAGCTCCTAGCAATTACTTTGGAGGGAAGTGTTGGATAATCAAATTCTACACTTTTAATTTTAATCATGTTAACCATAAAAAATCTACACGCTAGCGTAGAAAATCTCAATATATTAAATGGTATAGACCTCGAAGTCAAACCAGGAGAGGTTCATGCCCTCATGGGCCCTAATGGCTCCGGCAAAAGTACCCTCGCCTCAGTATTGGCAGGGAGAGAAGATTTTGAGGTTACTAAAGGCTCCATCACCTACAAAGGAATGGACCTTCTGGAGCTTTCCACTGAGGTTCGGGCAAGGGAGGGCATATTTCTGGCCTTTCAATATCCGGTAGAAATACCCGGGGTGAGTACCACCAACTTTTTAAAAACAGCCCTAAATCAGGTCCGTCAGCACCGGGGTCAAGACCCTTTGGATGCTGTTTCATTCCTGACTTTAATTAAGGAAAAGATGAAACTGGTGGATATCAACCAGGCCTTAATGAGCAGGTCGCTTAACGAAGGTTTTTCCGGGGGTGAGAAGAAAAGAAATGAAATTTTTCAAATGGCAGTCATGGAACCTAAACTCGCCATCCTGGACGAAACAGACTCAGGCCTGGATATTGATGCGCTAAAAGTAGTCTCCAGAGGGGTGAATGCGCTTAAAACGAAAGATAATGCCATCATCGTAATCACCCATTATCAGCGGTTACTGGATTATATCGTACCTGATTTTGTCCATGTGCTTTCTAAAGGAAAGATAGTGAAGACCGGTGACAAATCCCTTGCCCTGGAGCTTGAGGAAAAAGGATACGACTGGCTCAAGGCTGAAGTTTAATTTATGAATTTGATGCAAACAATACCTTTACCACAAAATATTAAGGATGAGTTCCAAACTTTCGAGGCCCTGCTGAATGGTTCGAAGGAACCGCCGCTGCATGCCATCAGGACTCAAGCCTGGGGGCAGCTTCAGGAATTGGGGATTCCCGGCCCAAAAAGTGAGGATTACAGAAATACCCCTATTGGTAAAAAGCTCAGCAATACAGTAAGCACTAATACAAAAACTGAGAGCTATTGGAACGAAAAGACCATAAAAAATTCTAAGGGTCCAAATATTAAAGGCTATAAAATTATATTGATCAATGGCCGTTTTGATCCAGATTTATCGGATGCTATCCCAGGAGATATTGGGGTAGAAATCACGCCTCTAAATACTGCCCTTGGTTCTAACCAGGAATGGGTAGAAGATTTTAATAAAAGATTTAAAGGTCACGGAAATGAACCTTTCGTATTGCTCAATAATGCTTTTTTGAAAAATGGATACTGCCTTAAAATTAAAGAAGGTGCGCAGATTAAAGACCCCTTTTTAATTTACCATTTCACAGATGAAGGCGGCGGTTCTGCCGTAGAGAATTGTAAAAACTTCATTCATGCCGGGGCCTCTAGCAAATGCGCAGTATTTACCTTCCACTACCACCATGGTGCAGGCAATACCCTGATCAATTATGGAGAAGATATCATCGTGGAGGCCAATGCCCACTTAGATTTCCTTAAAATTCAGGATCAGACGGAGGAGTTATTCTCAGTTGACAACACCAGGGTACTTCAGGAAAAAGATAGCCGGTTTACCATCTTTACCCTCTCCTCTCATGGGTCCATGATTAGAAATAATTTGCACATCGGGCTCAATGACTCAGGCATCGAATCCAATATGTACGGGTTGTATCTACTTGATGGTCAGGCTCATGTAGACCACCATACCATTGTGGATCACAGAATGCCACATTCAGTAAGCAATGAACTATACAAAGGCGTCATTGATGATGCCGCACATGGTGTATTTAATGGAAAGATATTCGTTAGAAAGGACGCTCAAAAGACTAATGCTTTTCAATCCAATAAAAACATTCTCCTTTCTGATGATGCAGTGATTAACACAAAACCTCAGTTGGAGATTTGGGCAGATGATGTGAAATGCTCTCATGGCTGTACTACAGGTCAATTGGATGAGGAAGCACAATTTTATTTACAGACCAGGGGATTGAGTAAAAAATCAGCAAGGGCCATGTTATTATTTGCTTTTGCAGTAGATGTCCTTGAACATATCAGTAATACAGAGGTTAAATCGTATCTGACAGAAATTATCCAAAAACGACTTAACCCATCCTAATGGCTACTGCAATAAACTCCATTCCAATGGATGTGCATAAGATTAGAGCGCAATTCCCGGTTTTAGACCAGCAGGTCAATGGCAAACCATTGGCTTACTTTGATAATGCCGCTACTACCCAAAAACCTATTGCAGTAATTGATGCTCTGAATACTTATTATAAAGAATACAATGCCAACATTCACAGGGGCATTCATACCCTGGCGGAAAAGGCAACTAAAGCCTTTGAGGAGACCAGAAAAACGATGGCCACCTTCGTAAATGCAGGTGAAGCCGAAGAAATAGTATTTACAAGAGGTACTACCGAAAGCATCAACCTAGTGGCTGCCACCTATGGTCGCAGGATGGTGCATCAAGGGGATGAAATCATCATTTCTACTTTAGAGCATCACTCTAATATAGTGCCATGGCAGATGCTATGTGAAGAGAAACAGGCTACCCTCAAAATAATACCTGTTTCAGAAGAAGGGGTATTGGATATTTACCAATACAAAGCCTTGCTCTCGGAAAAAACCAGAATTGTAGCAGTAAACCATGCCTCTAATAGTCTTGGTACCATTAATCCAGTTAAAGAAATTATCAAACTGGCTCATGATGCAGGCGCTGTGGTGCTGATCGATGGCGCCCAGGCCGGTCCGCACCTTGAGATTGATGTCCAATCATTAGATTGTGACTTCTATGCTATGTCAGCTCACAAAATGTATGGGCCTACCGGTGTTGGGCTGCTTTATGGTAAGCGGAAACATCTCGAAAAAATGCCCCCCTATCAAGGTGGTGGCGAAATGATCAAAGAGGTCACATTCAAAGGCACGACCTACAACGACATCCCTTATAAGTTTGAGGCCGGTACACCCAATATTGCGGATGTAGTGGCTTGGCACTATGCCACTGAATTTATTACCCAGTTGGGTAAAGAAACAATAGAAGCTCATGAGAGAATGCTTTTAAAGCATGCCCACGAGGTACTCAGTGAAATACCCGGTTTACAATTTATAGGGGTGGCTCCTGAAAAGGTAAGCGTGGTATCATTTCTGGTGGATGGCATCCATCCGTTTGACCTGGGCATGATGCTGGATGCAGTAGGCATAGCTGTACGCACAGGGCATCACTGTACGCAGCCACTGATGGATTTTTTGGGTATTGAAGGAACGGTTAGAGCATCGTTTGCTGTTTACAATACGAAAGAAGAAATTGATCGCCTCGGTGCAAGCTTGACCAGAGTGATTAAATATATGAAGTAATGAGTCAAATTAATGAGATACAGGATTCCATCATCGAGGATTTCGCGGTTCTGGATGGTGACAGGGAAATGACCAATTTCTATGTCATGGAATTAGGGCAAAAACTTCCAGAATTGCCTGAACAGTATAAAACGGACGATTTTATAGTAAAAGGATGCCAATCAAAGGTGTGGCTTAAATCTGAACTTGAGGATGGTAGGGTGCGGTTTGCCGCGGACAGCAATACGGCCATTACTAAAGGCCTCGTAAGTTTATTAGTCAGAATTTTTGACAAACAGGCACCGGATGATATTCTCAATGCAGACCTCTATTTTATGGAGCGGATTGGAATGGACCGGTTTATAGGCACTCAGCGGTCCAATGGGTTTGCCGCCATGATCAAGCAAATGAAATTATATGCCCTGGCATTGAAGACTAAAATAGAAGCATAATTATGTCAGAAGACAATAACGAACCATTAAAAGAAAAGGTAATCACTGCCATTAAGACTGTATATGACCCGGAGATTCCGGTGGATGTATTCGAACTGGGATTGATCTATGAGATCAATGTTTACCCCGTAAATAACGTCTATGTACTCATGACCCTCACTTCCCCAAATTGCCCTGCCGCTGAGACCATTCCCAGCGAAATAGAGCAGCGCATCCAGGAGGTAGAAGGTGTGAATGAGGTCAATGTAGAAATAACCTTCGACCCTCCCTATACTCAGGATATGATGTCAGAAGCAGCAAAACTTGAGCTGGGCTTTTTATAATTCAGATTTTTAAAATTTAAAACCTTATACCAATATGTATCCAGAAGAACTTGTAGCACCAATGAGGACCGATTTGACCTCTGTTGGATTTAAAGAATTCAAAACGGCTGAAGCAGTTGAGGACCACCTAACAGACCATAAAGGCACAACCTTAATTATGATCAATTCAGTGTGCGGCTGTGCTGCCGGTGCGGCCAGACCAGGCGTAAAGTGGGCCGTTTCACAAAGTAATAAAAAGCCTGACGTACTGGCAACTGTATTTGCCGGTGTGGATCAGGAGGCCGTACAGCGGACCAGAGAGTTTACAGCACCCTATCCCCCATCATCCCCAGCCATAGCCTTATTTAAGGATGGTGAACTCGTGCATTTTGTAGAACGCCATCATATAGAAGGCCGAAATGCTGAGATGATAGGCAACCATTTACTGGAAGTATTCGACGAGTACTGCTAAAAAACTAAAGGGCTTCGGCCCTTTTTTTATTTCGCTTTATCCTGAATCTTTCTTGCTAGAGCTACTGTAAGGCTGCGTGGGGCAAATCTTACGGAATTGGCCAAAAGATAATTTTTAAATCCGTGAATGGCCGTCATCTTACCTTTCATCATGGCCTTATAGCCGTATTCGGCAACTTCAAGAGAGGTAGGTAGCTTTTTATTTTTCACCAGCTTACTCTCTTCCATAGCGGCAGCTTTCTGAAAGTTGCTCTCCGTAGCCCCTGGGCAAAGTGCAGTCACTGTAACGCCCGTATCCTTGAGTTCGTTGTAGATCGCTTCGCTGAAATGCAACACATAGGCTTTGGAAGCAAAGTAAACCGCCATGGTGGGTCCTGGCTGAAAGGCCGCTGTGGAGGCGACATTCATCACTTTGCCATATTTCTTGGTTACCATATCAGGGATGAATAATTTACATAATAAGGTGAGGGATTTGATATTGAGGTCAATCATTCCGGCAGTCTTTTCCCAATCACTTTCTACAAAAAAACCGAAGTCCCCGAATCCTGCATTATTGATCAGGTAGTCAATCTTCCATCCTTCTTTTTGGCAGGTACTATACACCTTGCGGACTTCTTCCATATTACTCAGATCAGCCGGAATTACGTGGGCAGAAACACTGTGTTCCACCTGGAGGGATTCTTGAAGCTGCTCCAGGGCTTCCTGATTTCTTGCTACCAATACCAGATCTATTTGCTCCCTGGCCATAACCCTGGCCAACTCCAAACCTATACCGGATGAGGCTCCGGTAATTAATGCTGTTTTTCTCATGAAATTAAGTTTAAAGTGAATTAATTTTTTAAAAAAACTTTTATACGTATGGTTGCACTTTCACTAAAAACAACCATCACCAATACAGATTTTAATTCGCTTTAAGCGCCCACTAAGCCCCAAACCAGAAAACATAAAACCACCAAAACCATCACCAATAACCCAGAAATGGCAGTGGTCACAGTAAAGTATTGATATCCTTGCTTTACGTTAAATCCACTGAATTGGGTTACCACCCAAAAGAATGAATCATTAGCATGTGAAACTACCATCGACCCTGCCCCAAGGCTAAGGGTCAGGAAAATTAGGTCGATAGGTTGCTCAAAACCGGCTTGGATGGCAAAAGGATAAATAATTGCTGAACCAATGACCAGAGCAGAAGTACTGGAGCCCTGAGCTGATTTTAAAAGCATGGTTAATATAAATCCTGATAATAGAATAAGAATGGGGTGCAAATTCTGCAGACTGAGGCTCTCCCCGAGGCCGGTGACCAGGGAAGTATGGCTAATGACATAGCCAAAAGCACCTCCGATGCCGGTAAGTAGTAAAATCGGAGCCGCCTGCTTGATGCCTTTTTCAATCCAGCCTTTGATTTGGGATCTTTGGTCTCTTCTTACCAGATTTAAGGATAGAAATACTCCGACCATCAATGCTATAACCGGATTACCAAAAAGGATTAATACCTCGTAAAAAAGACCATCCAAAAGAAAATAAGAGCCCGCATTACCCAAGGCTATGAGTACTACAGGAACGAGTACCGGAGCCAAGGCTGAAATAATTCCCAGTTCCTTACCTTCCTCCCATTCATCAGTATCAGAAATTATGGGCTCAGATTTAAACAAAAGATTTAAAATAAAGCTGACCATGATTATAGCAGGAATACCTACAAGCACCCCTAAGATTATCATCCAGCCGAGATGACTTTCAAGCCCAAAATTACCTGCTACGGCAAGTGGCCCTGGTGTAGGGGGCACCAAAGTATGAGTGATATAAAGACCGGCTGCCAATGACATGGCTATAGCAGGTAAGGAATGACCAGTCTTAAAAGCTATTGGTTTATTGAGTCTGGACAAAATAACATACCCTGAGTCACAGAATACAGGAATCCCAACAATTGCTCCCAATAAGCCCATACCCGCATGGGGTGCTCGTTTACCAAAAATTTTTATGATCAAAGCAGCAATCCTGAATATGGCCCCTGTCCTTTCAAGGACAACTCCCAAAATACAACCCAGAGCTACAACTAAGCCTATGCTGCCCAATATTCGCCCAAAACCTTCCTGCATTAAAATCAGGGTATTTTTACTACCCAATCCCGACAAAAGACCCATAAGTATGGTGCCTACAAGCAAAGCAATAAAAGGATTGACTTTCCACCTTGAAGTTGCCAAAACTACCCCCACTACCACCCCTATCAAAGTGAGGAGTGGAATGATTAGGTCTGACATAATTTATGAGTTAGCTAATAGTATTAGAATAAATATTCCGTAGACAAGAAGTTGGACCTTCTGCTGTTGATAATCTCTTTGAGTAACTCCAAATTATCAGGATTTTGTTTGGCTGCCACCAAAGTCCGGATTGAAAATACCCGCAGAGCATCTGCTACAGATAAGGTGCCCTCAGCACTATCTTTTCTGCCATTAAACGGGAAAACATCAGGGCCTCTTTGACATTGGGCATTAATATTAATCCTTCCTACCTGGTTTACAAACCTGTCAAGCAGCGCACCAACCGTGGCAGGGTCTTTACCAAAAATACTGATTTGCTGTCCAAAATTGGATTCTACCACGTATGAAACAGCATCTTCTAGATTATCGTAAGGCACCACAGGAATTACAGGCCCAAACTGTTCTTCATGGAAGACCCGCATTTTCTCATTACAAGGGTATAATAAGGCCGGATGGAAATATGTGCCTGTGGTTGACCCTCCCTCAGGGTTAATAATTTTGGCGCCATGGCTCCGGGCATCCTCCACTAGTTCAGTCAGATACTCCGTTTTTCCAGGCTCCGGCAGGGGTGTTAATCCTACCCCTGAATCCCAGGGCATGCCTGGTTTGAGAGCCTCAACCACTACGGATAGTTTTTTCAAAAAATCATCCGCACTCTTTCTGGGTACAAAAATTATTTTTAACGCCGTACATCGCTGCCCATTAAATGACAAGGAACCGGTGGCTACCTCGCTCACTGCCAAGTCCATATCGGCATCGGGTAGGATGATCGCTGGATTTTTGGCATCCAAACCTAAGATCGCTCTTAGCCGGTGAGGCTTTGGGTGAAGTTTTTTCAGATCACTGGCGCCTCTATTGGTCCCGATAAAAGCAAAAACATCAATTTTCCCAGTTTCCATAAGGGCTCCTACGGTATCCCTGCCCCTTCCGTAGATGATGTTGATTACCCCCGGGGGGAAGCTCTCCTGAAAAGCTTTAAGAAGCGGTCTGATTAGCAATACCCCATATTTTGCAGGTTTGAAAATCACCGTATTACCCATAATTAATGCAGGAATAAGGGTGCTGAAGGTCTCATTCAATGGATAATTATAGGGTCCCATACATAGGGATACCCCCAATGGTACTCTCCTGATTTGAGCAATAATTCCTTGCTCTGATTCAAATTTATTAGAACGGTTATCCAGGTCTTTTAGGGCATTAATGGTATCTACTATATAATCACAGGTACGGTCAAATTCCTTTTCACTGTCTTTGAGTGTTTTGCCAATTTCCCACATCAATAATTTCACCACGGTGTCCCGCTCCTGCCTCATGGCCTCCAGGAACTTTTCTATATGACCAATGCGGTTGCCTACGGGCATGGTTGGCCAAACACCGGTACCCAGATCATAGGCTTTAACTGCCGCATCAAGCGCCTGTAGGGCTGCCGCGGAATCAAGCAGCGGGGTACTTCCGATCACCTGCTGCTCCAGTTGACCATTAGCCCTAAAACAAATTGGCGAGCGGACTTCGCTTAAAGGCCCCTCCCAATTTCGCAATTCTCCATTGATAAGGTATTCTCTTTGTTCAATTTTACCATCTAAAATAAAATTTTCAGGAACCTCATTTGGTGCTGGAAATAGTTTATCTAAAGTTAAAGTCATCTGGAAATAAATTAAAAATACCAAAAATCAAATTTAAGTATTGACGCTGATAAAATCCTTATGTTCTAAAATTTATTGGTTAGGGAATCAGCTTAGTTTGGTCCATTCATCTTTATCAAAATGTTCCAGAAATAAACTAATTGTTAAAAATTCCGATGAGGAAGATATAAAAGTTCAATAAGTCTTAATAGTGGATTTACAAGGAGGAAATGGGAGAAGATTAAGTTTGGAACATGCAAAATATCCTCCTGCAACCTACCCCTCAGACCTTCTCATCGGGCCACAGGATATTTCTCACTAAATTATATGGCGCGGGTTTAATTTTAATGATATCCCTGGTAGTTACCTCTCCCAAAGGAGCTATTGTAAAATTGGTAAATCAGTCCAACGCCCCATTCCTGGTTTTCATCCATTTCCGCTGCACAGCGGGCATTTTTTGCTTCATCAAGCACATAGATAGGAATACCATGTATATTAGCAAAATAGACGACAACCGCCAGGATAGCAACGACGAAACAGGGCTTGATACAGATCAATTATTTTTGCGGTCCAAATTTCTCGATTCAAATTTGCAGGCTGGCGGCATCATCCGCAACGTTTCAATATTAACAAACCTTTAACCTTTTGTTTGGTCAGTATTATTTTTTAAATTCCAGTCGATAATTTTCAATTTTAAGTTCTCCCAAGCAACCTCAAGGTAATTTTTCCATTAATTTTACCGGTGATTTTTTTAAGATGAAAGAGCCAGAATTATCAGTAGTAGTTACATTATTAAATGAAGAGGATAATATCCAGCCGCTTCTTCACGCCATTAAAGCGGCGCTCAATAATTTTTCCTATGAAATCATCCTGGTAGATGATGGTTCAACTGATAAAACCGTCAGCAGAATAATAGAATATGGTGATGAGTATGTAAAGCTGGTAAGGTTTTGGAAAAATTATGGGCAAACCGCAGCAATGGCTGCCGGAATAGACCATGCTACCGGAAAATATATAGTCACCATGGATGGTGACCTCCAAAATGACCCACAGGATATCCCTGCCATGCATAAAAAGTTAAAAAATGAGGGATGGGATGTGGTAGCGGGATTTCGCAAAAACCGAAAAGATGGAATATTTCTGAGAAAAATTCCCAGCAAAATCGCTAATAAGCTCATTAGACAATTAACCGGGGTAAAAATCCATGACTATGGATGTACCTTAAAGATCTTTGATGCCCGGATTGCCAAGGGATTGGGCTTATATGGTGAGCTGCACAGATTTATTCCTGTTCTGGCCAAACTGGAAGGGGCCAAAATTACCGAAATGGTGGTCAACCACAAACCCAGAATCCATGGCAAATCCAAGTATGGTATAGGCCGGACGGTGCGTGTCATGAGTGATTTGCTTTTGATGTTATTTTTTCAAAAGTACTTTCAGAGGCCTATCCATTTTTTTGGGCCTATTGGATTTCTATTTTTATTCATCGGTAGCGCTGCAGGCACCTATCTTTTAATTCTTAAAATCTTAGGCGAAGATATTTGGGGTAGGCCATTACTCCTGGTAAGCGTCACACTAATCCTTGCCGGAATTCAGTTTCTAACATTCGGCCTGATTGCAGAATTGATTATGAGGACTTATTTTGAGTCACAAAAAAAGAAAACCTACCGAATAAAAGAAATCATCCTTGGACAAAAAAAGCAATCTTCAAAGGCTGTGGAAGCCTGGCCTTAAGGTTTTACTCAGTGCTCTTGCACTTTTTATTGTATTCCGAAAAACGGGTATCGAACCTTTAATAGATGTTTTGTCGAAAGCGAACCTCCTTTGGTTTATCATAGCCCTTGTTTTTTTTAATTTCTCCAAAATTCTAAGCTCATTACGCCTTAACCTATTTTTTAAGGCAATAGGATTAAATCTTACCGAAATCTTTAACCTTAGATTATACTATGTAGGAATGTTTTACAACCTATTCCTTCCCGGAGGTATTGGAGGAGATGCCTACAAATTATTCTATCTTAAAAATAAATTTGACCATTCCGGGAAGCAGCTCTTTCATAGCATATTTCTTGACAGGCTTACCGGATTGGCTGGTCTCATTTTTCTTATGCTCGGTATGGTGGTATTTTCCAGGCATATTTTCAACCAACTGCCAAATTGGGTTTCAATTGTAGTAGTTGTAGCTACGATTCTGGTTTACCCCTTGCTGTGGTTATTTTTAAAAGTCTTCTATAAAAAATTTCTTAATGTATTCTGGATGACCAACCTTCAGGGCCTTTTAGTCCAGGCCTTGCAGGTTGTTGCTGCATATTTTCTTTTGAGTAGTATTGGAGTTACCACGGCCTGGATTGATTACCTGATTTTATTTCTAGCCTCATCAGTAATTACTATTATACCATTCACCATAGGTGGCCTGGGGGCAAGGGAGCTGGTTTTTATTATAGCAGCCCAATGGACTATGGCCATAGAAGAATTGGCAGTAAGCCTGGGGCTTCTTTTTTTTATTATTACTGCAATAAGCTCATTATCAGGGGTCTTTATAAAAATTCCACCTCAAAAAAAAGCATAGAAAAATTTACCTTACAATATTTACCTTGAGCATATTAGCGCGTTCTTTAGCATGGATCGGCATACTTCCAATACTAATAAAGATATCTCCTTTTTTCACGTGGCCTTCCTTTTTCAATATCTCACCAATGTCAGAGATGGTTTCATCAGTTGAATTATCCTTGTTGTAAAAATAAGCCCTTACACCCCAGATGAGGTTCATCGTATTTAGGAAGGGTTTATTCCCGGTAAAAATAAAAATATCCGCTTTGGGGCGGTGTTTGGAAATTTGAAAAGCCGTATATCCTGATGAGGTCATCCCTACAATAGCCTTTGCTCTGGAAGTTTCTGCCAGGCGGCAGGCGCTGAGTACCAGGTTGTCGTTATAAAAGAGGGGATCGTTCTCATCCAAAACCTCATTCTTATGATAAATATTAGCATTGGCCTCTACAGAAGTAATGGTGCGCACCATGCTTTTAACCACTTCTTCCGGATAGGCCCCGGCAGCTGTCTCAGCCGAAAGCATCAGGGTATCGGCCCCATCCATCACGGCATTGGCCACATCGTTGGTTTCTGCCCTGGTAGGTCTGGGGTTCTCGATCATGCTCTCCATCATTTGGGTAGCAATGATCACTGGTTTGGCCTTTAAATTGCATTTCTCAACAAGCATTTTTTGCACCATGGGTACCTCTTCCATGACAATTTCAACTCCCAGGTCACCGCGCGCCACCATCACCGCATCTGTGACGTCAATTATCTCATCAATATTTTCCAGGGCCTCAGGCTTTTCGATCTTCGCTACGATTCTGGTCATTTTTCCCTTTTTCTGGATTCGGTCACGCAGATAAATGATATCCATTGGTTTGCGCACAAAGGATAGAGCCACCCATTCTACATCATTTTCCAACCCAAACTCAAGATCCGCAATGTCCTTTTCGGTAAGCGAGGGTGCGGAAACTTTACTCATTGGAAGATTAATCCCCTTCCTGGATTTTAAAATCCCCCCATAGATCACTGTAGTAATCACTTCTTTGCCTTTCACCGTCTTCACCTTAAGTTCGATATTGCCATCATCGATTAATATAGTATCACCGGCTTTCACATCATCGGGCAATCCTTCATAAGAAGTGGATGCCATTTTGCTATTGCCTTCCATCTCAACAGTGGTGATGATAAATTCCTGTCCTTCTTTAATTTCGACATCAGGAGCCATCATATTGACCCTGATTTTTGGGCCTTGCAAATCCTGAAGAAGGCAAATATGGGTGCCCATTTCTTTATTGATATCCCGCACGTGCTTAATGACTTTTTTATGGTCCTCATGGGTGCCATGCGAAAAATTGAGCCTGAATATATCTGTCCCAGCCATTACAAGCTTTTGGAGCATCTCCTTTGAGCTTGAAGCCGGTCCTACTGTGGCTATTATTTTAGTTTTATTAAAAAATTGAGGTCCTTTCATTTTTGATTTCTTTTAATTGATGCAGGCCCAGCATTTAATCCTGAGGGTACTGATTAGTTTGTAAAATTATCAGATTCTTCTTTTAAAGTAAAAACAGGAGGTTATAATATCTGAATTAGATTGGTGCTTTTCCAACGCTTTTAGAAAATGAGGTTTTCCCGGGACTTCAGCTTTTCCACCGCCACAGGTAATACATATTCTATCAAACTGACCTGTTTTAACAAAATTTCCGGTTTTGGAGTTTGGTAAAAAAAAGCTTCACCGTGTATCATAAACAGGTAGTCAAATCTATTGAGCTCAGGGATAAAATAAGCATTTACCTCATCCTGTGTTCCAACTGCTTTATTCTTAAAGAGTCGCAATTTAATATTCTCTGACTCATAAAGGTAATTTAAGATGGTTATGTTTTTGTTATTTTTAAATTCAATGGAATAATCATCTGCTCTTTTCAAGGCTATTTTCAAAACATTGTTGATACTCCAGGCGAGCTTAAACTCCTTAGCAGCGGAAATAATGCCGTAAATTTTAAAGTCATAATCATAATCAACAATAAGCTTATGTTTTCTTGCGGACATGTATCCCTATTCTTAACTTGTGGAAAATCCTAACTGGCAGTACAAATTTATCAGTTAGGCAGGGAATGAAAAAATAGTTTGACATTATTACCTGAAATATATTTCTTTGCACAGTATTTAACTAAATTTTGAGAACATGTCTGAAATAGCACAAAAAGTAAAGTCAATCATCATCGATAAGTTGGGAGTAGAAGAGTCTGAGGTTACACCTGAAGCCAGCTTCACCAACGATTTGGGTGCCGATTCTTTAGATACAGTCGAACTGATCATGGAATTTGAAAAAGAATTCAATATTTCAATTCCGGATGACCAGGCTGAGAACATTGCAACAGTAGGTCAAGCTATTTCTTATCTGGAAGAGAACGTAAAGTAAACAGGGTTTTTCCCAATTCTCATCTATGCAATTACGTAGAGTTGTCGTCACCGGATTAGGCGCACTTACTCCCATTGGTAATAATGTTTCTGATTTTTGGAAAGGTTTATCAAATGGTGTTAGTGGAGCTGCCCCTATTACACAATTTGACGCTTCCAAATTCAGGACCCAATTCGCATGCGAATTAAAGGGGCTGGATGTGGAGTCTTTTATTGATCGAAAGGAAGCCAGAAGGATGGATCCTTTCGCTCAATATGCCGTAATTGTTGCAGATGAAGCATTTTTAGATGCAGGCCTTGACAAATACTCCTATGACCATGATCGGGTCGGAGTCATTTGGGGCTCAGGAATTGGTGGACTCAAATCTTTCCAGGACGAGGTTAGTAATTTTGCACTTGGAGATGGCACTCCCAGGTTCAATCCTTTCTTTATACCAAAAATGATTGTTGATATAAGCGCAGGGCATATATCAATGAAATATGGTTTCAGAGGTCCTAATTTTTCAACCGTTTCTGCCTGTGCCTCTGCCACCAATGCCTTCCTTGATGCCTATAATTATATCAGATTAGGGTACATGGATGTCGCTATGGCTGGAGGATCAGAAGCTGCGGTAACCGAAGCCGGGGTAGGTGGATTTAATGCCATGAAAGCCCTTTCCGAGCGTAATGAAAGCCCTGAAACTGCCTCCAGACCTTTTGACAAGGATAGGGATGGATTCGTCTTGGGTGAAGGTGCGGGTGCCATGGTGCTCGAAGAGTATGAGCATGCCAGGGCCAGAGGGGCCAGAATTTATGCTGAAATTATCGGAGGAGGCATGTCAGCCGATGCTTACCATATCACTGCTCCACACCCGGAGGGATTAGGCGCCACTAATGTGATGAAAAATGCCATCAAAGATGCCCGCATTAACCTGGAAGCTATTGATTATATCAATGTTCATGGTACTTCCACCCCACTTGGAGACATTAGTGAAACACTGGCCATCCAGAGTGTATTCGGTGACCATGCCTTTAAACTTAACATTAGCTCCACCAAATCCATGACCGGACACCTGTTAGGTGCGGCCGGAGCCATTGAGGCTATAGCTAGCATCCTCGCCATAACCCATCAAACGGTACCGCCTACCATCAATCATTTTACCGATGATGATCGCTTTGATAGTAGACTCAATTTTACTTTCAACAAGGCTCAGAAAAGGGAGATCAACATTGCCCTGAGTAATACATTTGGTTTTGGAGGTCACAATACCTCCATTGTTCTTAGAAAACCTGAAGCCTAGTATTGAAAGCCCTGAGGCTACTATTCCGCAAGTTTACCAAATCAAATCCACGTCAAAAGGAAATCATCAAAACTGTAAGAAGCCTGGCGGGCTATGAGCCGGATAATGTCAGGCTCTTTGATCTTGCATTCCTTCACAAATCACAATCCATAACCCATGACAACGGTTACAGGGAATCAAATGAAAGACTGGAGTTTCTCGGAGATGCTATCCTGGGTGCCGTTGTGGCTGATTTTTTATACAAAAAATTTCCTTTTAAAAGTGAAGGTTTCCTCACGGAGATCCGCAGCAGGATTGTAAATAGGGATACACTTAACAACATTGCTTTTAAGATGGGTATGAAGGAAATTCTGAATTGGTCGGGCAGCAGAAACGGAAAAATCCCCCAATCCCTGGGAGGTGATGCTTTGGAGGCCTTTATAGGTGCTGTTTATTTGGATAAAGGCTACGGATTTACAAAATCATTTATCACCAACCGACTCCTCCATGCCCATATAGACCTGGAAGAAATCTTGCGTACCAATATCAATCATAAAAGCAAATTGATAGAGTGGGCTCAAAAAAATGATAAAGAATTAAAATTTGAGGTCATAAGCGTAAAGTCACTAAAAAAGCATAAAGAATTTTCTGCAACGGTATTTATAGACAATGATCCTAAAGGAAAAGGAGCCGGGCAATCTAAAAAAAAGGCCGAACAGGAAGCAGCGCAAAAAACACTCAAAATGCTAAACTTGTGATGCAGCTAAGAGTTTAATCTTCATATGGACCGAACCATCAAAATAGCTGGAGCCACGTTAAATCAGACACCCCTTGATTGGGAGCACAATTTCCAAAATATCGTCCGGGCCATTGAATCAGGGAAATCTCAAAAAGTTGACTTGCTTTGCCTCCCAGAGCTTTGCATTACAGGTTATGGCTGCGAGGATATGTTCTTATCTGATTGGGTACCTGCAAAAGCTCTTGAAATTGCGAAAAGAATTATTCCCTATTGTGAAAATATTACCGTGATTATCGGGTTGCCTCTACACTTTGAGAGTGTTTTATATAACACAGCCCTGGTAGTTCAAAATAACATGCCTCTTGGGTTTTATGCGAAAAAACATATGGCACTTGATGGGGTACATTATGAGCCCAGATGGTTCAGCCCATGGCCCAAAGACCTGCACGCTGAAATCGAAATGGATGGGATTAAGATACCAATTGGTGACTTCATGCCTACCCTTTTTGGCATCAAAACAGGATTTGAGATTTGCGAAGATGCCTGGCGCAAAGATACCAGGCCAGCCCATGATTATGTAAAATCAGGTATTGAATTAATTCTTAACCCCAGTGCGAGCCATTTCGCTTTTGGAAAAACTAAACTTCGGGAAGACCTGGTGGTGAGCAGTTCCCAGGATTTTAAATGCGTTTATGTTTTTTCAAACCTGCTTGGCAATGAAGGTGGCCGCATGATCTATGACGGGGAAATTCTAATTGCCCAAAAAGGCAAGCTATTGGCCAAAAATACCAGGCTGAGCTTTAGCCAGTATGAACTTCTGACTACCACCGTCAATTTTGATAATCCCGCCAAATCCGTTGTAATTCTCACTAAGGATACCAATAATAAGATGACCGAGTTTCCGAAAGCTTGTGGCCTGGGCTTGTTTGATTACCTAAGAAAAAGCAAAAGCAATGGTTTTGTTATTTCGCTTAGCGGGGGTGCTGATTCTGCCACCTGTGCCGTGATGGTGTCTGAGATGGTACAAAGAGGCATGCAGGAATTAGGCTTTGATGAATTTTGTAGAATGATTGGTCTGAAATGGCCAGAGGGTACGCCTAAAGAGACTGCCCTGGTCGTAAATAAAATCTTGATTACTGCTTATCAAGGCACAAAAAATTCTGCAAAAGCCACCTATGATGCAGCCAAAGGTTTGGCCAAATCCATTGGTGCTCAGTTTTATTCCTGGGAGGTTGATAAGGAAGTCGAGAGCTATACCGGGAAAATAGAAAAGGCATTGGATTTGAAACTGACCTGGGAGCAGGATGATACAGCATTACAAAACATACAAGCCAGAGCCCGGTCACCGATTATTTGGATGATCGCCAACCTTAAAAACATGTTGCTGATCACTACATCCAACCGCAGTGAAGGGGCTGTAGGCTATACCACCATGGATGGTGATACCAGTGGCAGTATTGCGCCCATAGCAGCAGTAGACAAAGATTTCATCAAAAAATGGATCACCTGGGCCGCAGATTCAGGGCAATATCCAGGATTAGTGCAGGTAGCTGCCCTGGCACCTTCAGCGGAATTACGTCCCGGGCATATGGCCCAAACGGATGAAGACGACCTGATGCCATACGATTTACTGCTTGCTATAGAGAAGTGCGCCATTAGAGACCGAAAAAGTCCTGTCGAAGTGTTTAAGAAATTATCCCAAATCAAACCCTGGACTGATGATCCTCAGCTAAAATCAAGAGTCATCAGATTCTTTAGGTTGTGGTCCAGAAATCAGTGGAAAAGAGAAAGGATTGCCCCATCTTTCCATCTTGATGAGTACAATGTAGACCCTAAAACCTGGTGCAGGTTCCCTATCCTATCCGGAGGATTCGAAGAAGAAATCGCGGAATTGGAAAACCTTTGATGGCTTTTCTTTCGCAAAAAGAAGTAATTATCAGATATTAGCACCGCAAAAAAAAACCCTGCTCCAAAAATGGATTTATCCTATATTATCTGGAATGCCAGTCCCGAAATTTTTACAATTGGACCTGTTACCCTGCGCTGGTACGGATTCCTGTTCGCACTTGGATTCCTGATCAGCCAGCAGATTCTTTTTTATATCTACAGGCAAGAGGGAAAGCCCGAAAAGGATGTAGAAACCCTAACTGTTTATATGGTGATTGCTACCATTCTAGGGGCAAGGTTGGGACACGTGTTGTTTTACGAACCCGACAAGTATCTTTCAGATCCCATTTCTATCCTAAAAATTTGGGAAGGGGGACTTGCCAGTCATGGCGCAGCGGTAGGCATTATCGCTGCCCTATGGATTTACAGCCGATACAATATAAGCTTTAGCAGAATCGAAAAAAGCGCCCAAAAAAAGAAGGGATTTTTTGTGATTCCACAAAAAAAGGCTGGGCAAAATTTTCTCCAGGTTATGGACCGCATCGTAATAGTAGTAGCCCTTACCGGCTGCCTGATTCGTTTTGGTAATTTCATGAACTCTGAGATTATAGGTAAACCAACCCAAAGCGACAAAGGGGTGATTTTCGCCCATAATCTAACCTATGTGATGGAGGATGCCGGAGGCGCCACCCCCATCAAAGTGGAGAAGATTTCCTATTCCAAAAAACCAGGTGCTGAAATGGTGAATGGAAAGGTACCTATTGAGGTCAATATGACTTTCCAGGAAGGACCGGTAAATGATGAAGCAGCATTCGAATCCTTTATCAATCGTGAATTTGGGGGAAGGGTCAGACAATACTCTTTTATCAATGATCATATCGTGCTTAACCCGGAGTTGTCCAATTGGTACCAGATAAAGCAAGACCCGGGAAGACAGTATTCCGCCACCATTGAAGCGTTGGGCATCCCAAGGCATCCCGCCCAACTTTATGAATCCATTTCTTCACTACTTCTATTTTTTGCTTTATTTTTCGTTTGGACCAGGTATAAATCCAGCCTACCAGATGGTCGGATTTTTGGCATTTTTCTTGTGATTTTGTTTGGGTTAAGGTTTTTCTACGAATTCTTAAAAGAAAATCAGGTAGCCTTTGAAGATGACCTGGCATTAAATATGGGCCAGTGGTTGAGCATTCCTTTGGTAATATTAGGAATAATTATCCTGGTACGGTCGTTCAAAAAGAATGGGGTGGAAGCCTTAAGGAGTTGAAATCGCTTCCAAAACAAATTCAATCGAATGGGATCTGGAATTCTATCAGAAAAAGTACTTAGGTTCCTGTTCACAGCAGTTGTATTGCTCCTTGTTTTTAATATTGCTTCATATGGGTCTACTCCCGATAGACCCATTTTGCCGGATACTTTGCATCATAATGATACCACCATCACCTTTTCCAAAGATACCCTTGAAATCGACCGAATTTTTATTGTAGGTAATCGCAAGACCAAGGAAAGGATCATCCTCAGGGAACTTTCCTTTCAGAAAGGATCAATCCTCACCGCCGCAGAGCTCTTGATGCATTTGGAAAATGATCAAAGTAAGCTGCTGAATCTCAGGCTTTTTAATGTGGTTGAGTTTAATCCTGTGGAGATCGGAGCAGGTAAGGTGGTAGTGGTTTTAAGGGTGAATGAACGCTGGTATTTTTTTCCTGTGCCCTTGTTCGAACTTGTAGACCGTAACTTTAATGACTGGTGGGTCAACCGCGACAGGGACCTCAGCAGGGTGAATTATGGCGTAAGGCTGTACCAGGAAAATTTCAGAGGGAGAAACGAAAGGATAAGGGCTACTGCAAGGTTTGGATTTGCCAACCTCTTTGACCTTCAATATGCCATCCCAAATATCGGAAACAAACAACAACATGGTGCCTCCATAAAAATCGATTATTCTGATTTTAATGCCATTGCCTTCAGATCCATCGACCATGTTCCGGAATTTTATGAATCAGAAAAAACCCTTCGTTCAAGCCGGGGATTGTCCCTTGGATATAATTACCGCAAATCATTTTATGACTTTCATTTCCTGGAAATGGGCTTTAGAGATAACCGCATCAATGACACGATTGCGGTATTAAATCCTGATTTTTTCCTTGATGGAAGAACCCGGCAGCAATATTTTCACATGACTTACAGATTTCTACGAGAAAAAAGAAATTTTATCTCTTACCCCCTACGAGGCTATTATTTAAGATTTGAGCTCAGCAAACTGGGCCTTGGCATCTATGACGACCTGGATTGGTTCAGTGCCACATTCACGTATGCCAAATACTGGGATTTGAAAAAAGATTACTACCTGAGCAATTACTCTAGTATTTTCATCAGTGGGCCGGAAATACAGCCCTATCAAAATCTGCGCGGAATGGGCCTGGGATCTGACTTTGTCAGAGGATATGAGTTGTTTTTTATAGAAAGTCAAAATTTTATGATTAACAAAACAACTTTTAAAAAGAAAATATTTTCATACACAAAGGAATTCAAAAGAACGCCTCTTGAGCAGTTCCGTTACGTGCCCTTGTCTATCTTCCTTAAAACCTATACCGATATCGGGTATGGGGCCAATCTGACGAATTATGCCAATAATGATCTGCTTTCTGATAAATTTTTATTGGGATCAGGGCTCGGATTGGATATTGTGACCTTCTATGATATGGTGCTTAGGTTAGAGTATTCCTTCACAATCGAAGGGGATTCAGGGTTCTTTTTTCATATCAAAAGGGAGTTTTAATCAGGGTCTATCCTGGTCTTTCTGCCTTTCTTATCTACATAATACCAATCCCCTGCGCGTTCACCATTGGTATAATCCCCGATAAACTCTAAACTGCCCTTCTCATTGTAAAACTTCCATTCACCCTCCTCCAGGCCTTTTTTAAATTGCCCTTCCTGAATTAAAATTCCGTCTTGATTATAAGCCTTCCAGATGCCTTCAGGCATACCCTCATGATAAAATACTTTTCTGTTCAGAACGCCATTATCATGAAAAAACTGCCATTCCCCGGCGTAAAGGCCATCCCGATAAACCCCCTTCTTTTCCAGTATGCCATTTTGATGGTAATAGAAGGAAGAATCATTCAAGATTCCGGAATCCCATTGCTCTATGGATAGCAAGGTGCCATCAGGGTGATAATTTTTTGCCTTTCCACTGAGGACTCCATTTTTGTACTCTTCCACAGCCATAAGGGTGCCTTCCGGGTATTTGTAGGTCCACTTACCTTCTTTCTTACCATTAATCATTTCACCCTTCTCCCGCTCTTCCTCTAGTACTTCTGGATCATTTTTTTCCTGAGAAAAAGAGTTAATACTAACACAAAGAAGGACAAATGTTGGTATATATAAATTAAACCTCAGAAAAATATTTTTTAATAACATTTAATTCACTTATATTAAATTACCATTATTGCTTACCTGTAAGCTATAAAACGTAGGAATTATGAAAAAATTCGTTCCTGCTTTAATCTTAATAGGTGGTCATTTAGTCTTTGATGCCCAGGCCCAGCAAGGAAACCCTCAGATGGGTGCCCGGCCATTAGCCATGGGCAATACGGAGGTAGTAACGGATGACTCATGGGGCATGTTCAATAATCCTGGGACCTTATCCCAAAACAACTCCAACACACTCCTTTTTGGCTATAACATGTTTTACGGCCTTGAGGGGTTTGGCACGGTGGCAGCAGGGTATCATCAAAATATTGGATCCGGTGTGGCAGGTGTAGGGTTTTATCGTTTTGGAGATGATCTCTTCAACGAAACGATCGTTTCTGGTGTTTTTAGCAACAGATTTGGAATAGCTGGATTAGGAGCCCGGATAAACTATATCCAATACCAAATTCAGGATTTTGGATCAGGCGGTACAGTTACTTTGGACTTTGGTGGATTTACCGAGGTTACACCAAAAGTTTTTGTTGGCGCCTCTATCACTAACATCACGCAATCATATTTATCCAAACTAGAAGATCAGCGCCTGCCCACCACCATGGAGGCCGGTATTTCTTTAAGGCCATCTGCGGAGGTCATAGTAAATTTTGTTGCTTCTCAGATTCTGGGCTACGAGGCTGTATACCGTGCAGGTCTGGAGTATTTAATTATTGATGGTCTTGCACTAAGAAGCGGGTTTCAGGTAGACCCCCAAAAGTTGTATTTTGGATTAGGCTTGAATTTGGAAAAATTCACCATAGACATTACTACTTATAATAATCCCTACCTGGGTTTTGCCAATCAGCTATCCGTCACCTATACCCCATGAAAAAGGCCTGCATTATATTGGTTTATTACTTTTCTTGTGTTGGTGCATTGATGGCTCAGGTAAGGGATATTGATTTGGAACTGGAACAATTAATTGAGGAAGTGCTGCCATTTATGGATGAGGAGGCCGATTATGAGACCCTGTATGAGAATTTTCTATTATTTTATTCCAGCCCAGTTGACCTCAACAAGGGGGATGCAAACCTCCTGTATAATCTTTATATTCTGAGCGAGGAGCAAATTCAAAATCTTATGCTTCACCTTCAAAAATATGGGCCAATGGCATCTATTTATGAACTCCAGGCGGTGAAGGGTTTTGACTCTGAGACCATCCGAAAAGTACTGCCATTCGTAAAAGTTGGTACTGCCGAAAAATTCAAATTATCTGATATCATTCATAATGACAACCAATATCTCATCACCCGGTACGAACGAACATTGGAGAGTCGCAGAGGTTTTTTAAATATTGACGGACAAGATCCTGCTTTTGCCGGCAGTCGGGATAAAGTTTACCTTAGATATCGCAATAATATTTCAGGTAAATTTAGTCTGGGATTTACCCTCGAAAAAGATGCCGGAGAGCAATTTATTTGGGAACCCGGCACCCGCAGATATGGATTTGATTTTCATTCTTTCCACTTTCAATATTTCCCAGGGGGTCGTGTTAAACGCATTACCATAGGTGATTTCCAGGTCCAGTCAGGTCAGGGACTGGTATTTGGTGGTGGATTTTTTCTGGGTAAAAGTGCCGAAACTATCAATACCGTACGCAGAGCTCAGGTAGGCGTATTGCCTTATACTTCAGTATTGGAAAGTGGTTTTTTCAGAGGTGGGGCAGTCACGGTGGGTATCAATAAAAATCTGGACCTCACCACTTTTTACTCCAATAATAGAATAAGTGCTTCTATTCAACAGGATGCAGGTTCGGATACCGATTTCTTTTCTTCCATAAGGCTTACCGGGTTGCACCGCACCAATAATGAGCTCTCGGGCCGCCGAGCAGTAGAGGAAATGGCCTCAGGAGCCAATCTCCACTATCAAAATCAAAAAACCACCTTTCAGGCAGGCCTCAACTATTTGTACAATTCATTCGAAATGCCTTTTGTTCGCACTCCAAACCGGATTAATCAATTTGAATTTTCAGGTACTACCAATCAAAATTTTAGTGCGTATTACCGATACTTAATTAAGAATATCAACCTCTTTGGAGAATCGGCTGTTTCTGCTTCCGGAGGCTTAGCCCATACCCACGGGATGACCGCCAGCTTGACAGAAGGCCTGGACTGGGCCATGCTTTACAGAAGCTATAGCAGAAACTACCATAGTTTTTACGGCAATGCCTTCGGGGAGTCTTCCAGAAACATCAATGAGACCGGGCTATATTGGGCCTTGCGGTACAGGTGGGACAAAAAATGGTCTGCTCAGGCCTATTATGATTATTTTTCATTTCCCTGGAGCCGGTTCAGAGCAGAGCGACCAGGGCATGGCCATGAATACCTGGTCAGGATCAATTACCGCCACGACCGAAATACCTGGATATTTCTTCAAATCAGATCCAAAACCCGGCCCAGAAATGAATTGATGCCGGGGGAGCACCTTTTCAGATTAACCCCTGGAGAACGGCAGGTGATGACCCTCAATATGGACTATCCGGTGAAGGAAGGTCTGCTATTGAAGACCAGAATCCAGGCAAGCCGTTTCATCCATGGTGCCAATACTACCAAGGGTTTTGCGTTGATCCAGGATGCCAACTGGAGGTTTAGAAATTTTAGAATTTCCGGGCGTACGGCACTGTTTAATACCGATGATTTTGACAATGCTATCTATGTATTTGAGCGTAATGCCTTATATGCTTTTGCATTGCCTCCATATTCCGGGGTTGGCATCAGGCAATACATATTAATTCAATATAGGCCCGTCTCAAAAGTAACCATTTGGGCCAGGTGGGCCAGGACCAGATTCCTTGACCGGGAGGTCATCGGTTCTGGACAAGATATGATCGATGGCCCCACCCGTACAGATATTACCTTACAGACCATGATCAGGTTTTAACCGGCTCAATTTGATCAAAGGCATTGACGAGACCATCAACAATGACCTGCTTGAAAATATCTTTAGCAAGTTTTGCATTGGGAAATGATTACTGTAAAACAAGGGGGTAAAACTGTGGGAACTGCGCTGTTTTTATGCTTTTAAATGGACCAGAAATTGGGGGTATACAGGTATTTTAACCACCAACTATTTTAATTGGTCTGCCTTCAGCAAATTCTCGTATGGTTCTCTTTACATCAACCGAAATTGCTGCGTTAGTGTCTAAAATTACCGTTTCTGTTTTATTGTCAGACAGATGAAAATTCAATTCAAATGGCCCATACGTAATTTCTTTTAAGTTTTCCCAATCAATCTTTCTTTGCCCCTTATGGATGTCTTCCTTTATTAAAATTCCATTTTTATCGACTTGAATTTTAGGAATCAGCTTGTTTGTTCGGCTAAACAAAACTATGCCATACATAATAAATAGCGGTCCCGCTACTATTAATAATAACCCCAACAGGAAACCCCAACTCGTCCAGGAGTCAGCGATGTAAATCTGACTAATTCCAATGCCGGTGTTAATCAGCCCATTGATTATTAAAATCCACTTGGTCGTCTTTGGGGTCAGTTCAATGGTCTTTGTCATATCTCAGCAAATTTAATTTTAAAACACATGTGCACAATGTTAAGCTTATGGTTTTTAACGGTTTGGTAAACCGCTTTTTATTTAATTCCGAACGGTTTTGACTTCAATTCAGCCAACCATTCAGGACCATACTTTCTGTTTAAGTAATCGGAAATCATTTGATTGTTTTCTGTTGCTTTTTTAAATGACAAAGGGTCAATCACACAATTTTCTTTAGTAAGTCCAACCCCATATTTTTCTTTAAATTCCACATATTCCTCAGGAATAGAATGGTCAATTCCGTGCAAAATAAAATTTAAAGTTCCCTCTGCAATTCGTTTCTCGATTTGTTCATCGGTCAGGGTTGTCTGTAAATTCATGGGGAAGGAGTAGATTCCGCCATTATGGAGTTCGGTTTTATCCATTAGCCGAATAGTGATGGTGCTTTGTCTTTTATTTATTCGTTCAAGGTAAAAAACATAAGCAGTAAAGTCATCCGACACAAAACTGAATTGATACTTCCCTTTTTCAGGCAAGATGATTTTGAAGCTATCAGCCCTTTTGATTTCAATTTTTTGGTTTAATTCAATGATTGTAAATTCTCCAGAAGTAAATTCCTTATTGGTTAAGTTTTCAAATACCACTGTAGCCTCTATTTCAGTAGCAAAAGATATTAGTGCCAACATGGTTAATGGCAATGCCAAAATTATCTTTCTCATATCTTATATGTTTTTTAAAGACGGTATTCTATTCCTACAAACTCGGTTTTAAAATCATATACAACATCCCGACACACCCAATCGCCTGAACGATTGTATGTATTTTATATATATAACTTGCAAAAACTCCTCCAATCAGAGCAATTATACTCAATATCCTTCTAATTTATATGATTTAATCAAAATATCCAAAAGGCGCTCAGTGTCAGGTTTTTCACCGGGTGAATGCTACAAAGGCCATGATGCGGCCGGGTATTTCAAAATTTATTACGTAATTGCAATAAAATAATTAAGGAAGTTGAAGGCTGCGGAACAAATAACGGGACCTGTGTTGCTGGCAATTATCGTTGGGGCGATTATATTCGTGGTGATTTTTACATTAGTATTTAAAAAAAAGCGATAAATTAGATTTGCCGAAGTTTAAAAATTTAGATTAAAACCAACCAGCACTCATATGGACTTCAAGAAATTCTTAAAAAATTATGCGGATGAGATCAATGGGCAATTCCAGGAATACGATAATTCCAAATCGGTCATCATCGTGCCATTGCCTGATGAACGCTTTCAGACGGTGATCGGTGAGGAGAAGGAAAGTGCCCGATACAAGAGAAGTGGTATTGAGCTCACTTCAAAAGTGTGCAAGTACAGAAAAGATATTGATCTCAAAAAATTGCTTGAAGAGCACGGATCTGCATGCCATGCAAAATTTGTCATCAAAGATGACTTTTTACAGGTAGAAGCTTCAGCATTTGTCGACAACATCAACTCTGAAATAATGAAGGAAATGATTCAGGAGGTGGCCAATCTGGCGGATGAATATGAGTTTATCCTCACGGGTGCTGATGTACATTAATTAACCGGAACCAAATTCATTTATTTTTAATTTATAACCAATAAATACAGGTCGCCTTATCGCTCTCCGATTAATTTTGGAGGGAGGAAAGTCCGGGCAACGCAGAGCATCGTACTTCCTAACGGGAAGGGTCCCGAATTCGGGATACAGATAGTGCCACAGAAAACAAGTAGCCTCCTCAGCTTATGCTCAGGGGGTCATAGTGAAAAGGTGGGGTAAGAGCCCACCGCTCCGACAGTGATGAAGGAGGCACGGCAAACCTTACGAGTTGAAAGACCAAATAAGCCCTGATCCTGGAGCGGCTCGTTCCAACTGTCCTTGAGGCATTATCAGGGTGGGTAGGTTGATAGATCCCAATTGCGAAGTTGGGGCCAGATAAATGGTAAGGGTCCTGGTAGCGATATCAGGAAACAGAACCCGGCTTACAGACCTGTATTTTTTTATTTAATGACCACAGCTAATTCATGAGTAAAATCTTAATCATTGATGACGAACAGAGCATCAGAACCAGCCTAAGAGAAATATTAGAGTACGAAAAATTTGAGGTGGATGAAGCCAAAGATGGTGAGGAAGGCATCAATTTGCTCAAAAAAAATTCGTACGATGCTGCTTTCTGTGATATAAAAATGCCGAAAGTAGACGGTATGGAACTCCTCGAAAAGGTGCAGGAAGAAGGTATCAATACGCAAATGATCATGATATCAGCCCACGGCACCATCGAAACTGCCGTAGAGGCCACCAAGAAGGGTGCCTTCGACTTTATAGAAAAACCACCCGATCTCAACAGAATCCTGGTCACGTTGCGTAATGCACTGGACAAATCCCAGCTCGTCACCGAAACCAAAGTCCTGAAAAGGAAAATCAACAAGGCTTATGATATCATCGGCAACTCAGATGGGATTTCAAAAGTTAAAGAAACCATCGAAAAAGTAGCCCCTACGGATGCACGAGTGCTGATTACCGGCTCCAATGGTACCGGTAAAGAGCTGGTGGCACGGTGGCTGCATGAAAAAAGCAATCGTAATGCCGCGCCCTTTGTGGAAGTCAACTGTGCTGCTATTCCATCAGAACTCATTGAAAGTGAACTCTTCGGCCATGAAAAAGGCTCCTTTACCTCTGCGGTAAAGCAAAGGATAGGAAAATTTGAGCAGGCGCATGGCGGCACATTGTTTCTTGATGAAATAGGCGACATGAGCCTTTCTGCACAGGCCAAGGTATTGAGAGCCCTTCAGGAAAATAAAATCACAAGAGTAGGTGGCAATGGTGAGATTAAAGTCAACGTGAGGGTCATTGCTGCTACTAACAAAAATCTCAAAGAAGAAATTGAAAATAAGAAATTCAGGGAGGATTTATACCACCGGCTTAGCGTGATCCTGATACATGTGCCACCACTATCAGATCGTAAAGGAGATATCCCCGAGTTATCAGATTATTTTTTACATCAGATAGCTGAGGAGTATGGAAACAAGGCCAAAAACATCAAAGACAAAGCAGTAAAGCTGCTTCAAGAATATAAATGGGGTGGTAATATTAGGGAGCTCAGAAATGTAATTGAGCGCCTGGTAATCATGAGCGGGGACGAAATCACCGAAGATGATGTGAAGAAGTATGCCGAGATCAAATAATGAATCCCGGGTACTCAGGTGAATATACTTCCCCCTGTTATAGCTGCTCTTTGACCATCTCCTCCTCCTGCGCCGGCTCTTCGACCTGAGCATAAGTAGGACAAGTATACTGGCTGCAAGCACCAACCATCAACAAAACAATAGCAGCGAAAAAAATTCTTAATTTCATAGCTTTAATTTAATAAATAGCCCGCGGCTTATGAATAATTAATTTATTATGAAAAAGCGGTTAAACGGCTAAAAATTCGCTTCATACCAATATAACCAAGTTTAAAGAAACAAAATTATAAAACTATCTGCAAATTAATAAGTCAAAAAAAAGAAAAATCGATTCTGATAATTATCGAAACGCTTACGAAACCAAAAGATTGCAACCTCTTATAGAAGCCTGGTCCAACCGGCCCAAAACCTCAAAATACCCCAATTCATCGTTTAAACCCATATCCTGAGTTTCAATAAATGCACAGGTATCCACATTGGAAAGGTCTATGATATTAATGCCTCCTGTTTTTCCAGGTCCTATAAAAGAAAAAGGGTCATTGACATCCCGGATTAAAATTTTCATCCAAGGCGGGCCCATAAACTCACCTTCTCTTAACGCATAGGCCTGAGAAGTCAGCTCAGTCATCCCAAATTCAGAGTGGACTGCCGGCACACCAAAGCGATCTTGTAATATTTGATGCACCTCTGATCTGAGTAGCTCCTCCCTTCTGCCTTTCATGCCTCCCGTTTCCATCACTATTACATTTTTGAGGTTCATCTTATATAGTTCTGAGAAATCAAGCAATGCAAAGGTGACCCCAATAAGCAGCACTTTAGAATTTGATTTACTAGCCTTTTGAAGATTTTCTGCCAACAGATCAGTATCATCTAAGAAAAACCCTGATAAAGAAGACCCGGACCTTTTGATGAAAGCCTCCACCATAAATACCAGGGAAGCGTTAGCCCTTTCCAGGTATGAAGGTAATAATGCCAGAATAGTAAATTCTTCAATAGGACCATAAATTGATTCAAAGATTGATATGGCCGTTTTTTGATAAAACTCCGGATCCCTAACGTAATTTCGTGAAGGTATATGGCCGGTAGTGCCGCTGCTCTCAAATATAAGGTGCTCCTCCCAGGCCCCGGATTTAATGACGGAAGTTTTGAAAAACTCAATGGGTAGAAAGGGGATTTTTTCTATGGAGTCTATGGCGCCAGAATCAATTTTTAAAAGACTCAAATAGGAATTATAAATTAAATTATGCCGAGATTGATGCCGAAACAGGCTCAGGGCCGCCTCCTCAAAATTTTCTATATTGATCAGGCCTAATTTTTGCTTAAAACTTTTATTAAAATCCATTCGTTAGGTAATTTAGTAAAATGATTGGCGTTGTTTCGGAGATCATATGAAAAAATTTATAATATTTTTTGGCGTTTTATCCTCATTGATGTTCCTGAATCAATGTTATGAAGTGCCCGAATTTCCTGCTGAGCCTTTCATTGAATTTGTTGGTATTGCCTTCGTGGAGTCAGGTACAGATCCTGATGGTAGTCCGGTACAGGATCAACTTATTTTAGCTATTAAATTTCAGGATGGGGATGGCAATCTGGGCCTGACCACAGATGATACAAGCGCCCCATTTCATATAAGAAATTATTATAATGTAAATAATGGGAACGTCATACCCAGTGACCCTTTTAATTCAAACGATACTTCCTTTTTAATCCGTTATTCGGACCGGTTCAAACCTGGTCTGGATACATTACCCCCATTTTTAAGCCCCTTTAATTGTACACGGTATTTAGTTAATCCAGATATTGACCCCAGACCAAATAGTCAGCTCAATATAAATGACACTATTTTTTCTATCAGAAATCCTTATCATAATAATATCTTCGTCGAACTGTATCTGGAACAAAGCGGGGAATTTGTACTTTTTGATTTTGATGCAGAATTTGCATTTCCGGGATGTGGAACAAATTTACATGGCCGGTTCCCTATATTAAATGAAACTGAAAATGATAGGCCTATGGAAGGTACCATTTATTATACCATGCGATCTTTTGTTTATAAATTTATATTTGGAACAAGAAGGGCTAAACTCAGGGTATGGATCCTCGACCGGGACTTTAACAAAAGCAACGTGATAGAAACGCCCATATTCACACTTCCGGAAATTACTATCAACTAACTATCCCAGGTCAGGGAATTTAGCAGGATTTGATTCATGCATGATCTTATATACAGCATCAAACACGGTCTCGGAATTAGGTTTGGAAAAATAATCCCCATCGGAGGCATAGGCTGGCCGGTGGTCATTGGCTGAAATAGTGACAGGCTCAGCATCAAGATGCCAGTATCCGCCCTGGGTCTCCAATACATTTTGCATCATGAATGCAGAAGCACCACCAGGCACATCCTCGTCTGCAAAAATCACTTTATGGGTTTTCTTAACCGATTCCACAATACTATGATGAATATCGAATGGCATTAAGGTCTGGGCATCAATCACCTCACAATCAATATCAAATTCTTTAAGTGCCTCAGCAGCTTCTACCACCACCCTGCACATACTGCCATAAGTCACAATGGTAATATCACTGCCTTCACGAATTATTTCAGGAATGCCTAATGGCACAGTGAACGTGCCGATGTTTTCAGGGAGTCGCTCTTTAAGTCGATAACCATTCAGACATTCGATAATAATGCAGGGATCGTCTGATTTAAGCATGGTATTGTAAAACCCTGCTGCCTGTGTCATATTACGCGGAGCCAGCAGATATATCCCTTTCAAACTATTGAGGATCATGCCTATGGGGGAGCCAGAATGCCAAACCCCCTCCAGTCTATGCCCCCTGGTCCGGATAATTAATGGGGCTTTTTGACCGCCTCTGGTGCGGTACTGCAAACAAGCCAGGTCATCCGAAAGAGTCGCCATAGCATAAATCAGATAATCCAAATACTGGATTTCCGAAATAGGTCTAAGCCCCCTCAAGGCTGCTCCAATGCCCTGCCCGATGATGGTCACCTCACGAATTCCGGTATCGGTTACTCTTAGTTCACCATATTTTTCCTGAAGCCCTGCAAAAGCCTGGTTGACATCGCCAATCATACCGACATCTTCACCGAAAGCAAATACCCTGGGGTCTCGTGATAGTGCTGCGTCAAAACAAGCCTGCAATACTTCCCTACCATCTACCTTTGGGCTTTCCTCAGAATATTCTGGTGGCAGGTGTTCCACATTCAAAGCCGATTCAGGTGATTGGCTAAATAAATGGGAGCTGAAACGCTCATGATTTTCTTTGGTTATATTAGTGATCCATTCCAGGGCCTCTTCCCGGATCGATGCAGGGTCATTGATGGTTTGGCGTATAGCCCTTTTCATCGCACGAAAAGCATCCAACCTTAGTGGATTAAGTGTGACTTCCAGTTCTTTTCTAATTTGATCGATTTCCTTACCCTTTGAAGACCTTGCCGCAAGATTCTTAATTACTCTTAAAGCAGCATCATGATCCTCTTTTATGGAGCTTGTAAAAGCCTTCCAGGCTTTATCTCGGGCAGCACGTGCAGTTTTTGCCGCTTGATTGTCGATCTCTTTTAAGTCGTCATGGGTGCTGACGCCAATTTTTGTCAGATATTCCCCAAATTTCTTTATGCAGTCATGGTCTTTCTCCCAGGCTAGTCTTTCTTCAGATTTATACCGCTCGTGTGATCCAGATGTAGAATGCCCCTGGGGTTGAGTCATTTCTATAACATGGATCAATCCAGGCACATGTTCCTTGCGGGAAACTGCTACTACTTTTTTGTAAGTCTTCATCAAAGCAGGATAATCCCATCCACGGACCACTTCAATTTCATACCCTGGTTCTGTTTCCGTACGCTGAAAGCCGATTAAGGCTTTTGAAATACTTTCTTTGGTGGTATGATATTTTTGAGGCACAGATATGCCGTAATCATCATCCCAAACTGAAATAACCATAGGTACCTGGAGTACGCCCCCGGCATTTACCGTTTCAAAAAACATCCCCTCGCTGGTGCTAGCATTACCTATTGTGCCAAAGGCTACCTCATTACCATTTTTGGAAAGATGGTTGAACTCCTTAAGCTCCGGCAGCTCTCTGAATAATTTTGATGCATAAGCAAGACCTAAAAGGCGGGGCATCTGACCGGCAGTGGGAGAGATATCAGAACTGCTGTTCCTTTGTTCTGTTAAATTTTTAAAATTACCCTCATCATCGAGCATCCTGGTGGCAAAATGTCCATTCATCAGACGGCCAGCGGAAGCAGGATCAGCTTCAATATCCGTATGGGCATAGAGCTGAGCGAAATATTGCTCTAATGTCAGCGCACCAATAGCCAGCATAAAAGTCTGATCCCTATAATACCCTGATCGGATATCTCCTGGCTCAAAAAATTTGGCCATGACAATTTGCGCCAACTCCTTCCCATCCCCAAAAATTCCGAATTTGGCCTTCCCCATAAAGACTTCCTTTCGGCCAATCAAGCTGGCATGCCTGCTCTCACAAGCCAACCGATAATCGTCCAAAAGCGCCTTCTTCTTCTTTTCTGTTATTTTATTCTTTACCAGGGTATCTGCCACACTCATATAAATTAATAAAAGAAATTATTCAAATTTAACCAAATCCCTATTTCATTCCAATTCCCTGATTTTATCACCAAATCTGGAATAAAGCTCCTGCCGGACAATTAGCAGAAATAATATTCAATAAAGGTCCCAAACCGAGTGGAAATTCTGTATTTGATCCTAAACACGAGATATTATTTTATTATAATTTTCTCTGGCTTTCTGCTATTTCGTATACTGTGAATTCAAACGGATAGTTACAAACTTTTATGATAGCAAATCCGAAAAATGCCGGCTCAGTTGCTATATTTGTTCAAAAACAATCGGGAATTAGGATTTTTAAATATTAGGCGATTGAATTCTTGGTCTTATTCACTCTAATTTCATTTTTTTACATTCTCTTCGTCAACTTTAAAATCCATAAATTAGAATAGTCATGATTATAGGTGTACCAAAAGAAATTAAGAATAATGAAAATCGCGTGGCCGTGACTCCTGCCGGGGTCAATGAATTCACTAAGAGGGGGCATGTGGTGAATATACAATCAACAGCAGGAATCAGCAGTGGATTTTCTGACGAAGAATATAGAACGGCAGGGGCCATCATTTTGCCTACTATTGAATCTACATATCAGTCGGCAGAGATGATCATCAAGGTAAAAGAACCCATAGAGCCTGAATACAATTTGATTCAGAATAATCACCTTGTCTTTACCTATTTCCATTTTGCTTCTTATGAGCCGCTTACCAAAGCCATGATAAAAAGTAAGGCGGTATGTCTTGCTTACGAAACAGTTGAAAAATCTGATGGCAGTTTGCCACTATTGGTACCCATGTCAGAAGTAGCAGGGCGCATGTCAGTACAGCAAGGCGCCAAATATTTGGAAAAACCACAAAAGGGTCGCGGGATTCTCTTAGGCGGTGTACCCGGTGTAAGGCCTGCCAAGGTTATGATAATCGGAGGTGGTGTGGTAGGAACTGAGGCTGCTAAAATGGCTGCCGGGCTGGGTGCTGACGTCACCATACTTGATCTGAGCCTCCCGAGACTAAGGTACCTCGATGATGTGATGCCTGCCAATGTAAAAACACTCATGTCCAATGAGTTAAATATAAGAGAACTGATAAAAGACCATGACTTAATCATTGGAGCAGTACTGATCCCCGGTGCCAAAGCCCCTAAACTCATCACCAAAGATATGTTGAAGGAAATGCAGCCTGGGACCGTACTGGTTGACGTAGCGGTGGATCAGGGAGGCTGCTTTGAAACCACCAAAGCCACCACCCACCAGGACCCCATATATATCATCGACGATGTCATCCACTATTCAGTAGCCAATATGCCTGGAGCAGTGCCGTATACCTCTACCCTGGCCCTTACCAATGCCACCTTACCCTATGCCATCCAATTAGCTGGAAAAGGTTGGAAAAAGGCCTGTCAGGAGAATGAGGAATTAAGGTTAGGTCTGAATATCGTACATGGTGAGGTGGTGTACCCCGGAGTGGCTGAAGCGTTCGATTTGCATTACTCTTCACCTGATAAATACCTTATTTAATATACCTGGTATTCAGGAATTTGGGCAAGGGGCTGTGGCTCCTTGCCTGATTCCATTTGAAAACAATAGTGTTTAAGGCCATTGGTGACTACAATATAGCGGGCTTTTTTTTCAAGATTGTAAATCCAGGACTGGTTGAATGCTGCCTGAGTTATTTTTACTTCTGGGGCTTTGCACTCGGCAAGAAGTAGGATCTCGCCATTTTTAGAATAAGCCAAAAGATCCGTTCTTTTTGCCATTCCGGTTTTCCTATAGCCTGATTCAATAGAGAGCAAACTCATAGGATAACCTTTGATACCGGTGAGGTAATGAATTAAGTGCTGTCTTACCCATTCCTCCGGGGTGAGTGAAACAAACTTTTTTCTTACAGGATCAAATATCTGTCGACCCGTTACAGTGGATTGAATCCTCAGTTCAAACTCAGGAAAATTTATTTCAGGTAAATTCAAAAAAAATTGAAAATCAGTAATATATAAAACCTATTCGCACGTATAACACGGATATCTATCAAATTTATAGGTAATTTTGTCATTTAAGAAATTCCACCCATGGGAATAAATAATCCTGAATTCCAACCGTACTGGGTATTAGTCCTTTCAGGGATCGCCTTTTTTGTGATATACATGGAATGGGTCAAGCCAACTGTGGGCTTAATGGTTTTGATTCTGGTCTTTATGGTTTACGGCGTCATTGGCTCCAAAGAGCTGCTTTCAGGTTTTTCCAATGAATCCATCGGAAGTATCGTGTTATTGATCCTTATCTCGGCAGGACTGAGAAGTAATTATAATGTAGAAGCCCTTTTTGATAAAATATTTAAAAAAATAAAATCCTACAGGGGGTTTTTATTAGCCATGATGTCACAAATGGCACTGCTTTCGTCATTTGTCAATAATACTCCGGTGGTGGTATTGATGACACCTTATGTTTATAACTGGGGCAAACGTAATGGTATATCCCCTTCCAAATTACTAATCCCACTATCCTTTGCTACCATAATGGGCGGCATGATCACTTTGATTGGTACCTCTACCACTCTAGTATTAAATGGATTTATGACGGATTTTGGCTTACCGGGCCTTATATCAAAAGAGCTTTTGATCACTGGTGTCTGCGTCACCCTTGGGGGTATTTTATTCATTACACTAACGGCAAAAAAATTATTGCCTGATCATTCTGATGTGATCGATAAATTTGAAAAAAATCGAAGGGAATACCTTATTGAAAAAAGGCTGTCGCCTGATTCACAACTTATTGGTAAGTCGATTGCAAATGGCGGTTTAAGAAATCTTCGTGGCGTTTATCTGGTGGAAATCATCAGAGAAAATGTGGTCATTTCTCCTGTACCACCAACTGAAATAATTCAGTCCAGAGACATTTTGATTTTTGCAGGCAACACAAAAGATGTGGTAGACCTTTCAGCATCAAGCAAGGACCTGGTTTTACCTCCCAAGGCATCGGCTGAAACAAAACAAGTCAACATCATTGAGGCAGTAATTAGCACTAATTCCAGCCTTATTGGAAAAACTATTAAAGAATCTATGTTCCGCAACAGGTACGATGCTGCCGTGGTGGCGATTCACCGAAATGGTGAAAAACTTAGTGGAAAAATTGGTGATATAGCCCTGCGCCCCGGCGATTCATTTTTGCTTTATGCGGGTGATGATTTTCACAATAGGGTAGATTTGTACCGAGACCTTTACATTATTTCCGAAGAAAGAAAAATTGTGGCTCAGGATTATAAGGCCACATTGATATTAGGTTTATTAATTTTATTGACCATAAGCTTATTGGTATCCGGAGCTTTCAGTCTATTCCTTTCCCTTTTGATCATCTTTGGATTTTTGGTGATAGTAGGAATGATTACTCTGAAACACGTAAAGCGCGATCTGGATGTCAATATGCTCATCATCCTCATTCTTTCACTTTGTCTGGGTGAGGCAATCATCAATTCTGGAGCGGGAGACCTGGCAGGGGGATGGCTGGTCAGCACCCTTCAACCCTATGGCAAACTGGCCTTGCTCTCAGGAATGATGGTCCTCACGGTGATCCTGACCTCTTTTATCTCAAATGTTGGGGCAGTGGCCATCACTTTTCCTTTGGCCTATTCTATCAGCCAATCAATGGGTCTGGTGTCTAGCCCTTTTTACCTGGCAATAGCATTTGCAGCATCTGCCTCATTTATTACCCCTATTGGCTATCAAACCAACCTGATTATTTTTGGTCCGGGAGGATATAAGTTCAAAGATTTTATAAAGATTGGGGCACCGCTTACCGTGTTATACCTGCTTATCGTTCTGGTATGTATTTATTTTCTTTATCCGGAATTTTGGATTTGATTACTTAAAAGGCCGGATGGTTCCGGGAAGTTTTGTGATGCTCAGGATTATTAACCCAATAAAAAAGAATCCGGAAAGAGAAAGGGCACTGTACCGCATATTATGGGTCACCTGTTCAATAAACCCGTAGGTAAAGGTGCCTAAGACAATGGACAGGTTGTAGGTGACATCATAAAAGCTGAAATAAGAGGCATGCTCAATAGAATCGCTAGGGATTAATTTAGCAAAAGTTGCCCGCGATAAAGATTGGATCCCTCCCATCACCAATCCCACAAAAAAGGCCAGTATATAAAACTCCACCTCAGAATCAAGGAAATAGGCAAAGGCACAAACAAAAATCCAAATGATTACCATCAGGATCAAGGAAAATTTATTACCTCTGTGGTTGGATACAGCAGCAAAAATATAAGCGCCGAAAATAGCTACCAGTTGAATGACCAAAATAGTCATGATCAACTTCCCAGTATCCATTTCAAGCTCCTTAGAGCCAAAGGTTGCTGCCAGGTATAGAACTGTTTGTACGCCGGTATTGTAGAAAAAAAATGCTAGGATATACTTTTTCATCACCGGCAAATCCTTGAGCCTCTTTAAGATTTTTAGTATTTCCTCATGGCCTTTAAGAAAGATATTGCCTTCTGGTCTGCGGTCAAATACATTTTCCGGGAGATAATAAAAGGTAACCTGTGAAAATAAAATCCACCACACCCCCACAGTAAGAAAGGCAGACCTGGTAGCAAGGCCGACATCAGCAAAGCCAAACCATTCATAATTTTCTATTACTACAATATTGACTATGAGCAGCAATACACTACCTATATAGCCCAGAGAATACCCCTTGGCACTTACCATATCATAGCGGTCAGGTGTGGCGATCTCTGGGAGAAATGCATCATAGAATACCAGGCTTGCTGAAAATCCGATACTTGCCATAACAGAGCAAATAATTCCCCACTCAATATTGCTTCCATCAAAAAAGTAAAGTCCTATGCAGGACAGTGATCCCAGGTACACAAAAAACTTCATGAACCGCTTTTTCCTACCACTATAATCAGCAATTCCTGAAAGGATTGGCAATATAGCTGCTACAAACAAAAAGGAAAATGATAAAGCATAGGCGTACAATACCGAATTGATGACCTCAATACCAAAGAAATAAATGACATCAGAACCATCGGGGTTGGTGGCCACGGCCTGGTAATAAACTGGGAAAATTGCCGTGGTGATGACCAGGGAGTAAACAGAATTGGCCCAGTCATACATGCACCAGGCGTTGATTATTTTAGGGTTATTAAGGATGCGTTTATGAGATATTGCTGCCAATTGCCTCAAGTGTTGAAAAAAAAAGCCTTTCTGCAATATATACAGAAAGGCTAAACAATTATTTCAAAAATATTACCTAATCCACT
>JBGTCD010000143.1:0-13578 GCA_041749015.1 Cyclobacteriaceae bacterium
CACCTTGCTATCCGGCTGGTAGGCAATGGACCAAATTGTAAAACTTGTTCCGGTGCCCGGGTTGAAACTTGCATCCAAAGTGCCATCGGCATTCAGCCGGGCAATATAATTTCTTGCCGTGCAGTTGTAGCTGGTAAAGACTCCCCCGATCAGCACCTTGCCATCCGGCTGGTAGGCAAGAGACCAAATTGTACCATCTGCTCCCATGCCTGGGTTGAAACTTGCATCCAAAGTGCCATCGGCATTCAGACGGGCAATATGATTTCTTGCAGTACCGTTGTAGGTGGTAAAGCCTCCTCCGATCAGCACTTTGCCATCAGGTTGGATGGCTACTGTATGTATTGCCCCATTTGCGCCATCTCCAAGCCCAAATCCTACATCGGTCGGGTTGAAGGAGGTGTCGAGGGTGCTGGGTTGGGCATGTGAAGGCGTAGTAAAAACAAAAGCTACAATAATTACTAAAAACTTAGCCAATAATTTGAATAAATGTACTATTGGATAAGTGTCACAATTTATTCGACCGGGAAATTCAAACTTATACTGCATTAGAAAAAATGTTCTTTAGTAATATTAAACCGAAGTAGGTTCATCAGGAATGCCCCACCTATACCCTTTTTGACGCTGCTTTTCCGTATTTACAGTAGTAGCAGGGTTGCAAACGCCCTCAATTTCCAATGCATTAATTCTATCAATGGTGCATTATTCCCTGAAACCTAAATTGAAGTGGGTTCATCAAGAAATGCCATTTCTGCCCAGTGTAATATGCTCCTAACTACATTGGCAGGCATATAAGTTTGACCGGCAACATATAGGGTTATTGTAATAAGAAAAAAATTAATTGGCCCATTGGTATGTGTACGGATTTTCTCATCAATTAGGTTCAAATGGGATCAGAAGTTGCCGCTGATTCACAGTCGGTTATTAATTAAATTAGTGCTCCGTAGTCCAACACGGGCAGGTTTTTTACAAGGAATAATAATTACCAATAATCGGCAAATTGAAGACGATCAGAGGGGTGCCGCCACTCCAGGTAAGATAATAAGATCAGGGTTTGGTAATATTCAAACAGGCTAGACTGCACAAGGGGGATTTAAAATTCGGCAGCTTAACCTCCTAGGAATAGTTTCCTTTTAATTAGGCAAATCAATTTCGGAGCACAGTAATTTGCACAGTGCTGGTTGCATTTATTTTTCCTTTCCTAATGAAGGTTTTAGTACCCTTTTCTAATCCTCTTTCAGTTTCCTTCTAAGAATCTTGCCGACATTGGTTTTGGGAAGTTCCTCCCTGAACTCCACATGTTTGGGTCTCTTGTAGCCGGTGAGGTTTTCCTTTCCGTATTCCAGGAGTTCTTCCATGGTAAGGCTTGGATCTTTCTTGACCACAAATATCTTAACCGCTTCGGTAGAATGATCATCAGGCACCCCTACGGCCGCAACCTCCAGTACCTTGGGATGGTCAGCAAAGACATTCTCGATCTCATTGGGATAAACATTGAAACCCGATACCAGGATCATGTCCTTTTTCCGGTCCACAATTTTGAAGAATCCATCTTCATCCATAAAACCCATATCCCCGGTTTTGAACCACCCGCCTTCCAGGAAGACCCCGGAATTGTCCTTATTCCAATAACCTTTCATCACCTGGGGCCCGCGGCCGCAGATTTCGCCAATCTCGCCGGGAGGGAGTTGCTTTTTGCCGTCTTCATCAAAAATAGCCATCTCAGTACTGGACACCGGCAGGCCGATACTACCCCGGCGTTGGGTGCCATCAAGAGGGTTGCAAGACAGCAAAGGGGAGGTTTCACTCAGACCAAAGCCGTCAGAGAGATCAGTGCCGGTGACTTCTTTCCACCTGTTGGCTACCACATCCTGCACGGCCATACCACCACCTACGGCACCTTTGAGACTGCTGAAATCCAATTTAGAAAAATCCGGATTGTTCAATAGCCCATTGAATAGAGTATTCACACCAGTGATAAGAGTGTACCGATGTTTGGCCAATTCCTTTACAAATCCAGGCATATCCCGGGGATTGGTGATCAGCACGTTTTTACCACCAATGCTCATAAAAAATATCCCGTTTACGGTAAGGGCAAATATATGATACAAGGGAATGGCGGTGATCACCACCTCAGGCTTGTTAACGTCACGAATGGGTATGAACCAGTTATGCACCATGGTATTATGGTTCACAATATTACTGTGGGTAAGATTGGCACCTTTGGAAACACCTGTAGTACCACCGGTGTACTGTAGAAATGCCGTGTCATCCAGACCGATTTCTACAGGCTTAAATTCAGAAGGTTTTCGTTTGCTCAGCGCATTTTTGAAAGCAATGGCAGTGGGCAGGTTATACGCTGGCACCATTTTCTTAATATACTTCACCACGAAGTTGACAATCCCACCTTTAAGGCCACCAAGCATGTCGCCCAGTTTGGTTACTATGATGTGTTCAATTTTAGTTTTACCTTGAATCTTTTCCAGATTGGAGGCAAAATTAGCCAGGATCACTACGGCCTTGACCTCCGCATCATTAAACTGGTGCTCCATTTCTCTGGCGGTATAAAGGGGATTGGTGTTGACCACAATAAGCCCAGCCCGCATGGCACCTACCAACACTACCGGGTATTGGAGGAGATTGGGCATTTGGATGGCGATGCGGTCTCCCTTTTTTAGACCAAGATCAATCTGCAGGTAGGCTGCAAAGGATTTGGACAAATCATCCAATTCGCCATAGGTGATGCCCTTACCCATATTTTCAAATGCCGGTTTATCTCGGTGCTCAGCAAAACTATTTTCCAACATGTGAACGACTGATGGGTAGACATCCATTTCAATTTCGGCAGGAACGCCTTGAGGATAATGCTTTAACCAGGGAAATTTGCTCATATCTATAAATCTTGGTGAAACTTCAGTTTTGTTTCTTAATATTAAGAAATATTTCTTAATCCAAAATAAAAATGAGGGGTATTTACATTTTAGGTGCCTAAAACATATGAGTGGAAATGCTTGAATGGCTATTGGAATTAGATAAAAACCTCTTTTTATGGCTGAACGGCCTGCACCATCACTGGGTGGATCTGGTGATGTGGCATGTCTCCGGTAGATTCGAATGGATCCCCTTGTATTTTATTCTCCTTGGACTGGTCATCAGGGAGTACCGATACCAGACCTGGGTGATCCTTGTAGGAATCCTGCTTGCAATAGTGGCAGCTGATTTTATTACTTCCGGCATCATGAAACCTTATTTTGAGCGGTTTAGGCCCTCCCACGATCCGGACCTTGCAGGGATGGTACGCATCCTCAATGGCAAGACTGGGGGGCTTTATGGGTTTGCATCCTCACATGCCGCGAATACCTTTGCCCTGGCCACATTTTTCTGGATGGTTTTTGGTAAAAAATTCCGTACCATCAAATGGCTCTTCGTATGGGCTCTGGTGGTCAGCTATTCCAGGATATACCTTGGGCTACATTATCCGGGTGATATTTTTGTTGGGGCTTTGGTTGGGATAGGAACAGGATGGTTAAGTTACGCTATCGCAATAAATGCCGGCAAGCGGGTTTATGGAGAAAACTTCAGGCATCTTACCTACTCCTGATTTAAATCAACTTCTACAGTAGACTTTACCAGACTCAAAAATTATAAAGATAAAATCACTTATTTTTTAAATCAACTGTGAAGGAATACACTTCAGACCAGTCTGATTGCCCTCTTTTGACCCGCCAATAATAGGTCTTTCCATGATCTAACCCCATGAACTTTTCCTCTATGCGCCATGAGGTCCCTTCCGGATAATCAGACCATGCGGGTGCTTCCATTCCTTCGTATTGGTGAATTTCTACCTGGTACAGTCTGTCACCGGGCACTTCTGTCCATTTGAACATAGGTTTTTCCTCAAAAACCGTAGCGTTATTTTCTGGCTCTAATAATTTGGGCGGAATCAACTCTTCTTCAACCATCCCGACATTTTCATCGATACCATCTGGAACCTCCAATGATTTGGAATCGGTTTGCTCATTCTTCCCGCAGGCTGCAAGCATAAAACTTATCGAAATGATCAAAACTAATGATTTGCTCATAATTAAGTTGAATTTTGGTTTGATGAGCCCTTATGATAAAAAATTTAATATAATTGTCAAGTGTTACACACCAAAAGTATCATTTCGAGTAAAATGTAGACCAACAATAACACAAAACTATGAACAGTCTTTTGCTGCAGGATCAGAGTTTAGGTAGTAGTTGTTGATATTTATAAAATGGTTATTAATTAGGGACGGTAAGCTTCCTCCGCCATTATTCACTTTTACTCTTATAAAATATTGACGCATGAAATTTAATTCTACCTCAAAATTTTTAATTGTATTACCTGTTCTCTTTTTTTCCTTAGGCAGCTTAAGGGCTCAAAATAATAATCTTTCTTTCGGAACAAGGGCCATTTTTATTCATACACCGAAAATTTTGCAACCTGATATCGACCCTGGGAGTAATTTCGGCTTTGGAATTTTCGGAACATTAACCAGCAATATATGGCCAAGCAAGAATATTCAATTAAGTAGCCAGATTGGAATTGACTTTTCCCCCTCATGTAATGACCCTAATAATTGTGACACATGGTGGTACCAATATGGATTTAGATTCAATACTTATTTTGAAACACAAGTTTTTAAAAAATCTAAAAAGTACATCCTGGCTGGTATTGGTCCTGGTGTTTTTTATGGTAATAAAAATTACAGTGTAAATGAATCCCGTATTAATCACCAATTTGTAGACAGGGAATTCAATCAGCAATATGACGTTTCATTCGGTTTTGGAAGCATATTGTCATATTCAAGAAATCAATTGAGGTTCTCTTATGGGTTAGATGGGTATTGGCAGCGTCATATCTACCATATTTCAAATGATAATGGGCTATTTATAGATGATTTTATTGAATTCAAGTACCCCATGTTAATCCTTCATCATTTTGCCATAAGCTACGTGATCAATTGATTTTAAGATATGTTACAACCCATTAATTTCTTTAAAGCTAACAGACTGATAATGGTCTCCCTTTTTCTATTATTGACGACAAATTTAGCATCCGCACAAGTGCGAAAGCATGAAATTCTAATTGGTGTCAGGGGATTTTCTGTTAACTCTCAAAGGTTTGAGCCGGGAATAAATAATGGTTTTGGTTTCTTTGCAGAATATGGCAGAATTATTTTCCCCGAGCTTAAAATTTCCTGGCGGACGCAGATAGGAATTGATTATATTCCTTCATGCCAAGATTTTTTGCAGTGCCATTCGTGGTGGTACCGCCAGCCAATCAGGTTAAGTTCTTATCTGGACATGACAATTTTTGAAAATGAAAAACATGCCTTTTCTTTTGGTTTGGGAGGTAGTGTGGTTTTCGGGGAAAAATATTCAAGAATTTTGGTTCCTAGCATTCCGCCTCTGGTAATATTTATCTACGATACTCACCCTGCAACACAATATGGTATGAACTCCATGATATCTTACAAAAATAAAAACCTTTGTGAAAGATTAAGATTCAGGTACGGATTGGATGCATTTTGGAAAACCCAACTCCATAGCCTTTCGGTCGTTTTCCACTTGAAATAGTATTATAAATTATTATTGGAAGTTCTGTAAACAACTCCTCATCAGCTCCAAAACAATGTGATTATTCAACCATATTAGGTCATAGGTAAAATACAGTTGGCATTAAGCACTCCCTATTTAGGTTAGAGTTAAGGTTAAAGTTAAGGTTAAAGTCAAGGTCGGCCAAAGGCAAAAATTAGCAACTACTTCGGTCGGTACCCACCTAGCAACATGGCCTGCACGTATTTACCCAGGATGTCGAATTCCAGGTTGACGGTGTTCCCTACCTTAAGTTGATGAAAATTGGTATGCTCCCAGGTGTATGGAATGATGGCCACCGAAAACCGACCGGGTGCCACATTGAAACAGGTCAGGCTCACCCCATTGATGGTAATGGATCCTTTCTCCACGGTGATATGTCCCTGATCCGGGTCATATTCAAAATCAATTTCCCAGCTTCCCCCTGTCTCGCGGATACCGGACACTTTGCCGGTCTGGTCGACATGCCCCTGCACGATGTGGCCATCAAATCTTCCGTTAGCTGGCATGCAACGCTCCAGGTTAATCAGGCTTCCGGGCTTTAGTTTACCGAGGTTAGTTTTTTGCAAAGACTCTGCAATGGCCGTGACCCGATATAGGGATTCTTCAAACCCATCTACCGTCAGACATACCCCATTATGGGCCAGACTCTGATCAATTTTTAGTTCCTTTTTTATTGACGCTTCAATATAAAAAATAAGGTTGTTCCGATCCGTTTCAATCCGGACTACCCTACCCATGGTTTCAATGATTCCTGTAAACATATTTAATCTTCTAATTTTTTATATCTACGAATATCGGGAGAAAAAATCTAATATGTCTTTTGGTTTATATTATAAACTACTTTATATTTGCATAACCAAAATTTAAAATCATGAATAAATTACTATTCTTTTTTGTTATGTTAGCGCCAATTTTCGCATTGGCGCAGGGTCCTGAATTTCCTACGGCAAAGGTCCAGGAAAAAATGAAAGTCCTCGCCAATTGGGCGGGACAATGGGAAGGTGAAGGTTGGTTTTTTGTTGAAGGAAAAAGAGAACTATTCACCCAAAGTGAGGATATTAAATTAACCCTGGATGGTACCCTGCTGGCCATTGAAGGCAAAGGTTTTGCTATGGATGACCCATCACAAATGATCCATCATGCTATAGCCCTAATTTCCTATGACCCCTTTAAGGATATATACTCTATGAATTCATTTACAATGGAGGGTCAAAAAACGAATGCTAGTTTTGAGGTGATGGGAACCGATGAATACAAATGGTATTTTAATGTACCAGGAGGGACCATTACCTTTTTTATCAATTTTAAAGATGGTAAGTGGAATGAAAAAGGGTACTTTAATGATGGAAATGGAAATGAATATAACTTCCTGGAAATGAACCTGACCAAACTTTAAAATTAGTATTAGGCCCGTTGCCCGTTCACATTTTGATTATAAACCTATTTTTTACCCTAGGCTGGTCTCAGCTCAGGGCAGTAATTATGGAGTTAAAAATCTAATCAACCATGACAAAACAATCAGACCAATTCAACCCTGAAGAAAACCTGGCATTTATATCCGGAATCATAAAAAATACCCAGGGTAATTTTCAGAAGACCAGCTTTTACTTTCTGCTCTGGGGATGGGTAGTAGTGCTGGCCAATCTGGGGCATTACTATCTAATGGTCCATACCACTTACCAGCATCCTTACATCGTGTGGTTGATTACCATACCGGCTTGGATCATCACCATCATTCATGCTTACAGACAGGGTAAAACGGCCCGGGTCACCACCCACCTTGACCGGGTCATTGGCATGTTATGGTTTGGCTTTGGAATTTCTGTATTACTACTGGTCATCCTGGGCATGCCGGTGCGGGACTACTTCAATCCTATTATTCTGCTTATGGTGGCTATACCTACAGTGATTACGGGCTATACCATTCGGTTCAAACCTTTGATCATTGGAGGAATAGGGTTTTGGATATTTGGGGTGGTGCTTTTTCAAGTATCCTCAGACCTGCATTACCTGATCACCCCAGGGGCAATTATCATCGGTTATCTTATTCCCGGACATCTCCTCAGACAAAAGGAACAATAATGTTTAAAGACCTGGACCCCTTGCTACATTCCCAGCTCAGGCTGGCGATAATGTCACTCCTTGTCGGGGTAGAGCAGGCGGAGTTCACCTACATCAAGGAAAAGACCGGTGCAACTGCCGGCAATCTCAGCGTGCAGCTGACCAAACTCAAAGAGGCGGATTACATCGCCATCACCAAGCGGTTTCACAACAACTATCCCCAAACTATTTGTAAGATCACTACCAAGGGTACGGAAGCCTTCAAAAATTACGTAAAGGCCCTGGAGGGGTATATCAAAAAGGATCAACCATAGCCGGGAATTCGTTATTGGCATTGACATGATTTTTTGGGTTCTTTGCATTTGAAAAAATTAATTAGTTCCCTTTCTGCAATTCTTGTGCAGAAAGATATTTTTTTGTTATGAATAAAATGTGGTTGCTAATTCCCCTCCTCTTCATCGTAATACTGGTCCTGATTCATATATTTTTTCAGGACCGGTTTATTTTTCAGGCTTCTACCCTACCCAATGATCATGTTTTTCATTTTGACCGGCCATTTGAAGAACATTTCATCGAATCGGAGAATGGTATCAAGATTAATGCACTCTGGTTTAAAACCACCAACGAACCCAAAGGGCTGATCCTCTATTTCCATGGCAATGCCGGCAATCTGCAAGGATGGGGAGCAGCAGCAGGTTATTTCACAGACCTTGAGCATGAGGTGCTGATGGTCGACTACAGGGGCTATGGAAAAAGCGAAGGAAAACCCGGCGAAAAGGTTCTATACCATGACGCCCGGGTAGTTTGGAGTTGGTTGCAGACCCAACCCCACCCTGAACAAGTCATCCTCTATGGGCGCTCACTGGGCTCGGCTGTTGCCTCCTACCTGGCCACGGAGGTGCAGCCGGAGCTCCTGATTCTTGAGACCCCAATTGATGAGCTTAAAGGGGCGGTGCCGCGACTGGTTAGGCCGGTGCTTAAAATTTTTCCCTTGAATCATGAATTTCCGACTTACAAGCATCTACAAAAAGTGACTTCCAGAAAAATTCTCTTTCACGGCACTGAGGATCTGATAGTACCTATAAGTTCGGCAGAGAAGCTAAAATCAGTATTAAAAGATGGTGATGAATTCATCATCATCGAAGGGGCGGGGCATTATGATATTGGCGAGTATGATGCATACCGTGACCGGATCAGGGCATTATTGGAATAAAATTTTACTCCAATTTCCGATAGTGATTTTTCACTCTCATAAATATTCCTTAATTTTTTCCCGTGGCTGTGCTCATCATATTTATTGTTTTGGCATTATACACGGGCGTTTGCCTGATATTCTACTATTTTCAGCACTATTTCTTCTTTCGTCCTGAAATCCTATCTTCCGCCTTTCAATACCAATACCCCTTCCCTTTCGAGGAATTGAACTTTGACACCAAAGACGGTGGGATGATCAATGCCATCTATTTTAAAGTCCCCAACTCCCGTGGGGTGGTCTATTATCTCAAGGGCAATTCCAAAAGCATCAAAGGTTGGGGGAAGTTCGCTAAAGATTTTCTAAGCAATGGGTATGATTTTATCATGATGGATTACCGGGGTTTTGGAAAAAGCCGGGGGAAGCGCACCCAGGAGATTCTTTTTGATGATGCTCAGTTGATTTATGATTGGTTGTTAAAGCAGTACACTGAAGACAAAATTGTGGTTTTTGGCAGGTCGCTAGGTACCGGCATAGCCGCAAGGGTGGCCACCTGGAATCAACCCAGGATGCTGATTCTGGATTCGCCATATTTTAGTTTTTATTACAATGCCAATCGGTACGGGTTTTTTATGCCGCTAAAATGGCTCATAAGATATGATATGAGGACGGACTTATACCTGAATTCATCCAGGACCCCTGTTCATATCATTCACGGCACTAAAGACCAATTAATTTCATTTAATCAAAGTGAAAAACTCAAAGCCCTGTACCCCGATAAAATCACCCTCCACGCAATCGAAGGTGGCAGGCATAACGACTTGCCGCAATTTCCCGAATATTATGAGGCCCTGTATGATATTCTTTATGTAGAACCTGTTGCATCCCCAAAAACAGAGCAAGCATGAAGCAGCGCAATACCCTCATCGATTTTACCCGGCTGTTTGATATACTCCCCTATCAACAGGAAAAATATCCCCAATCCAAAGCCCTAAACTGCTTCCAGGGTGGGGACTTAAGACATTATTCTACTGATGAAATTCTGAAAAAGGCTGATCTGCTGTCCTGCTGGTTTTTGGGTCAGGGCTATCAAACTGGTGACCGGGTAGCTGTAGTACCATTGATGGGCAGTCCGGATTGGATGATCATAGATTTTGCCTGTCAGCAAATTGGGCTCATCCTCGTGCCCATGCACCCAACAGCATCCCTTCATGAGATGGGCCATATTCTCGGCGAAACGGAGGCCCGGATTTGCATCACAGTCAATGAAGGCATTTATTATAAAATACAATCCCTGAAAAAGGACCTGCCCCAACTGGAGCATATTTATCATCTGGATAAAAGCTCCGCAGGATATTTTCAATCTCTTGAAGGAAAAACTGCCGATAAGGCGCTTTTGACGGAAGTCTTAAAAATCAAGGCAGCCATCACCCCTGAAGATCTCGTCTGCATCATGTATACCTCGGGCACTTCCGGGATCCCCAAGGGGGTGCCCCTCACCCATCATAATGTAGTCAGCAATATCAAGTCCATATTGACCCTGCTGCCACTCCAACCCAAACACAGAATTTTGAGTTTTTTACCCTTCAGCCACATCTTCGAGCGCACCAGTTGTTTTGCCTATATGGCCTTTGGCGTTCAGGTATATTTCGCGCAAAGCCTAGATACCCTCTCCCATGATTTTAATATGGTGAGACCGCATCTGTGCACCACTGTGCCCCGCACCCTGGAAAAAATGTACGACATCATGGAGCAGCGGACCCGGAAAGGCTGGATGATGAAAAGAAAACTAATCCTTTGGGCCATGGATGTCGGTAAGCGGTATAAAACCAAAAGGAGTCTTATGGCTTTTTATGGTCTTAAGCTGTTCATAGCGCGGGTATTAGTGCTGAGCCAATGGCGCAAAAAACTTGGAGGCCGGATCCGGTATATGATAGTCGGGGCTGCTGCACTGCGGCCTGAGCTGGGCAGGTTGTTTTCTGCAGGAGGCATCATGACCCTGACCGGTTATGGCATGACCGAGACCTCCCCTTACCTTACCGCCAACCGCCTTGATCCGGGGCTCAATTATTTTGGTACGGTGGGCATCCCGGTGCCGGGCGTACAGGTAAGAATCGACCAACCTGATGAAGATGGTGCCGGAGAAATACAAGTGAAGGGTCCAAATGTGATGAAAGGGTATTACATAAGGCCTGAATTGAATTCGGAGGTATTTACTGAGGATGGATGGCTGCGGACCGGAGATATAGGAAAAATGGTTAAAAAACGATTTTTGACCATCACAGATCGTAAAAAGGATATTTTTAAAACAACCTCTGGAAAATATATCGCACCTCAGACCCTGGAAAATCATTTTACTGCATCCCCTTTCCTGAGTCAATGTTTGATTATTGGTTTCAACAAGCCCTTCGTTTCAGCCGTTTTAGTACCCAATTTTGAGACTCTGGAGGCTTGGTGCAAGAATCAGGGCATTCACTGGACTGCCCCCGAATACATGGTACAAAATATCAAGGTGGTCAAAAAAATACAAGAGGAAATCAATGAATATAACGAACAACTCCAGGGTTATGAACGTGTCAGGAAGTTCATCCTGGCAGATAAAGAATGGACAGTAGAAGATGAAGACCTATCCGCTTCATTCAAGGTCCGCAGGCCCCAGGTCACTAGCCGTTATCAAAAGGAGTTGGATAAGATTTATGGGTGATATACAGGTGTGAAGTCAAAAATCACTGAATGCTTTATCAGGTAAAAATCATAGGCTTTCATGACTAAAATCATGGTTTATTAGTGGGTGGTATAAGAAATTTGAGTCAAACAAATATGCCACTCATGAAAAGGATCATCGTTCCTATTGATTTTTCAAAATATGCTAACAATGCATTTTTGAATGCTTTGAAGATTGCTGAAAAAAGCGGGGCTGCTATTACTTGCGTCAATGTGGTCGCTACCAATCTCGACTGGACCAAATTATCAGACAAGGAAAAGGCCAAACATCAGGAAATTCTGGATATCCAGGATGAATCAAAACTGAAGCTCCAAGAATTTGTCAAAAGCCATGACCCGAAGAAGGTAAAAGTCAGCTTTGTGATTGAAACGGGCGTCCCTCATGAAAGAATCATTGCCCTGGCCGGGAAAGAAAAGGCTGACCTGATCGTAATTGGTGCTTATGGAAAAGGTCACGAGTCTGGGAAATTTATTGGTTCTAACCTGCAAAAGGTATTGCGCAATGCCCCCTGTCCCGTGCTTGGTGTTAAAAAATTAATGTCGGGAAATGATTTAAGGAAAATGGTCTTTGCATCACTGTTTGAAGCTAACAGCCAACCGGCCTTTAAAAAAATGATGCCTCTGATTAAAGCCTTGGGCACCTCTGTTCATTTTCTATTTGTCAATACCCCGGCAAAATTTGCTACTACTGACAAAGTAGAAACATTAATGCACCATTTTGGCAAAGATTATAAAGACCTGACCATCCATCAGCACATCTATAACGATAAGGAGCCCGAAAAAGGCATCATGGCTTTTGCACATAAAAAGAAGGCAGGTTTCATCGGAATTGCCACCCAGGCCAAAAAATCTGCCGCAGCCTACCATGTTGGGGTCACCGAAACGGTACTATTCAAGACGGACATACCCGTACTGAGCGTAAAATTTGGGTAGAGATACGGTCGTTAGATCGCTATGAATTTTATCGCACACTTTGCTAAAACGCGGGAAGGGGAATTTCTTTAGGGGCCCATTCTGAGCTACTCACTAATTACTGAGTCTTTCTTCCAGTAAAATGGGTCCTTCTTCCAATAATAACCGTTATCCTCTAAGTGTAAATTTAAAGTATCAGTTTCTGAATTGGAGCCAATTGCCTTAATTAGGCCATTAAAGTAGTTATGATACTTCTCAGCCCCTATAATATTATAACTTAATACTTCAGATTTATTATCAAAAGCCATAATGCTGTAGCCAGAATATGCATCACCAACTAATTCATCAGATTCAACCTGTCTTTTTATAACGTAATCTTTGAGCTTATAAAATGTTGAGTCAGAAACTATAAAGTTTCGAACATCCAACGAATTTTCAAAAGTTTCATTTTTAAAACCGCAACTAAGCGGCTCTAACCCAACAGCAATTCTATGTTTTAGAGCATCTCGCACTCCAATTGGCTCAATACTTATACAATTTACCTCGCTAAAGCTCTCCTCTTTTAAATCACAAGAGCTGATAATTATGATGGCTATAACTATATTTATGACCTTCTGTGCAAAATTTTTCATATTATTTTCCCTTCTAGCGCGGATGTTGGTAGCGGGCAAGTGCGCGAGCTCATCCGTGCTATTATTTAATCCATAAAACTTATTTCCAACAAGTCTTTTATCCCTGAATAATCTCCCCTGGTCGTAGCGTCTCGCTACGACCCCCCAAGCGCAAGCGTCTCGCTTGTGCCTCTTTGGTTTCTATACAACATAACTCAATTCAATCAATCCTTTCTTACCATAAAAGTCCCGCGCACTACTATACCAATAATCTTCCTCGTTCTCAACAAAACCGCCCTCTACCGGATTTAAATGGATGTAATCTAACTTTTGATAAAACATATCTAAATTTAATATCTCGATTGGTTTATTATGCTGTTGCCATAATTGCCAATCATTATTATTTCCATTATCCATACCCGCCTGGTGCATCATTTCAAGCAGCCATGCTCTTCT
>JBGTCD010000144.1:0-9992 GCA_041749015.1 Cyclobacteriaceae bacterium
ATTATCTTGAATCACAGAGCGAGATGCTCACCGGCTCAATTTTGAATAATGTGGATTATAGAAATCTTAACATTTAAATGCTCATTTACTTCGACCAATACTGGTCAGCCTTCATGCAAAGAGGAGTAATTTTCTATGGAAGAATTTCGTCGTGTTAATTACCATCTTTCTCATAAATAACATCCACTTTATCCACAATTTTTTTCCTTTTTTCAATGAGTATCTGGCGTGCGATTTTGCGGACAGTATCAGGGTCCATTTCTTCCAGGATTCTGTGGGTTTTGATGTAGCGGATACCCTTTTTGATATGTTGCAAATTCACATTCTCAAGGAAGGGACCTCTTAATTCTTCAGGATCAAAAGCCTGTACTTTGATGTGTTTGATTCCTATATCAAAAACCTGTTCTACGTTGGTGATTTTAGTAGAGAGGACCTCATTTACCGCATTCCTTACCTGATCTTCCTGGATTTGGTCTATACCGGTGATGAGTTCATCTAATGAAATGCCTTTGGATTCGGAAATTTCAATTAAATGTTGAATCCTGGTGTCAAGAGTATCACCTACTGACGCTAAACCTTCCCGGTATTTTTCGGGCATCAATCTTGGATATTTTTTATTCACTACAGCCTCTGCAACCATCTTGGGAAAGGCAACCTTATAATAATACCATCCTGTCACTGCAATCAAACACAGGATAATTGCTAAGATCAGCACTAATTTTTTCCAATTCACTTGTAAGATTTTTAATATTTAATTTGAACTATTTATATAACGAGTAGACCATATTATTCATTCAACCAAACCTATGAAATAGGGATTTTCAGGCATACCATTTACTTAAATCTCGGGCAATCAAGGATTCCAGCAATTTTATATCCTCTTTATAGATGGAGTGGGATATTTCACTTTTGAGACTGGGGTCAAGGGATGGTCGCTGGAGATTTTTATTTCTGAATTGATTGAGTTGCTTTTGGGTTGTCGAATTGTGCTTAAGGGCATTGTACCACCTTTGTGGTAGTATCTTTTTAAGGGCCTTTTTTACCCAACTGTTTTGTCCGATCACCTTATCAAAAGCCTTGTTTTTGATGAATCCGGATTGGTTATACTCAACGGAAAAGTCAACCTTAAAATCAGGGTCAACCCCAATAAACCTGAAAATATCCTTCATCATTTTTTCGGAGTCTTGCCTCAGATCCTCAAATAGAAATACTTTGATCTGACTTTTAGGAAAAATCTCAAAATACCTTGAAAGATGTCTGCCGTAATAGCCTTCCTTTATCAGGTCATTCCTCTGCCACCATACTGTAGTAGGATCAAGGCAATCACTAAATTGTACGGTTGGAACCCTGTTTTCCCTTGCCAGGTGTAAATACCGGGAATATAATCGCTCAGCAGGCTGCCTTAATATGGCGATAATCTTAACATCCGCCGCATAATGCAAAATTCTGTCCGGAGCATTCTTATGATACATGTAGGTATTTGAGGTTTCTCCTTTTACCTGATGATCCTCTGCACCTGCAAATAGTTCAACATAGTCTTCTATATTCGTTACCGAATTGTTATAATGATGAATCTGGGGGGTGCCTTCAAAATCTGATGGTTGGTTGAGTTCATATCCAAAAAAATTAGGCTCCTTCAACGGGCTGATAAATACCCCGGGGTGTTGCTTCAAATAATTATCAACTGAGGTGGTCCCTGATTTACCCGTTCCGATGATCAAAAAATCAGGAAGTTGGTGGCGGGAAATAATTGCTTTTCCAGAGGAGACCATAGGTTGGGAACTTTGAGTTTGAAGTCAGAAACCTTCATTTTAATGACTTTTTATCAAAATCAATATGAATTCTAACTACCTTTAGTACTCAAATGAAATCAAAAAGTTTTATTTATTTTGCCCTCGCCAGATGGGATGGCCCCTACGCATCGACTGCCTTTTCTATTGCTCAGGAATTGTCTTCAGAAAACCGGGTGTTCTATATTGAAAATCCCTTTACTCTGAAAGACGTAATTGCTGGTTTTTGGAAGAAAATAATCTATAGAAGAATCCCTGCCCTCCTTTTTGGGATTAAACCTATCCAGCCAATTCAAGAAAACCTATTTATTGTAACCCCATTGGCGGTTTTACCCATCAATTGGATGCCGGATGGGTGGCTATACCGGAAGCTACTGAATTTTAACAACAGGATTGTTTTCTGGTCTGTAAGAATAACTATCAAGAGATTTAACCTGCAGGATTATATTTACTATAATTCATTCAATCCTTTTTACGGGTTAACCTTTCCGCGGTCATTTAAACCGGCGCTGACTATTTATCAATCAGTAGATAAAGTTGCCAACTCTCATTATGTAAAAAAACATGGCCCTGCGCTGGAGGCAGCTCAGATAAAAAAGGCTGATTTCACCGTGGTCACTTCTACCAATTTAAAGCAGCAACTTTCAATACATAGTTCTGAAATACACCTGGTGCCCAATGCGGCCGATATTGAGTTGTTCAGCAGAGCAGGGCTGCCGGAAACGACCATACCAAATGATATTGAAGATATCCGTGGCAAGGTTATTACGTATATTGGTAATATATGCGACAGAGTAGATTATGATATTTTGTCAAAAATCACTTCTGAGGAAGGCCTTCATCTTTTACTCATTGGTCCTGTTTCAACTAAAAATAAAACCCTGGAGAAATTATCATTGAAAGAAAATGTCACCCTAACCGGTCCAAAACCTATGGCCGAATTGCCGGGATACCTGAAAGGTACCCATTGTGCGATAATTCCTTTTCTCTGTAATGAACTTACCGCAGGGATATATCCGCTGAAGATCAATGAATACCTGGCTGCAGGAGTACCGGTTGTTTCAACGTCTTTTTCCTCTGATATTTTGAATTTTAAAGAGGTGATATATTTAGCTCACCATGCTGAGGGCTTTGTGGAGGGCATTAATCGCTCGATAAAAGCCAATAATGATGTATTGGTACAAGAAAGAAAAAGATTCACCAGGAATAATACCTGGAGAAATCGGGCTGATCAAATCATGGGCCTGATAGGAAAATATGAATCCAATAAATAAAAATGCTGTAGTCAAAAATGAATTTGACGCCAAAAGAAATAAAATAATCACGTGAAAAGAAGGTCAGTTAATAAAAGGAAACGTATAACGACTAAAGGGTTGGTAATATTTATCGCCATTTCTTTTGTTGTCTTTGTGTACCTGGTCATTTTTTTGAAAATCGTGTTCATACCCTAGGCAATCTTTGACCTTGAATTTCTGATTATTTTTCAATGAAGGTGGATGCCCATTCGATTTCCAATATAAAATCCAAAATATTAATTGGGGTATTGATTTTGGTAGCCATTATGGTGCCCTACCTGATGGTATCGGTGTCAATCATGGTAGCTCCGGTAATCATCTTTCTTATTATCACCATCCCTATTGTACTCCTTACCTTCCGCAATTATGGGTTTGGAATATTTATTTTATTCATTTACGGATCTTTTTTATTTACCCTATACCGCCTGATTCCCGGTGATTTCCCCTATGGTACTGCATTTGATGTTTTGATCGTCCTCATCTTTCTTTCCATGGTAATTTATTTTAAGGGGAGAGAAAAATTTCAATGGAAGTTTAATGAGCCGATTACGATCACCCAATTGATATTTTATGGATATTTTATCTTTCAGATAGCCAATCCCAATGCTGTTTCTGTTGGTGCGTGGCTGGCTTCGGCCAGGTTTCTCGCATTATTGCTTTTGTTTTTTGTGTTCCTTCATTTTTTCGATAAAATAAAAAATATAAAGCACTTCAATACCCTTTGGATGGTTTTGGCCATGTTGATTGCCCTTTATGGTATTCAGCAGGAGTACTTTGGGCTTAGGGATTTTGAATGGGAGTGGATATATGATTCCCCTAATCGTTACGCACTTTACTTTATATGGGGGAATATGCGAAAATTTTCCTTTCTATCAGACCCCTCTGCCTTTGGGCTTTTTCTGGCTTTTTCTGGTACTTCTTGTTTAATGATGGTCTTTGGCCCATTTTCTAATGGAAAAAGAGCCGGATTCCTGTTAATGGCCCTTGTTTCTTTCTTTTCCATGTCCTTCGCAGGAACCCGCACAGCATATGCCGTCATTATTGTGAGTGTATTTCTTTTCATCCTCCTTAACCTGAGAAATGTCAAAGTAATTGTGGTAAATCTGGCCCTCGTTACCATTTTCATCGTATTAATGGTGGGGCCCTTTTATGGTGGGCCACTTAACAGGATGCGGTCCACCCTAAATTTTACCGAGGATGCCTCCATGGCTGTAAGAGATGCGAAAAGGATCCAGTTTCAAGCGTATATCCAGAGTAATCCGATAGGAGGAGGGGTCAATACCGCCGGAAATGCTGGATTGCGGTATTCCAGTGGCCATCTATTGGCAGGACAATATGATCCTGACAGCGGGTATTTAAGAACAGCCCTGGAAATGGGGGTTGTCGGATTATTGTTATTCCTGATCTTGAACGCAAGCGTGGCGATCACAGGCATATTAAATCACTTCCGGCTTAAAGACCCGCTACTGAAGACGTATAATATGGCCTTTATGATACCATTTTTTGGTCTTTCAGTGGCCCATTATACCCAGGATGCCCTCCTCCAGAAACCCATTTTAATCCCGGTAATCGCCACCTATGCCCTAATGATTAAACTTAAAGATTTAGATGTTACCTACAGCAAAAATGATACTTAAAATAGAAAGGCTTTTCCATCTAAAGCAATTATGCTCAACCATCATCATTTGATTTAAAATTATTTGTCTTATAAAACCCCAAAATCATGTTTAAATATATTCTATTATTCCTCCTGCCATTTTATTGTATTCAGGGGCATGCCCAAAATGTGGATTACAACAGAGTAATTTTACCGTCAAATACATCCAATGTGGAGTTTTCTGAAAGGCTTGTACAATTGGCCTGGGATAATCATCCTGATAATCACGCAGTGAGAAAGGAAAGGGAAGTAGCTGATTATGAGCTTACTCTAATAAAGCGGCAATGGATGGAATCATTCAGAGCTCAGGGAAACCTGAATGAGTTTAATATTCTTCCAGCAGGGGAGATCCAGGAGCTAAGGGCCAATTTTTTCCCCAGATATAACTTTGGCGTCACTTTTACCCTCGGTGATATTTTTATGAACCCGATAGAGAAAAGGCAGCAGATAAAAAGAGTGGAGATAGCAGATGAAGATATAAAATCATCGATGCTAAGAGTAAGAAGAGAAGTGCTTACGGCTTATAATAACTTCCTCATGCTCGAAGAAATCCACAGGATACAATCAATAGCACTTCAGGATGCTGAGAGCAACCATTTGATCTTAGAAGACGCCTTCAAGCAAGGTGAAGAGTCTTATGACAATTATGTCAATAGCTTCGGTAATATCAATATGACTAAGATAGCTAAACTAAATGCACAAACTAATTACCTCAACTCCAAACTGGCTCTTGAAGAAATGATCGGGATACCCCTGGAAGAGGTAGAGTAAAAAAATAAATAAAGGAGGAACAATATTCACACAAAATGAGTGAAAGATCAGAGCCCCCCTTCCTGATAGCCTTTTTTCTGATACACTTCGATAAATGAAAACTCAGGTATCCTTGGAGCGAGAAATTTGAAGGTAAGTTCATAATGCTCCAGGATGCACTCCCGCACCTCATAAGGGTAAAAATTATTCAGATCCGGGATATCCTGAAACAAAATCAGGTCATATTCCCGGTTATTGATTTTATGGCAGAAATGGTCGATTTCTCTTTCAAAAAATGAAACCCCATAATGATACCATAGTGGGTGGTCAGGTCCTTTTTCAGTAGTGTAAGGCAATTCATAAGCAAGCTGTGTAAGTTCTGACATATTCAGCACCCGGATTTGGTCTGCCTTATTTTGGACCACTGGAAGCGATTTTAATTGATGGATGCCTTCGATGGTAGCTTCAGGAAGTTTTACATTTTTAAAAGTCTTGATATCGGAATTTACCCAGTTTGATCGCTTCATATCCAGGGAGTCAAGTCCGAGGATGTAGGTGTTTTTTGAAATAACCTGGTCATCTCGTTTATCCTGGCTTACCATAATATTTTCTACCTTGGGCCTGATAAAGCGCACCCAAAATACATTGGACCACCATAGTCCAATGAGTAAAATCCCGGAAATGAGAATTACCGGCCTGGATAGATCATAATTCCTACTAAGCCGCAACAGCACAAATCCGATGAAAAAACTATGGAAATAGATATTCCCGTCAATAGGAGTGTAGCTGGTGACCTGAATTAACGCTGCCTGGCCTAAAATGAAAACTACGATCAATGCTGGGATAACCCTGGAAGGGTCTTTTATCCAGTGGAGAAATCCAGAATTATCCAAAACCAACATGACCAGTACCATTAGCAGATAGAATTTGATCCATTTAGATGCTCCCAGGAACTCATCCATAAAATCGAACAGCGTAAGCCGTGAGAAATGCGGTGGTTGGCCCAGATTAAACCAATAGCCAAAGTCATAAGCTAAGAAAGGGAGAATCAGCAGGGCCATAGCTAATAAGTAGGCACCAGAAAAGATGATGATCTTTCTGAATGACTTCGAAATCCATCCGTCATAAATAAGCAAAGCCCCACACAATACCAGGGTAAGGCCACCCGTATCCTGTTTGGTCATGAATGCCAAAGCGGCCATTAGTGCCGCCGGGATTGTCCACCACCCTCGTTTTTCATCAAAACTCTTCAGGAGAAATAACAGGCTTAGGAGCTGCAAAATAAAAACAAGGTGATTGTACCACGGCCAGAAGTTGAACAGGGTATAAGATAAAGTAAAAACAGTCAAGGCGATGATTCTGCCACCGGTATCAAGCCCGAGATGCTGGAGTATCCTGCTAAAGGCATAGCTACCCATCCAATTGATGAGCACCTGCACCTTGATCAAAGTAACTACATAAGGCCCAAAAATCTTAAAAAATAATGCCGGCAACAACCAGAAGACATACCCTACGGGGGTGCCAAAATCTCTGTAGGGGATCTCTCCGGAAGCGATTCGATAAGCACCTTCCCAGGCTAAAAATAGATTGATCCTGTAGGGAAAGGAAATAAATAGGGGAATGATGGCCGGTAAAATAATGATGGCCCATTCTATTAATTTCAATCGCTGATTATATGGTTTCAACACCGTGATTTGGTTTATTTCTATTAAATAGCAGGAATCCTAATGAAAGGAAGGTAAGCCCTCCGTAAATTAAAACTACTACTAACCATATATTATACGGCACATCGTACTTACTGATCCTCAAAGTGCTTACGAGTACCTCCATGAAATAGATGCCTGTAACTATTCCTGTCAGAGCGATCCCGCAAAGGATAAAAAATATCTTACTTCTCAAATAGAGCTGGATGCTTGAATAATGATCCCTGAAGTAAACTATTGCACAAATGATAATCCACGGGAATAATAGATACAGCAGCCGAAGTTCAATGATTATTCCAAATAAAAAAGTAGTAATAAACACCAGGAAAAATACATAAGGTCCAGATTGTTGAAAAAACTGCAACGAGGTATTATTGCCGATTTTGGTTTTCCTGGAAATTACAGCAAAGAAAGGGTACCATAAAAAATGAAAACTTATAATAAACAACAATCCTGCTTGGGCCAGATTGTTGATATTCCAACGGAACCCCAGCCATGGATCATAAGGTTCCCCGCCAAGGAAATATCTCAGAGATAGCCAGATAATAATGGGTATGCCGGTAATAATAAATTTTTTTTGGATGCCATCCTTGCAGAAAAAAAAGTAAAGAAAAGGTAGGATCAGAAGGGTCTCTCTGTTGAGTGCCCCCAGGATTGAAATAATTAAAAAAATTAAAATTTGCCTTTTCAGCAAAAAGTAAATTCCTAATACCAATAAAAGATAACCCAAAATATCCTCACGCGTATGTACAGGTAGCGTATATGCTAATAGAACAGGAGGGGAAAGAAGGAACAGCAAGGTACCAGCGAAGCCCGTTTTATCAGATTGAAATATATATGCCAGCAGATGAAAAAACGCTAATGCCGTACCGATCAGGAAGACCATACTCATGATGTAGTAGGTCATAAAAAATTTTTGATTCGGGGTGGCAGTACCGGGGACGATTTTTGAGAGTGGAATAATTATAGCTGGAAACAGCACCCTGTAATTGAACGGGGGTTGGTCTTTTATCTTCCACTCACTTAAGTTTTCAGGCTCAGATTGAAGTTCTTTACCCAATGCTGCTTTACTACCTAAACTACCTTCTAAGAATTGATTGGAGGACCAAAAAATAATAATTGATAAAATTATTATAGCAGAAGTAAAACCTGATTTGCCGGCCATATTGTAAATATATTTCTAAGAATGGATATGAAGTAATAAACTGGAATTAGTTTAAATAAGTTACTTAAAAAAATATTGATTTTATTTTGAATAACATATTAAAATTAACAAAAAAATGAACAAAATTTTGTATATTTAGTAAATAAGTTTTTAAATTTTTACGGAGAATAAAAATGGGTTTGTGGGGAGAAGTTGAGGGGCGGCAATCATTGAATTCCGTAAAATTTTGGAATAATCTATTTTGGGTTAATACATTCCTTTTTTTGCTTTTTATCCTATCCCCCTTACCTGCTGAAGCACAATACCAAAGCCAATACATTACTACTGCCGGCACCAAATTTTTACTCTATACTCCCCCCGGTTATACCACCGGTGATCCAGAAGGGTATCCCTTACTTTTTAGTTTTTTAGGAGGTGGGGAAATAGGTAATGATTTTCAAGCTACACTCAATTCTGGTAATAGAGGGCCTGCCTGGTTGATCGATAAAAATCAATGGCCACTGACTTTACCCTTTGTGGTGGTTTCTCCTTTGATGGAACCTGATGGTACCCCTAATAACAGCAGACTTTGGGAAATGGCTGATCTTGATGAACTGGTGGAATATGTATTTTCACAATTTAACGTCAACCAGAATAAGGTGTATATGACGGGGATCAGCCTAGGAGCCACTGCTACCTGGGACTATGCCGGTACTTATCCTTCCAAAATCACTGCAATAGCACCCTTTGCTGGTAATGCAAAACTTTCCCTTGCCTGTGCCATCAAAGATATTCCAGTTTGGGCTTTTCATGGTTTAAGTGACAATCTTGTGAGTGCTGATTATGTTGACCCAAATAATTCAGATCGGGTATCAAGCATCCCCATGACAGAGGGTATCAATGATTGTATGGGGCATTACACAGCCCACCTCACCATGCTGGTTGCGACGCGTCACGCCGGATGGAATCAGTTGTATAGAGGATCCAGGGGTTATGATATTTATAGTTGGTTTTTAAAATTTAGTAAGGATAATATAGGAAATACCGCCCCGTATGTTTCAGCAGGTTTGGAAAAGACCATATTTAAAAGTAATGATCCGTTCTATTTACACGGCTATGCTTTTGATGAAGAGAATAGTGTAGCCAATGTGACCTGGACTCAGGTCTCAGGCCCTAATATCCAAACCGAGCAAAAGCCTGATGGTATATTTAAAATCTCTGATTTGGAGGAAGGGGCTTACGCATTCAGGTTTACTGCAATAGATGAATTGGGATTGGCTGGGAGCCACACGGTAGATATTGAGGTGGTGGATCAAGCCCCGGGAGGCATGAATTTCGTTACCGGATTCTTTTTGAGGGATGGTGCTACCAATGAATTTATTAAAAACTTGGTTGATGGCGATTTCATCAATATGGAGTTGGAAAATTTGGATGGGATTAATATTGGTGCCACAAGAAATAATTTAAATGGCATTTTTCGATTTGGCGCGAATTCTGATCATGATATAAGAACTGATAACAATCAATTATTTTTCTTTGATCCTATACCTGCAGGTAATGCTGTTCCTGATTGGGAACCTGTACCCGGGCACTATTACATTTGCGCTTTACCACTAGGAGGAAATATGATGGCCCCGGGTGCCCCGGGGATTA
>JBGTCD010000145.1:0-52247 GCA_041749015.1 Cyclobacteriaceae bacterium
GTCCTAACCCCTAGACGAACGGACCATCATTCAATTCGGAGGGCAAATATAGAAGTTCCGAAATAAATAAACAAAACCCCCCTCTGAAAAAATTCCATATATTTTATTTACCCAAACTATCCAAATATGAATTGGTTTTACTATCAGGGTGTTGTATTTTTGTAACGCATAAAATAAACTTAAAATAATACTTAAAAATGATTAAAGTAGCCATAAACGGATTTGGAAGGATAGGGCGGTTGACTTTTAAAGTCCTTGCAAAAAACTCTAATGTAGAGGTAGTAGCCATCAATGATCTAACTGATGCCAGTACCCTGGCACACCTGCTCAAGTACGACTCCGTACACGGTAGATTTGATGGTACCGTTGAAGCCAGGGACAATAAATTTGTAGTAAATGGAAAGGCTATAAAAATATTTGCTGAGAAAGATCCTGCTAACCTGCCATGGAAAGACCTTGGCATCGATGTGGTATTGGAATCAACCGGTATTTTTGTGGATCAGGAAGGCGCTGGAAAGCACATCAAAGCAGGTGCTAAAAAAGTAGTGATCTCGGCTCCTGCTAAAGGAGATATCACCACGGTCGTGCTGGGGGTAAATGATGATCTCCTGACCGGCAAGGAAACTATCGTTTCCAATGCTTCATGCACCACCAATTGCCTGGCACCAATGGCTAAGGTCCTTGATGAAAATTTTGGCATTGACAGGGGGTACATCACCACCATCCACGCTTATACCGCTGATCAAAGGCTACAAGATGCCCCTCACCGTGATCTGAGAAGAGCCCGAGCTGCGGCAGTATCGATTGTGCCTACCTCCACAGGAGCAGCTAAAGCGGTAGGTCTGGTTCTGCCCCATCTTAAAGGCAAACTTGACGGGGTAGCCATGAGGGTGCCGATTCCTGATGGTTCACTTACTGACCTTACCGTGATTCTTAAAAAAGAAGCTACAGCAGAACAGATCAATGAGGCAATGAAAAAAGCCTCTGAAGGCAGCATGAAGGGTATCCTTGAGTACACAGAAGACCCAATCGTTTCGGTGGATATCATTGGCAATCCCCACAGTTGTATCTTCGACTCTCAGATGACTTCAGCAAATGGAAATCTGGCTAAAGTAGTCGGGTGGTATGACAATGAGGCCGGATACTCTTACAGAGCTGCGGATCTCATGTTGAAAATTTCGGAATAATATTCGTTTACCCAATAAAGAGGGCATCCGGCTTTAAGTCGATGCCTTTTTTTTGTGCTTTATAATTTTAAAGCTGCTCCAGTTGGGTCTCGGTAGCTTCGATATTATGATACACTTTTTGCACGTCATCATCATCTTCCAGGGCATCGATCAGCTTCATGACTTTTGGAAATTGCTCATTAGAAAGTGCCACAAAAGTATTGGGTATCCGTTGCAGCTCAGCATTTTCAGGCTCCAGCCCCAAAGCATCAAGCTTTTTTTGCATCATTCCGAAGTCTTCCATCGCTGAGGTAACGATCAGGTAACCATCTTCAAACTCCACCTCCTCGGCTCCCCCGTCAATTACCTCAAGCGTCATCTCATCACCGTCCACCCCATCAGGAAGCATCACAGTGAAAACGCCCTTCCGGTCAAAAATAAATTCAAGGGAACCATTGGTACCCAGGCTACCGCCATACTTGGAGAATGCCGCCCGCACATTGGCTACAGTCCTGTTGAGGTTGTCAGTGGTACACTCCACAAATACTGCCACACCGTTGGGACCGTAACCTTCGTAGGTGGTCTCCACATAATCGGCCATATCGGCACCTGAACCTTTCTTAATAGCCCGCTCGATGGTGTCCTTAGGCATGTTTTGCCCCTTGGCATTCTGAATGGCAAGCCGGAGTCTTGGGTTGGTATCAGAGTCAGTTCCACCTTCCTTGGTAGCAACTGTAATTTCCTTGATCAGTTTGGTGAAGATTTTACCTCTTCTGGCATCCTGTGCACCTTTTCTATGCTTGATGTTTGCCCATTTACTGTGTCCGGCCATATATGGTTCAGTTATATTTTCCCAAAATTAATGGAATTAAAAAATTCTTAATAATTACTGTGAATACTTTTTCATGTGATTTAAATTCATTTTCAATGGTCAAATGGAATTCGCACACAAGAATTTTATTCATTTAAGTAAAGGTTTGAATAAAATTCTTTTGGCTCATTTCATCATCCGGTGCTTATAATAAATATTACCCCCTACTCCGAGCAAAACAACCACCATGCCCAACAGCGCCCAGAGATCATAGGTTTCCCCGAAAAAGACATACCCAAAACCCAGGGCATAGATAATCCCGATGTACTTTAAGCTTACAATCCTGGACAATTCCTCATTTTGGTAAGCCATGGTCATAAAATACTGGGCTGTCTGGGTAGCCAATCCAACTCCCAATAAAATAAGCCATTCCATTCCTTGTGGAGTCACCCAAAAAAATAAACAATAAATTCCGGTGATTGGAAGGGTAATCAATGGAAAATAAAATACCACCACCAGAGGGTGGTCATCATTCCGAATCTTACGGATAAGGTTATAGGCCAATCCCGCAAAAAAGGCTGAAATAACGCCTATGATTGAGTAAAACCAATCCATCCTTGGGTCTACCCCCTGGATGATAACCACACCCAAAAAAGCAATGATAAAAAAGAACCACTGCCCTGAAAGCACCTTCTCCCTCACGATCATAATACCAAGCACCGTGGTGAAGATGGGTGAAAGGAACTGCAGGGTCACCGCACTGGCAAGGGGGATGTACTGGAGCGTAGAAAAATATAAGATCAATGAAATGGCCCCTACCAAACCCCTGAGCACCAGCAGCAACCTTTTATTGCCCCATACGCTGATATTTTGATGACGCAGGAAGGCATAGCTGATCAAGAGGCTGATCACAGACCTGAAAAACACAATTTCAATAGCAGGAATACCCGGGATCATCTTGACCAGCACATTCATGATGGCAAAAAAGAAGGTGGCTATGAGCATGTATCGAATCCCCTGCGTGAACATAGGCTGGCAAAGAAAAGGAATACCAGCGAAACAATTTATTTAACCTGGGATTGTTTTGAATTTATGTTTTAAAACCCCGTAATTCAATCCAAAAATATTAACTGCATGCATCCAGTATTATTTGAAATTAACATCCCCTCATGGCTTCAGGGATTGTTTCCAGAAGTAATTACCATCTATACTTATGGGTTTATCATCATGATGGGAGCCATTGTGGCCATCACCTACACCGCCATCACTGCCAAAAAGAAGTATGGTTTGCCTTATGAAGCTTCCAATACCCTGTTTGTATACCTGGTAATCGGTGCAGTGGTAGGCGGTAAGATCTTTTTCTTTTTTGAAGACCCGGCATTTTATTCAAAAAATCTTTCCAGGCTATTTACCGGTAGCGGATTTGTGTTTTATGGCTCTCTGCTCACCTGTATACCAGTGATGTTGTGGTTTTTTAAAAAACATAAGCTTCCGGTAAGGGGCATGCTTGATATTATGGCTATCACCACCTGCATCGTGCATGCCATAGGCAGGTTAGGATGCTTCGCAGCCGGGTGTTGTTACGGAAAGCCCACCGGGAGTAGTTTTGGGGTAGTATTTTCTGACCCTCTTTGTGTAGCCAAGCCCTTACATACCCACCTCCATCCTACTCAACTTTATGACGCGGGACAGATTTTTTTAATTCTCCTGATCTTGCTTTGGATTGGCAAGAAAAAGCAATTTGATGGGCAGGTTTTTCTCTCTTATCTTATCCTGTATGCTATAGGTCGAGGTATTGTGGAAATATTTCGGGGAGATATAAGCCGTGGATTTGTAATTGATGGTATTTTGAGCAATTCCCAGTTTATCTCCATAATAATTATCGGAGTGGCAGTGTTTTATTACCGAAAATATCTAAAAATATCCAGACTTACTAAACCTAAAAATCGGTAAAATTTGTTAGGTCCTTATGAAGGATTACTACCTCATATTGGGAATCCCTCAAAATGCTTCTTCTTTGGAGATCAGATCCGCCTTCAAAGAAAAAGCATTACTGTACCATCCTGATCGCAACCCTGGTGATCCGAATGCAGAGGAGATATTTAAATCCATTAATGAGGCTTACCAGATTCTTGGCAAGCCGATCGCACGTCAACAATATGACTACAGGGTAGCACAGGCCCAAACAAGGCCTCAATACAAGGCCCGGCCACGGCCACCCTATCCTCCCCGACCAGTATACAATTATCATACTTTCGAATGGGAGTATAAGCGCGGGTATCCCCATACCAAAACCTATGTATTTGATAAAAAATACTTCCACCACCAAATACTGGCCTTCGTCATATTCGGACTCATTGCAGCAGCAATTTTGACAGGATCCAGAGTCTCGGGATATTTTAAAAACCTTGAACATTCAAAAATATTGGCCCAACAAGAACAAATGCACCATCAGGCCCAGGCCTACTTCACGGAAGGCAAGCCACAGCAAGCCCTGGAAATCATGAAGTCCCTGATTAAGGCAAATCCTTTTGAAACGGAATATAAGGATGGTGGGGAACAAATGGTAATCCAACTACGAGATGAGGGGCAGCAAATGCTTGCTGAAAAACATTTCATGAAGGCTTTGCTCAATTTCAATTTGGTAAAAAAATACCAACGATATCAATCACTCGATATCTGGCTACAGATTGCTGAATGCTACCTGGGGATGGGTGAGTCTTTAAAGGCTTTCAAAACCATGGAATATGTCCACATCCGTGAACCTCATGACATGCAACTGGTCTTGCAAATGGGGATCATCCTTATGGATAGCCTTAATCAACCCCGGGAGGCCATGCAATATTTTGAAAAGGGAAAGGAAAGATTTAAATCAATTCAGCAATCAAAATATGGTAAGGCCTACCCCATCATTATGAAAGCTGATGAAGTTCCCAAAGTATATTCAGATTTATTCCTGCAATGTGCCCGTGCCAATATCTACGAAAATGATTTTAACAAAGCCTTGGGGGATTCTAAATGGGCGGTATTTTTAAAAAATGATAACCCCGAGGCATTTTATTATCGTGGGCTTTGTTATCTGCAATTAGGAGATTCTAAAAAAGCCTGTGGGGATTTTAAGGAAGCTATTAAAAAGAATCTGCCTGACCGACTAAGTGCCAAAATTTCCAAATGTTAATAATTTGATCCTTAAATAATTGAAAATAATATCTGTTTTTAATTATATTTGGAAATTGTCCTTTAAATTGATTTGATGACTCAAAAGAAATTTATTCCATACATATTTGGCAGTCTGACACTCATCGCCTTAATAGTATGGCTGGTTCCATTTACTTCAGAAAATAAGCAAAGCCTCTCCCTTGAAGAAATTGCTCAAAGGCCTAAATTTGATAGGCCTGATCTGGCAGCTGAGCATGATTTTGAAATGACCAAAGATCCTGCCCTTGGATATCCACCTGCTGAAAGGAAGCTCCTCGCTTATCAGGAAGCCAAACGACGGTTAGATTTTATGAAAACAGCGAGAGTGGCCATACAGGAGATGACCTGGCTGGAGCGGGGACCAGCACAGGTGGGAGGGCGCACCAGGGGCATGATGTTTGACCCCAATGACCCTACTGCAAAAAAAGTTTGGGCAGGTGGCGTTTCCGGTGGTCTGTGGTATAATGCGGATATAACCAATGCCGCATCACCTTGGCGGGTCGTAGATGACTTTATGCCAAGCTTGTCAATCAGCAGCATTGCGTATGATCCTACCAATACCCAAGTGTTCTACGTAGGCACTGGAGAGGGCTGGACCCCTGCCGGGATGATGCGCGGAGCAGGGATATGGAAAACCACCGATGGTGGTACCACCTGGAATCAGATTGCCTCTACTAATAATGCAGATTTTATTTACATTCAATCAATTGCCGTGACAGGAAATGGTACTGTACTTGCAGCTACCCGAACAGGGCTGAAACGGTCTGTAAATGGCGGTGATTCATGGACTACTGTGGTAGGAGGAAATGCCGCCGACATCAAAATAGCTTCTAACGGGGATATATTTGCAAGTATTGGTATTATATTCGATGCGGGACGGGTCCACAAGTCGATAAATGACGGTGCATCCTGGACCCAACTCAGCGTGCCAAATGGCGGCCAAAGAATTGAACTGGCAGTGGCTGAAACTGATCCTAATGTGATCTATGCTGTAGCAGGAGACGGCGGTAATATCGCCTGGTTTTCAAAATCCACAGATGGTGGTACCACCTGGAATAACATCACCATTCCAAAGTACCTCAACCAAAACTGTACAGCCTCGACTTCAGATTTTGCCCGTGGGCAGGCCTGGTACGATCTGGTCATTGCTGTGCATCCTGAGGACCCCGACCAGCTCATAGCCGGCGGCATTGACCTGAACAGGACCAAAGATGGGGGGCAATCTTGGGCAACAGTATCCTACTGGACGGGTAATTGCAGGTCATACGTACACGCCGATCAGCATGCCATAGCATTCCGGCCGGGTCATCCTAATGAGGCTATTTTTGGATCTGATGGAGGGATTTCTTATACCAGGGATATTACTGCCACAAGCCCGGTGTTTTTTAACAGGAATAATAATTACAATGTTACCCAATTTTATTCCGGTGCTACATCCAATGAATCCCTCTCAAGTTACTTCCTTGCTGGTTCACAAGACAACGGCACACAAAAATTTACCCAGGAAGGTTTTGGTGCCACCACCATGGCCACCGGTGGTGACGGCGCGTTTTGCTTCATCGACCAGACCAATAGCCAATACCAGATAACCAGCTATGTGTACAATTATTTTTTTAGGTCCACCAATGGCGGAAATACCTTTAGTACTTTTATTACCGAAGCATCACCTGACTTCGGAAGATTCATCAATCCATGTGATTATGATGATCAGCAAGGGATATTATATGCAGCAAGAAGCGAAAATCAGCTTGCGAGGCATTCGAATATTCGTGGTGGGTCAGTTAATTCAAACAACCTTAGTATAGAAATAGATGGTAGAAAAATTTCAGCGATCACTGCCTCAAGGCATACCAGTAATAGAATTTTCATCGGAAATGATAGGGGTCAGATATATAGGGCTAATAATGCCAATGGTACACCAAATTTAACAAGGATTGATCAATCGGCATTGCCATCAAATGGCTATGTGTCCAGTATTTCTATTGGCACAACTGACGACCACCTGTTAGTTACCTTATCAAATTATGGGATCAACTCTATCTGGGAATCACGAAATGGCGGGGATACCTGGCAAAACAAACAGGGAGACCTGCCTGACATGCCGGTGCGGTGGGCTCTGTACAATCCAGATAATAACAATGAGGTGATCATTGCAACTGAGGTAGGCATATGGACCACTCAGGATATCACCACCTCCAACCCTGCCTGGATGCCTGCAAGTACTGATCTGGCCAATGTGCGTTGCGATATGCTGCGGTACCGTGAAGCAGATGGTCTAATCCTGGTAGCCACCTACGGTCGTGGTTTATATACATCAGACCTATTTGCCAAAACAAGTCATGCCAGCTTCACTACGGAAAGAACCGTGGTTCATGCCAATAGTCCTGTGGAATTTAATGATATTTCCTTTGGAACAGGCAATGACTGGAATTGGACCTTTGGGGATGGGAATAGTTCTACAGGGAGGAATCCCCAACATTCCTATGTTGAACCAGGAACCTATACGGTTTCCCTTGGGATCAATGAAGGGGCTGCCACTGAACTAAAAGAAGATCTGATCACAATATTACCACAGCTCCCCCCCTATTTCCTTTTAGAAGACGGTGGTGATTTTGAATCCAACCAGCATTATTTTGCAGCTGAAACCATATCAGGCACTGGCTTTGAGCTTGGGCAATCTACGGTGCCTGGAAAAGATGGTACTGCCAGCGGTGATTTTGCCTGGGTCACCGGAATTGAAGGTGATTATGAAAATAACACCATTGCCTACTTATACACCCCTGAATACGGCTTTTTCAACCTGGGCAGTTATTTCATAGAATTTAAGACCAGATATGAGCTCGAAAGCTCAGGAGATGCTTCAGCCTGGGATGGGATGATGGTACAATACTCCATTGACCAGGGTAGAAGTTGGCTTAAATTAGGGCAGGAAACTGAGGTGGGCTGGTATAATCAGACAGCACACACCAACAATATTGCATTTACGCCGGGTGAGGCTATTTTTAGCGGTACCACAGAAGGTTTTGAGACTAAATTTTTAGACATCTCCTTCCTCGAAGGGAATAGCCATGTGGCATTCCGTTTTGTTTTCCGGACCGATGGAGCAGAAACTGCCCCAGGTATCGCAATTGATGATTTTAAAATCCTGGGACCGGACGGGCCCCCCTTAGCCAATTTTTTCATAGAAAAAGAGACCTGTGGCCAACAATCAGCCACTTTTTATAATTTATCCGCAGGAGCAACTGATACCTACTTCTGGGAATTTGGAGAAGATTCGGATCCACCAACTGCTTTTGGGCCCGGTCCTCATCAAGTATTTTATAGTTCAGAGGGGGTAAAAAATGTAAAACTGACAATTCAAGCCAATGGATCGGAATCTATAAAAGACAGTATAAAGATAGTCTTGAAGCCTTCAATTGAACAAGACTTTGAAACTTTACTTCTCATAGCCTCAGAAGGGGAAAACTACCAATGGTATTTTAATGGGAATGCCATTGATGCTGCGGTAGAACGGGAGCTTTTACCAAAAAAATTCGGAGATTATAGCGTATTGGTAAGTTTGAATGGTTGCTCTGAAATATCTGAGAATTTTTCTCCAGATCAGATATTATCTGTGATCGAGACGCCTGAGTTCAGTTTTGACGTATACCCAAATCCATCCAATGGATTAGTCAACATACAGATTTCTGGGGCAAATCGAATGGGATCTCTTTTGATATACAATGTTTCCGGCCAACTCATGAATCAAAAAACAATTAACGGCTCCACCACTATTAATTTGGGAGCATTTCCTGGTGGAATTTATTTTATTCAATTTGATAACAACCAGGGGGTCTTCAGGAAGAAAGTAATCCTTACCCGATAACCAAACATGCATCCATTTCTCTTATACTTTTTTTTAATGATTGGGTTTTTCGGGTCTTGTACATCGTCAAAGAAATCGGAAAATGCGACTCCTGACGTTAAAATGATGTCTATTTCAAAAGAAAAACTTGGCGGTAATACTGAATGGCTCAACAGCCCGGGAGCAAGTTATGTATTGTGTAAAAAAATACGAGAGTATACAGACCAACCCGGTGAATTCACCCTGGAATTCCTCGTTTTTGAAAATAAAACCGGGAATCTCGTACTTGAAAAAAGCCTGCCAAGGGGAAAGATTGATTGGTATTCAGACCATGAACTTAAATGGGTATCAATCCCTGGCAACCTGCCACCGGACCTATCCCTGGATGACCTGGCTAAGATTCATGATTTACAAACCGGGACCGAAAGAAACCACAGGGAATAAATTCACTAAACACCTCAGATAGCTGATAGTGTTTTTCCTCGCTTTGGATAGCTTAGTCGTTCCAATGCTTTAGGTTTATAATAGGCATCTAATCCCGCAATGGCTATGGTACCAGACTGCTCTAAGTCTACAAAACCATCCTGTCGCACCAATGATGAATTAATATAAATTGCCTGAATGGCCCCAATGATCAGGATGGTATCATTTGATTTAATATGAATCTCCTCCTCCAGTTTTAAACCTATCTTGATCTCAGCCTCCTTCACAAATGGGGCCTTGAAATCTTCAAAATATTCCGGTGATAGCCCCGTGGCTTCAAATTCAGAACCTTCATAACGAGCAGCAGCCTGGTGAGCCTGCCTGTAAAAGGATTCATGGATATGATTGACTGTGTATTGCCCTGATTGCTTTATATTCTGGTAGGTATGTCTAGGCACCGAAACCGGCCTCATGATGAAACCTAATAATGGCGGAGTAGCCCCAATATGCACCAATGAATTAAAGGGCGCGAGATTTTCTTTCCCATTAACTTCCGCAGTACCTATCAGTGCCACGGATTTAAAACCAGTTATTGAATTGATAAAATTCCTTCTAAAAAAAGTGTCCTGCTCAAGGATTTCATTAAGAGAAAATTTTTTGTTCATGGAATTGGTTTTACCTTATAACATCCTTTAAAATTCCTTGTTCAAAAAATAAATGCCCCAAACCAACCCCCTACTTACCTTCACAGATAAGGGCATCTATTGCCCTAAAGCAGGGGTATATATCGATCCCTGGAAGCCTGTAGAAAAGGCCTTGATTACCCACGGGCATGCCGACCACGCACGGCGGGGTCATAAGTCGTATCTCTGTTCGGAGTCTGCTGCACCCGTAATCAGAGTTAGGCTTGGCCCTAAAATTAAGCTCGAAACCATTCCATACCACAACCAAATAAACATTAATGGGGTGTCCTTTTCCTTCCATCCTGCCGGGCATATCATCGGGTCGGCCCAGATCAGGGTAGCCTGGAAAGATCAAATTTGGGTGGCTTCAGGTGATTATAAAACTGAGAACGATGGCATCTCCGAAACCTTCGAGCCCGTACCCTGTAGTCATTTTATCACAGAGTCTACCTTCGGACTCCCGGTGTACCGCTGGCAACCTCAGACCGTAGTTTTTGATGAGATCAACAAGTGGTGGCGCCACAATCAGAGCCAAGGCAAGGTTAGCCTTATCACTGCATATTCTCTTGGTAAAGCCCAGCGCATATTGGCAAATATTGATAATGGAATTGGCCGGGTTTTCACCCATGGTGCAGTGGAGGCACTTAATGAGGTGATCAGAGCTCAGGGATTCAATTTACCAGAAACCACCCTAGTTGATAAGGAGGTCAAACGATCCGACCTGGAGGGAGGCCTGGTCATTGCCCCACCGGCTGCTATTGGCACCTCCTGGGTGAAAAAATTAAATCCTTATAGTCATGGTATAGCTTCCGGATGGATGACCCTCAGAGGTGCCAGGCGAAGGATGGCCGCTGACCGCGGATTTGTGCTTTCTGATCATGCTGATTGGGAGGGACTCCAACAAGCCATTGAAGCCACAGGAGCCGAAAACATCTACGTCACCCATGGCTATAAATCTCAGTTTTCTAATTGGCTAAAAGAGCAAGGCTATCATGCATCTACCGTAGAAACCATGTATGAAGGCGAGCAGGAAACTCCTGAAGAATCAAGCACAAATTCTGGAGAAGGCGTATGAAGCGATTTGCACGACTCTTCTCACAACTGGACCAGACCAACAGCACCCTGGCCAAAGTAGTAGCTTTGAAGGAATATTTTGATGATGCGGAGCCAGAAGATAAACTATGGACTATTGCCCTACTGTCGCATAAAAGGCCAAAGAGGACTGTTAGTACTACCCTGCTCAGGGCGTGGGCCGGAGAGCAATCAGGACTACCCCAATGGCTTTTTGAAGAATCATACCACATCGTAGGGGACCTGGCAGAAACCATCGCCCTGGTCCTGCCGCAGCCCTCTGAGTCCAGCAACAAATCCCTAAGCGTATGGATTAGGAATTTGATTGCCCAAAAAAATAACGAGGAATCTGAGAAAAAGACCTTCATTCTTAAGGCATGGAATCAGTTAAACAGTACAGAGCGATTCGTTTTTAATAAACTCATCACCGGAGGGTTCAGGATGGGCGTATCTCAAAAGCTTATGGTCAGAGCCCTTGCCGCCCACACCGGCATTCCAGAGAATACCCTGGCCCACCGACTCATGGGCAACTGGGAACCTGATGGCGTGAGTTTTGATTCACTCATATTGGAAAGCGACCATTCAGAAAACCTTTCCCGGCCCTACCCCTTTTTTCTTGCCTATGGATTGGAGACCACCCCTGAAGCGCTTCCTGGGAATCCCGAGGATTGGATGGCTGAATGGAAATGGGATGGTATAAGAGGTCAAATCATTTTAAGGAAGCAAAAGATATTTGTTTGGACCAGGGGGGAAGAACTGGTAACTGATAAATACCCTGAATTCAGCACCCTTGGAGCATTACTGCCTGATAACAGTGTGCTCGATGGCGAAATATTGGCTTATAAAGATGGTCGGCCTATGGATTTCACCGCCCTTCAAACAAGGATTGGGCGGAAAAATATTACGCCTGCCCTTTTGGAAAAAAATCCGGTTACCTTCATGGTCTATGATATATTGGAGCTGGATGGTAAGGATATCCGGGACTGGCCGCAAAACCAAAGGAGGCTGGCTTTGGAAAGAATATTTAAGGACGTGGACCCCGATCAATCAGTGCTGCAATTATCTGAGTTGGTCAAATTTAAATCCTGGGATGAGTTAAGCGCATTGAGAAGCACCTCAAGGGCACGTGCTGCCGAGGGATTAATGCTGAAAAAAAAGGATGGTGAGTACCTTGTAGGTCGTAAAAAAGGCGGCTGGTGGAAATGGAAAGTTGATCCTTTCACCATTGATGCAGTGATGATCTATGCGATGCGCGGTCATGGACGAAGAGCTAATTTATATACGGATTATACCTTCGCAGTATGGGATGTAGATCAAAATCTGGTCCCATTTACCAAAGCTTATTCTGGCCTTACCGATGCTGAGATATTGGAGGTGGACCGGTTTGTAAAGGCCAATACCCTGGAACGGTTTGGTCCGGTGCGCAGTGTCAAGGCCAACCTTGTGTTTGAAATTGCTTTTGAAGGAATCAACAAGTCCACACGACATAAATCAGGGGTGGCACTGCGGTTTCCCAGGATCTATCGTTGGAGGCGTGACAAACCGGCTGAGGAGGCCGGCACTCTGGATGAATTAAAAACGCTATTGAACCAATATGGTAACCAGGATTAATTTCTCGAAACTTTAAAAAAGGTATATCGGTCTGAAATAGTAAAATCCCAATGATTCAGCTTTTTGAGCAGCTTAAGGTTTTGTTCGGTACAGGAATTATAAAAATTAATGGCCTCTACCTTGTCCTTAAACAGTACGAGGTTGTCTGTAGAGACCAGGTTTTTAAAACATACCAATGATTTAATATCCGTATGCTCGTCGTCCATGACTACCATAGCCTTGAATCCTTCTTTTTCCACAAATTTTTTATACCTCATAGCTGCTTCATTTAAATGGTAAATGAAAATCTTATTACCAGCCGGTTTAAAATCCGACGTTCATGTATTGTACCGCCATCTGGTCCTGGGTTCCACCAAAATCTTGGATAGGTCAGATCAATTATCTGTTGCTTAAATCCAAAACCTAGTCCCCATTTTGCCTGACCTACCCATTGATATTCCAAACCGGTCTCCCAGGTATACCCACCTTTCCAGGTTGTTAATTCATCTCCAGAACGGCCATTGACAAATCCATACCCCCCATTCGCATAGACCAAAAAACCATTCCCTCTACCATGGGTATTGTACCCTGCATGGGCCAACACTGGTAAGGTTTCAAACCCATCATAGAAATTCCAGCCACCACCTGCTCCAAATTGAAATTTATTCACATGTCTTACATAAAAGCTTTCGATGCCTGGAGTAAATCGCACAGGATATAACTCATTATTTCTGCCTGCAAGAAAATGAATCTGCGTTCTGAAACTCCCACCACTGACCCCGGTTTGGTTGATGGCTTTTCTAAGCCTGACCATTTCAGGGCTGTGCCTTTTTCTGCGTTGTAAATTTATGTACCATATTGCCCCAAAGGGTAAAATGCTTTCTTCAAGGTCCTCAATACTGAACAGGACTTCCTCTTTTTCAAAATCAACCTTGAGCACTTCTCCCTTTAAAGTGCTGCCATACCTTAGCGTCAGCCGATCTCCCTGCGCCAAAATTTCTGTACACACAAGTGCACAGGCAGCTATGAGAAGGCTCCGTATCAAGGGTTACTTGGCGTGATTTGGATCGAACTCAAAAGGGTAATATTACTTAGGTCAGAATAATCATACTGACGAAGTCCGTCTTTACCTATCATAATAGCTACATTTTGAAAAGGAATAATGTCAAAAGCATGCAGGTCGCTATAGTGGGCTATTTGATAATCGGTAATAAGATTCACGTCCCTGGCATCGTATATCTTTAATCCCTCATCGCCATCACAGATGAATAAGGTGCCATTATCGATCCCCAGTCCATGGGGATTAAACATTGGATAAATTTTGACTCTTTGAGGATTGGAAGGGTTGGAAATATCCACTACCTCAAGCTGATCTGAAAATCCATCACAAATATTGCCTGATCTCAAAGTTACATAGGCGAATTTACCTTCCACCACCACAGGATCACATGCATTGACATGGGAATATAATGACAAGAAACTAGGGTCCGTTGGATCAGCAATACTCATGATGTACATACCATTTACCGCTCCAATAAATAATTTATCCTCATATGGAAAGATAGTTTCGATCCCCCACCCTATTGATTTCCAATCCCCTGGATTAGGCTCTGAGGGATTCTGAATATTAACAGGCTTAATCGAACTTTCATTGATCATATAAAGGTAGTCTCCGGTAATGGTAAACCGCGCCATAGAACCTCCTATACCGGTAGTATTGGAGGGTGCTACCATAGCTTCGGCTGAAGCCATATCAAAAGCGACCCCATTACCCCAGCGAAATCCACCCCAGGGCTGCATTTGTGCCGGACCGCAATCACCTTCAAGGACCTCCACCATCTCTGTTTCCTCAAAGCCGGTTAGGGCCATCTCGGCTGTTGATGAAAACCCAAATGTAAAATGAGGTGGGAAAACATTTTCAACTGACTCAATCTTTTGAGCATTGGCAGGATTAGAAATATCAAATAGCACCAAGTCAAGATAGCTGTCTGCAAAAAGGACATTATTCCTAACAGCCATATCGTTATTGCCCGGGATGTTGATAAAACTTACCGGGGTTGGGTTGGTCTTATCCTGGTTATTAAATATATGGATTCCTGCACCGGGCTCATTGATCAAAAGCCAGTTTTGGTAAATATATATTTTACCGGATGCCTGAATAGGCTGAGGTGCTTCCACAGCAATGCTGGCCCTGATATCAGCCATAGGCTGGTAAATAGGCTCGTAAAGCACATACTGGACTGTTTTCTTACATTCATCAGTACAGCTACTGGTAAGGATGCTGATCAGACTGAGCAGGATGATCATGCCCAGAGAACAATAACCTGCAATTTTTTTAATAATAATGCTTTCTGGAAATAATGAATTCATGGCAATTCAATGGTTAGAGGTTTTATACTCCCTTAGACACATAAAATGATCAAACCGTTGGAAAGGGTATGGAAACATTTCAACATTTTTTATGTTGCGCTTAGTAGGTTGAAATTAGTCTCATGATTTAAAGCCTCAACACCGCTACCATAAGCATTTTTGAAACATCCCGATAACAAAGTTTTGACTCAACCCCTGACCTCCTGGTTCAAGTCCAGGGGTTGGCAGCCATTTGAATTTCAGGAAAAAGCCTGGAAGGCCTACCTCAATGGCCAAAGTGGTTTGGTGAATGCACCCACCGGAAGTGGAAAAACTTATGCAGTCCTATTAGGACCAGTACTAGAACATCTCCTCAATCAGGAATCACCGGCAAAATCCGGCATTAAAATCATTTGGCTCACCCCCATCCGGGCCCTTGCAAAAGAAATCGAAGGGGCAGCCAATACTGCATTCAGGGAAATGGGCATACCATGGAAGGTGGGCGTAAGAACAGGAGATACCTCCACCAGTGAACGCACCCAACAAAAGAGAAATCCGCCTGAGGTTCTCATCACTACACCGGAGAGCCTGCACCTAATCTTAGCCTCCAGGGAATATGGCAAACTCTTTAAACACTTGCGGCTCATTGTGGCGGATGAGTGGCACGAACTATTGGGCACCAAACGAGGGGTACAGGTGGAACTGGCCCTTTCCAGGATACTGGGAATTTACCCTAAAATAAGGATTTGGGGCATATCAGCCACCATTGGCAATCTCAAAGAGGCCATGGCAGTGCTGAACGGCCCCTTGCGAAATCCTCAAAAACCTGTGCTCATCAGGTCAGGTCTTAAAAAAGTAATAATGGTCAATAGCATAATTCCTGACACGGTTGAGGAATTGCCTTGGGCCGGGCATCTGGGCATAAAGCTGCTTTCAAAAATAATACCCATAATTACCTCCAGCGAGTCTACCCTGATTTTTACCAATACCAGATCACAGGCAGAAATTTGGTATCAAAAAATACTGGAAACTGCTCCGGAACTGGCAGGGGTAATCGCCATGCACCATGGGTCGATCAGTAAAGAACTCAGAACCTGGGTGGAGGATGCCTTGCATAATGGTAGTCTTAAGGTGGTGGTGTGCACGTCCAGCCTCGACCTCGGGGTAGATTTCCGGCCGGTAGAGACCATCATTCAGATTGGCGGGCCAAAGGGGGTCTCACGCTTTCTGCAGCGTGCAGGAAGAAGCGGACACCAACCCGGAGCACTAAGCACCATATACTTTGTGCCGACGCATTCCCTTGAGCTGATAGAAGCCGCTGCACTCAGGGAGGCCATTAATAACGATATACTTGAGGCGAGGCCGCCCATGACCCGGTGCTTCGATGTATTGCTTCAATACCTGATGACTCTGGCCGTATCCGATGGCTTTGATGCTGACGAAATTTACAGAGAGGTAAAATCTACCTTTTGTTTTGAATCGATAACAAAAGAGGAATTTGGAACCCTGCTCCAATTTCTGGTGACAGGGGGCACTTCACTTACCGCTTATGATGAATTCAGAAAGTTGGAGCTTCAGGACGGGCTATTTAAAGTGCTCAACAAAGGCATTGCCATGCGGCATAGGCTTTCCATAGGCACCATAGTGGGTGATAATGCCCTGAATGTGGCCTTCCTCAGTGGAAAAAAAATCGGCACCATTGAGGAATGGTTTATTTCGAGACTCAATCCTGGCGACACCTTTTGGTTCGGAGGTAGAAACCTGGAATTGATCCGCATCCGCGAAATGACGGTTCAGGTCAAGCTCTCGCACCGTAAATCGGGCCCCATACCAAGTTGGATGGGCGGGAGGATGCCCCTTTCATCTCAGATGTCAGCCCTGCTGCGGCGGCAAATTGGATACATGGCTGAGGAGCAATACCCGGCCCCGGAGCTGGAATTTATTAAACCCCTGATAGCACTGCAAAGAGAAAGGTCTCTGGTGCCGCGAGGCAATCAGTTTCTTTTGGAATATTATCAATCGCGTCAGGGTTACCACCTTGTTGCCTACCCCTTTGAGGGGAGATTTGTGCATGAGGGCCTGGCCGCCCTGGTAGGATATCGCATCAGCCTGATTCAGCCGATTACTTTTTCCATAGCAATGAATGATTATGGGTTTGAACTACTTTCGGACCAGCCAATTCCGGTCGAAGAAGCCCTGGAAACCGACCTCTTCACCTTGAGAAACCTGTTGAGGGATATCCAGACTAGCCTGAATGCTACCGAAATGGCCCGGAGACGATTCCGTGATATTGCTTCTATATCTGGGTTGATCTTCAAGGGGTACCCCGGCAGGCAGATGCGTGACCGACATGTGCAGTCTTCTTCACAGTTGCTGTTTGAGGTATTTTCAGATCATGAGGCTGACAACCTATTGCTCCGGCAGGCCTATGAAGAGGTGCTGGAATACCAACTTGAAGAATCACGATTAAGGCAAGCGCTTGAAAGAATTGGAAATCAGGAAATAATTCTTAAATACCCTGAAAAGCCAACGCCTTTTGCCTTTCCCATTATGGTGGATCGACTTAGCAGGGAAAAAATGAGCACAGAAAAGCTGGAGGACAGAGTGAGACGAATGGCCCTGCAGTTTAGTAAATCATAACAGAATTGGAATTTGAGCCCGATACTACATACCATCAATAACGCCACCCTGGAATTGCTAGCTGAAAAAGCTGCCTTTTGGAGGGAGGAAAAAACCCTGCTCATTGCCGATTTACATTTGGGAAAAATCTCCCATTTCCGCAGGTCTGGCATCCCCGTTCCGGAGGATAGCAGCCGCTCCAACCATGAGCGCCTGATCAATCTCCTGCTGGACAAAAATCCCGAAAAGGTGCTGTTTCTGGGGGATCTCTTCCATAGCCATTATAACCATGACTGGGAAGTATTAGGGCAAATTATATATAGTTTCCCCCAAATTCAGTTTACCCTGGTTGAAGGAAACCATGACATCCTAAGTCAAAGACATTACATCAAAAACAAAATCCAGGTCATTAAAAACCCTATGACTATGGGTGCTTTTATTTTTTCCCATATACCATTAGAAGAACCGGGGGAGGGATTTAATCTTGCCGGCCACATCCACCCGGGGGTGCGCCTCAGGGGAATGGGCAGGCAGCAGGTCACCCTACCCTGTTTTTATTTTGGTGAAGGACAGGGCTTACTCCCTGCATTTGGCGCCTTTACCGGGCTAGGTTTGATACACCCAAAAAATACGGATGCGGTGTACGTCATCACAGAAAATGAGGTGATCCCGGTAGGTAATAGATCGTGAATTTTTTAGGTCACGTTAATTGCAATTTTCATTATAATACCTAAACGCCTGCTCTACTTCCTCGTCCTTTATGATTCTTTTTTGCTGATCAAAATATGTTTTAAATTCCTGGCATTCTTCAGAAAGTTTCTGAAATCCTTTTTTTCCATTAAAAACCCTGACGATATTTTTTTCAACAGTATAGTAAGAAACTGTTGCAAGCTTATTTGCAGTGGTTTGAGCTACAGGAACGCCTGGCCCACCAAAGCCTGAATTAACTGAACTCCTCTGATATGTATATGCTTTAAAAAAATCTTTACTACCCTTAGAAACGAAAAAACCAATATAATAGACAATATTATTGTTATTCAATACTTGATATATTGATCCATCTTGAAGGATAATTTCCCTAATATCAGATTTGGGTAGTTTAGTATTTTTACCATTTAATCGACCCTTAATAAAGCCTTTTTCATCATCGGGAAAAATATATTGCCTCTTGTAAACCCTGAGAGTTGTAGTAAAATTAATGGTATCATTATTATTTTTTATGATGCGCACTGTTTCTTTAATTTGACCAAATGCTTCAATTGAACTAATTAAAGCCACCATAAAAGTTAAAATTATCAGCTTTCTAATCATAAATATTTGATTAAAATTTAAGTAACACGCAAATACCTAAATGGCTAGGAATATTTTTAATATAAAAATTAGGGTTTGTTGTTTTATGATTTGATAGAAAATTATATCACTAAATAAAAATATAGCCATAAATTAAAAAAAACAATTTAATCCATAAAATTTTATCCCAAAAACTGTCTACGGAAAAATGCTATGTGTTAGTTTGATCAACTACATTACTAAATGACCCAAAAAATGTACATTTGTTGAATTCGAACGTACCAGATAATACGTACAATTAAGGATGCAAAGATTTTTAAGTATTGAGGCTCTGACCCAAACAGATTATTCTGTTCCGGCTTATTTTCTGGCTGGGTTGGGGGTATTTTTCACGGTGGTTTTCCTCAGGTATGTATTATTCTCAGGTATTTTTTATGGTACCAATTTAAGGTTGTTTCACAAGAAAAATTCCAGGTTAGTCAACCATTACATCCCTACGCATAAGCAGATTTTCAAAGAAGCCGGATGGTCAGCGCTCACCTCTTTGATTTTTGCCTTAACCGGGATGATCTGCATCCTGCTATGGCAGCATGGATTCATTACTATTGTTGCCGATTGGTCCGTTTACGGCTGGTGGTACCTACCTCTGAGTCTGGCGGTTGTACTTTTCATACATGAAACCTATTATTATTGGGCCCACCGCTGGATGCACATCCCCTCGGTATTTCGGTTTTTTCATAAGGTGCATCATGATAGCCACAAGACTACTGCCTGGACGGCCTTTTCATTTCACCCTTTGGAGTCATTACTGCAAGCATTCATTATTCCCGTGATATTAGTTTTTGTGCCCCTTCATTTTTCCGTTCTGGCGCTATGGCTGGTGATCATGACCTTTTCAGGCACCCTTAACCACGCGAGTATTGAGGTTTTCCCTGCACGATTTAATCAAAATGCTTTAGGCAAATGGATGATTGGTTCTACCCACCATGACCTGCACCACAAGCAGTATAGATTTAATTATGGTTTGTATTTCACCTTCTGGGATCGGTGGATGGGTACAGAAAACCCTGATTTTGATAAAAAATTTGAAGCCCACACCGAAAAGACCAGGTCTTGAAAGGGGTGCAATACCATAGCGGGATCACCCTGATGGTCATAGCACTGGGGATTGGACTGCTGCTGATGCTGGCAAAATTCCTAGCCTACTACCTCACCAACTCTAATGCCATCCTCACTGATGCTTTGGAAAGTATCGTCAATATTCTGGCCGGAGGCCTCGCCCTTTACAGTGTGATTTATGCTTCCAGAGGCAAGGATATGGATCACCCCTACGGTCACGGCAAAATAGAATTTGTGTCTTCTGCTGTAGAAGGGATTTTAATTTTGGTGGCAGGCACCATTCTGTTTGGAAAGGGCCTGTATCATTTCTTTTATCCCAATGAGCTAAGCCAACTGGATATTGGGATACTCATTACCTTGGTGACCGCTATCATTCATTATTTCCTTGGCTTGAAATTGGTAAAGAGAGGAATAATGACCAACTCCATGGCCATGACCACTAGTGGGAAACACCTCCAATCAGACGCTTATTCCTCATTTGGTATACTGGTAGGGCTGGTGTTTATTTATTTTACTGATTGGGATTGGGTTGATAATCTTATGGCGATGGGATTTGGAGCAGTGATTGGGGTTACCGGTTACAGGGTGCTCAAAAAGTCGATGGCAGGCATCCTGGATGAATCAGACTTTAAAGTCATAACCCGGTGGGTCAAAAAGCTTGACTCCAACAGAAGGGATCCCTGGATCGATTTGCACAATTTCCGAATCATCAAATACGGCAGTGCCCTTCATGTTGATTGTCACCTCACCCTGCCCTGGTATTATAAACTAGACGAATCTCATGAGGAGGTCAAGCTATTGGAACGGAGTATTGAAGAAATCTCTGATGCACCTGTGGAGCTCTTTGTGCACTCGGATCCCTGTACGCCTGAAAGCTGCCCGTATTGTCTTGTAAAAGACTGCCCTGTGAGGCAGCATCCATTTAAAAAAAGGCTTGAATGGACCATGGAAAAAATTATTAAGGATCAGCCACATCAGGGGCAGTAGGCATTTCAACTATTCCCGGATCTATATCATTAAATTCGCCACATTCGGGACAAGTAAACCTGAGAAAAAATGCTTCTTTCTGATAGAGTTCTACTTTGGTGTGGCAAAATTTACACCTACCACCCAAATACACCACGGTAGTATTGGCAACTCTATCACCTAATCTTTGATTTTTATCTGAAAAATTAATCGAAAGAATTCCCATGACACCAAAAAACATACCATCAATAGGATCAAATATTCTCCTCAGAATTCCCTGCATAAGGTCCGGATCATTTCCATCAACCCTGATCACATGTAGATCAAGCGCTTTTTTACCCAATGTCTGACCTGCTATTCCCTCAACTACAGGAAAATAAAAAAACCATAATAAAGGCATGGCAAAACTCTTGATCCCCCTTACCCGAAAAGAACCATCACCAACCTCCTCCCCAAAAAGGTAAATAAATAAGAAAAGCAATACGAAGAAAATAAAGTAATCTAAACAGGCCGCTATAAACCGTCTTAAAATAAATTTCCTACCCCCATAAACTGCAATCATAAAGAATAATTAATCACTTACTTATTGGTAAATGATAGAATTAGAATCACAATGAAATCCGTTTGGTAAAATAAAGAATTTTTTTGGAATTTTATCCTTTAGGCATCTACCAACCACCCACCTAGGCGTATGGAATACTGTCAGAGTTTTTTCATGATCAATAAGACTCCACATCCTTCGGATAGACCAAACCACAGCTCCTTCGGATTATATCCAGGGTTTCCATCAGTCTCATAGTTTGATTAGGTGGAAATATCGGGCTTTCTTTCAGGGATTGCCGGAGGCATTGGGTCACATGGGTTGCCTCAAATTCGTACCCATTTCCCTGAGTCTTTTCTACAAGGATTTCGGTAGGGTTAGCATCCGCATTCTTGAAATACAGAATGGTGCCGGTGGGTTCATGAAATCTGGAGGTCAGCAAAAGCCTGCCGGCCTCACCGGAGATCTCTGCCTCTGTCCCCAGCTTGGCGGCTAAGGATCCTAATAAATGGGCTACCGAGCCATTTTTGTACATGAATCTAATGGAACACTGGGCATCTACACCCGTATCCATGGGGATCATTTTAGCATCAATTTCATCAGGTGTTCCCAACAGATCCAAGGCCAAAAACACCGGATAAATCCCTACATCCAACAAGGCACCCCCACCCAGGGCAGGATCACTCAATCTTTGCGGTATTGGCGGGTTGGGTTTAAAGCCAAATTCTGCCCGTAGGAATTTTATACTGCCTATTGCTCCAGATTCCAGATGTTGCCTGGTCTTTATGTAATGCGGTAAAAAACGAGTCCAAAGTGCTTCCATGATGAATAATTCCTGCTTTTTGGCATACTCAAATACCTTTCGGGACTGGGGTGCATTGATGGTAAAAGGCTTTTCGCAGAGCACGGCCTTACCATGCCTCAGGCAAAGCATGGCATGCTCATAATGAAAGGCGTGCGGGGAAGCGATATAGATCACGTCCACCTCAGGATTGGCTGTCAGTGCTTCATAAGAATCATGAGCATGCTTTACAGGAAATTCATTTGTAAAAGCCATAACAGAATCCATGGTTCGGGCTCCTGCCGCAATAAGCTCAGCCCCCTCAACCAACCGAAGGTCAGCAGCAAACTTCCTTGCGATTTTGCCACAACCCAATATGCCCCATCTGATAGTCTTCATTTTAATATTTAACGATAACAAAAATTAAAACAGAGCTCCTGCCTGTCCCTCCTCATAGCCCTCATCCACCGGCAAGTCCCTACCCTCTGAGGCAGCTACTGCCAGCTGGTCACAACGTTCATTTTCAGCAATGCCGTGATGGCCTTTAACCCAAATAAATTTGACATCATGCTTTTTGAGGAGGGGTATAAGTCTTTGCCATAGATCAGGATTGGCCTTTTTCTTGAAGCCCTTCTTTTGCCACCCGGCAAGCCAACCTTTCTCAATGGCATCCACCACATATTTAGAATCGGAGTAAACCTTCACTTTCCAACCACTTTCTTTGATGGCTTCCAGGCCGGCAATTACCGCCAGAAGCTCCATCCGGTTGTTGGTGGTATGCCTGAACCCCTGGGAAAGCTCCTTGCGATGCCCCTTGTAAAGCATGACGGTGCCGTAGCCACCCGGACCAGGATTGCCCTTGGCTGCACCATCGGTGTAAATTATGATCTCATTCATCTATTTGTAGTTCCCAATCAATTCCTGGAGCTGTTTAATATCCTTTTCCTGATGAGCAGGAAAGTTGGCGATCCGGAAGGTATCATTTTTCCATTTCCCATAGCCATTCCCCAGGAGATAACCCTTTTCTAATGCCAGCTTCTTAATTTTTGATAAATCTTCAGGGCGTCCTTTCAATGCCATCACAGTGGTAGACCGGACATTTTTGTTTTCGATTAACCAGGAAAATGCCCGGGTTTGGTCCACCAACCTTTGCCAGGATTGTGATTGACCCTCTAATCTTGCATGTGTCTTATGGATTTCCGGGGCCATTTCCATTACCCGCATCAGGAGATAAATATTCAAAACATTGGGTGTATAGGTGGTTTGCCAATCTTCCATGCGATCCGCCATTGCGGTAAGGCTATTATAATACCCATCTTTTTGAATAGCCCGGGCCCGGGAAAGCGATGCGGGCGAACACACCATAATCCCCATCCCTGCCGGTAATCCGAAGCATTTTTGCACCGAGGCCAGCCATACATCTCCCAGAGAAAAATCCAGGGCGATTCCTCCCATAGAAGATGTAGCATCAACAGCTATCAGGGCATCCGGGCAGGCTTTCCGAAGGATGCGGAGCTGATCCATACCTACCTGAGTCGCATTTGAGGTTTCATTTTGGGTAATGGCCAGCAGAGCATCTCTGGGGGTGGCAATATCTGTAAACACTGGTTCTGATTCGGGATCAAAAGCAATGCTTTTGGCTTTAGGATTGATGTACCGGGTATTTTGAAACCACCGCTCACCAAAGGCACCATTATGCCAATGAAAGGAGCCGTCCGTTATTAAAGACTGGGCAATGATCTCCCAGCATTCTGTGGCGGAACCGGTAAAAAACACGGTATAGTCTTCGGGAATAGCCAATTTATTTTTCATAGCCGTAATGGCTCTCTTGCAAATGGATACAAACTCCGGACTTCGGTGATTGATACCCAGAATACCATTATGGAAAGCATCCTGCATGTAGGTGCTTACCGCCTCATGCACCTGGGATGGTCCCGGATAGAAGCTAACCATATTATTTGGTGCTCTCTTTTAAATAATTCTGGAAATAATTCAGCGCAAGAGCATATCCGGACAAGCCAAATCCGGTAATGACCCCAACACACCGAGCACCAGTGAGGCTGGTATGGCGAAACGACTCTCTGGCATATACATTGGAAATGTGCACCTCCACCACCGGAGTGGTCACAGCGGCTATGGCATCGGCTATGGCCACGGAGGTATGGGTATAGCCCCCGGCATTCAGGATGATCCCATGGTAGTCAAATCCGGCTTCATGAAGCTTATTGATGATCTCTCCCTCCACATTAGATTGAAAATACTCCAGTTGCAGAGTATCGTGCTGTTTTTTCAGGCCTTCAAAAAAGCCCTCAAAATCCCCTGAACCGTACAACTCAGGCTCCCTCTTTCCCAATAGATTGAGGTTGGGGCCATTGATGATTAATATTTTCATTATCAAATTATGGGTTAGTTTTGTACCCTAAGCCCTTCGCTATGACCTGGGAATCGTGTATAAAGGATTTTCTTCATTTTTTAAAACTGGAACGCTCGATGGCCGCCAATACCATTGAGGCTTATAAGCAAGATATTGTAAAGCTAAAACAGTTTGGAGAAATCTCCAATCCTATAGTAGGGCCATTAGAAGTAGATACCCGATTTTTAGAAAGATTTTTGAAATATATGAATGAGCTGGGACTGGCCCCGCATTCCCAGGCCCGATTGCTTTCAGGAATTAAAGCCTTTTACAAATACATGTTTTTTGAAGGACATTTAGATCAGGACCCTACCCAACTGATTGAAGGACCTCGATTGGGAAGAAAGCTGCCGGATACCTTATCTTTTAATGAAATAGAGCGCCTCCTTGAAACCATCGATCTGTCCACACCGGAAGGCGGAAGAAACAGGGCCATGCTGGAGCTGCTCTACAGCTCCGGGTTGCGGGTTTCGGAGCTGATTAACCTGGAATTAGGCAATATTTATTTTGATGTAGGCTTTCTGAGAATCATCGGCAAGGGCAATAAAGAACGACTGGTACCGGCAGGAAGAGCCGCCCTTAAATATACCCGCATCTATATCGATGAAATTCGAACTCATGTGAAAATCAAACCAGGCAATCAGCAGTATGCTTTTCTCAATCGAAGAGGCGCCAGGCTGTCCCGTGTTATGATTTTTACCATCATTAAAAATCTGGCATTAAAGGCCGGCATCAAAAAGCAGATAAGCCCTCATACCTTCCGCCATTCTTTTGCCACACACCTCATTGAGGGCGGGGCAGACCTCCGGGCAGTACAGGAAATGCTCGGCCATGAGTCCATCACCACTACCGAAATCTATACCCATCTGGATCGTGATTACCTCAAACAGGTGATCAAGGATTTTCACCCCAGATCTTAATATTTTTTATTGAAGCGGGTAAAGGCATACAAACCTGATGGCCACAGGGTCAGAAAGTACAACAAGGCCCAGACCCAGTCTGATAAAAGATAAACCCCCAGGGTTTGAAGGGTATAAAAGATAGGGACCAGTATCATGCCGCAGGCAAATTTAAGAGACCCTAAAAACTGATCGGTCTTCAGGGCACCTTTGAGAATAGCCCTTAACAAAAGCCAGGGAAGGAAATGGTTGACTGCCCCGTACCACATGCCTACATCAAGCCAAAAATACCATGGTCTGGGAGGCGGAGATACAGGGTTTGCAGTATAATCTTGAGGACTGGCAATAATCCTGGTGGCCAGTTTCTGATCCTCTTTCAACTGTACCGTAAGGTCTTTGTGCAACACCCGGTTTGATTGGAATTTTTCGGCTAAAACTGAGTAGTCCTTATCTGGAAAATCCAGAATCAAGGGTCTTATCTTTTCCTCCAGATCATCTTTAAGCTGGTCTATGGCTCCCCGGGGGGCTTCTTTGTACTGCTCCCGATAGTCGGTGATGGTGACTGGGGTTTCGTAGGTTACAAGGACTCTGGATCGAAATCCAGCCAGGCTGTCATACTGAATACCAACGGGCAAAATCTGTAGCGGCAGGTCTTCTTTAGTGCCCAGAGCGATTCTGGCTACCCCTCTTTGAAAATCACGGAGGTGGTACCGGCCATCATGATTCCCTTCAGGAAAAATAATCATTGCGCCTCCCTTCTCCAGAATCCGCAGGGACTTATCAAATGTTTCGTCATTTCGCTTCACATTGCCCAGCCCATCTCTAATTCTAAAAATAGGAATCAATCGAAGGGAATTCAGTATCCATCGGGCAACCGGTCGTTTAAATACTCCAGCTCTGGTAAGAAAATAAGGACTTCTGGGGGTGGTGCAGGTCAGTAAAACAGCATCCAGAAAGGCATTTTGATGATTGGATATCATGAGTAAAGGCCCTGACCGGGGTACATTTTCCAGCCCTTTAACTTCCAACTTTCTAAAATAAAATTGGAGCGCTATTGCTGCATAGGTCTTTACGGATTTATACCATATAATATTCAAAAATCTCATCCTGCTCTTTGCAGCCCCGATTTAGAGGTTTGCCCTGAATAAACTTTTGAAATTATAAATCCAGAAATAATATGCCATACGCCCCACCATGCAGCAATCAGGGCCATAGCGCCATTCCCATCAAAAAAATTAAAAATCAGTACCAGAGCAAGACCCGAGTTTTGAATGCCGGTCTCTATTGATATGGTCCTGGAATCCTGTTCTGTATTTCTTAAAATCTTGCCAAACGCATACCCACTCCCGATGGCTACAGCATTGTGAATCAATACGATCAGCAATATTTTGTCAAAGTGCTCCAAAAATATGCTCAGATTTTGGTAGAAAGCCACCGCAATAAAACCCACTAAAATAGCCATGGAAATGTACCGGATTGGTTCGGCAATTTTTATGGTGATGGCAGGTGCCATTTTTCTAAACCAAATGCCAAGGATCAGGGGCAGGCCAAGAATCAGGGCTACAGTTTTGACCAGCTGCAACACAGGGATAGAAAGGGGCACTAATGCCATCTCACGGTTAGGCACCCAACCACCCCAAACTTCAAAATTTAGTGGCGTCATCACTATGGCAGCAAAGGTGGCCAGGCCGGTCAGGGTGATCGAAAGGGCTACATTGCCCCTGGCCTGCTGGGTAAAGAAGTTGGAAACATTACCCCCGGGACAGGCGGCTACCAGGACCATCCCCAATGCAATACCCGGCATGGGCCTCAGGATCAGGATCAATAAAAATGTCAGGGCCGGCAAAAGTAGGAACTGGGATATGACCCCGGAAAAGAACCCTTTGGGCTTCCTCAGCGTAGCCCTGAAAGAAGCTATATCCAAACCTAGAGCCACCCCAAACATGATAAAGGCCAGGCAGATGTTTAATAACAGCAGGCCATCCTCATTAAAGTTGAGTCGTACACCAGATAGCGAGTCTTCCAAAGCAATTGTTTATAACCGGAAATATAGTAATAGATTTCAGAACTTATCACCACGGGTCAGGATAATGGTTGATTTTTTAGAATATTTACCCCAATGTCATTTAGGTAATGGAATCTGGTGAACTTTTCCAAAGCTTAGCATTAGTTTCCTATACTGTCCGTTGATCATAAGCCAACTTTGGAAAAGTTATTGAGCACTTTCCGCCTTAACTCAACGACATTGGTATTCACCCTAATTTACTCCAGTATCACCCTTTCCCGTCTGGGGTATTTCACCTCATACTGCAGGTCAAGTTTATTTTGACTCCTGGGCTCCATTTCCAGTTCCCATGTGACTTGCCCGGTTTTCTCATCTAGCTTACCCTTAGTCAACTCAATAGGATTAACGGTGATGTCATTGATAATAGCAACTGGTATCTGATCATAGATGGTAATATTAACAGGTTGGGACTTTGAATTTCTAACGGTAATGACAAACCCACGGGATTCAATCTTGTTACTACCAATAAATTGCCTTTTAGAAAACTGATCAACTTTTTCCCGGGTCACCATGACGCTCTTATCCCTTCCAAGTGATATATCGAGAGTATCCTTCATCGATCTTGCATCCAATAGAGAGGAGCCTACAAAGGAATTTTCAAAAAACAGATTGGCTTCGCCTTCAAGGAGATTGTATTGATCCCAATCCACCACGCGCGCTACCAGGAAGGCGTCCTTATCCAGTTTTGGCACTGCAAAAAACCGGTACTCTGCCTCAATTTCATAGGTGATCAAGTCTACCTGAAGCTTCTCACCGGTGGACTTCAGTGTATAAGGCGTCTCAAGCTCTATTTCTACCGTTGTTTGATTTTCAACTACGGCAGTGGGTAAAGGAACAGATGTTGATTTCTTAGCTCTATCTACCTGAATACCGGGAGCCCTTCCTTGCACCCCATATCCTGTAACCACAACTTCCTGTAGCATAGTTACATCTTCATCCATTACTACATTTATTTCAGAGCTGTTGATAGGAACTTCACGGGTCCTGTAACCAACAAAAGTAAACATTAGAGTGCCTCCTTCTGGTGGTATGGTTATGGAATAATTTCCATTTATATCAGTGATTGTACCAATGGTAGTGCCCTTAACAATTACAGTGATTCCAGGCAGGGGCGAGCCATCTTCTGCTGCGGTGACTCTGCCCCTCACCCTACCGGCATCGAGTGCAAGACCCTGAGAGGATCGGGTCATATAGGTAAGGCGCTCATAGGTAAGCTCCCACTTTTTCAAATCAGGGCGTTGTCCGCTTTGGTTGGGGTCAGCATTTGAAAACCTTAGTTTCGCATCCTTCCAATCAACCCCGGTATTTTGAAATACATCAGCCTTGTAGATCAATTTAAGGGGTTCTTTTACCGAATTAACCCTGATATCGTATTTTGGTAGCCATCCCGCATTACCCACCAAATATGATATCGTGAAGTTACCCCGCACCTGCTGGTTTGCACTGACACGGATTTCAATTTCTGACACCGGCATCGTTTTCAATTGGTTGGCAACACTCAATTCTCTTTCGAGATTTCTCTTTTCTTCATTTTTAGCTGCCAGTACTTTTCTTATCCTGAGCTCAGATTCTTTGATTTTAGTCAACTCCTGATCATAAAAGTCGAGGGTTTGCCGAAGCTGTGTTACCGTTACCCCTGCATTCTGACTACCGAGTGTTTTATTTTCCTTGATAAGGCTCTTCTTCTCCTGAATTACATCCATTTTTGAATTTTCCTTGGCGATTACATCTTCTACCTTATCCAGTAAATTACGAAGGCTGTCAACCTTACTGCTCTTTTTAAGTTGATCCAGGTAATTATACCTATGATTGACCGATAAAATTGTGAAATTACCCTCCCCTTTAGCTTGAATGCTCCTTACATCAATATAAGGTGACAAACCACTAACCTTTAGGATCGTATTACCTGATGGAATTGTTGTGGAGCCCTTCTCAAAAACCTGAGCACCTTTTAAAAACAGGGTCACTTCCTTTACTTCGGTTTTTAAATTCCTTTCAGCAAAGGTTTGGGAATATGATGCTTCAAAACAAAATACAGATAAAATCAAAAATATTATCGTTGCTCTCATAGCTTTAAAATTATCACGTGGGGAAATTATATTCATTAAAACTAAGAAAATTTAATTAATTGATAAACCACCCCGACATATTGAATTAATTTTTATCAGAGTTTTTCTTACATCTCTTTCAATACTCTTTTGATGCCGTTGGCCCTGGCCATTAATTCCCTGAGGGCTACTGCGTCTTTTCCTGCGATAAGGGCTCTAAACTGTTCCAATTCCCTGATATATTGGTCCAGAGCTTCCAGGATCTGGGGCTCATTTTGTAAAAGAATTGGTGCCCACATCTCCGGGGAGCTTTTTGCAAGGCGCACGGTAGATGAAAACCCACTGCCTGCCATGTTAAAAATGCTTTCTTCTATTTGTTCTTTGTCCAGAACCGTAAGGCCCAGGGCAAAGGAACTGATATGACTAAGATGGGATACATAGGCGATGTGTTTGTCGTGGGTCGCGCCATCCATAAAATGGATCTTCATCCCTATTTTATTAAAAGTATGTTTTACCAGTTCCAAAGCATCCGGATCACTGAACTCCTGATCACAGATGATCATCATTTGATCTTTGAGAAGGGATTCAAAAGCACTTTCAGGACCGGAATGCTCCGTGCCTGCTATAGGATGACAGGCTACATACCGGCCTCTTTTAGGATGGCTCTCCACAGTCTTGATAATTTTAGATTTGGTGGATCCCAGATCAATCACCACCGCATCATCAGAGATGAGGTCCAGACACTGGGGCAGAAGATGCAGCAGGGCATCTACTGGGGTAGCCAGGACCACCAGGTCGGCATCGGGTATGGCCTGTTCAAAATCCCCTACTTTGTCAATGATCCCAAGCCGGAGTGCTTCACGGGTATGTTGCGAATTGGCATCCACCCCCGTGTAAAAATGGCCTTTTTCTGAGGCCTTAAGGCCAAGAGCAAAACTACCACCCAACAAACCCGTGCCTACAATGCAAATATTCATATCATGATTCTTATTGGTTGTTAATGTACCTGATCCGGTGTAAAGTCTTTAAGTCTTTCGGTAGCCTTTCTGATCTCACCGGCCTCCAGACACAAGGAAATGCGGATGTAAGAAGCCCCTTCGGAACCAAAAATAAATCCAGGCGCCATAAAAATATGGTGCTTTTGTAGTAGATGTTCCACTAATGCCTCACCGGATGGTATTTGGGAAGATATTTTAGCCCAGACAAACATCCCCACCTGTCCTGCTTCCCAGGTACATCCCAGCCGCCTGAGCAAATGCTCCGCTTCTACCCTGCGAGCCCTGTACACCGCATTCCGGGCATCATGCCAATCCTGCCCCTGGCTCAAAGCGGTAGCTGCAGCGATCTGTACCGGCTTGAACATCCCCGAGTCCACATTACTTTTGATGGTGATTATTGCATCAATATAGTCCTTATGCCCTGCTACCCAACCTACCCGCCATCCAGCCATATTGTGGGACTTGCTCATGGAGTTGAGCTCCAAGGCTACGGCATCTGCACCTGGCACGCTCAGCAAGCTTAGGGGTTTGGTCTCATTGAGTACCAGACTATAGGGGTTGTCCATACAGAGTAGAAACTCCTTTTGCCTGGCCAGAGCAATCAGCTCCGACAGGACCTTGTGATCCGGAGGGCTGCCGGTAGGCATATGGGGGTAGTTGACCCACATGAGCTTAACTTTTGAGAGATCGGCCTGGCGCAAATAATCCAGATCCGGCTGCCAACCGCCTGTCGCCACCAGAGGATACTCCTGCGACAAGCCCCCAAGCATATTGGTGACAGCCCTGTAGGCAGGATATCCCAGCTCCGGCACCAGCACTACATCCCCCGGATTAACAAAGGCCAGGGTAATATGCGTGATGCCTTCCTTGGAACCTATAAGCGGCAATATTTCGGTATCAGGATTTAGTGCCACATCATATACCCGTTGATACCAGGCCGAAATGCCATGTCTAAGCTCAGGAATGCTGCGATAGGGCTGATACCCATGGTTTCCGGATTGGGCAGCAGCATCACTTAGGGCCTTAATGGCTTCTGCAGAAGGCATCATATCCGGATTGCCGATGCCTAGATTGATGATGTCATGGCCACGAGATTCCATGGCTCGTACTTCTTGTAGCTTGGTTGAAAAATAATATTCGGAAGTGGTCTCCAGCCTTAGGGCTTTTGGAATGATCATGGATTAAAAAGTCTTTGGTCTAAAGTCAAAGATAAGACCAGGATGGCTCTCCCACCTCACTAATTATGAAATTCTGAAGCTGTAAAGTTGAATCTCCCACTAAAAACCTCCATTTTATCACAATCAGGACCATCCAGCACAAAACCAAAAGTTCCAGAAAAATGGGCCGGTTCAAGATCAAAATTAATTTTCCAGAAGAATATTTTTCCCTCCCTAATCTCCAAACATGGGTTAAAATCAGGATCAAGTGAGGAAACAAAAGCATAATTAACTGAATCGGTAAGCTCTATCGTTTTTTGGTGAAACTGGTGCATTGCATAGAAATTATCCAAATTCTGGGTTTTCAATTTGAAGGTAATTTGAATATAATCCACTTCCAAAGTGTCTTCTGCCACTAATTGAAACGGAAGGATTAGCTCAATGCATTCTGATTCTTCATCATAAGAAAGCGAAGCAAAGTTTGGAATATTGCAAATTCCAGAAAATGAAGCGCAGAAGCTAGATCTGACATATGGCTGATCGTTTATAAATGCTCCCCAGGAATTGGTATTTTCTTCGCTTAACTTTGGAAGCCTAGGATCAAAAAAGTCGGGTTTAAATGGATCATAACAATTCACGAGAAAAATTAAAACAACCAAACCAAAAACAGTTTTCACACCCTTAGTCCACATTTTTAAAAATTTTAAATACTCTGAATTGTACTTCTAAAGAAATAGCTCTTGATTGGCCGGTAACAATTTCTTCGATATCGCCAAAATCACCAATTTTTTCAGCCTTGAAAATATGTCCAAACCCATGTTGATATCTTACCCTTATACAGGAATTTCCTGAGAAATAAATTTTCACCGCTGCATTCAGGGCGAAAAAATGATTTCTGGCAATATAATCATCAACTCTAAAACTATTAATTTTAAAATTATATGGAAAAATAACCTGCGCACCTCCTTCCAGAGAAACCAAATCCGACAATCGATGGCCATATCCTAAATTCAAACTTTCGGCATATAAGACTGATCGGATTGATTGGTCTGGAAAAACCTGTATATAACTTAAATTCTGCGGACTAAATTCGACAAAAAGATAATTGCCTTGAATTCGATTCAATGGGACTGCAAAGGTAAATCCGAGTTGGAAACCAACCCCCGGGGCAAGTTTACCCATACTGCCATCATCGCTTAAAAAATTTAAATTATATCCGGGTGAGATAAAAATTTGAGCTTGAGTATGTGATAAAGACAGGAAAATCAAACCAACAAGGATCAGTCTATTTGGTTTGATGATTTTACCAATGCTCAGTTTTTTAGTCCGGTTCATTTTCGTTGTAAATAAAATTGAATCTCCCCTGATACACCTCCAACTCATCACAGTCGGGCCCTTTCAGGTCAAAACCAAAGGTTCCGGTTAACTGAGTCTTATCGGGTTGAATTCTTGGTTTGATACTTAAAAACGAAAATTTACCATTAACCTCACTGCATGAATTAAATAATGGATTTCCTGATTGGATCTCTATGGTGTGATTTTCTTCACTCAAATCAAATATTTTACCTTCCAGATCAAAGATATCTCGCACATTTTCAGTGTAAAATTGAAATATAATTTCCACTTCATTATCCGGGTAGGCATCAACGGACCTGTTGATCAAAGGCATCCTTAGTTCAATTCTATTGCTGTCTGGAATCCAGGTGACTGTTATGAATCTCATACAATTTTCATAACATTCACAGCTGCGATAACCACTGGTAAAAGCTCGGCTATTTATCAAGGCACCATAAGTATTAGTGTTAAAACCAAAGGCTGGAAGAGCCGGATCAAAAGGATCAACATAATCCACGCATTCTGGCGTACAACTCCAAATTATAGAACCTACTAATAGGATGATAAAAGCCTTATTCATTAGGAAGGATTTTAAGTAATTTAAAATTCAATCCTATCCCTATGGACCTCAATCGTCCAATACTGACCTCAGTTATGTCCCCATAATTGCCGATTTGGTAATAATTGACTAAAGGATTTAAGCCATAAGTATATCTCATCCATAAGCCTATCCATTCCCCAAAATTATAGTGCAAACCTAAAATTAGACCATAAGACCTGGAAGGAATTTTATTATCAAATACCCCTACATGGGAAAACGTTGAGGACCTTATATTTCCCCAACTAAATCCGGATAGTAGACTTAAATCTTCTAGGATTTCTCTTGAATAAAGTAAATTCCACTGTGCTAGAGAGATGTTACTCCCCAAACCTGCATTAAAACTATTAATTTGAAATATGTTTTCTAGATACATCCTGTTTTCTCTATTACTTCCAAATGAATGAGTATAGAAGAGTCCGAACTGAAAACCCATCTCCTTTTGCATTTCTTGAAAATATTCTTGGTCATTGAGGGAGCCAAAATTATATCCAAAATTAAAATAGACCTGCCCCTGTGTCCTGTTGTAGGGAAGTAATATTAAGAGAATAATAAAGACTAATAAATATTTAAGCTTCATACCATTTAAATTTCTCTTCCAAAGGAATTCTATTCCTTAGACCAAATTATCAAATAAAAGGTTGGAACAGGAATAAAAAAAATTAATAAAACAACATCCCAGCAATGGTGGCCGTCATCATGGTGGCAATGGTAGCGGCGAGCAAAGCCCTGAGCCCGAGCCGTGACAAATCCCCCTGGCGGCCGGGTGCCATGCCTCCTATGCCCCCAATCTGAATAGCGATAGAACTGAAGTTGGCAAACCCGCAGAGGGCGTAGGTGGCAATGACTACAGACTTAGGACTCAGGCCTGCCTGCGCCTCCGCAAGGCCGAGATAGGCCACAAACTCATTGATGACGGTCTTCTGCCCCAACAGGGAGCCTACCATGAGGGACTCCTCCCAGTTGACCCCCATACAAAATGCAAGCACTCTGAATATTTGACCCAGAATATATTGCAGACTGAGCCCATCGAAGGTGCCATTGGTGCTTTCTATTATCACTGTATTAAGACCGGTGAGTTCGCCAATTCCATCCACCAAAATCCAGTTCGTGGCGTAGATAATGGCAATAAAGGCTAGCAGCATGCCTGCAATATTCAGTGCCAGTTTCAGGCCATCAGCAGCCCCTCTGGCCAGGGCATCAATGACATTGACCCCAATCGCATCGGTGGATACATTGAGATTGCGGTCTATTTTTTCGGGCTCATTTTCAGGCACCACGATTTTGGCCATGACGATGGCTGCCGGTGCATTCATGATAGAGGCACTCAGGAGGTAAGTAGCAAAACGAGCCTGCTCAGCAGGGTCGCCTCCTCCAAGGAAAGCTACATAGGCACCCAGCACACTGCCGGCAATGGTGGCCATGCCTCCTGTCATCAGGCACATGAGTTCCGACTTGGTCATTTTAGCGATAAAAGGCCTGACTAGTAACGGAGCCTCCGTCTGGCCCAGGAAGATATTCCCGGCAGCAGAAAGGCTCTCGGCACCGGAAAGGCGCATGGTCTTGGCCATTATCCATGCAAAGCCGTAAACGATCTTTTGAAGAATGCCTAGATAGTAAAGTCCTGCGGTGACCGAAGAAAAGAATATAACCGTAGGAAGGGCCTGAAATACAAATAAAAAACCCAGATTATGCCTTGCCGTACCATCAGCATCACTGTTTCGGGCCAGGTCCCCGTATAGAAATTCACCTCCCTTGAGGGCAAACCCCAGAAACTTAACAAACAGATTACCTACATAGGAAAACACATCATGTACCACATCGACCTTGAAGATCAGCAACCCGATAATCACCTGCATCAGAATGCCTATGCCTACCAGTTTCCAGTCGATGGTTTTTCGCCTGCCTGAAAAAACGAAGGCAATGCCTATCAGCACTGCCAATCCAAACACCCCTCTTAAAATGTTTTCCGCCATCCGGTCTTAAGTCCTACAAGGTTAATTTCTACGGCTTAATTCGTCTCTTATCTTGGCAGCCCGCTCATAGTCTTCTTTTTCGATAGCCTGATTAAGTATCTCCTTCAGCTTATCCACGCTAAGATTTTTAAAGTCTTCAGATTTAGAAGCCGGGGTCTCTTTCCTGGCAGGTTCCATCTGTGATTTAATCTCAGAGACGTCTTCATCGGTTTCGTCGGTCAGCACAATACCTGCTTCAGCAAGGATGTTTTCAAAGGTATAGATCGGGGCATCAAACCGAAGGCCAATGGCTATGGCATCGGAGGGCCGGGCATCTACCTCCAGGGTATTGATCCCGTCATTACAGACTATTTTGGCAAAAAACACCCCTTCCTTCAGTGCTGAGATCACGATCTCCTCCACCGTAAATTTAAAATGATGCGCAAAGGATTTGAATAAATCATGGGTCATGGGCCTGTTAGGAATGATTTTTTCTATCTCTATCGCAATGGCCTGGGCCTCAAACATGCCTATTATGATGGGCAATCGCCGGTTGCCATCAGCTTCTCCAAGCACCAGAGCAAAAGAGCCGGATTGGGATTGGCTGGAAGAAAGGCCTAGTATTTCAAGTTTAATTTTACTCACAGATCTACTTTGTAGCTTTTATTGCTTCCGTTAATTTAGGTACTACCTCAAAGGCGTCACCTACCACCCCATAATCAGCTGCTTTGAAAAATGGTGCCTCCGGATCTTTATTTATGACCACAATATATTTAGATGAATTGACACCTGCAAGGTGCTGGATGGCTCCAGATATCCCTACGGCTACATAAAGTTGGGGACTGACCTTCACACCGGTCTGTCCGACATGCTCATGGTGAGGCCTCCAATCCATATCCGAAACGGGCTTGCTGCATCCTGTTGCAGCACCCAGTGCTTTGGCTAAATCTTCGATAATGTTCCAATTTTCAGGACCCTTCATGCCGCGGCCTCCGGAGACCACAATTTCGGCCTCAGGCAATAATACATCACCTTCTGCTTTGTCAGTTTTTGTGATTTTCACATTGAAATCAGCATCCGAGAGCGTAGCGTCAAATTTTTCAACAGTGGCTTTTCCATCGGTTTCTTTAATATCGATGGCGTTTTTCTTGATGGCCAGAATTTTCTTATCCTTCCCGAGGGTTACATTGGCAAAGGCCTTGCCTGTATAAATACTCCTTTTCACAGTAAACGCGCCACCAGAGGTATCAGGCAATTCGGTAACATTGGAAACCAGGCTGGCATCCAGTTTCACAGATATATGAGCAGAAACGGGGTTGCCCAAAGATGAATTGGCCAATACAAGAACATCTGCTCCGATTTTTTCCATGGCTTGTGCAATCACCGAGGTATAAGCCTTGATCACTCCCTGGCTCAAACGATCATCACTGGCATGCAATACCTTTGTCGCACCAAATCTACCTAGGTTCTCCAGCTCAGCAGATTCTATACTGCCTAAAGCAATGGCGGTCACAGTGCCACCCATCGCTGCGCCAAAGGCCACAGCCTCCTGGGATGATTTTTTTATTTTACCCTCGTCGCTTTCTACAAATACCAATATGTTCATTTTCTTTATCTAATTTAAAATCTACAATTCTTCTTAAAGCACCTTAGCCTCGTTTTTCAGGGCTTTCACCAGTTCTTCTACCTGATCAGGCTCAAACATTTTAATTTCACCCTTCGGAGGGGGCAGTTCAAAACCTTTAAGTTGAGTGCCTTTTTCATCAGAGGCTGGTTCTACTACCTCAAGCGGCTTGGTTCTTGCCGACATGATGCCGCGCATATTGGGGATTTTCCATTCGGCGATAGGCTCCTGGCAACCGGCCACGAAGGGCATATCCAATTCCAAATATTCCTTACCCCCTTCAATCTCCCTGGCTATTTTGGCCTTACCGCCATCGACATCCAATTGCATTACAGGTGAAAGCGCAGGGATACCGAGAATTTCACCAACCATGCCGTGCACCATGCCACCATTAAAGTCGATCGACTCTCTGCCCATGAGGATGAGGTCATACCCTTTGCCTTCAGCTACAGCAGCAATTTGACGGGCCACAAAAAGGGAATCTACCGGATCGGCATTCACTCTTATGGCATCATCAGCCCCTATAGCAAGGGCTTTTCTGATGGTGGGCTCCGTTTCGGCACCGCCGACATTCAGTACGGTAACTGATCCACCCTGAGCCTCTTTGAGCTCTACTGCGCGGGCAAGAGCATAGTCATCATAAGGTCCGATGATGAACTGAACTCCATTAGTATCAAATTTGGTATTGTTATCAGTAAAGGCAATCCTGGAAGTGGTGTCCGGGACGTGGGTAATGCAAACTAAAATCTTCATAAATCGCTATTCTGTATTAATCTTCGAAAAAAAAAGGACATCAGGCACATGCCTGACAATAATTTAACACCTGTTTTGGGTAAAATATCCCAACCCCGGTTAATTTTGCCGTGAAGTTAGTTAATATTGAAGCAAATAAAAACCTCAAGACTATGAATTCTGAGAGGGCTTATCAATTGCTTAAATTTATCGAAGATGATCCTGAAGATCCCTTCCTGTATTATGCATTGGCCCTTGAGTATAAGGAAGATGCTCCTGAAAAAGCCGGGGAAACATTTGATCAACTCCTGAAGCAGTTTCCGGATTATCTGCCCACCTATTACCATGCAGCGGGATTTTTCGCCGAAAGAGGGTACACGCCAAAAGCTGAAGAAATTTACCAAAAAGGGATGGCTCTGGCCACCGCTTCAGGTGACCATCATGCACTCAAGGAGCTCAAAAGCACTTATAATGCCTGGAAAATGGACCTGGACCTGTAAGGTTATTTAGATGACCAGGTCACCGTGCCGCCTTTGGCGCTATCTACCTTAATGCTATAGTTTTTGCTGCCGCTAACGATCCAGCGCACTACCACCTTACCCATGCCGGGGATGTTTGCCACCTCAATTTTATGCGGCTCAAATAGCTGCTCCTTCACGATATTCATATCCCTGTTTTCTACCACCAGGCCGGCCTGCACTTCAGCGCCTTCAAGGATCACATAGTCAGGCCTTTCTATTTTGTTTTTCAGATCATGGCTGGCATGAGTCGGGATCATGCGCCTGTTGACGATCGTAGCGGTGATCTCACGCAGCCCACCGTCCAATTTGCGTTCCTGTACGCTTTGCACCTCAATCTTAGGCATGTGGTAAGCATGAAATATGGTGAAGGCCATGTTGCGATGCGCATCAGACTCAAGGAGAAATCCAGGGTTGTTTCTAGTAAAATTCTTTTTGAAGCCGCCTATTTCAATGAGCCCAAATTGTGGATGTTCAAATTCTTTCCAAGGAACAAAGGCATCTTCAAATAGTAGGTCTTTATCGAATCTGTAGGCATCAGCCTGAGTTGCATTTTTGTCATTAAAATACATGTAACTGGCAAATAACTCATTGGTGAAGGTGTAGATGCCCCTCCCACCATAGAACCAGTCTAATTCCCCACCAAAAACAGAATAAAGGTCTTTGTAAACCACCAGGTACCGGTAACCAGGAATTATATCCTCTCCCTTTTTGCCGATGGCATCATAGACTAGTATATCATTTCGATCATAGGTTTCCCGATCCTCCTCTGCCCCCGGGCCTCTCAGCAGCATGCCGCCTACGTTATGGTAACTTTGTGCCCCTGCAATGTTGGGGTGTGCCATCACAAAATCCCGTACAGCACGATTTTCGGACAGGGAGAAGGGGTATTTATAAGCGCCCCCCTGCACATGACCGGGTTGCCAATTCCACCCCCAGTCACGGTTAGGATCATAGTAGCCTTCCCGGTCTTCATTTACCATGCCATCGCCATCCCGGTCGATGCCTTCCCAGCCCAGGAGTTCATAAGACCCCTCTTCGTGTGCTTTGGCTGGGATCAGTCTCCGGGGATCATCAGGGTCAAGCTTGTATCTGCCGGTGGGGGTCTTTCGTCTCATCATGGTGATGTGGCCATTGCCATCAAGATCATCAAACTGATCCTCATCCACCAGGCCATCACGATCATCATCAAAGGGTACCAGTCCTGACCGTGGCGAATGGGCAGTATGAGGGTTTTTAATGTAGGAATCCCTGCCGTCGGGATTGATGGTGGGGGCAATGTAGAAGACCTTATCATCCATCAATTCAGAAATAAAATCATTACTACCATAAGACTCCGCGAGATACCAGGCGGTGTAGAGTGAAAACTCAGTGCCCTGAAGTTCATTAGCGTGGATATTACCATCAATGTAAAACCCCGGCTTCTCTTTGTGGTTTTTATTCCGGTGGTTGGTCACCGTAAGCAACCAAATCTCTTTGCCCAGGTAAGACTTTCCGATGGATTCCAGTTTGATGAGGTTGGGATGTGCTGCAGCTAGCTTTTTACAAATTTCCGTGACCCCGTCGTAGGTATAGTACCGGTTCCAAATCACCTCTACCCTAGGATGGGCAGGAGTGCCAATGGCCTGAAATATCTGATCTTTGGTTTGGGCAAGCGCCATAGCGCTTCCTAAAACCAAAAAGATGATGATAATTAATTTAGGGTTGTTCATAATACCTTATTTTAATTCGATTACTGTGGTGGCTATACCGGTATGGGGCGCACCTCCTTCTAAGGTGACCTTTCCTTTCCCATTCACCAGCCAGGAGTGGGTGACTGAGCCACCGGCTCCGATCCGGTCCACCAGTTCTACGGTCCTTCCGGAGACCAATTCCTGACCTTTTTCTGTTTTGATAGAAACTTTAATTTTTTTCAGCCATTTGGACCGTTCTCCAAGCTCGGAATTGGTGGGTACCTGCCCATGATTGACCAATTCTGCTGTCACCCTGGTCAGCTTACCAGCTTTTTCTGTTTTGATATTGACCCATTCCAGTGCCGGCATCATTTCCGCAAGGGAAATCAGGAAAGCATTGTGCTTATTGACAATCTCCTCTACCAAAATGTAAGGGGGATTAGTAGTCAAAAACGGCTTGATCCCGCCTACTTCTGCCTTTTGATCTTTAAACTCCGGATGATCCACCGGGGTCCACGGTACAAAATAATCCTCCAGCCCAGCATGTTCGGCCCATTGAACAAAGGCCATGGTTTCATTTTCATGCTTTTTCTTTTTCCCGGGTTCGTCCGCTCCCTCTTCAGGAACAGGCGGTATCCACCATCCCGGTGTGCTGAGACTATATCTGGTATAATGGAAATAAGCCCACTCTGCAAAACCTCCTGCCTGAAAATGGCCTTTCCCCGCTCCCTGCGGATCGATGATCTTTTTATATTGTGAGGCCACAAAGCTTTGATCCTTTTCATCAGCCTCCATGACACTTTCAATAATGCGTTTCCCGGCCTTCTGGGAATTATAGGACCAGGGGTTCACCAGATTGTCGGAGGGGCCGAAAATCACCACCGTATGGACATTCCAGCGGTCAAATAAATAATCAGCAATGGCCCTGGTTTCTACTTCCGATACAGAATGTTCACCCGCACCGGGCGTGAATGCAGGATATTGAAAGGTGAAGTTTTTATTTAAAATTACCCCTTCTTCCCCATCCTCATTGTATTGACCGTCCCTATCATTATCATAACCCTCGGAATACACATGGTGCGTGCCCCGCTCACCTTTGCTGGCATCAGCAAGCACCATCAGCCTGCTGTCATCGGGATGGACTCTCCACTTACCTGATGGACTCTCAATCCGTAGTTGAGTAATCAGCCCATCCTTGTTCAGGTCTTCAAAAGGATCTTCACCTACGCGGCCATCCCGGTCGAGATCAGAAGGGTTGGCATTACCGCTGCGCTCATACCGGAGCCGGGCATGATACTGGGTAGCCGCATCGGGACTCATCTGTGGAAGGAAGTAAAAAGTTACCTTATTCAAAATGCTTTTTATACTGTCCATACCCATGCCGGCCTGCAATCCTTTTGCAAATCCAAGGGCTAATTCCTGACTTAAAAGATGGGCCCCTTCCACCCCTCCGACCAGTGCTATAGCAGGCTTGTTATCACGATCACCGATGCCTGCTTCGAGCACCAATATTTTTTTACCACCGACAGTGGTCGCCAGAGTTTTGAGTGAGAAAATACTGCGGTTAGAATTGGCAATTTTATTCAACTCCTGCTCTAGTTGGCTGGCGTTATGGTAGTCGTTTTGAGCGAAGCCCACCAGCCCCAAAAGGAGTCCTGATATTACTAATATGAAGTGACGCATGGATCAATGGTTTTAAGATATCCGAAGATAAATGGAAGAATAAATATTCCATTCAAAAGTATTATCAACGGTCGATATTTGGTTCGAATTTTTGCTAGAAGGACCGATTATTGCTACTAATATTTTTAGTATTTAAAATTATAGATTGTTTTTAATCAGGTAGTTATGATAGGTAATTAAAGTTATTTATAAGGTAAAAACCAGTTTTCCCATTTTCTTTCCTTCCACCATATCATCAAGGCCGTCAGAGATTTTGTAGAAGGGTCTTTCGGAATCTATCAAAGGTTTAATTTTTTGACTGGCTACAAATTTTATCATGGCTGCAAACTCTTGATCGTTGCCCATGGTACTGCCCTGTAAGGTGATTTGATTCCAGAACATTCTGTATAAATCCAGGCTTCCTGGAAGCCCATTGGTAGCTCCATAAAAAACGATCCTGCCGGCTGGTTGCAACATCTTAATGAAACTATTAATCTGGTCGCCTCCTGCACTATCAATGACCAGGTCAAAGCCCCCTTTGGTCCGCCATAATTCTTTGGACCAATCCTTTTTTTTATAGTTAAATCCCATCTTAGCACCCATGGCTATAGCCTGCTTTAATTTGTGGTCCTGGCTGGAAGAAACATATACCTCAGCGCCAGCAGCCATTGCAAACTGAAAGGCAAACTGGGCCACCCCTCCTCCTACACCTGAGATCAATACCTTTTCTCCTTTTTTTAATTTGCCCTTATTAAATAATGCCCGGTAGGCAGTCAATGCACTGAGTGGTAATGCGGCCGCCTCTCCGGCCGTAAGAGTCTTAGGTTTTTCTACGAGCCGGTCGGCATCTACCGCCACAAACTCTGCAAAGGTACCATCCTTAGGCATCCCCAAAATTTCATACTCACGAGACTGCACCTCAGGATTACTGCCCCAATTAATGTTAGGGTTGATGATGACTTCTTTGCCTATCCATTTTTCTGCTATCTTTCCATTGGCAGCTGTCACGGTACCACATCCATCAGAACCCAGAATCACATTGGTTTTGATATTGGGGTACAAACCATCTCTGATCCACTGCTCTCTTCTGTTGAGGGATACGGCTTTGATTTTTACCAATACCTGTCCTGGAGCAGGCTTAGGTCTTGGGATATCAACCTGGGCTGCATGGCCCATTGTAATTAGTTTGAATGCTTTCATAAGAATTGGTTCTAAGACATGTCCCATTTGGGCTGCCAGTATTGCCTGTTAAATTATTGATTTTTCGGCAAAACCCAATACTTAAATGGAAAGGTTTAGAAAGGGGGCTCTTCAGTGCCCGGGTCAACCGAAGGTGGCGGGGCATCATCAAAAGGGTCATTGATCCGACTTTGGCGTATTATGGTATTCTGGGAAGCAAACCCAAAATTATCCTCACCTATACTACCCGCAGGGGCATCCTCAAATTTAGTAAACCGGTCAATAAACTTAACATTGACGTTTTCTAGGGCACCATTTCGGTGTTTTGCAATGATCACCTCTGCCAATCCATGGGTAGACATCCCAGACTCATCCTGATCTAACTTGTAGTAATCAGGCCTGTAAAGGAAGATAACCATATCCGCGTCCTGCTCTATAGAGCCTGACTCCCTTAAATCCGATAGCTGGGGTTTTTTATTGCCGCCCCTTGTCTCAACGGCCCTACTCAACTGTGATAATGCTATTACCGGAACCGAAAGCTCCTTGGCAATCCCTTTCAGTGCTCGTGAAATGGAGGCAATCTCCTGCTCCCTGTTACCCCCACCCTTATGAGATTCGCCCGACATGAGTTGCAGGTAATCCACAATTATCAATTGTACATCGTGCTGGGATTTTAATCTTCTACATTTGGCGCGTAGCTCCAAAATAGAAAGTGCCGGAGTATCATCGATAAAAATAGGCGCATCAGCCAGCTTACTGGTTTTGTTGACGAGTTGTTCCCATTCATGGCCGGCCAGGTTGCCCTTTCTGATCTTACTGCTTTCCAGTTCGGCCTCAGCTGAGATCAGCCTGCTGACCAACTGGATGGAAGACATCTCCAGAGAAAATATGGCTACCGGAAGATTAAAATCCACCGCAGCATTCCTTAAAATTGTCAGTGCGAAGGCTGTTTTACCCATACCGGGCCTTGCAGCCAGGATGACCAAATCAGATTTTTGCCACCCTGAAGTCACTCGGTCCAGATACGTTAAGCCTGTAGGCACTCCCGTGAGACCGTCCTTATGATCTTTGCGGGTTTCGATCTCTTTGATGGCTTTACCCATAAGGGATCGCATATTATCGTAGTTCTTGCGGATATTGGATTCGGCAATCTCGAAAAGGGACTTTTGTGTTTTATCCAGAAGCTGGAACACATCGGTCGTATCCTCATAGGCATCATGGTGAATTTCAGAAGCCACCTGAATCAGGGCCCTTTTAATGGCCATTTCTGACACCACCCTGGCGTGAAACTCGATATTGGCCGCAGAACTGACCTTATTCGTGAGCTCTGCAATGTAATAAGCACCACCGGCAAATTCCAGCTTTCCGTTTTTCCGGAGCTGGCTCACCACGGTGCGCATGTCTACGGGCTCAGAGTTATTAAAAAGATCGACTATGGCACTGTAAATCTCCTGATGGGATTCCTGGTAGAAGCTACCGGGCTTAAGGATATCAATAACGGTGGTGAGGGCATCCTTTTCGAGCATTAATGCCCCCAGAACGGACTCTTCAAGATCCAGGGCTTGGGGTGGTAATTTACCTAATGATTCATTAATGTCTCTAATTGCAAGCTTTCTGGGTTTTAATCCAAGTTGCATAGTCGATTGCCTGCTTTCCTCCATTCGTGTAGTTTAGTGTGGTTGTTGGTTGTATTTTGGCAAAACCTAAAAACAAACCTAATCATAATATTTACCTTCAACAATTGGCCTCATGCATTGTGCATATCCCGGAACGGGATTGACCTTGTTGGATTCAAAATACTGTAAATCAATATTTTATATATAAAAAATTTCCCTCCATCCACAAAATGATTTCTGATAACTGCTGATAATGAATCATTCTTGTGGGAAAATCGATGGCTTATCCACAAATTATAAACTTATCCACATTTTTACTAACATTAGGGTCAGGATAATAATTGCAGCAGTTTAGAAATTTATTCTAATTTTGAGTTAATTAAAATTTCATATGAAACCATTACCCAAAAGAAGCCATTTTATAGCAATCGGAGGCAGTGTCATGCACAGTCTTGCCATTACCCTCAAAAATATGGGCTCACAGGTGAGTGGCTCGGATGATGATATTTTTGAGCCTTCCAAAACCCTTCTTGATAATGCCGGCTTACTACCAAAAGTACCAGGGTGGTTTCCAGAAAAAATCAGTAAGGATCTGGATGCGGTGATTCTGGGGATGCATGCCCGTGCTGATAATCCTGAGTTATTAAAGGCTCAGGAATTGGGCATTCCCATTTATTCCTTTCCTGAGTTCATTACTTTACTCTCTGAAAATAAGCAACGGGTAGTGGTCTCCGGCAGCCATGGCAAGACCACTATTACAGCGATGATCATCCATGTGCTTAATTATTTTCACAGGGAATTTGATTTTGTCATTGGAGCTAATGTGCCCGGACTTGATACAAGGGTCAAACTCTCCGATGCCCCGGTGATCATTATTGAAGGCGATGAATACCTTTGTTCGGCCATCGACCCTACCCCAAAATTTTTAAAATATAAACATCATATCGGACTGATTAGTGGGATAAGCTGGGATCATATCAATGTGTTTCCCACCGAGGATGATTATGTAAAGCAATTTGATTTCTTTGCGGATGCTACGCCCAAAGCAGGCTGTCTTGTATTTTGTGATGAAGATCCTCTGGCCTCAATCATTGGCAATAAAGAGCGGGAGGATGTTTTGGCCATCCCCTACAAAACCCACCCCTTTACGATTGAAGACGGCACGCCCTGCCTGCAGTTTAAAAATGAGCTGATCCAGATCAAGGTGTTTGGAAAGCATAATATGCAGAATATCAGTGCTGCAAAAGAGGTATTGAAGCGTCTTGGGGTCTCTGAAGAAATGTTTTTCCAAGCCATTCCCTCCTTTGAAGGGGCCTCCCAAAGGCTTGAACTGTTTGCTGAAAATTCCATATCTGCCATTTACAAAGATTATGCCCATGCCCCATCCAAGGTGCAGGCCACCGTCAGGGCCATGCGTGAACAGTATCCTAACCGCGAGCTGTTGGCCTGTTTGGAGCTGCACACCTTCAGCAGCCTTAACCCAGAGTTCATCAATCAGTACGAAGGTACTATGAAGCCGGCCAATATGGCCGTAGTTTTCTACAATCCTGAGGCAGTAGCGCAGAAAAAAATGACACCTATACCACTGGATGATATCAAAAAAGCCTTTGGGCAATCACTTATCAAGGTTTTTACCGAAAGAGAAAACCTAGAGCATTTCCTCCGAAATCAAAATTGGAAGCATAAAAACCTGCTATTGATGACTTCCGGAAATTTTCAAAAGCTGGACATGGAAGCACTTTCGGCTGATATATTAAAAAGCATATGAGCCTTCAACTAAAAAAACCTTTGGCATTCTTTGATCTGGAAACCACAGGCACGAATGTACCGCAAGACCGGATCGTAGAAATCGCCATCGCAAAGGTAATGCCTGATGAGTCCATCGACAGGTACCTGAAACGGCTGAACCCTACCATCCCCATTTCTGAAGAGTCTACCCGGGTGCACGGCATTACCGATGCGGATGTAAAGAATGCCCCCACCTTCAAAGAATGCGCTAAAGAGATTCAGGATTTTCTGGATGGTGCCGACCTCGCCGGATTCAATATCCTGAAGTTTGACCTGCCGATGATTGTGGAGGAATTCCTTCGTGCTGATATAGAATTTGACATTAGCAAGCGCAAGCTCATTGATGCCCAGAAGATCTTCCACCTAATGGAAAAACGCACTTTGGCAGCAGCTTACAAGTTTTACTGCGGGCAGGAGCTCAAAGATGCCCATTCCGCCATGGCGGATACGGATGCGACCCTGGAGGTATTTAAAGTGCAGATGCAACAATATGAAGGGCAACCTTTATCCGACCTTAGGGGTACTCCCATGGGCACCATCACCAAAGATATTGATGCGCTTCACGATGCCCTGAACCAGGACATGATCGACCTGGCAGGGCGGATGGTGTATCACGAAGGTGAACCGGTATTTAATTTTGGCAAGCACCGGATGAAGCCAGTCAAGGAAATCCTGCAAAAAGAACCCTCCTACTACGACTGGATCATCAACAATGACTTCCCTCTCGATACCAAAAAGAAACTTGCTGAGATCCGCCTGAGCATGCTTAATACCAGGGGGTAGATGGCTGTTGGCGATTGGCTTTTGGCTGTGAAAAACTCTAACTCAAACAGTAACGCTAACCCAACTTTTTCGTTATTCCGGAATTTCATGGAGCGGTGCTCCAAAGGGGCAAGAGGAAGGAAATATCCGGAATCTCCTGATTTGGAATCGTATACTAAAGTTAAAGATTCCTGATCTACGCTTCGCTCCGTCAGGAATGACGGGTAAAATAAGGTGGTTCGCTCGGTCAACTTACCTTCCTCTGGCAGGGGATTGAAAAGTTGGTTTTTTCGATTAGGAGCCACGCACAGCAGTGCGTGGCTACTGGCAGGCGCAAGCATCACGCTTGTGCCTGAAACCCCTAATGCGTGTAATAGAAGAGGTGTCCTTATCTAAACCCCCAAAACCCATCTCCAAATTAATCCATCAAATAATTTTCGAATCAGACCCTCATCCTTTTTCGGCCACCATTACCAGTCTTGCTTCAGGATTGATCCATTGGTAGTGTACCCAGGCTCCGGTTGCATAGGCCAATACATCCCAGGGATCGCTGATATAAGTGGCGCTGATGGCCGGCAGGATTATTTCAAAAATTATGGATATCTGGATGACCGCCAAAACTATATACCAGGGCTTAAAACCCCAGACAAATAGGGTGCGATAGGCCATATTCAATAAAAATAAACTTAGGGTAAGCAAAACCGGCATACAAAGGAGGTCATCAAGGTAGCTGTTCACCCAGGGGATGAAGATGTTAAATCCCTTTTCCAAAATCAGATTGATCCAAAAAAGGAGGCAGGAAACAACAAAGATCGGGTTGCGTAAAAGCTGGGCTGGATGTTTCATGGTACGGTGCAGTTTATCCTGGAATTGCGGCGATGAGCCAGGCAAAGAAACCGATGATGGCCATCAATACATAATGAATAAAATTCCCTGTTTTTTTAAGGGTTTTTTTCCATCCTGGGTCATCATCCTGAATGTAAAAAATCCAGTTTTCCTGATTTTCCTTTTGTTGCTGGGCTATATTCTCCTGGCGCTTTTTATCTCCTGGGCTTAAAAGGGCTCCACAGTGCTCACATTTATCATCAAGCTTTTGTTGCCAACCAGACCATTTCCCGCATTCCGGGCATTTCTTTTCTCCTGTCATACCGGACATTTTTTTTGGTTCTACATCAACAACCATATGCATTAAATAATTTGGACGTTATTACTTTTGGTTGGCAGTGGTGGAAACAATCAGACAAATAAGGAGCTCTGATCTTTTTGAAGGAGCATTAACATCTTGGGTTGAAGAAGTCACAAAGAGAGGAAGATTTTAAGTTTAAATTTAGGTCTTATCCCTCGATAGACTATATAAATGCCATTTTATTCTTTTCTTTTTATTACTTCTATTTTTTGATAATCAACATAAGGTGGTAAAGGATAATTATCTCTTAAAATAGCCGGTGTAGAGTTTAGTCTATGAAAAATATAGTATTCCCTCATGTTATAACTTTTGAATTTAAAATCTTTCAAATAATCAAAATTCAAATTAGTATTATAATTCGACTCGGATTTTTGAATCATCAAATTATTTAAATAAAAGTCCTTAAGGGTTTTTGAATCAAATTCTAAGTCATTCTTTTCCAGTAAATTCAATGGCCTTATACTATCGGGATGATAGATGTTGATAATTTGGGCATTGTTTTGAGAAATACAAAACCAAAAGATTAATATTAAACAAATTGAATTTCTAAAAAGCATAATTTCACTTATTTAGGTGTTATTTGGCCTCTTTATAATACTCCATTGCTTTTGGAATCAGGGCATTGAGGTCTGCAATCCTCCGGTCATGGGATGGGTGGGTAGATAAAAATTCCGGTGGTGCACCACCCCCGCCGACTGTGGCCATGCGTTGCCAAAATTCCGGCGCTGCTTTAGGGTGATATCCGGCCATAGCCATAAAAATAAGGCCTAGTTCATCGGCTTCAGATTCGTGGGTTCTTGTAAATTTTAAAATACCAAGTTGTGTGGTAACCCCAACAGACTGAAGCAGAACGTTCTGAGCCAAAGAAGGATCCTGACCCATGGCTCCTGATATCGTGCTCATACCAAAATGTTGCACCAGTCCCTGGCTCATTCTTTCACGACCATGATTAGCTACTGCATGGGCTACTTCATGCCCCATGACCACCGCTACCCCTTGTTCATCTTTACATACCGGCAAAATCCCCGTGTAAAAGGCTACTTTTCCGCCGGGCATACACCATGCATTAATAATATCTTCTTCTATGAGATTAAACTCCCAGGTAAATCCCGCGAGTTGGTCAGCCGCATTATTGGCCGCCATATATTCCTCCACAGCCTTTTGTATCCTGGTGCCAACCCTTTTTACCATTTGCACTTGCTGCTGATTGTTGGATAACTTACTTTCGCTCATCATTTGTCGGTATTGGTCTTCGGCCATAGGGAGCAACTGAGAATTGGGGACCAAACTGAATTGCCGCCTGCCAGATACAGGCACGGTAGCACAATCAAAGATTAAAAATGCTACAAGGAGGATTAAGGTGCGGGATATCATTGAGATTAGTTTTAAGTTCTAGATTTTTTCTTTAACGTAAATTTACGAACGAAAAATAAATAAATAAATTTTTGACATGAGGATATTTGCAATCGGCAGAAACTATGCAGCCCATATTGAAGAATTAAAAAATGAAAGGCCTGATAGTCCTGTTATATTTTCTAAACCAGACACGGCTTTATTGCGCAAAAATCAGCCCTTTTACCTTCCGGCGTTCTCCAATGAAATCCATTATGAAGTAGAGATCGTACTCAGAATATGCAAAAACGGAAAAAGTATTGAGCAGGAATTTGCCCATAAGTATTTTGACCAGATCGGGATTGGTATCGACTTCACAGCACGAGACCTGCAAACCCAGGTCAAAGAAAAAGGATTGCCCTGGGATATTGCCAAGGGCTTTGACGGTTCGGCCCCCATCTCTGAACTGGTGCCTGTAACCAAGTACCCTGACCTCAAAAATCTGAACTTCAGACTGGAAATAGATGGTGCTGTCAGGCAAAAAGGTAATACCAAAATGATGCTTTTTGATTTCAATTATATTATTGCATATTTATCAGGGTTCTTTACGTTAAAGAAGGGGGATCTTATTTACACAGGAACTCCAGAGGGTGTAGGGCCTGTTACATCTGGTAACAAACTTGCTGCATACATAGAAAATGAAAAGATGTTGGATTTTGAGGTTAGGTAGTTTAGTATTTTTTATACTGTCCGCAGCATTGGGTCTTTCAGCCCAGTCAATAGAGCGACCCTATATCTTTCCAATTTTCCCGGGTGAAACCAATACCCTTTCCGGCACAATGGGGGAACTGCGGGCTACTCACTTTCACTCCGGTATTGATATCCGGACGGGAGGGCGCACAGGATTACCCATCCAGGCCGTTGCAGATGGATTTATAGTCAGGGCTTCCATGGCTACTGGCGGGTATGGGAATGCTTTGTATTTGTTCCACCCCAAAACCGGACATTATACGGTTTATGCGCATTTAGAATCGTTTCACGGGTCGGTAAAGGATTATGTACTTCAGGAACAATACAAGCAGGAGACTTTTGAAATCAATCTCTTTCCTGATGTCAACAGTTTCAAGGTAAAGCAGGGTGACACCATAGCTTATTCGGGTAATAGCGGCTCATCCGGTGGGCCCCACCTGCATTTCGATTTGCGCGATAAAAACCACAACCTGCTGAATCCACTTTCTTATGGTTTTAAGGAAGTAAAGGACCAAACCCCACCTGTGGTGGAGCAGGTAGCAGTCAAAACCCTAAACATGGATTCCAGGGTTGAACATATGTTTGGACGGCAAACGTACAGGGTGCGCAGGATTAGCAATGGGCGCTACACCATAGACAAACCCATCCCGGTATGGGGCCTCATTGGATTGGAAATGTTTGCTTATGACCGGATGGACGGCACTAATTTTAAATGCGGGATTAATCAGGTGGAAGTGACCATCGATGGGGACCCTATATTCACTAAGGAAATTTCTACCTTTTCATTCAATGAGCAAAGGAACATTCTGGCCCATATGAACTATGAGGTCAAACAAATCACCGGCACTCGGTACCAGAAGCTTTATGTGGACTATGGCAATGACCTGAGTTTCTATAATACCAATAGTGCTAATGGCCGCATTAACATCAAAGAGCCCTGTTTGCATCATGTCACCGTGCAGATGTGGGATTCCTACGGCAATGCTTCATTGCTGGAATTTACGCTGGAAGGCAAAAGCCCGGAGCCCATTTCCAGGCAATCCTCATTATTTAAGGAAAACTATGAGGTAATAGACAATACCCTGATTCTTTTCTCTGAAAGGGGGGAAGATTCGTTATCCACATTGTTTTTACAGAGTAAATCATCCGTTCTCTACTCCTCCTATACCTATAAGGACGGCACTCGTGTATTTCTTTGGGATCTTCGCAAAGGACTGCCCGATTCTGCATGGGTATGTGGTGTGGCCCTACCGGTAAATTTCAAGGCTATGGTGCCACCAGAAATTCCATACAGGTTTTACAGCCATGAAATGGATGTTTATTTTCCTGCCAAATCCCTATTTGACACCTTGTATCTAAGAACTGCCTATGAAGTCAATGATGAAACCAGCAGAGAGATATTTACCATAAGCAAGGGTATTTACCCTTTGCGAAAAAATATTACTGTAACCCTTAAGCCACAGCAGTCTTACCAAAACAAGGCCAAAATATCGGCCTACCTGGAGG
>JBGTCD010000146.1:0-9039 GCA_041749015.1 Cyclobacteriaceae bacterium
TGATCTTAGAAAAAGACTCTTTACCGCTACCGCTCTCACCGGTGATCAATACGGTCATGTCGGTCGGGGCCACCTGGGCAGCTACCTTCAGGGCATGGTTGAGCAGGGGGGAGTTGCCAATGATCCCAAACCGTTGCTTTAAACTTTGTATACCGGACTGATCCAGCAGTATAGGCTTCAAACTCATCTTAAATAATTTTTCATCTAAGCTACCGTACCGGTAAGGGTGGCCGAAGTGCAATCGGCTACCTTAACATTCACGTATGTGCCTTTTTTATGGTTTCCTTTAGGAAATATAATGACCTTATTGGCAGAATTCCGCCCTTGCAGGAATGCCTCAGATCGCTTCGAATACCCTTCTACCAGCACCTCAAATGTCTTTCCAATATCACGCTGATTGCGCCGTAGGGAGATTTGCTGCTGGAGGGCAATGATCTCTGCCAGCCGTCTTTTTTTGACCTCCAGGGGAATATCATCTGCGTATTTTTTGGCAGCCAGGGTACCTGGGCGCTCGGAGTACATAAACATATAACTGAAGTCATAATGCACGTAATCCATCAGAGACAAAGTGTCCTGATGCTCTTCTTCAGTCTCAGTGCAGAATCCGGCGATCATATCTGAGGATATGCCGCAATCCTCGCCCAGAAAATCCCGGATGGCATCGACCCTGTTGATGTACCACTCCCGGGAATAGGTCCTGTTCATCAGCTCCAGCACCCGCGTATTGCCGCTTTGGGCGGGGAGGTGGATGTAATTACAAATATTGGGATACTGTTTAATGGTATGCAGCACTTCATCAGTGATGTCTTTGGGGTGTGAGGTCGAAAACCGCACCCGCAACTCCGGGGCTACCTGAGCCACCATTTCCAGAAGGTTGGCAAAATTGATAATTTTTGAAGCCTCCTGCTTTTCGAGCCGGGCCTTATTGTTTTCTTCAGGTGACCATTTGTAAGAGTCTACATTTTGCCCCAGCAGGGTCACCTCCCTATATCCATTGTCAAACAAGTCCTGGGCTTCGGATACGATAGAGTAGGGGTCACGACTTCTTTCCCGACCCCTGGTGAATGGCACTACGCAAAATGAGCACATATTGTCGCAGCCCCTCATGATGGAGATGAATGCAGTCACCCCATTAGAGTTGAGCCGTACCGGGCTGATGTCGGCATAGGTTTCTTCTCTGGATAGAAAGGTGTTGATCCCTTTTTGCCCGTCTTCAGCTTTGGAGACCAGATTGGGCAGGTCCCGGTAGGCATCGGGGCCTACCACGATATCCACGATTTTTTCTTCTTCCAGTAGCTGGCCTTTGAGGCGCTCAGCCATACATCCCAGGATGCCGATCACCATTTCGGGTTTTTGCTCCTTGACTTTATTGAAATGAACCAGACGGTTGCGCACCGTTGTTTCTGCTTTCTCACGGATGGAGCAGGTATTGAGCAGCACCACATCAGCGGATTTAAAATCGGAGGTGGTTTCAAACCCTTCCTTTCTCAATATGGCGGTCACGATCTCACTGTCAGAGAAGTTCATCTGACACCCATAGCTCTCGATGTACAGTTTACGCTCTTTTCCGGCACGCTCATCCTCCGAAATCCGCGCATCACAATTAGCTGCTTCCTGCTTTTTTTCTTCAATAATGGCTATATCCGTGATCACTTCGCTTCCCATAAATGATTTAATTTTTGCAAAATTAATGATTTTTCAGTCAATATGACATTATGTCAGGAAATTTATTGAAACTAGAAGTTAGAAATGAGTAGTTAGTTAATTTGAAAATTATTTGATGGTCCAATTTTAAAATTCAGGAGAGCTATCTGGAGCCACGCACCGCAGTGCGTGGCTAACTAGCAAAGAAAACAAAATCCTAGTAGTGATTGAATCTAGAAAATAACCTAAATCCTAATCATCAGCATTGTTTCAGTAGTGATCATAGGAGCCACGCACTGCTGTGCGTGGCTAAACATGGAAACCCAAAAAGACTAGTTAATGCTACCCAGTTAAATCACGATCCCTTAGCTGGAGATTTCTCCCCCTGGGTGGATTGGTTTAAAAGGTTGATCGATAAGGATAGGAGTCGAAATGACGGTAAATACCACTTCCTCAAGGTCATTTCGAAGGTCTTGAAAAATGGATCATAATGAATGATTATTAAGTGACCGAGAAATCCCCTGATTTTGGAAAGAAATTGAAATTGTTCCACCCGGAGCTACGCACCGCCGTGCGTGGCTAAATATGGAAACCAAGCCAACAGCGAACAGCCAACAGCGAATAGCCAATTAGCGTAAAAGACACCGTTTAACTACATTTGCCGGGAATGCCACAAAAGCCGCAAAACCGAATCTACCTTTCTCCCCCGGACATGGGAGGGAAAGAGCTAGTGTATGTCCACGAAGCCTTCGAAACCAACTGGATCGCTCCGGTAGGGCCACATCTGGACCGGTTTGAAAAGGCGCTGTCAGAATACTTGGGAGTGGGAGCGGTGGCAGCCCTTAGTTCCGGTACGGCCGCCATCCATCTGGCTCTGGACATTCTGGGCATAGGTCATGGTGATGAGGTGATCTGCTCCTCCTTTACCTTTGCCGGCTCATGCAACCCCATCCTCTATCAGAAGGCTTCGCCGGTATTCGTAGATAGCGAACCCACCACCTGGAATATGGACCCCGCTCTCCTCGAAGAGGCCATTAAAGACGGTATAAAGCGCAATAAAAAGCCCAAAGCCATTATTTTAGTGCACCTGTACGGGATGCCTGCGCTGATGGACAGCATCATGGCACTGGCAGCCGAATATGATATCCCGTTGATCGAAGATGCCGCGGAGGCACTTGGATCAAAGTATGATGGCAAGCTTCTGGGAGGTTACGGGGATTTTGGGATATTGTCCTTCAATGGCAATAAGATCATCACCACTTCCGGAGGCGGGGCCCTTACTGCCAAAGACCCCAAAGCAGTGGACCGTGCCCGGTTCCTGAGTACCCAGGCCCGTGACCAGGCCCTGCATTATGAACATTCGGTGATGGGGTATAACTACCGGCTCAGCAATGTATCGGCAGCCATAGGCCTTGGACAAATGGAAACACTTGAAGAAAAGGTAGGGAAGAAAAGAGCTGTTTTTACCCAGTATATCCAGGCACTGGGTGGTCTTAAAGGTGTGACATTCCTTCCCGAACCCGATAAATGCTTTAGCAACCGGTGGCTCACCACCGTCATCCTCGATCCTGAGAAAACAGGAGGCGTCACCCGCGAAGATATCATACAAATACTTGAAAACGAGAATATTGAATCACGACCGCTATGGAAGCCCATGCACCTACAGCCTCTTTATGCGGGAGCCCGAATGCATGGGGGTCAGGTTTCGGAGTATTGTTTCAAAAACGGCCTATGCCTGCCTTCAGGGACTGCTATGGCCCCATCCACTCTGGAGCGTATTATCACCCTGATCAGAGGCCGGTTACTTTTATAAAAAATTTGGTATTATTGTAAGGAAAGTCCCTTATATTAGAGGTAATATTTTTTGAGAACTGTTAATTTTTTTGCTAATTTTGAAAATTGATTTTACCTTAAATCGAAATCGCGGGCTGAATCTCAACACTATGAAAAAGTTTTTACTCATCCCTATATTTTTTTTGGTTGCTATATTTGGTTTCGGGCAGACTGAGTTTTTTAAAGTCGCCAATGGTAACTGGAATAGCACTGGGATTTGGAGTTTGGATGGTGTTACACCTATAACCTGTAGTCCCTGCGTGGAGGGAGTTGATTATCCAGGAGAAAATGATGTCGCATATATTTTTGATGGCTTTGTAAATGTAATATCAACCACTAGAGTTGGTTATATTGTAGTTCAATTTGATTTAACAAATGCTTTAAGGAGAACTTCCATCCCTATTTCGGCAAGAAGAGTTATTGTCTCTGGTTCCATATTATCCTATGATGTTAATACTGACCAGTTCTTGCCCCCAACCACAACAGTCGTTCAACCTGGAAATATAATTTTTGAATTTACTGGAGAAGATCCTTTTGGGCTTAATGAAGGGATTTTAGGAACATGGTCAGATGCTTCGCCATTTCAGACAGTTGAAATTAACCAGACAGGTGCTACAGAGGTAAGAAATAGTTCCGTTCTTCCCATCACCTCTGATTTAATTATTTTGAATGGTCAATTTAATAACCAATCTGGTGGCCAGTTAATTGATCTTGGCTCAAGTTTATTAACAATTTCAAGTGGCACGACATTTGTTTCTAATGGTCCGATTCAAGGTGATTTTAATGATCCTACTTCGAGATTTAATAGGATTTCAATTAATGGGGTACTTAGAACTACATCACACGTCAACTCTGTGATTATTGATATTAACGCAGGGGGGGTTCTTGAAAATAATTTTACTGGTGGTAATCAAGCAGAGGGCTGGTGGTACCAAAATGAGGCACCCACGACCTTCAATGTAGGCGAAGGAACAGTAAGATATGGTGCCAATGCTAACCAGAATATTGCGGCTTTGGAGTATGGTAATTTGGAAATTTCTGCGTCAACCGGCAACAGAGATAAAACACTAGCCGAAGACGGTAATTTGCGGGTTAATGGCAACTTTACTATTGTTTCCTCTAATGTAAACTTTTTATCCAATAATCTACAACCAATTGTTTTTCGAGGCAATGTCACCAATAATGGTAACTGGACTTCCAACCAGGTAGTAAGATTCGAAGGGGATGCCAACCAGATTATTAATGGGAGTTTGCCCATTACCTTTAATGATCAGGTGGATGTAAATAAAACCGGTGGCGATGTTGTTGTTAATTCTACAGTAACGGCATTTAATATGAGGTTTAATGATGAATTCAGGATCACCTCAACAAGCTTTAGTCCTGGAGAAAGAAATATGCGTTCCGATGGCTCAATGGTTATTAATGGCACCTTAGTCGCTGGTGCTGGTACAAGTACATTTACTTTTGGTGGTGATACCGAAATCACAGGATCTGGAACAGCATCCTTCAGGCATTTGACCATTAATAGTGGCGCTACATTATCTCCTGCACTAAACGATAATTTAATTCAAGTTACAAGAAACTTTACCAATAACGGTACCTTCAATCACAATGAAGGGGAGGTGCATTTTGATGGAGGTTCTTCTACGAGAACTCTTGCCGGAAGCGGAACTACTAATTTTTGGGATATGCGGGTTACGGGCGGGACCCTTAATAATAATGCAGCCTCTGTAAATCTTCTCAACCAATTAACCCTTGGAAGTAGCACAACTTTTGACGCTGATGGTACAGGTAGCGGACAATTCACCATTATCTCAACTACTGACCGCACAGCTTATGTAGCGGCAATACCCTCAGGATCCACCCTTTCAGGTCAGGTCAATGTTCAAAGAAATATGGCTGGTAAGTCAGCGTCCTGGAATTATATTGGGCCTGTGGTATCAGGTAGGACTGTTGCAGATTGGCAGGTTGGCTTTCCTATAACAGGCTCCTTTTCTGGCAGCAGCTTAATTAATGGGCAACCAAGAAATGCCAGCCTTTACCAATATGTAGGTACCGAGGTTGTTGATGATTGGAATCAGGGATGGTTGGTACACCCGCCTACGAGCACTGATAATACCCTTCCTATTGTGCAAGGAAGAGGATACTCCCCATATATCTATAATGATACTTACTTCCAGAATACTAATAACTCAACCTGGACCCTTAGAGGCCCGGTTCCAAGTGGTTCTTTTTCCTTTAGTTCTTTAATGGCTCATTATACAACGGCTAATCCTGAGGATGATGGTTGGCAATTATTAAGTAATCCGCATCCAGCTCCAGTTCAGTGGGATGATTTTGTGAGAAATGCTGATGTTAGTGCTACCGTATCTGTAAGGGTGAGTGATGGCAACTTTGCAACAAAAGTTGCAGGTGGGGCTTCTGTGAATTGGCCAAATGAACCAGGTTTAATTGCAACCGCACAAGGGTTTTGGGTTCAAACGACTGGTGGTAGTCCATCATTATCTGCCCCACAATCTGCGAAAAGGAATGTTGATAGTCCTACATTTTTCGGAGTGGAACAGCCAGAAATGCCAAATGTATTAAAAATGGCCCTCTGGATGGGTAACCATTCTGATGAAACTGCCGTTTACTTCCATGATCAGGCTACATTAGAGTATGATGCTGAGTATGATGCATTCAAGAGGAAAAATTCCACCTATAATTTCTCTTCTCTAACTCCTACAGGGCTTAATTTGGCTATAAATGCACTTCCTTTTGGAATGCAAGATATTTCAATACCGCTAATGGTTTCTGATGTTGATCCAGGTGAGTATTCCATTACCTTTGAAGGAATTGATAATTTTACAGTTGAAAATGAATTCTATATTATTGACCACTTCAAAGGAAAAAAGATGTTGATTACAGAGGGACTTAAGTACGACTTTCTGGTAACTGATGATGCTACTACTTTTGGAAGTAGCAGGTTTGAAATCACCAATCGACTTGGAGAGATTACAAGCACCAAACCTTTGGAGCAAGACCCAACACAAGTTTACCCTAACCCAGTAAATAATTTCATCAATATAAAATTTGGCAGTACTTTTGCCATGGATAATACACTTGAAATCTCAGTGACTGACATGCAAGGTCGAATTGTTTTTGAACAAAATGCTGATTCTGGGAAATTGTTTTCTATTGATGCATCAAACTTTCCTCAAGGGGTCTATGTTGTCAAAATTAAAGGAAACAAAGAAACGGATGTTAAACGAGTTATTAAAAAATGAGGTCGCCTACTAATTATTACATTTTTTTGAGATTGATGGCGATTGTATTTTTTTGCATTTTGTCTGTAAGCCTCTTTGCCCAACCAGGGGATCCAGGTGGTGGTCAAGAACCTGATATCCCCATCCAGGGGTTGGCGTGGTTGCTTATAGCAGGGGCTGCACTGGGGATCAAAAAGATATGGGATAAGCACAAAGGCAGGTAATCTACCTTTTTATTTGATCTGAGAAGCCATGAATAAGCTGATACAAAGGCTCCGAATTCTTCCCCGTTGGATCATCGTGCTCCTGGACCTGATCATTATTTCCGGGTCCTTTTACCTGGCTTACCTCCTTCGGTTTAATTTTGACCTTGCTGATGTAGCCCGCCACAGTTCTTTACTGGGCTTTGCAGTTTTTATTCTTTCGGCTCTTATAGCCACCCTCATCACCAAGAGCTATGCCGGGATCATCCGGTACACGGGCTTGCAGGATGGGTTCCGGATTTTAACGACCGGGGTGCTTCAGCTTTTTCTGGTAGTGATGGCCAATGCGCTCCGCCAGGCCCTGGCAGGCCAGATACTGATACCCTTGTCAGTGATCGTCATTGCCTTTTTTGTTTCCATGATTTTCCTCTTTACCTACAGACTTTTGGTAAAGAACATCTTTTCCTATTACGCTGGTGATATTGCTCAGAAGAAACGGATTGCTATTTTCGGAGCAGGGCAGGGGGGTATCCTGACCAAGCAGGTCATCGATGGAGAGCGCCGCTCCAGCCTTAAGGTGGTGGCCTTTTTTGAAGATGATGACCACAAGGTAGGCAAGGAGATTAACGGTACCAGGATTTTTCATGCCGAGCATGACCTGGATCGGGTTCTGGAGGATTTTGATATTAGGGAGCTCATCATTTCCATTAGGAAGTTGAGTCTGAAGCGTAAAAATGAAATCGTGGATGCCTGTTTGCGCCATGGCGTCAAGGTGCGGAGTGTGCCTCCGGCTGAGAAGTGGGTGAAGGGCGAACTCAGCTTGAATCAGATCAAGGAAATTAATATCGAGGACCTTTTGGGCCGGGAGTCCATCAAGTTGGATAATGCCAACATCAGCCGGCAGTTGGCCGGAAAGGTGGTATGTATTACCGGTGCTGCTGGCTCTATCGGAAGTGAAATCGTCAGGCAGGTCATGAAGTACCATCCTTCAAAGTTGATTCTAATTGATCAGGCGGAGACAGCCCTGTATGATATCGAAAGGGAGATGATGCTCTATGCCCACAGACCGGAGTATAAAATCATCCTAGCCAATATCATCGATGAGCCACGGATGCGCCGGATTTTTAAGGAGTACCGTCCCAATACTATATTTCACGCAGCTGCTTATAAGCATGTGCCTATGGTGGAGAGCCATCCTGAGGAGGCCATCCGCACCAATGTGTTGGGCACGCGGCTGATGGCCGACCTGGCGGTGGAATATAAAACTGATAAATTCGTACTGATCTCTACCGACAAGGCCGTCAATCCCACCAATGTGATGGGCTGCTCCAAGCGGATTTCTGAGATGTACGTGCAGGCCCTCAACCATCACCTTAATGACCTCAATGGGCGGGGTGGTACCCGGTTTGTCACTACCCGTTTTGGTAATGTATTGGGTTCTAATGGCTCGGTGATCCCGTATTTTAAGAAGCAGATTGCAAAGGGTGGGCCCATCACTGTGACGCACCCTGACATCACCCGGTACTTTATGACCATTCCTGAGGCTTGCCAATTGGTATTGGAAGCCGGTGCCATGGGCAAAGGGGGCGAGATCTATATTTTTGATATGGGTGACTCGATCAAAATAGTGGACCTGGCCGAGAAAATGGTCAAGCTATCTGGACTTGAAATAGGCCGGGATATTGAAATCGTATACACCGGGCTCAGGCAGGGGGAGAAACTGTTTGAAGAGTTGCTCTGTGATGAAGAAAATACCGCACCAACCCACCATGATAAGATTTTGATCGCGCGGGTGCTGCCACAGGACTTTCCACTCCTCTCTGAAAAGGTGGAGGCCCTGATCGCCATTTCATCAAATGGAGAGGAATTGGAAGCCGTTCGGTTAATGAAAGACATGGTTCCGGAATTTATCAGCAATTCATCGCGGTTTGAAGAATTGGATAAGCTCTCCCTCAAGTTTCGCAAAGCACAGGGTGGATTTGCAATAAAAAACTGGACAAATAGTTAAGCACATCTCAAATAATTTATTTTGTTGAATTGCTCTGGGGTTTTGTAGCCCAGACTAGAGTGTTTTCTTTTCCGGTTGTACCAAATTTCTATGAAATTAAATATTT
>JBGTCD010000147.1:0-10039 GCA_041749015.1 Cyclobacteriaceae bacterium
CTGATTAGTTTTTCAAAAGTGGCAATGGCCTCTTTCACCCGACCTACTGTCGCCAATGCCTCGACATACCAAAAGGCACAAATCAAAAATGTGGTATCAGGCTTTCCAAAATCATCCTTGTGCATATATCTGTAAAATAAGCCTTCAGGGGTCTTCAGTTCCTTCTCAAGGGCCTCCAGGTGCAATTTCGTTTTCCTAGATTTTGGATCCAGGTAGCCCATGCAGATCAATTGCAGATTGCTTGCATCCATATTTTTGGTGCCGATGGCCTGGGTATAGGCACCCAGCTCCGGGTCATAACAAGCTTCTATTTTGGCAGTGGCTCTTTTGATAAGGGCTTTGGCTTGCTGCATCATTTTATTATTCCCAAAAGCTTTTCCTATTTTCCATGCAGCCTGTGCACCGGCCCAATGGAACAGGTAGGTATAGCAGTGGTATTGCTCAAGAGTCCGGAATTCCCATAGGCCTGCATCGGGTTCGTCCATAAGCCGGTCAATTTTCTTTAAAAGCTCAAATATAAGGACCAGAGAGCCTTTTTTGACCCCATTGATGTACCGGTCGTCCACATATAGTGGCAGCAGTGCCAGGAGTATTTGTCCATATACATCATTCTGAATGTGGGTATAGGCCTGGTTGCCAACCCTCACGGGCTGGTTGCCCAGGTATCCTTCTAGGTCCATGATGACCTCCTCTATATTACTGCCCGCAGTAATGGTGTACAGGGGCTGATACCGCTCCTCCGCAGGGTCTGATACATTGATGATGAAGTTGAAATAATTTTCAAGCTCCTCGAAATGTCCAATATAATTGAAGGCGGCCAAAGTATAATAGGCATCCCTGAGCCAGCAGTACCGATAGTCCCAGTTACGGGTACTGCCCGGAGATTCTGGAAGGCTGGTAGTTCCGGCGGCAATGATGGCTCCGGTATCTTCATATTGGTGGATTTTAAGCACCAGGGCTGACCGAATGATTTGCTTTTGAGCGAAATTGCTCATGGTCATGTGCTTGACCCATTTTTGCCAGTAAAGCACCGTTTTTTTAAGAAAATCCTCGCATGTTTCACCTAGCGGGGCCTCCAGAGGCGCACCATAAGTCAGGACCATGTACTTAGTGTCGTTTAGATAGACCCACCGGTCTTCCAGAATGAAATTCAAAGGAATATTTGTGGTCAACCTTAAATCCCGCTCCATTCCTAAGAATTCAATATGGTTGCTGCCATGATAGGTTTTAGGTGTTACGTTCCCGTAATCTCCTTTAGGCTCGCACAGGATCTTTACCTTAGGGGTTCCCGAAATGGGTTCTACCTTTCGGATCAGCATGATGGGCTTGAAGTACCTTTCAAACTGGAGGAATCGCGGCGCAAAATCTGTAACCTTGTAGGTGCCACTCTCGGTGGTAATCTCGGTGCAAAGCACATTGGTATTTTCTTCGTAATACTGTTGGCTGGTGAATTCAGCTTCTACCGGAAGGATGGAAAACTGTCCACCCTTTTTTTTATCCAGAAGTCCTCCGAAAATAAAACTGCTGTCAAATCTGGGCCAGCACATCCAGGCAATATTGGTATCTTTTCCGATATGGGCCTGGAAAGCACAATTACCAATCAGGCCATAATCATAGGTATGTTTTTGAGTCATGCGGTCTTCAGGGGATTTTTTTCAAGGTATTTCCATACCAAACTTCCGGCACCAAGTATTGGAGCAGTTTGATTTTCCAGTTCACTCGGCAGGACTTTCACCCGCCCTTTGAACAAGGGCATCAGGTTAGCTTCTATATGCTTTTTGATAGGATCAATGATCAGGCTACCGGATTGTGCTAATCCTCCCATAATAAAAATCGCCTCAGGATCAGTATGAACCACGGTATCGGATAGCTTGGTCCCTAAAATTTTACCCGTATACTCAAAACATTCCTTCGCCACAGGATCATCATTTAATGCGGCCTCAGTGATCATTTTGGTATTGAGATTATCAAAACTAATGCCACGAAGCACGCTAGGCTCCAGGTGGTCCGCGAGTAATTTATATACCGTGCGGCGGATGCCGGTAGCAGAGGCATAAGTTTCAAGACAACCCCGCTTCCCACAATTACAATACCGACCCATTGGGTTAACTAGCGTATGTCCCAGTTCACCTGCAATGCCATGTTTCCCATTGATCAACTCCCCGTTGGCTATAAAGCCACTGCCAAGCCCAGTACCCAGGGTGATTACAATAAAATCCTTCATATTCTTTGCACCCCCAAAGACCATTTCACCTACTGCGGCTGCATTGGCATCATTGGTGATCACTACGGGAACATCAAAATACTGCTTGATCATATCTGTCACCGGGATAACGCCCTTCCATTTGAGGTTGGTAGCGGTTTCGATGGTCCCTTTGTGGTAGTTGGCATTGGGGGCTCCAATGCCAACGCCGATCAATTCCGCCTGACCCGTGATACCCTCCAGGCCCTCTTTTAAATTTTTGCTCAATACTTTTACAAAATCCTCAAAAGTGTCATGCTCTTGGGTGGGCATTTTTTTTTGATAAAGCACCTCGCCTTTTGCATTGATGATACCATATTTGGTACTGGTACCACCTATATCTATCCCTATCGTAACTTCCATGGTCTTTATTTAATATCCTGATCTAACTTAACTGCCTGTATTACTTTCAAAACATTTATCTGGGTGAACTAAGTGCCATAAAAATAACTGTTACCTTTAGATAGCCAGGATTTTTGCTATCCTGAGGTCATTAGGGTCTATGGATACTTTGCCTTTGGCGATTACATCAAAGTCATTGTACACCACATGATTATTTTGCAACCCAACCATAACATCTTTTTTACCATTAATCGCAGCCTCTACTGCTGCTACCCCTAATTTACTTGCCAATACCCTATCAAAATAAGTCGGTGCCCCGCCTCTTTGCACATGGCCAAGGATGGTGACTTTGGTATCATAGGCGCTAAACCTTTCTTTTACCTGTCTCGCTATTTCCATAGCACCGCCACTTTTACCACCTTCGGCTACTACTACCAGGCTTGAAGATTTATTGGCTTTAGCAGTTAAATCCAGTTTTGCAATGATCTCATCGATGCTGGTCATTTCTTCCGGAATTAAAATTTCTACCGCACCTCCGGCAATCCCGCTGTTGATAGCGATAAAACCTGAATCCCTGCCCATAACCTCTATAAAGAAAAGGCGGTTATGGGAAAGTGCCGTGTCCCTGATCTTGTCAATAGCCTCTACTGCGGTATTGGTAGCTGTATCATAACCAATGGTGTAATCGGTACCTGGCAGGTCATTATCGATGGTTCCCGGCAGGCAAATGGTGGGCATTTTAAACTCCTCATAAAATATATGGGCACCGGCGAAAGTGCCATCGCCACCAATAGCAATGAGGGCATCAATTTTCTTTTCCTTGAGATTCTCAAAAGCTTGTTTCCTACCTTCAGCTGTCCTGAAATCAGCACTCCTGGCAGACTTGAGAATGGTGCCACCCCTTTGAATAATATTACTGACTGATCGGGCGTGCAGTTTTTTGATGTCATTCTCGATCATTCCCTGGTACCCCCTAAAGATACCAAATACCTCCTTTTCGTAATAAATGCAGGTACGGACCACCGCCCGGATAGCTGCGTTCATGCCGGGGGCATCACCACCAGAAGTGAAGACGCCTATTCTATTGATTTCAGCACTCATTTCAGACATTAATTTTTTAATTTGAGTAAAGTTAGTGTAATTGATACACTTAGTCAAAATTTAGCGTATGAGCGGCCAAATTACAAATAAACCTCTGGTAAATCCTCATGTGTCTGTGGATTGTGTAATCTTTGGTTTTGATGGCAAGGATTTGCAGGTACTGATTATAGCCCGTGATGAAAAGTTCAAGGACCTCGCCCCAAGTCTACCCGGGGATTTGATCAGAGAAGATGAGGATTTGGATGAAGCTGCCAATAGGGTGCTGTTTGAATTGACCGGGATTAAAGATATTTTTCTTGAGCAGTTTAGGGCATTTGGAGCCCCTGATAGGATCAGCAATCCAGCAGATGCTGAATGGGTGCGCGCTGTAAGGTCCGAACCCGATGCCCGGGTCATTACCATTGGATATTTCGCCCTGGTGCGAACAGACTATGTACACCCAAGCCCTTCATCTTTTGCAAAAAAGGCAGTTTGGGTGCCAATTAAAGAGGTGGGGACTTTGGCCTTTGATCATAACCGCATACTCCAGGAGGGCAGGAAGGCTCTAAGGAAGAAATTGCAATCAAGGCCCCTGGGTATGGTACTCCTACCAAAGAAATTTACCTTAAGAGCTCTTCAGGAATTGTATGAAGCCATCCTTGGCAAAACCCTGGATAAAAGAAATTTTAGGAGGAAAATACTCAAATCAGGCATTTTAGAGCCCTTGGAAATAAAAGAAAAAGGGGTGCCCTATAAACCAGCCAGGTATTACCAATTCAATAAAGTCGCCTATGAAAACTTCCCCGAAAATGAGTTTTATTTTGTAAATTAAAATCCCCATGCAACCATTTAATTGGTATTGGCATCTTAGGCTATATAACCTTAAACTATTTCAAACTATGATGAAGGCTGTTTTTATTTTCCAAATACTACTCTTTTCTTGTGTTTGTAGCTTTTCCCAGGGGTTATTTAAAAATCAGGTTTTGCTGGAAATCCAAGAGGAGGGGTACCATTTGATTGTGGAGGAGGGGCCTGCTATCGGTAAAGTGATATCTGAATCATCTTACGGGCCTCACATGGTTCAAATGTCAGGAAGTCTGGAAGAAATCCTGGAGTTTTTCTTCCCGGAATTCGTTTTTTATGTTTCATATTCTAATTTGAACTCAAGCTATGACATCACTTTGCGTCACGAAGGATATAAACGCGATGAGGCCTTAATGAAAAAGGTATTAACCGAAATAGGGCGGGAACTCAATCTTGATATAGAAAAGAAAATAGTGATCCAGCCATTTTATTGCTTGAAGATTGAAGATCCCACAAAGCTAAAAACACACCATTCAGTAGTCCCATCTAAAGGGGTTTATAGTAAGAAGAAAATAAACTTTAATAAAATGAATCTGGAGGGATATACTATCGAAAAGCTTGCCGAGAGTCTCAATGAAGAAACCGACTACAAATTTTGGTCAAAATATGAATGGTCAGGTGACCAACACTATGATATTACCCTCAATATTTCTGACCATCATACAATAGCTGATTCATTAAATGATGCAGGCATTCATATGTATGGCTGTGAGAAGAATGTCCCGGTAATTTTCATCAAATAGAGCATAGGCAAAGTGATGCTATTATTGAAACAAGTTATTTAATTTAAAATATAGCCAATAGAAATTTGTAAGTATAAATTATTCTCTCGGAAATTAGGAATCGGCATTTCAGTATCAATATTACTGGCTCCATAATAAAACCTTGCGTCTAATAATAGCTTTTCCGATATTGGATTACTGCCACCTAATACCAGTCCAAAATCTGTATTGGTATACCCTTCACTGAAACCAATTGAATTACCGCCAGCAGCTACCCTCCCCCCGAGAAAAAAACCTACTTGCGGTCCTAAGTATATTTTACCCATATATCCAAGATCAAATTTCAACAAGGCTGGCAGCGTGATATAATGCAAGCCGATGTTAACATTAGAATTAAAACCTGAAAAACCTCCTCCAATACTATTGAACATAATTTCGGTTGCGAAATTGACAGTCTTTGATGAATTGGTTTCCAAAAATAAACCACCTGCGAGCCCAAATTTTGGTTCTGACATTTCTATTTCAGAGCCATCGGTTAATCGTAGCCATGAAATATTGAACCCAGCCTTGATTCCGATGTTTAATTTGGATTCATAACCAGAGCCACCTTCGCCAGTTTCACGAAAATATTGCGCATAAACGATAGAATTGCCTAGTATAGAAATTATTACGGCTACTAAAAAGGTTTTCATATTTTAAAAGGTTGATGAATGAACCCTTAATAATAAGAAAATTTTAATATAAAATTACTCATGGGTCATTAAATTAATAGTATAATTTAAACTCTTCCTGCTATTTCATCGCCGATTGCAAGAGATGAGGTGGCAGCGGGGGAGGGGGCATTAAGCACATGGATCAGGCGCTCTTCCTGAAGAATGTAAAAATCATCTAATAGTCCTCCATTTTTGTCACAGGCCTGAGCTCTGACACCTGCGCCGCCATGAATCAGATCCTCCTTGCGAATCTCCGGAATTAGCTCCTGCAGGGCTTTGGTAAATGCTGATTTGGAAAATGACCGGTACATTTCACCCATGCCCGTTTTCCAGTATTTTCCTGCGACTTTCCTAAATCCTGGCCACATAAAAGTAGCCCCCAATTCCCTTAAATTAATTTGAGATTTTTTATATCCTTCCCTCCGGAAGGCTAGAACGGCATTAGGTCCTGCTTCGATCCCACCACCAATCATTCTGGTAAAATGAACTCCCAAAAATGGGAAGTTAGGATCAGGCACCGGATAAATAAGATTTTTGACAAGATGCTCCCGGTCAGGCTTAAGCTTAAAATATTCCCCTCTGAATGGTACGATCCTTACGCTGAGTTTTTTATGAGTAAGGGCGGCAATTCTATCGGAGTACAATCCAGCACAATTGATCAAAAGCCCGCATTCATAGGTTTTTGCACTGGTGACCACAGTAAGATAGGTATTGCTTAATCTGATATCTATTAGAGGAGCTCCATACTCAATCCTGCCACCCATTTTTATAAATAAATCAGCATACTTTTCGGCCACCACTTTATAATCAACAATCCCGGTTTGCGGCACCCAAAGTCCTCCCAAACCTGCTACATTAGGTTCATATTCTTTTAATTCAGCCGCCTCAAGAGATTTGATGCCCTTCAGCCCATTGGCAATTCCCCGTTCTTTGAGCATCTCGAGCTGCGGTAGTTGTGCCGGTCTGGTTGCCACTACGATCTTGCCACAAATTTCATAGGGAACCTCATGCATTTCGCAAAACCGGACCAATTGCTCATAGCCATTGACACAGTTTACTGCTTTCAAACTGCCAGGCTTATAATAAAGACCGGAATGGATCACGCCACTGTTATGGCCGGTTTGGTGCTGGGCTACACCCATTTCCTTCTCGATGATGGTGATGGATTTATTCGGGTATCGCTCTTTTAACTTTAAGGCTATAGCAAGGCCTACAATTCCGGCACCTGCAATGATGATATCGCTGGTCTTCATGTTTTAAAAAGGCAATGGCGTACAATATTCAGGGATTTTCTCCTTGAAAATTTCTGAAATCATTTTAGTTAAGCCTCTGCCGGATCGATTGATTATGGATCTCCCATCTATTTCCACGACGGGCGTATGTTCACCCATGGTGCCGGTGGCGAACACCTCATCGGCATTATAAAATTCTGTTAAGGATAAATTACTTTCCATTGGCTCTAGGCCCATATCTCTGGCCATATCGAGGGTGAGGCCTCGGGTGATACCGGGAAGGCAGGCATGTGCAAAAGGGGTCTTTAGTTTTCCGTCCTTTATCAGAAATAAGTTGGTATCATTGAGCTCAGCCACAAATCCCTGATCATCAAGCATGATGGCTGCATCGACTCCGGCTGCATTGGCCTGGATCTTAGCGAGTATATTGTTGAGAAGGTTGTTGTGATGGATCTTGGAATCCAGAAATTGTGGCCCATTTCTTCGCAGAGAGGAGGTAATCACCCTGATGCCTTTGGCATTATCATACACCAGGGGCTTCCATTCTGCCAGGACTATCAGCGTGCACCCTTTCTGATTGAGCCGGGGGTCCATGCCGGAAGTGATTTTTTCTCCGCGGGATAGGGTCAGCCTGATGTGAGTTTCTTCACGCATGCCGTTGGTTTCAAGAGTCTGGAATATAGCCGATTTAATAGTGGCAGCATCGGGAACTTCTTCAAAAGCCAGAGCATGCGCCGATTCTACAAGACGGTTCAGGTGATGGTCTAAAAGGAAAATGCCCTCCTGATACACTCTTAGCCCTTCCCACACGCCATCACCGCCCTGCACCAAACTGTCAAAAACAGAAACCATGGCCATATCCCTCTGGTAGAGGCCATTTTTGACGAAAATTTTAAGGTCTTTATTTTTGGAATTGAATTGCTGAAGCATGGCTAAAATTAAGGTTTTATAGCCAAAGAAAGCAATTTTTCATAATAGGTTTGCGCAGTTGCATTTAATTTCTTCAATCCCTCCGGTAGAAGGTTTTTGCTTTGAACCTCAGTAGTAAAACCACTTGATTGATGTACATTGGCATACCAATGCTTGGCCCAAACCCCATCCATGGGTTTTGGCCCCGGACTCCAGGAGCACATATTGGGGTCAAAGGCAATGGATAGGCTCTCGCATAGCTTTTGAAGAACAGCCTTTGGATTTTGAAGCAATAGCCCTGAATCCACCACTACGGGATTATGCCCCTCGGCATTCAGTTTTTGATATACATTATATTGGGACTCAATTCCCAAATCTTCAAGGGTAGGGTTGGGGATTACCTTATGATAGGAGGCGATGATTTTTTCAGGATCGCGGATCAGCAGGATGTTGAAATCCTGTGTTATTTCATCAGGATAATCTTCTCCCATATGATGGGCCATATTTTTGATAAAAACCAGCGAGTGGCTGTCTCGCAGATTTAGAAGATTGTTGACCACGGCTGAAATGGATTGGGGCTGACTTGCGAGGATTTCTGCTCTTCCCGGATGTTCCAGGGTATTTTTGGTGAGATAGTAAGCATAAAATGGCTCATCCACAGCAAAAGTATCCTTGCGCTGGGCAAAGGCATACATGAGTGCGGTTGAAATATTTCGGGGACTGGAAATGAGGTGGATGAAGGCCATGGTCCTAGGGGTTGTTTTTAATTTCAAACCAATAAAACCACCTACGGTAAAATTACAAAACCGTCAAGGTATTATTTTTTATCCTTGGCAGGCTTAAATTCCATGGAGGCGGAATTCATACAATACCGCAGTCCGGTAGGTTTTGGGCCATCATTGAAAATATGCCCTAGATGCCCATCGCAACGGGCACAAACGGCTTCTTCGCGAACCATACCATGGCTGCGGTCTTTTTTGATAAGGACATGCTTATCATCAACGGCTTGATAAAAGCTTGGCCATCCTGATCCCGATTCAAATTTTGTGTCGGACGAAAACAAGGGCAGATCACAGCCGGCGCAATGGTACATGCCTGTGGCTTTGTTATCCCAGTATTTACCGGTAAAGGCCCGCTCGGTCCCTGCTTGTCTTAGAATATTATATTGTTCAGAGGTGAGTTCTGCTTTCCATTCCTGATCTGTTTTCATGACTTTCTGGATAGGTTCTTGAGAATTTATTTTTTCTTTTGATTGCCCGTTGCATGAAGCCAACACAACAAAAACCATCAGGCATAAAATTAAATACCTACCTGGGATTTCTGAATCATTATGTTTCATCATAGTTTTCATTTTTGTCTGAACCACACTTCGCAACCATTATAGAAACGCATTTTCACCTGTATGGTTTTATTCCGTCAAAGCTCTTTGAGGTATTCAATGAGTCCAGGATTCTTGCCTTTAGGCCGGGTTATGATCAGGGGGATGTCTTCCTCGACGGTAATGAGTTTTTCTGCAAAGGATCCTAAGAACAAAGCCGTGGTGGCGGTACGGCCTTTGGCACCTATGATGATCACATCAGCCTTGATGCTTTTAGCTAGATCACGAATATCACTTGCCAGATTGTCATTTTCATCTAGTGAATAAACAGCCCTTATTTTTATCCCTTTGGTATCGATTTCTTTTATAAACTTCTTGTAATCTTTCTCCGCATTGTTCCGCATCACCTTGTCAAACTCCTCGTAGCTCTTGCCAGTGTAGTGATAGCCATTAGGAACTGTATATACGTTTTGGCAAATTATCTGAACTTTATCTTTGTAGTTTTTGGCAAGGTCAATGGTCTGTTCCAAAGCCAGTTTGGAGTAATCAGAAAAATCAATCGGGACCAAAATCTTTTCTACTTTAGGCTTTGCACCCTCCGGTACAATCAGCAGGTT
>JBGTCD010000148.1:0-15236 GCA_041749015.1 Cyclobacteriaceae bacterium
CAAGTCCTCTGTTCAAGAAGGCCGGTAGAACCGGCCCTTTTAAAAATTTTATAAATCTAATTAGAAAGCAAAACCAAGAGTGATACCAGTTCTTAGTCCAAATCCATCAACACCTCCTAAATCAAAGTTATCATTTCCATCAGTGACTTCTACGTTACCAAAGGAGTAACTAGGTCCAAGGAAAATGTCGAAGGTTACTCTTTCTCCGAATAGCCACTGACGACCGACAATCAAACCAACACCAAAAGATGAATAAGTACCTTCAGAATTATCAAAATCGGAGGATAATTTGAAGTTTTGATATCTCAGGAATGGTGCAACATAGAATCCGTCTGGTGCAGGATCATCCCCAAGATATATCCTATACTCAGGAGTAATACCTATCCCAGACAGTTTGGTATCTCCGATAGAAGCTCCAGTGTAAAAGAATCCAAGTTGGGCAGAACGATCTTCACTTAACATGTGCTCATAAGAGAGGTTAAGCGTACTTACGATCGGACTAAGGATGTTTAATTTAATGACACCTGATTGTCCGAAAAGATTGGCATTTGCAAACAAAGACAGAGCAAACACCAAAGTAAAGACTTTGAAGAGGTTTTTCATAGTTGTTTAATTAAGGGGTTGAGTTTAAAAAGATGCAATATGTGCCTATCAGGCGGTTATTCCAAATATTAAAGTCGCTTTTTATAGTACAAAAGTATGAGAACAGGCAGCAGGGTAAGGTCAATAATCAATGCAAATAGGAGGGTGAGGGAGACTAATAATCCGGTGTAGAAGGTACCCCCAAAATCAGAAAGTACCAAGGTTAAAAACCCACCTGAAAGAATGGCGGTGGTTATGGTAATTGCCTTACCGGTAGATAGATAGGTAGTCTTGAGAGCGTACAGTAAGGCCTTGCCTTTTTGTATTTCCAGTCTAAACTTACTGATGAAATGGATAGTATCATCCACGGCAATACCAAAGGCTATAGTAAATATGATCGAGGTTGTCAATTGTAGCGTAATATCAAAGAACCCCATAATCCCTGCCAGCATGAGCAATGGAATGATATTAGGGATCAAAGTAATAAAAATCATCCTGAAAGAAAGAAACATGAGACCGGCAATTAGTGCGACTACCGAAAAAGCTATGGCAAGTCCGTAAAGCATGTTTCTTGCCAGATATTCATTGTTTTTGTCTATGAGCAGGGTAGTACCCGTAATTCTAAATGTTGCCAAGTCATGACCTACATGATTGAGGATATAGGTGTCCAACTCATCAATTTTTTCCATAGTGATCATGCTGCCGATGTCGCCTACGCGGGTGCTGATTCTCCCCACCTTTTGGTCTTCGGTATGCACTAAGGCCCTTGCGCCTTCCCGCTTGATCCGTGGCAGATAGCGTTGCATCCCATCATAAAAACTTTGATTATCGGGCAGCTTAAAATGTGCGATATTCCCACCATTTTGTGCCTGATTAAGTCCTTTGATCAAGGTCACCGGGGAAATGATGGGACCTATCTCAAGCAGCTCTGATAATTTTTCTTCTACCTGTTCCATCTGCTGAAGCACCTCAAGATCATAAAGTTGATGACCTTCCTTCGGTATAACAGCAATTTCAAAAGGTCGGGAGCCTCCAAATTCCCGGTCGAAAAACAAAAAATCCTGCCTCAAGGGATCGTTGTCCGGCACCCCTTCGATCAATAGAGAATCGATTCGAATCAACTTGATCCCTGCGGCACAGATTATGGTCAAAACCACAGTACCAATAAGGATGGCCTTGCGCTTTTTCAATGCCCATAAAAAGCAGACCCCAAGGAAGTTTCTCCATTTCCTTCTATTGGTACCAAACTGAACTACCCTTGGTTTGGGTAGAAATATCAAGAGGGCAGGCAATAGCCCAAATGCCACCAAAAATGCAGCGAATACCCCAATGCCTGTGAAGAGACCAAACTCTTTGATGGGCTTAATACTTGCAGTAAGCAGAGTTAAAAAACCAATTGAAGTAGTCAGAGAGGTCAGGAATGTGGCGATGCCAACTTCCTTTACAGTGGTCCGCAAGGCTTTGATCTTATTACGACCCAACCGCAACTCCTCGATGTACTTGGTCATTATATGGACCACATCAGACATGCCCACGACAAACATGATCGTGGGGAGAAGTACCATAAGAATATCCAATGATTTGCCACTTGCGCCCATAATGCCCAGAATCCAAATTACCCCGATCAGGACTACGGCCAGAGGTATCAATACCCCCCATATCCAACGATAGGTAAGAATAAGGAATAAGGTCACCAGGACGATAGAAATGCTCAGGAAGATCATCAGTTCCCGTTGCATTTTATAAATGTAAATGCCCTGGGCTCTTGCCTTACCGGCAATATGGGTTTGCTCAAGCCCCAGACTGGTCAACAGGGCTTCCAAATCCGAAACCAGCAGGTCTGCTTCAGCCTTGTTAAGATTTTGTTGATGCTTAAGCACGATATTTAAAGCGGTACCATCTTTAGAGAATGCAGACCCAATCAATTGTTGATTATTAAAGATCCGAAGGCTGTCAGCGGCATACCGGTCTGGTGCTTCAGGATGGAGGATAGGTATTTCAAAAAAACTACCCCCCCCAATAATTGGCTGTTTAAATTCCAGCGGACTAATAACCTCCCGCACCAGGGGGTGCTTCCTCATAGAATCTCCCAGAATCCTTACTCTGGAAAGAAATAAACTATCGAAAACGGATGGTTGATGGATGATACCTATTAGCAGATAGTCATTATCATTTTCAAATTGATCCCTGAATTCTTCATAATAGGTCAGGTCAGGGTCACCCACAGGAAAAAAGCTTTCAAACTCATAGTTGAAATCGAGCTTTAGCAGGAAATAGGTCCAGATGGCTGTCATAGCCATAACGGTGAATATGGAAAGCCCCGCGATTTTCTTTGTGCTCAACATGAATTTATATTACCAGAAGGACCAACAATCGTTAGTGGTTAATGTTATACGGCAATTTTGGTGGTATCGACATTCGCAAAATCAAATTACCTTATTTTATCTTACTTAATACCCCTAGAAGGATGAAATATTGTGAATTTAAATTCTAAGTCAGGTTTGACGCTTATTCAAAATGTATAATCATTATCTTTGGGAAAAAACGTAAAAAGATGCGACAGTACCTGGAATTGATGCGTGATATAAAAGATAACGGTGCCAAAAAGGAAGACAGGACCGGTACAGGAACTTACTCTGTTTTTGGCAGGCAATTACGATTCGATTTGGGCCAGGGCTTCCCACTTCTAACAACCAAAAAACTCCATATCAGATCCATAATTTATGAACTCCTATGGTTCCTTAACGGCGATACCAATATCAAATACCTCAATGATAATGGGGTCAGCATCTGGAATGAATGGGCCGATGAAAACGGTGAGTTGGGTCCGGTCTATGGCCACCAATGGCGAAGCTGGCCGGCTCCTGAAGGCGGCACGATTGATCAGATAACACAGGTCATCGATCAAATAAAAAATAATCCTGACTCCAGAAGGCATATTGTTAGTGCCTGGAATGTGGCTGAGGTTAACAGCATGGCATTGCCACCCTGCCACACCATGTTTCAGTTTTATGTTGCCGAGGGCCGTCTTTCCTGCCAATTATACCAGCGCAGTGCCGATTACTTCCTTGGAGTACCATTTAATATTGCCTCATACGCCCTACTGGTCTACATGGTGGCACAGCAATGCAATTTGGAGCCTGGCGATTTCGTATGGACTGGTGGTGACGTACACCTATATACTAACCACATGGAGCAAGTAGACCGGCAATTGGATCGGAAACCCCGGCCCTTGCCTAAGCTGGAAATTAAAAGAAAGCCTGAAGATATCTTCAGTTATACTTTTGAGGATTTTGAAATTCTAAATTATGATCCATACCCCGGTATTAAAGCACCGGTGGCTGTCTAATCAGAATATTTTACTGGTAATGTCTTTAAACTCATCCTCACTTATTTCAAGGATGTGCCCCTCTATTTGATGAATTGGTTGAATACCAGTGGCATTCAATGACCAGGCGGCATCAGCCGCTAGCAAGTCCTGAAGTGGATATTTCCCCGTTTTTATTTGGACTCCTTTATTACTAAGGGATTGCATGAGGTAGGTGCGTATGACCCCTTTGATGCAACCGGTTTCCAGGCTTGGTGTATAATATTGATCATTTTTTCTCCACCATATATTGGAGGCGGTGAGTTCTGCAATGTGGCCAAAATTATCCGTTAGGATGAGATCATCAGTCCTCAGTGCTTGATTTTCGAGGCCTGCCATAACGTACGGCAGTGCGCTGATGGTTTTAAGGTGGCTCAAAGCGTGGTGATGGAGTTGAATTTTCTTACTCGTCTTTACTTTTTCTTTAATCCTTATTTCATATTTAAAAGGTTCGATGGTCAGCAGATCATTTACGACAGGATCAATTGGCGTATAGCGGCCGGAGCCTTCACGCCACACCTGCCATCGTATCCGGGCATCCCCTTCAATCTTAGCTTCCTTTTTCAAAGCAAGGCATCGGTCAGTAATAATCTGTGCAGTATGGGCTTCTTGGTGTGGGATGCCAAGGATGGTCATGCCCTCCTTGATCCGCTCAATGTGATAATGAAGTAGCGGCAGGGATCCGTTACTGATGATCATGGTCTCGAATAGGCCATCTCCATAGAGAAAGGCCCTATTTTTCAGCAAACTATTGGATATCCCGCCACGGATTAGTTGATAATTAAAATATACTGGTTCATTCGACTCCATTGATACAAAATTAGAATCTTCAGAATATAAATTACCTTTGGGTTTAAATTTATCCTTCTTTTTTTCGGCTTAAATAATGTATCAGCCATTTACAACTAATAAAAATACATCTAGCCGGAATACCTGTATACTTGTATTGATTAATTTGGATCATGGTACATGGGCAAAAGCAGCAGCATTTTTGATATGATAGGGCCGGTAATGATCGGGCCATCAAGTTCGCATACTGCGGGAGTAGTCCGGATAGGCCGGGTAGCCGTAAAAATTCTTCGGGCCATTCCTGAAGAGGCGGTCATTACTTTTTATAACTCTTTTGCGCGTACCTATGAAGGCCATGGGAGCGACCGGGCTATCCTTGCCGGGTTATTGGACTTTAAAACAGATAATCCAAAGATCAAGACCTCTTTTGAAGAGGCAGAAAGTGCCGGTCTTCAATATAAATTCAAATCTATAGGCAACGCCTCTACCTTACACCCTAATACCATAAAACTAGAGTTGAAGGCTGGAGACAAGTCTTTATCCCTGATTGGAGAAAGTCTGGGAGGTGCAGTAATTAATATTTCTGAGCTGGATGGATTCAATGCCGATTTTTCAGCCAATCTGCACACATTAATTATCAAGGCTGAAGATAAGCCGGGCAGTATCGCATTTATTGCCAATATCCTCACCCAGGATCAATGCAATATTGCTACCATGTCTGTTTCCCGAAAGGGTCGGCATGATATGGCCTGTCAGGTGATTGAAATGGACTCCGGGTTGAAACCAATTACCCTGGAGTACCTCAAAAGCCTTGATTGGATCAAAGAAGTGATTTACATACCTGATATAGATTTATGATGCGTAACAAATTTTTTGCAGTCTTTACAATAGTAATTTTAGCTTTCACCTATTCAGAAAGCTTTGCACAGCCTGATAAGGAGCGGTGGACACTTAGAGAGTGTATCGACTATGCTCTGGACAATAATCTCAACCTGGAAAGGGAGATTTTAAATACCGGAAATATAAGGGCCTCACTACTGGAGGCTCAGGGTCAGCGGATTCCTTCATTTAGCATTGGAGCTCAGTCCGGTTATCGCTGGGGTAGGTCTATTAACCCATTTACCAACCTTTTTGAAACCCAAAGGATTGGTAATGTTAACCTTTTTGGGAATTCAAATCTTACATTGTTTGCCGGACAAAGGATCAATAATAATATTTTGAAATCCAAACTTGATCTGCGGTCCAATGAAATGGACATCATCGCCCGAAAAAATTTAATAACCATAGATATTATCACCTTTTTTGTGAATGTGATATTTGCCGAAGAGCAGCTCAAAATCGCAGAACGACAGCTTGAAACTACTGAAGAACAATTGGACAGGACCATAAAATTGGTAGAAGCCGGAGCTGCACCCTTTGCAGACCAGCTTGATCTCCAATCACAAATGGCTACCAATGAAGCCGAGGTAATTAATGCAGATAATAATCTCAGGATATCGAAACTGACCCTGCAGCAGGCTATGCAAAAACCTTTTGAGGAAGATTTTGAAATAGCAATTCCAGAGCTCAATATTGAGGATTACATGCTATCCGAATCAAGTACTGATGAAATCTATGGTGTGGCTGTCGGTATTATGCCAGAGATTATTGGTGCAGACTACAGGATTACTGCTGCTGAAAAAGATGTAGCAATTGCAAAAGGAGCCTTTTACCCAACGCTAGCATTAAATGCCAACTCCTTTTCAAACTATGTGGATATTGCATTGAATCCTGCTGCGCCTCAGGATAACTATATTTTATTAGATCAAATAAAGGATAACGTTTCCCATACGGTAAACCTATCACTTAACATCCCAATATTTACCAATTTTACCAATAAGGCAAATCTCCAGAGAGCTTTAGTGCAAAAAGATCTGGAGCGGGTCAATATGGAGGAAACGAAAAATCAACTTAGGCAGAATATTGAATCCTCATATAATGATGCAATAGCAGCAGCCAAAAGCTATGAGGCTACTCAGAAAAGGGTGGCAGCTTTGAAGGAATCCTTTAGAATGTCATCTGAACGGTTCAATCTGGGTGCCATTAATTTTGTGGATTTTCAATTATCTCAAACAAACTTTTTTAATGCAGAAGCGGATTTAATAAACGCAAAGTACGAATACATACTAAGGACAAAAATATTAGACTTTTATTTAGGCAACCCTTTATCACTAGAATAATCATGGCAAAGAAAAAGAAATCAAACAAAACCCTTTATATCCTCCTCATTAGTCTGGTAGGTGTTATTATAATATTGATGGTAGGCAATAGCCTGGGATGGTTTGGCGGACCACGCAAGATCGAGGTCGAATATGCCAAAGCCAAAACCACTACCATTACTGAAAAAGTAGGTGCATCAGGCACCATCATGCCGGTGGTGGAGGTCAAACTCAGCCCCGATGTGGCGGGTGAGATCACCGAACTCAATGTAGAGGAAGGTGACTCGGTAATTATGGGCCAGTTGCTGGTAAAAATCAGACCCGACAATTTCCTGAGTGCTCTCGATCAAACCATGGCTACTCTTAACCAGCAAAAAGCAAATTATGAATCTTCAAAAGCAGCCCTATCCAGGTCTGAAGCCAATTTTAAACAGGCAGAACAGGCTTATAACAGGCAAGAAAAGCTGTTTGAAGAAAAGGTAATCTCAGAGGCCGATTGGCAAATAGTTGAGCAAAACTATATGGTGGCTCAAAATGATTTGCAGGCAGCAAAGCAGTCCGTGAGGGCTGCAGAATTTGTAGTGAAAAGCAGTGAAGCCTCAGTGAATCAGGCGCGTGAAAATGTTAGGCTTACCAATGTTTTCGCTCCTTCAAACGGAATTGTCTCAAAACTTAGCGTTGAAAAAGGTGAAAGGGTAGTAGGTACCCAACAAATGGCCGGTACGGAGATGCTTCGCATTGCCGACCTTAATAATATGGAGGTACGTGTGAATGTAAACGAAAACGATATCATCCGACTGAGCCTTGGAGATACCGCCATCATTGATGTGGATGCTTACTCCAGTCAGAATAAAAAATTCAAGGGCGTGGTTACGGCAGTAGCCAACACCGCCAATGAAAAAGCTTCCCCGGATGCCATCACTGAATTTGAGGTCAGAATCAGACTGCTCAATGACTCATACAAGGATTTAATTACCCCGGGAAAGCCCTATCCTTTCCGTCCTGGTATGACTGCCAGTGTGGATGTGATCACACGTACCGAAACTGATATTTTGGCTGTCCCGCTTTCAGCAGTGACCGTCAGGAATCCTGACAAACCCAATACGTTTACACCCGATAGTAAAGCGCCACAAGAATCAGCTACCCCTGCGTCAAGCGAGGATGATAAGGAAGTAGTATTTGTCTACAGGGATGGCAAAGTAGCTCTTCAGGTTGTTAAAACCGGCATCAGCGATTTTGAAAATATTCAAATCCTTGAAGGTTTGAAGGAGGGCGATTGGGTGATCTCAGGTCCCTTTCTCGCAGTCAGCAAGCGGTTAAAAGATGGTGATGATGTGGAGGTGACCAATATTGAAAAGGAAAAATCAGAAAAGAATGCCGAAAAACCTGATGAGAGTGCCGAAAAATCTTCTGAGGGTACTGATTCAAAATAAGATAGTAGAGTGCCCTTAAAGCTGGAAATCGAGGATTATAATTTGGCTTGAGAGGTAGTGCAGCAGCGGGTTTTTTTAATTAAAAAACCCGCTGCTGTAGCAATGCCCCCAACTCCATCATCCAGGCGATGCCAATATGAATGATTACCCCGCCCCAGATGTTCTTAGTTTTTAGGGCAAATACGCCAAGAATATATCCGCCGAATATAGAACTCACCGCTTCAGGCAAGGGTTTGCCGAAATGAAGGAAGCAATATAAAACAGCCATAGATACTATGGCGCCATTGCCTAAAAAGCGGGCCATCCCGATCACCATCAGACCCCGAAAGAAAAACTCGATGTAAACAAAATTCCATCCATAGGCTATTTCGTAACCCATAATGGTCCAGATCTCAGGAATACCGAGATATTGGTGTGCCCCGCCTGAGGTGCGGTATAAAGGGTAAAATGTATTGAAGGAATCGGTAAAAGAGGCCAAACCCACTACAGGCAGCATGATCAGTAGAATAATGAAATAGGGCCTTAGATTGAGGTTCTGTTTGGTAATCCCATAAAATCCATCCCTGCGGTAATCCCAAAACCGAAACATCAGGTATGCTGGTATGAATACGGTAAAGATGTTGGCAATATTTTTGACGATCCGGCCCAACCAGTATTCCAGGGGTGCGGGGGCCAGGTATTCTATAAGGAGTTTGTGATAATGAGAGCCGCTTTGCAGGGAAAGAAACAGGATACTCAAAGTGCTGAATATCCAAAGCCTTAGGTCTTTTAAATACTCCAGTTTCTTATGAAAGTACATCCAGATCAAAGCTGGTATCCACCAGGCCACCAGATAAAATATAAAATACAGCAATATCCGGATGGGGCTGCCGAAGTACGCATCAATGTAGGAATCCTCAAAGTCGAAATAGAAGTTTAGCCCAACACAGATCGTAAGGAACAAGGCGATTAAAGCATAGGCATAGGGGTTAAAATCCTCTTTAATAAACTCTAAAAGATAATTTTTTAACTTTCTCAACCCAATATCTTTTTGAGTTCTGCATACACCCTGTGCATTGGCAATCCCACCACGTTGTGGTAGGAACCTTCTATTTTGTCAATTCCGATCATCCCGATCCACTCCTGAATGCCATAAGCTCCGGCCTTGTCCATTGGCTGGTATTTGTTCACATAATGATTTATCATCTCAGGCTCCAGCGCCATGAAATGGACCTTGGTGGTTTCCGAGAAGGTCTTGATGCCATCTGTGGTGCGCAGGCTTACACCCGTGATGACCACATGCCAGCGGTCCGAGAGTGTTTTGAGCATGAGGGCAGCGTCATCCTGGTTTTTTGGCTTACCCAGGACCCGATTTTCCGCTATCACCACCGTATCTGCAGTCAGGACTACCGTGCCCGGTTCGGGTAGGGGGAAGGCCATGGCTTTTTTCTCAGATAGAAATGGTGCCACCGCTTCAGGCGGTAGATGGTTCGGGTAGGTTTCTTCGATACTGACCACACGGACCTCAAAATCCAGGCCCGCCTCCAGAAGAAGGTCCTGTCTTCTGGGGGAGTTGCTAGCAAGGATCAACCTGACCATGAAATTCACCGTTTTTGATGGAACTGAACAAAAATCCACCGATAACTTTAGGGTAAAAATAGGTCGATTTCTGGGGTAGGGTATATCCACTGCTACATACCCTTTTCACCTCCTCCATGGAAATTTCCTGGGTGATCAATGCCATTTGGGCCTTTCCGTCTCTGACCTGCTCCAGGCAGGCACTGAAGCTTCTTTCGAAGCTTACATGTGGCGAAGAGCGCTGGTCTTTACCTTTGATGCCCAGAGCTTTTTCAATCACAAAGTAATGCATAACCGTCAGGTCCAGGTCCTTTATTTCCGGAGGGAAATTCCAGGGGTTTTCATTTACTTTTTCAGGTTTGAGCCTGATTTTGTATGAGTCATCCTCAAGAATAAGCCCAAAGGCCCACTTTTTACCTAAAATGATGTGATTCAGATCATGCACATCCGGCACATGCTTAATGATAAAGTCATTTTCAAGAGCATTCAAAAGGGTGGTTTTATCAAGTCCCTCAAGTCCGGTAATCACTCTGTGGGTAGGCAGAATCCTCAGGTCCTCTGATTCGGTATTGGTAAAAAACATCATGTGATACTGGAAGCCCTCATGGCTTGAGGGTGATGCGCCCTCAGATATTCTTCGATTTCTGTATATGAGGCTGCCCTCATACCGATGGTGGCCATCTGCCAGGATGATTTTTTGAGAGGCAATGACCTTGATAAATTTTTCGATCACCTCCCGATCCTGGATCACGCTGAGCACATCACGCGTACCCTGATAATCTTCGGTATCGTAGATCGGGTTCTTCATGCTTTCGTCCATGAAGGGCTCCAGACTGAAGTCCGGGTCGGTATACAACCCGTGAGTTGGACTGGTGTTCATCTCCAGTTGTTCCAGTAGGGCTACCCGGTCGTTGACTGCTATGGGGATGGTATTTTCATGGCGCATTAAGTCCCCTTCTGCCCAGTCTGTTACTCTCAGGTTGGCAATAAAGCCCTTCCGGCAAAACTCTTTCTTATTGCCGGGTAAGGTAAAGTACTGGTAATACACGTAGATTCCCGGTAGTGGGTCCTGAATAAGGATTTTATCCTTTTTCCACTGGTCTAAAAGTGCAGCCGTTGATTCAAGAGGCAGTTCTTGTCTGGGTACCGACAAGTGGATGCTATTGAGAGGATTTTGATACAGGGCTTCCAATTGCCTGGGCGATACCACATCAAATAGAGGTGCTGCCAAACCTTCAATATCTCCTGCATGCTCAGGGTTATAGCGCCAGGCTTTTAGGGGTAAAATTTGAGCCATGCCAGGATTGAATTGATGCTTTAGTTAATAAAATCAGGAAATTGAGGTCACCGAATCTTGATTTTGGTAAGGCCGGTGCCTTTTGGTTCGCAAGGTTGCTATTATCTCATTATATTGCAAGCAGGATGAGGCAATTAAGGGGTTTTTTGACAGCAATTTTGCTCTTTTGGGCAGGATTAGGCTTTGGCGGTGAATTGGTAATTTCCGGTATTTACCAGGGCAGGGATATCTTTGTGCGCAACCCTTATAACACCGTTTCCAAATCTTTTTGCACCCAGGAGGTGTACGTCAATGATCGGCTGGTCATGGAGGCCCCTCGCACCACGGCCTACAGAGTGGACCTTACCTACCTTCAGATCAATGATTTGGTAGTCATTCGAATTTTATTTTATGACGATTGTGAGCCTCAGGTGGTCAACCCGCAGGTGTTGCTTAAGGCCGGTAAGTTTGAGTTTCTTTCAGTCCAGACGGATGCTAATGCCATCAATTGGTCCACTCAGGGAGAGCTCTATGGGGGCAACTTTCTTATTCATCGGAAGGATACCCTGGACGAATGGTACGGGGTAGGGGAAGTCAAGGCTAGGGGTTCGGTGGATCATAATCACTACAGCCATCGTGCACCCCACCAGCCCGGAGAGAATAAATACAGACTGGTGTACCAGTCGGCAGAAGGGCAGCATTATTATTCCATGGATTTTGCCTATACCAGCACCGATTATCCGGTCACCTTTTACCCGACTCAGCCTACGCACAAGATTACACTCAGTATGGAGATACCTTATAAGATATTTGATATGAATGACCGGGTCGTTCAGGAAGGGGTCGGCATGGAGATTTACATCCAGGACCTGAGGCCGGGACAGTATTTTCTGGAGATCCAAAACCGAAAGGAGAAGTTTATCAAACGGTGAGGTTTGGTGGTCTTTGGAGGGGATTAGTTGAGGCAAGCATATTTAGTTTTATTCCCTTTTCCTAAACCCTCCTTCAAAAAATCGTCTGAACTTGCTAAAAGGAGATAAACTAAAATATCCCACAACAAAAGCTATTATCCCTACAAATATAATAACAACACCTCCAACAACCTTATGTTGCAGGGTAAGATAATGGTGCCCAGTTTTTGTTATGTCAAAAATCAACATTATGATTCCTGTTAAAACTAGTAACAATCCAATGAAAAAATATGATATGCCACTACTATTCATTTTCGAGTAATTTGCAGGTCTCTAATCATAGAATAATCTCGTTTCTACATTAAAAGGTAATTTTTCATTAACACTACAAGAAATAACTGATAAAACATTTTCTTGTATTGGTAATTTCTTCATTTCGTTAGGATATTCTTGCATGCTTTCGAATAAATTCAATTTATCGCTAGCCATTTTTCTATCTACACCTGACAACTTTTCACCCTTTTCTAGGAACTTTATTCGGTTTTTACTCACCTGATATTTGATATAAAAAGTATCGCTCCAAATCAAAGAATAGACAGGATCAATGCCTGTATCAGTTGAATACTCTAAAAAATATACCTTACTGCTCACTAGTTCTTTTGGAAGGAGTTTTCTCAATGGTTTAATATCGTAATTCAAACTATTAACTATCGAAGTAGAGACAATCTGTGACTTTCGATAATCCATTATATTACAAAGCATTTCAGAATCAAATTTCATAGTACAGGAATCCTGTGATTTCACCGAAAACCCTAAAATGCATAGCGTTAATAATGTAAATATCTTCATTTTCATCTTATTCTCCGCCTTGGTTCGTGTCTCCACGAACCAACCTACAAAACCAACCTACATTATACTCAAAACTCATCCCGCAAGTCTTTAACAAACGAAAATTCCTTTATCCCTTCTTCATAAAACTTGGCTGTCGAATATTTATAATCACATGGTTCTTTTACCAACTGCCATTGTTCCGCCAATGGATTGAGATGAATGTAATCCAACTTCTGATAGGCTACATCCTGTGTATATAAATGAACTGCCAATGAATCCCTTTGCCAAAATTCATAATCCTTATTGTTGGTCGCCACTGCATAGCTGGATAATTTTCCACCTTCACTGGTCAACATTTTTTTGAATTCGTGTGCCGTATATTTCAAAAAAGAACCTTGCGGGGTTTCCTTGCCATTATTCTCAACAAATCGCCATATTAAATGGATATGATTAGGCATAATCACAAATGCAAATACTTCAATCTTCCCTGTATTGCTTAAATACTCCAAAGAATCAATAATGACATTTTTGTACCTATCATTCAAAAGGAGCTTTTGCCATTTGTTAATGGTCGCTGTCCAAAAGTAAATTTCACCTTTTTCAATGAAGGACTTGCGCTTATACTCAAATATGCTTTCATCCATGGTTCATCATTTTAATTTCTTGGTTCGTGAAGACACGAATCAGGGTTGAGGAAGCTGGTTGAATTTTAATTCAAGATATGAATTTTTTTCGGGTTGGGCATTATGGTTCGTGGGGACACGAACCATGGCAGTGGGGACTGTGAGGGGTGAGGGGAAAATTTGATTTGTACTGGTTCGTGAAGACACGAACCATGGCGACTAGATGGATGATTGGGGCACGGAGGAGCAGCCCACAATCACATGCACAAACATCCGCGCCTGAAAGTGGAGAAAGGCAGACAACATTGAAGAAAATATCGAAAAATCCATAATTTAGACGCGTCTAAAAAACTTTAGCTGCTGTATTTTTATTCTATTTATAATTTAAGTAAATTATATTAAAATATTGTAAATGAGATATTAATGACCTCATTCTTAAAGTTAATTATAAGCAATCCCGGCAAGATATTTTGGCTCACGCCCTTCGGCCGGTTTATTGATGGCGACCTCTTTACAGGCCTAATGTTTCTGGTTGTTTTGTTGGGTTCCGGGTTCATCGATCCCGAAATTGTAGAGGGTATCAGCAATTGTATTATGATTGAATTCATCATCATCCATGCTAATGTTGGGATGTCAGTGTGTGGCGTTGTTGCCAAAAATGAGCGCAGCAAACGGCTGTTGATTTTAGGAATTGGAAGCTTCTACTCTTTGTTTGTGGTGGCGATTGCATGGGGCCTGGCGGCCTGGTGGCTGGCCATTATTTTTCTGTCTCTTACCTGGTCCCGGTTCAACCAGCCAGTCAATAATGAAAACAAAAAAGGGCTCATGGCTGAGATTATTGTGACCATGATTCGATTCGCAATTTACATGGTTGGTGCCGTTGTGGCGTTTGGAATTTTGGCATTGATAGGTTTGGATGACGAGACCCTAATGATGCTGCTTTGGGGCTTTGTATATTATTTTACTTTATTTCTTTTGAGAAAGTGGTTTGCCCGTTTGCGAGAAGGTCAATTTTTGAAGGATATTCCAATGCTTTGAGACCTTGCCAGAGCCAGATTTTTTATTTGTTCTTTTCTTTCATCGGTGCCGGATGGTGCTTACCTCTAAAATTTTAATTTACTGTAAATGAATTAATTATAGTAAATTAGATGTACATTGAACCTGATTCAATTCACCTTTCTAAAACTTATACTAACATGAAAACTACATTAATCTTTGTTTTCGCAGCCCTTTTGATGGTATCATGCGAAAATCAATCCCAGGAAGCTACTGTGGATACCAATGCTGAAGCTGAAAAAATCAAGGCATTAAGCAAGGAATGGTCAACCGCTGCCTCAGACGGCAAGGACATTGACAAAATACTCAGTTACTGGGCAGATGATGCTGTCCTGTTTAGCTGTGGAGAACCTGAAGTGAAGGGTAAAGATGGCTTAAAGTCTATGCTGGAGGAATCATTAAACATTCCTGGTTTTAAGATTTCCTGGGAGCCGGTAAGTGCCAAAGTGGCCCAATCTGGCGACATGGCCTACTTACTTGAAAAATTTAAGATGTCCATGGCGGACTCTGCCGGAGCGGTCAGTACTGTACAAGGTAATACTGTCACTATATGGCATAAGAATGCAGATGGAGAATGGAAAGCTACAGTGGATATTTCAGCACCTTTGCCCTG
>JBGTCD010000149.1:0-26169 GCA_041749015.1 Cyclobacteriaceae bacterium
TAATATCAAAAATAAAAATAAATAAAACTTCTTAAAAGATAAAACATTAAATTTTTCATACCGAAACCGCCATCAAGGTAACCTATTTGCCCGCAATTCCATTATAAAAATTGAGAAAGGAATCGAAAAATACCTTCTGAGCATTGATTTGGGGCTTCTGTCATGCTGAGGTGGCATGTATTTGGTATCCCAATACTTAGGATTTTTTTGCTTAAATTTTCATGTTTTACTGCTATTCTCGGCGGGGCAATCAGATCATGTTCATCCCAAATATATAGTACCTTCTTACCTAAATTTGACAAAATATTGGATCGATCAGGCCTGTTGTGCATGGCTCGGGTTTACACTCCTGGCACAAGGCTGGAGCTCCCTCCAAACCCAGGAAGGTCAGGTAAATAGCAAGTATGTTTTTTAGAAAGGTCAGGGAGGATAAAATCCCAGATTTCGTGAGTTTCGCAAAATCTATGCAAGAGCACCAGAGGTGGCCCCGAACCTGATTTCTTGAATGCGAAAATAGCCGCTATGATTTAATGGTGCTGGAGGCCATAATTTTTACTACTGTATTGGCAATCCCTTCAGGGTCAAACCCGCATTCCCTGTGCAGCTCTATTTGTTCGCCATGCTCAATAATCGCATCAGGGATGCCCAGACGCATTAATTTAGCAGTATAGCCATGATCAGCCATGAATTCAAGTACTGCGCTGCCCATGCCTCCCATGATACAGCCATCCTCTACGGTGATCACCTTGTCAAAAGTTTTAAACACCGAGTGCAGAAGATTCTCATCAATAGGCTTCACAAAGCGCATATCAAAATGTGCGGGGTTTACGCCTACCTTTTCCAGGATTTCACAAGTCTCAGCGACATAATTGCCAATATGGCCAATGGTAAGTATGGCCACTTCTTCCCCGTCTTTTACTTTCCGGCCAGTGCCGATTTCTACTGCCTTCATTGGGGTGCGCCAGTTAGGCATAACCCCCTCCCCCCTTGGATATCTAATGGTAAAAGCGGTATCCTTTCTGGGTTTTTGCGCAGTAAACATTAAATGGCGTAATTCCTCCTCATTCATAGGCGAGGCCACTACCATATTGGGAATGCAACGCATATAGGCCAGATCATATGCACCATGATGGGTAGGACCATCAGCCCCTGCAAATCCGGCTCTGTCGAGGCAAAAATTGACCGGTAAATTTTGAATACAAACATCATGGATCACCTGATCATAGGCCCGCTGCATGAAGGTGCTGTAGATATTGCAAAAAGGAATCAACCCCTGGGTAGCCAGTCCTGCAGAAAATGTAACGGCATGCTGCTCTGCGATACCAACGTCAAAAGCTCTTTTTGGCATGGCTTTCATCATGATATTCATTGATGATCCAGAAGGCATCGCCGGGGTGATCCCCATGATTTTTTCATTCTTCTCAGCCAACTCTACCAGGGTATGGCCAAATACATCCTGATACTTCGGCGCCTGGGGATTCTCATAATGCTTTTTTCGGATCTCTCCAGTAACCTTATCAAATTTACCCGGTGCATGCCAGGTGGTCTGGTTCCCATTTTCTGCCGGGCCAAAACCCTTGCCTTTTACCGTAACACAATGCAAAATTTTTGGGCCGGGAATGTCTTTAAGGTCATTCATCACCTGCACCAGGTGGTTCACATCATGGCCATCCACAGGTCCAAAGTATCTCAGGTTAAGGCTTTCAAATAAGTTGCTGTGGCCCAGTAAGAAGGATTTCACACTGGTCTCCACTTTACTGGCTATTTCCTGAGCATTTTTTCCAAAGGTGCTGAACTTGCCCAGCATATTCCAGACCTCGTCTTTAAGTTTATTATAGGTATGAGAGGTAGTGATGTCAGTAAGATAATCTTTTAGCGCCCCTACGTTGGGATCGATAGACATACAATTGTCATTGAGTATGATCAATAGGTTGGCATTGGAGGATCCGGCATGGTTCATACCTTCGAATGCTATACCACCAGTCATAGCCCCATCACCGATTACCGCGATATGGTGTTTGTCTTCGATCTTTTCGTATTTGGAGGCCATGGCCATCCCCAGAGCTGCCGAAATAGAGGTAGAGGAGTGGCCTACACCAAAAGTATCGTATTCGCTTTCATTCCTTTTTGGAAACCCTGAAAGGCCTTTGTACAGTCGGTTAGTATGGAAATTATCTCTGCGGCCGGTCAGAATTTTATGGCCGTAAGCCTGGTGGCCTACATCCCAAACGAGCTGATCATATGGGGTATTAAAAACATAATGCAAAGCAACGGTCATCTCAACTACGCCAAGGCTCGCCCCAAAGTGCCCTCCATATACCGAAACATTATCCACGATGAATTGTCGTAATTCTTCACAAAGCTGCGTCAGTTCAGCCTGATTGAATTTTTTTAAATCTTCAGGATTGTTTATTTGCGACAGAAGTGGCCCTGGCTTAATTACCATAAATGCAAAATTTGTATTATTTTTTTATAAAACAATGGTTTAATGTAAGTGTTTCAAATTAAGTTTCCAAAGCATGACATCTCATTCAAACCTTTTCACGTTAAATAATTCAATTGGTTTTCGAGCTAGTGATTCCTGGTTTAAAAGAAAATAATTCGAACAAAATTGTAATTTGTCGAAAGGTCATATCTTTGGTGCTGAAATCCTCCTTCCGGCAGGTATAAAAATCTGATAATTTTGAGTTTTGAAATAAAACTTCCGCTTTTTGAAGGGCCATTTGATTTGCTCCTATTTTTTATTGAGCGGGACGAATTGGATATTCACGATATTCCCATTTCAAAAATCACCGAAGACTTCCTTAAATATTTGCAGCATCTGGAAATGCTCAACATAGAAGTGGCCAGCGAATTTATCCTGGTAGCAGCCACTCTGATGAAAATCAAATCTAAAATGCTATTACCCCGCCCCGTACTTGACGAGGAAGGCAATGAAATTGACCCTAGGGAAGACCTTATCAGGCACCTCCTGGAATACAAAAAATATAAAAGCGTGGTAGGGCAACTTTCAGAAATGGAAGGAACCATGCTGCAGAAAGAAAAGCGCGGGAATCTAAAAAAAGAGATAAGAAAGCTTTCTGAACTCACCAATGTAGAAACAGAACTTCAGGATATTGATTTGTATAAACTTCTGAGGGTATTTCAGAAAATGATGTACGAATATGAGCTTGAAAAAAACAAGCCCCGGCATGAAGTCATCCAATTTCCTTTTACCATAGAAGATCAAAAAGACTTTTTAATGGATTTGCTGAGACAACAGCCGCGGATGGCTTTTACAGAAATCATCAAGCAAAAGCCCTCGAAAATCGCAGTAATTTTTAACTTTTTAGCCATTTTGGAGTTATTACAACTTCAAATCATTACCCTACATTTAGGGGAAGGGTTCAATAATTTCTGGATTGAAAAATTGGAGGAAATACCGGCGGAATAAATGAATCTGGATAAAAAGAAAATTCTTAAAACCTTAAACCCTAATAAGGTATGGCTGCCTGCAGTATTGGGTTTGGGGTTTGTGGTTTTCCAGATCCTCACCCAGGATGACTTTACCCCCGACAAACTTAACCTGATTTTTAAGGCAGACTTCTGGCCAGTGGTATTCGCATTTGTAGTGCTTGTGGCCCGGGATGCGGGATATGTGTACAGGATCCGTGCCATCACCAATGAGCAGCTCGACTGGACTGCCAGTATTTATGTGATCCTGATGTGGGAGTTTGCCTCTGCAGTGACCCCCTCCATAGTAGGCGGTACAGCCGTAGCCGTTTTTATCCTCATCAGGGAAGGGATTAACCTGGGTAAATCATTGGCCTTTGTGATGCTGACGGCCATTATGGACAATTTATTTTTTGTAATTGCCGCCCCCATCGCTCTCATCATCACTGGTGGAGACATTTTACCTGATTTGGCAGAGGCGGAGTCAAAACTTGGTAAAAGTCTACCTGCCATATTTTTAACCAGTTATTCACTTATAGCAATATATACCAGCATCATGGGTTTGGCACTTTTTTACAGGCCACGCACATTTAAGTGGTTCCTTCTTAAGGTCACATCTATTAAGTACCTAAGGAAGTGGCGTTATGATGCTTATCAGCAAGGCAATGAAATCATCTGGGCCTCTGAACAACTTAAAGGGCAAAATTTTAAATATTGGATGAAGATCGTAGTCTCTACCATCTTTATCTGGTCAGCAAGATACCTGATGCTCAACTTCCTCGTAGAGGCTTATGTGAATATCAGCATCACCGATCATTTCATTGTATTTGGTAAAAACCTGATCCTATGGATCACCATGCTTTTCTCTCCTACTCCGGGTAGCAGTGGTACGGCAGAATTCTTCTTCCCGATGTTTTATGGCCATATCCTGGGAGACTTCACCCTGGCAGCCACCTTATTCTGGCGAGTATTGTCGTACTATCCATATTTGATTATCGGCGCATTGCTATTGCCAAAGTGGCTACAACGCACTCAAAAGATGATCAAGAAGAAAAAGATTAAAAAATCTAATCCTTAAGGATACCCCTCAGCACTTCATAATCACCATCGATGCCTTCAGGGATTTCCAGCCCTAAAATGCGGCACATAATGGGATAAATATGGATGTTTTCAAAGGATTCTATGCGTAAGGCATTTTTAAAGGCCGGCCCTTTGGCAAAAAATACCCCATGCATATCTGGCTCTGCAGAATCAAAACCATGCTCGCCAAAAAGCCCATCGTTGTTTAGCAAGGTTGCCATTTGGCGGTTGCGGGTGAGGCGTCTGGAATCGGCAAGATAATAAGGAAACTCCGGCATCAGAATAATATCCCCGATTCGGGGATTGTCTCTGTTGCGATGGTAATGGGGAAAATCCTTCCTGAGATAGACTTTTAATGGTTGGTCAATTTCATTTAAAGGTCCGACAGCTTCTTCTATGGTGATGCTGTCTTTCAGGTAGAGATGCGCAAGTGCCCCATTATTGGCTACATGATAATGATCAGGATTGAGGAATTCATCAGTATTAATATAATGGTCGGTCGGGATGTTGGCCATGCCGTGATCCGATACTATGATGAAGTTTACCGGCAGATGAATAGCCTCCAGTTTTTCGAAAAAATAGCCCAATAGAGAATCAATCGACAATACTGCATTTTTGGTTTGTGTGGCATCGGGTCCAAATGCATGCCCGGCATCATCAATATCAGAAAAGTACATGGTGATCATCCGGGGTCTGTCCTGCTCCGGCAAATCGAGCCATCCCATGACCTGATCGATCCGCTCCTTATTAGGCACCGAGGCATCATAATCATAGTGATAAGTAGGCCTTACCCCCTGAACATCTGCCTCAGACCCTACAAAAAAATAGCTAGCTGAGGTGATGCCATGCTTTTCTGCATGTACCCAGATGGGGTTCCCACTGTACCAGGAGCCATCCTGCACTGCCGAACGGTCCCTGATCCGATAAAATTCTCCTCTCTCAGGGTCATAAAAAGTATTGTTAACCAAATTGTGGTTTTCGGGGTACATGCCCGTGACAATGGTATAGTGGTTTGGAAAGGTCTTGGAAGGGAATGAGGGAATCAGCGCCTGAGCAGCTACCCCCTCCGAGGCAAACCGCACCAGATTAGGAGGCTGGTACTGTTCGTTATAGCTATGCTTATACCCATCAATGGACAGGAGGATGAGGTATTGAGGAGGGTGGTAAGAAGCCTGGTGTTCTTGATTACAACTTAAACCCCCAAAAAATAAAAAAGCCAGTCCGGAAAGTATTCCGAAACGGCTTAATAAATTATTTATCATAAAATGAATCATCTCCAAATATAAGGTCTTAATCGATTGCAGTTAAGAATCCATTAGTACCACCAATAAAGTCTTCAATTAAATTTTCTATAATAACACATTCATCAATTTTGCCGCAAATGACAAACTAAATTATGAGCATAGATAATACCATTAAGCCCAATCTTATTCTAAAATAATTCGCTTTACTTCTTGTCTGGAATTTGAAATAATTTTTACCAAATAAATTCCGGAACTCAAATTACTAAGATCAATTTGCTTAATATCTCCTTGAAACTCCGCCAATTTAACACCGGTTACGGACAATATTATAACTTGCTGAATATTATTGAAATTTTTGAAGTTGATAATCCCTTGTGTAGGATTAGGGTACAGCATTGTTGAGGCTTGCCCCTCGGCTATAGAATTAATCACCTGCTCCCCTGATAATAAAAAGCGTGCTTCTACCGGAAAGTGATCTGAAGTTGTAGTGTTGAAATCAGGGATTGTAGAGTAAGGAATTACCACTCTTTCGGCTCCTACAATATGATCATCGAATAAGTGGTGATTAATCATCACGTGATCAATCACATTTTCGTGAGTTACAAAAGATCGCATTCCTGCTTTGCTCATAGGCATAGACACGCCTAAGTAGTTGGTTGGATCTGAAATAAATTTGATGTAACTCGATTCACCACTATCAGGTACAGTAGGCTCATTGGTAGGAGCCACAGTCCGCAAGATATCATCGTTATAGTCCCCCATAATAATAACGCTTTTATCCGCATAATACTCCTGAAGCGAGTCGTAGAGTACTTCCACATCATACCTTCTTAATTGGTAGCGTGGTAAACTGGCAGATTCGCCTCCTCCGTTGGATCTGCCATGGATATTTACAATGGTCAAGTCTCGTTTAATACCACCTATAGTAGCAGTAATATCCATAGCAAATGGCAACCTGCCACTAGCCCAAAATAAACCTTTATTAGATACTGGAAAATCGGTCAGTAAATCAGGGCTTATGTTGTTTAACAAAACTTTAGTCTGTAACGTATCAACAGTCGATTTTTTAAACAGAAAGGCAAGCTTTTGAGCTGAGCCATAATTACTAGATGACCCACTAGCTGCAGGCGATAACACGCCTGCATAATCCTCTAATTCTAATACTAAAAGGTTCCAGGCAGGTATTGAAGTGATTTCCTGGAAGGCATAAACATCAGCATCCAGTTCTACAATCATTTGCTTAACTCTGCTTCTTTGCAAATCAGTACTAGGTGTAGTTGCATTTGCAGGATCACCAAACCATTCAATATTCCAGGTAACTACATCAAAAGTTTCATCTTTGCCTATGCTTGTATGGTTATAGTACCCGAAAGAAGTATCCTCTGTACCATCAGCAGAAATTGTAATGCTACCTGCCTGAGCCAAAACAGATTCATCTCCACTGGCAGTCATTCGAGTTTGGATGTTCAAAATTCCTGATTCAGGAAAGTCTTCATTGCTAAGGGTCAGCTGAGGACTGAAGCTTTCTCCAATAGACATTTCTATGCCTGAATCTCCAGTTAAAGTGAGGGGCGTTAATAAATTAGCAGCACTTAATGTCATAGGTCGTGAATCTGAAGAACTACCAGGGGCTAAAACACCAAAGTGGTAGTCTGCCAAGGACCAATTATTCGTGCTAATGATGGGTTCCGGAGTGTCAACACTTACATAAACCTCGAAATTATCTACCATCCATTCGGCTGCTCCATTAGCTTCATTAAAAGACTGATAAATAATGGCAAAGGTTATATTTTCTTCTTCTAAAAATGAAGATAAATCAATCTCTCCTGTATCTTGCCAAACGCCTGTTTCCATAGGAAATGAAGCCGGAAGTTCTATCCAGGTAAAAGCTTCATCAGTAGGGCTTCCTGATCGGTCATAGTCTTTAGAAGCAAAAACTTGTAACAAAGGTGTTCCATCAGCAAAAAATGATCTGGATTCAAACTTCAGAATTAAAAATTCATTTTCAGATATAGCATTAATTTTTATTGCAGGGCTAATGAGCCAGGTTCGATTATCCAGTGGCCCGCCTGAAAAACCATTCATCCTTGCAGAAAAAGGACTATCTGATCTGGAATTAGCGGATGTAATTGTCCAGTTTTGTGAGCCAATTTCGCGAAATCTTTGCCAATCAGGCAAAATAAACAGATCAGGATTATTAAAGTCTTCTTCATATGGAATTTCATATTCTATGCCTTCCAATTGAGCACTTAGGTCAACTAGCTGAGATGGGTCTATATTGAAGGATATATTTCCTCCGATTATGCCACTCATAGCTGAAGCAGGGGCAATAAATCTAACATATATCTCTTTATCATTGAGCAAATCATCAGGTTCTAGTGATATTTGTGAAGAGTAAGTTCCATTTTCTTCTAATGAGATTTCAAAAAAGCTCGTTGCGCTGAGTTGTACAACAGCATTAGTTTCCAGTGCGCTGATTATGAAAGACTCAGAATTTGAAACTTCAGATAAAGCTGTTGGTGTTGTAAAATTTATTTCATTTGTGGAAAGCGCTAGTTCTTGCGTTTCGAATTCACCTGTGATTCTAATATTATCAAAGCGATTATTACCGGTAGCAGAAGATGCGCCATCCACTACGCAACGAAGCCACAGTGATGTAAGGTTACCATAGTCTCCAAGATCAATGGTACGCAGTTCATATTCTGTAGTAATTCCTGAAAATGATTCAACTTGTATCCATTCGTCCTCATTTACAGAGGTAAACCATGTTTGTGTCTGAAATCCGGAAGAGGTACCTCTTGTAGCATAAGTCAAAATCAGGTTTTGATATCCTCTTGTATCAATTTCAAACTGAAAATGATTTCCGTTTTCTTTATCCCCTTGTGGCACAAAACTTCCACCTGATTCACTCACACTAAACCCGGCCTGATCTACTGTGGAACCGGCAAAAGAGGTAGCAGGGCGATCACCTTCACTAAAGGTAAAACTTAAGGCTGAAACACCCTGATTGGAATGGATCGGATTAAACCAAGCATCATTAGAGCCAGGGCGATTGCTATGATTAAAGTCCCACAAAACCAGACTGGAACGTTGTTGAGATAATGCAGTTTGAAATGAAGTAATCCAAACAATTAAAATAAGGATAGAAGACTTTTTGAAATTATGTAAAGTTAAACTATACATATTGATTGATTTTATGGTAGTTAAAAAAAATTAGTTACCTCGAATTTATTAAATAATTGAATTGGAAATTGATTTTAAAGAACAATTAACTATATCTGTTCTAAAAGATAAAAAACCCGAAGCAAAACTACTTCGGGTTTTCATGTTAAATTATTAAATTAGAACGTTTTTATTCCTCCCCTACCTGAATATTATCGATAGTGACTCTAGTTGCACCAGCTCCAGATGTATATCTGAACGCAAACCTATACGCTTCATCATGGAAATCGTCAGAAATTTCTACGGCTTGATCTGAAAATATATTATTAGCACTAGCAGGAGCAGGGAAATTAAAATCAAGTTTTGTCCATGCTTCCATATCAAATGCACCATCAGCATCATAATCTGCTTCAGCTATAGCATAGATTTCTGGATTAGGACCGTCAAATCTACTTGCATACTTAAACTTTATAGTATTAAGAATTAAATCATCAGATTCAAGAGCGGGTGAAATAATCCATGAGTCTACTACTTGAGCCCCACCATCAAAACCATTTGCTTGAATTCCCTGACCTTCAAATCCGAAATTGGTACAAGCCCAGCCGGAACCACCTTCTAGCACTACATTTACTATTGTCCAAGGTTCCAATGCTGAAGAACATTCACCAGGATCAGCACCAAAATCCCAACCAAAAGCCTGATTGAATTTTACAGGCAACATTACTCTTGATACTATATGTACTGTTCCATTACCATCAGTGTTTGATCTTAATACTTCAAGGTCTTCATCAGCATTCAATATGAAACTTCCAGCCTCTCGCCTTACGGGAATATTAACACCTGAAAAAGTTCCTATTTTTTTAAAAGTACCGCTTTGAATTTGATCAGTTGTTAAATTAGTAGACGACAAGTGATTCTCAAGAATTTCCATAAAATTTGTTTCAAGATCGAAAACACTCTCAATTGCAGCTAATAGATTAGCCTCACTATCATTAAGCATGTCTTCTGCACTACCATATCCAAGTTGTGCAGCCAATATTTCAAATGCATTATTAGTAGGAGCAAAAACAGTGCGCTGGTCTTGCGTTCTTCTGCTAGTCAAATCTCCCGTCAAACCTTTATCAACAACGAGGCCAATAAATATATCCAGTTCACCATCTTGGTTTTCTGCATTCAAAACATTCAAAAGCAACTCTTTATCATTGATGCCTACATTGGATGTATCATCAAAATTTTCGTCTATGCAGGAAGTGGTCAAAATGAGCAATCCCGCGAATACGAAAGATGAATAATTAAATATATTTTTCATTATAAAATTTATTTTAAAGTTATTTCTTTTAGTTAAAAGATGTACTTAACACCAAATTGAGCACTCCAAGTTTGGCTTAAATCGAAATTTGGTACAGTAATATCTGTAGGAAAAACAGACTCACCTTGAATCGGATTAATGGTAAATCGCGCATTTCCACTACCATCGGCTCCTTCAAAATTCATCAAGTTTCTTTGGACAGTTAATCTACTTACTCCCCATGAATCATTGATCATATTTAACACATTAAAAATATCTGCTCTGAATTGTAGTTTATGCTTGTTTGGATTTTTGCTTAAGTGAATATCCTGAACTATAGAAATATCCATTCTGTGCAACCATGGCAACAAAGCACCGTTCCTTTCAGTCACTGATCCTCTGTTTGCTCTTAAGTAAGGATCATTCTCAATATAATCGTTTAATATATCCCACTGTTGTTGCGCAGTTTGGGTTATCGCACCGCCACTCACTCTGTCAATTAGTTGAGCATCTTCAAAGTCTGTAGGTACATACATAAGTGCTGTGCCATTACCTTCTCCAGTGAAGTTACCACTGTAGGTGTAAGAGAATCTTCCTTGCTCACCTCCAGAATAATAAACGTTGAATGAAGTGTTATTTGTTTCGTTTAGTCCTTTAGTATTAAAAGAAATAAAACCTACAACTCTGTTTGGCTGATCGAAACGAGAGAAGCCTTCTTCCGGATTATTTCTTCCAAATTGGACATTATTAGGCCACAAGGAAGCAGCCTGCGAACCACCAATTAAACCAAAGTCTCTGGTCTGGCTTCTGGTGTAAGCTAAACTAGTAAATATACCACTACCCCAGCTTTTTTCAACGCTTAAAGTCAAGGCTGCATAAGTACGGTCATTAATGTTTGTTAGATAATATAGCTCGGTTACGCCATTAAATGGTATGTTCTCATCCGCCCCTAACCCAACTTGGGTGTAAGTAGGATATTCGTTTCCACCAATCAACACTGAATTTCCTGTAGGTGTACTGGATAAATTAGCACTGAAAGGAGTATTGTAATCTTTAGAATAAATACCTTCAACAGTGAAAACAAATCCATTCCAGGAATAATCCGCAGCTAAATTACTTCTCCAGGTTTGAGGCAATTTGAAATCAGGATCAGTAATTGATAAAGCACTGGATATGGTTGGTTCCTGTAGAGAAGGATCAGGCCTATAGATATTGGGATCCTGTTGGAAACCTTCCCATTCCGGATTATCACCCACGCCCCACTGATCAGGCAATATACCCAGGAACCCGCGAGTGACTCCATTACCATTAATTTGATTGGATAAGTGAACAAAAATTGGGCGTCCTGTGAAAATACCCGATCCACCTCTTACTTGCAAAGTCCCATCTCCCAGTGCATTCCAGTTGAAACCAAAGCGCGGGGAAAAGACAGGGTTAACAGCAGGGAATTGATCTACTCTTGGAGAGATAAACTCACCCGGATTTCTTGGATTTTCAACACTTATACCCAAATCCTCTACCCTTGGGTTTCTAGGCGCATCTATTGGGTAAAAGGGCAATTCAATTCTTAAGCCAAATGTCAATACTAAATCTCTATTGACTTGGAATTCGTCTTGAGCAAAAATCCCAACTTGTCCAAATGCAGTTCTGTCGGTAGGAAGGGTACGAGGGTTATCGGCATCATAGGTAAAACCTATGGCAAAACCTGCAGGCCTAATACTAGGATCCTGATCAATAACAGCTCCAACAAAATCATCGAAAGAATTCCAACGATACCATGAATCCCATGTTGGATTAAATGCATTGTCAAATGTCATGTATTCAAAATTGACACCACCGGTAAATGTGTGTTTACCCAAGAAGTAATTAAAAGTATTGGTAATATTAAAAGTCTTATTATCCAGAAGATTACCTCTTGTGAAAAGTTCAGTACCCAAGGATGCAAAATACAATGGCGTGGTTCCTTCAAATTCCAATATTTCAGACATTGGGAAAGTTTGACCGCCAGGGATAAATCTTTGTGAAATGGCACTGGTGTAACCCACATTCAACCTGTTAGCCATATTATTGCCTATGGTAGTAGTCCACTCAGCTACAATTGACTGTACATCATCTTCACTTCCGTAATTTCCGTTTCTAAACGTTAATGCCTCAGCGCCAAAACGGTTCGTGTTTTGGAACCTTTGGTTTGCAGGCAACCCTCTGATACTGTTACCATTAATCCCAATATCTCTTCTTTGCTGGAAGCTATTGTAGCGAATCATAATCTTATTCCGTTGATCCAGATTATAATCTAATCTCAAGTTCAACCTAGTTGCAATATCCTCGAATGGATAATTTTCAAATGGACCGGTTTCGTACCCATAAATATCTCGTAGCTCATCTCTGACAAATTGAGCCTGGTCAGCAGTCATTCGGGCAATTCTTTGCTCAAGATCAGGGAATAAACCTTGCTCCGGTCTTGCCGCTCTGCGGGTGTCTCCGGGAATGGCTCTATCTTCAGACTCAAATGAACCGAAGAAGAATAGTTTATCTTTTATAATAGGTAAACCCAAAGTTACACCATAAATTTGTTTTTTAGATTCGGAAAAAGGCACTTCCTGCCCTCCATTCAAAGTAGTTCCTTGAGTATTCTGATTTTGGAAAAGTGTATAAGCTGTTGCCCTAATTTCATTTGTGCCTGATTTTGTAACAGCGTTAACATTGGCCCCGGTAAAACCACTTTGTGTCACATCATAAGGAGCAATATTTACCTGCACTTCTTCAATGGCGTCTATTGAAATTGGATTTCCACCGGCAAATTGTGCAGTTCCCAGCCCAAAGTTATTGTTGTACAGGTTACCATCAATTGTATAATTATTAAATCTATTGTCAGCTCCGCCAAAGCTTGTACCATTAGATTGAGGTACCAAACGCGTAAAGTCATTAATGTTACGATTGATAGTTGGCATTGAGTTAAGTCTTTCGTTACTCAAATTCGTAGAAGCTCCGGTTCTTTCAGAGTTAAAAAGAGCATTACGATCTTGGGTAATGGTTACCTCTCCAAGTTCCAAGCTCTCCTCTGTCAATACGGCATCAACATTGGTAGTAGAACCCAACATAAGGTTTATGTTCTCCTCCTGAAAAACATTATAACCAACAAAAGTAATAGTAACTCTGTAAGGGCCACCTACCCGCATATTTGGAATACGGTATCTACCATCAGCTTGTGAAATTGAGCCATAAGTTGTTCCGGAAGGAACATGAACCGCTACGATAGTAGATCCAGGCAATGGACCACCAGCATCAGTAACAAATCCGCTCAAAGTAGCGGTAGTCACCCCCTGTCCGAATACATCCCCGGCAGAAAAGGCCAGAAATGACGCGGCAAGAGTCATTAAAACAAGTAATCTTCTTTTCATAGTTTTAGGTTTAATTTCCAGAATTTTTCGAGGCAAAGGTATCAATGGTTTTCATTAATTGGGTTGTCTTATTTTTAAGAAAACGCTAAGAATCTCATGAACTACTTAACATTGAGTTAACCTGCCACTCAAGTAAATTGATTGGGCGCATAAAAAAAGTAAATTATATCTTTAGGTAAAAATTTTAATTAAGTATTTCTTTCACCCCAAAAAACTTTTTCTCAAATCATGGCATTCCCCGCAAAAATCACAGTTTTCATTCTGTTAATTTTTTCGTTGACCACAGGTAGTGCCCAGCATCAACTGGACTATTATTTTGGTGATCAGGTCAGCCTCAACACAGATATCCCAACTCCCGAGGCCATCCTGGGATTTCAGGTAGGTGCGCTTCATGCCAGTCATGATCAGGTGATGCAATATATGTACGCCCTGGCCCAAGCCTCCGACAGGGTCACCATCAAAGAAACCGGTCGCACCTATGAGAAAAGACCACTGCTCTTGCTTACAATCACACACCCTGACAATCACAAAAATCTTGAGGCCATCAAATCCGAACATGTAAAACTTACAGACCCATCCAAATCCGGGCAAGTCAACATATCCAACATGCCTGTGGTGATCTACCAGGGATATAGCGTACATGGGAATGAACCTTCGGGTGGGAATGCCGCACTGTTAGTCGCCTACTACATGGCAGCAGCCAATACGCCTGAGGTGGAGACTATGTTAAAAAATGTTATTTTCCTTCTTGACCCGGTCATGAACCCTGATGGCTTTACGCGATTTTCAAGCTGGGTAAATCGGTATAAAAGTGAAACCCTGGTAACCGACCCCAACAATATCGAGCAGAGCGAAGACTGGCCCGGCGGCCGTACCAACCACTATTGGTTTGACCTCAACCGCGATTGGCTGGTAGCCATACACCCGGAGTCCCAGGCCCGGATCAAATCCTTTCATGAATGGAAGCCGAATATCCTGACCGATTTCCACGAAATGGGCACCAACGCCACCTATTTCTTTCAGCCCGGGATACCCTCCAGAAATCATCCCCTGACCCCGGAGCGCACCTTCGAACTCACTGAGAAAATAGCCCGGTACCATGGAGCCGCTCTCGACTCCATCGGATCCCTATATTACTCCAAAGAAAGTTTTGATGATTTCTATTATGGCAAGGGGTCTACCTTCCCGGATGGGAATGGTGCCATCGGGATCTTGTTTGAGCAGGCCAGCTCCAGGTCTCATGCCCAGGAGAGCAATTATGGCCTCCTGACTTTTCCCTTTACTATAAAAAACCAGTTCAATACCTCTTTATCCACGCTCAGGGCCGGGGTAGGTTTGAAAAAGGAATTACTGGACCATCAAAAGAAATTCTTTACAGAGGCGCTTGATGGGGCCGGCAAGGACCCCGTCAAAGCTTATGTGTTTGGAAGCGAAAAAGATGCTTATCGTAATTATGAATTTCTTAAAATTCTTAAGCGGCAACAAATCCAGGTGTTTGAATTATCCCGAAACCTGGATGCGGGCACGCATTCATTCACCGCAGGGGCAGCTTATATAGTGCCTGCAAATCAACCCCAATATAAAATGGTCAAAGCCATTTTTGAAAAGCGCACCAGTTTTCAGGATAGCCTATTCTATGATGTTTCCGCCTGGACCCTGCCCCTTGCTTTTAACCTACCCTATTCTGAACTGGGAGCGCGCCAATACAATCCTGCCCTGAGAGGTAATGCTATAGAGATTCCCCTACCGCCCTCAGGGGGTATCGCGGGAAACCAGGCAGCGTATGCCTATATTCTCGAATGGGAAGCTTACAATGCACCAGCAGCAGTATATCAAATGCTTAGTAAAAAGTTAACCACCATGGTGGCCTCAAAAACTTTTACGGTTCAAAACGGCCAAACCTTCGGACGCGGAACCATAATAATCCCTGTAGCCAACCAAGCCATGACCAGCAGTCAGCTCTATAGCTACCTTCAGGAAGTAGGTGAAAAATATGGGGTGGTTTTCCATGCCACTAATACCGGCTACACTGAGGGCATTAAGCTGGGGAGCCCCAGCATATCAACTCTTGAGCTACCCAAGGCGGCACTCATCGTGGGGAGTGGGGTCAGCAGCTATGAGGCCGGAGAGGTGTGGCACCTCCTGGATCAGAGGATGTCCATGCCGATTACCAAACTCACCCAGGAGCGGTTCAACAGTGCCGATCTAAACCGGTACAATGTAATCATAATGGTCAATGGTAATTATGGCACTTTAAGCACTGACAAGCTTAAAAATTGGGTGCGGTCAGGAGGGGTACTTATCACCACTAAATCAGCCTCAAAATGGGCTGCTGATAATGATATTACTAAGATCAAATTCCAAATGAGTGAGGATGATGAAAATATGGCCTGGGAAAGCTATGAGGATCTTAGTCCCAACCGTGGTGCTCAGGTAATTGGTGGGGCTATTTTTCAAGCCAAAATTGACCTCACCCACCCATTGGGATGGGGTTATGAACATGAAAAAATCAGCCTTTTCAGAAACAGTACCCTATTTATGGAAAATCCAAAAAATCCCTACGCTGCGCCATTAAGATATACCGATGAAGGGGTGCTAAGTGGCTATGTTTCACCTAAAAATCTGGAAAGTCTGAAGGAAAGTCCTGCCATAGGAATTGCTGCCTTTGGAAGTGGCCGGGTGATTTCATTCAGTGATAATCCTAATTTCAGAGCGTTCTGGCATGGCACTAACAAAATGTTTATGAATGCCATATTTTTCGGGAAACAGATCAGCCCGGTATCGGCACGGTAGGCATTGCCGGAATTTACGGGTTTTTTAGGTTGTGATACAGGGGATTTATGCTATTTTTGTACCCGAAATGGTCAGGAAATACTTCCCTTTCGACAAAAATTATATTCTAAAAGAAGCCCAATACGCTGAAAGGAGCCGCCTGCTCCTGGATTTTCTGCAAAAAGCCAGGGATACTTATCTCCAAATTCATAATCCTCTGGGACTGGTGGACGACACCATTCTTAGAATCACTGCCCACAAGTCCGTCAATGCAGCACCCTTCTTTGAGTTTTATGATGAGTTAGCAGCCATTTACCGCTATTACAATGGGGAGAATCAATTAGAGATCTTGTTTGATGGCAGAGACCATTTTGACAAATATTCAGAAGAATGGGCCACCCAATTCCAATCCTGGTATCAGGAGTTTTTTCAGCATCCTCTTTTCCTTAAAAATATCCTTTCGATGGATGTGTTTATGGAGGATGACCGCTCCATAGCACTGGGAGCAAGCAGGTTAAAGCATTTTCTTACCAATTATTTTGATATTAAGGTATACAGGTATAAGGGAATAATGAAGATTGCCTGATTACTGGAGTACCTCAAAGGTTTCGGAGGGAGGAACTTCATTGCTGTCCAGAGCCTCCACGTGGGTCACCTTAGCCGTATCCGAACCATCATAGCACCAGGTCTCCATCTCTGATACTTGTTCTTCGGTCCCAAAGGCCAGTAGTAGTACCGTACCGTCCGGCTCATTGCGGACCCACCCTTTTAGTCCAATTTGCTTGGCTTTTTTTTGGGCAGATGCCCTAAAAAGCACCCCTTGCACCTGACCATAAATCTTAAATTCTCGAGAAGTCATATTATTGTTGTTGGCTTGTACCCTGGAGCTCCTGTATAATTTTGACACCAGATGAGGTGCCTATCCTGTCGGCCCCTGCTTCAATAAACTGAAAAGCCTGCCTCAGGGTTTTGATCCCGCCTGAAGCTTTTAGTCCAACATGGTCAGGGATTGATTTTTTCATGATCAATAACTTATCTAAATCTGCACCTGCTGGGGCCATTCCGGTGGAGGTTTTTACAAAATCAGCTCCTGCATCTACGCATATTTTGCAAATATCACGGATCTCATCTGCATCCAAATAGGCCGTCTCAATGATGACCTTCAGCACTTTACCGGCCTGGTGCACCAGGTTGCTGCACTTGGCCACCTCTATTTTAGGCCAGGGCATTCCTGACTTATAAGCAGACAGGTGAAAGACCATGTCAACCTCATCAGCACCGTCTCTAAGAGCAAGCTCGATTTCTGCAATTTTAGATTCCGTCATCTGAAACCCAAGAGGGAAGCCCGCGACGGTGACTAGCTTTAAATCTTTTTTACCAATATCTCTACTTGCCTTTTTTACCCAAAAAGGGGGAATACAGATGCCAACAAAATGATGGGTCAATGCCTCCTCAATAAGATTTTCTATTTCATGGCCGGTGGTAAGTGGGCTGAGCCGGGTATGCTCAATGTATTTGGAAAGTTCGGTGGCAGTCATGGGATCTTAATGAACGATACCACACTCTTTACAAAACTTTCGTTTGCCCCTACTTCTTTTCTTTGGCTTCTTTTTATGGCCAAAATACATAGGATCTGAATATTGGGGCTTTTTCATCTCCTTTTCCATTTTTTTATACCTCTTGGCATTGGCTTCCATGCGGTCCCAAAACTCATCCCGCTTTCCATCCAAATTATCAAAATGGTTATTGCCTTGCTGCTGTTTTTTCTTCAATGATTTGGCGTCCCGGCGTGAAGGTGCAAACGTGGCCTGTGAGCCGGGACTCAAAGAGGTGGGCTGCTCCTGGTACTCGGTAGTCTCCTGCTTTTTTTTAGCTTTTTTCTTTCTTGATTGAGACCAGCCCTCCTCCGGGATGAGAAAAATCACCAAAATGGATATGATAAAAAGTCTGCTCATCAAATATTTAAAATCCTTTCCACAAAGGTAAAAACCATCCGGGTTAAAAAAAATTGTCCTGTTTGGGCCGAAAAATAGTCCTTTAAGCAAAAAAACCCACGGAAGATCCGCTTCCGGGGGTCTTAAATACAAAGCCTTACCTCACTTTAACTGCCTTTGGAGCCCAGCATCGTGGCATTTCTCCGATATTCCCATGGAGGGGTGGGTGATTCTTGTGACCACAGTCCTTTACCCTGTATTTTGGAAGTTTCCATTATTTGATCCCAGTCGGGATAATCAGAGCACTGCTCCATCCGCCATCCCAGGCCTTCTTCCAGCAACAACTCATTCAATATTTTTTTCTTACCTATCCGCACTACTCCAAGATAATTTCCTAATCGGTCCCGGCTGGTAATGGTCACCGTAACTTTTTTATTGAGGAGGGCCTGGGAAGCAAACGCCAATGCATCCTCACCATAAGCCTGGGCGATCTCGGGAGCATCTACCCCGCAAAGCTTCACCACCAAATACTCATCTTCTTCTATTTCCAGATGGAAGGTATTGCCATCGACAACCTTTACCACCTTACCTGATACTTCATCGGAAGCCTGCACAGCCCCGAAAAACGTAAATGCTAAAACCAAAATCCAAAACCGCTTCATAACCGTAGTATTTAAGTGAAATCTTGTACTGCTTAATACCTTGACCATGGTGGTAGGTGAGCGGTGAAAACAGGAATTTCCTTGCAGAAGTAAGATTTAGTGGCTCGGTTAACATAAAACGCCCCATAAACCAAAAAACCCTGACCAGGCAGGGTTTTTTTTAAATAATGGTATGTAAGATTTATAGATGGATTACTTCATCATAAGCTGCCGCGGCAGCTTCCATCACTGCTTCAGACATGGTCGGGTGTGGGTGGACTGATTTGATGATCTCATGAGCTGTAGTTTCAAGTTTTCTGGCTACCACGGCCTCAGCGATCATTTCAGTAACATTCGCACCAATCATATGGGCACCAAGCCACTCCCCGTATTTTGCATCAAAGATCAATTTAACAAATCCATCTTTGGCTCCTGCGGCACTGGCTTTGCCAGAAGCAGAAAATGGAAACTTGCCTACCTTTATTTCATAGCCTGCTTCTTTAGCAGCTTTTTCAGTATAGCCTACTGAAGCAATCTCAGGGCTGCAATAGGTACAGCCTGGCAGGTTATTGTAATCCAATGGTTCAGGGCTGTGTCCGGCAATTTTTTCTACGCAGATGATCCCTTCCGCAGAGGCTACGTGAGCCAAAGCAGGACCATGGACGATATCGCCAATAGCATAAACCCCATCCACATTAGTGCGATAATAATCATCTACTACCACCCGGCCTTTTTCTGTTTTTACGCCTGTTTCCTCAAGGCCAATCCCTTCAATATTGGTGGCGACACCGACAGCAGCGAGTACAATATCACATTCCAGGGTTTCTTCCCCCTTTGAAGTTTTTACTTTCACTTTGCAGGTTTTGCCTTTAGTATCTACAGCGGTCACCTCCGAGCTGGTCATGATGGTCATCCCGGCCTTTTTATAAATTTTTTCGAGGGTTTTACTCACTTCTTCATCCTCATTGGGCACTATGCGGTCCATAAACTCTACCACCGTGACCTTGGTGCCTATGCTGTGGTAGAAATAGGCAAACTCCACTCCTATAGCTCCAGACCCAACAATTACCATTGATTTAGGTTGTTTGTCCAAAACCATGGCCTGCCGGTATCCGATTATTTTCTCATTATCTATCTTGAGGCTGGGCAGCTCACGAGACCTGGCACCTGTAGCAATGATGATATGGTCCGCGCTGTACTCGGTCTTTTTACCTTTTTCGTCTTCCACCTCCACTTTTTTGCCTTTCTTAAGCTTACCAAAACCGGGGATGTGGTCGATTTTATTCTTTTTGAACAGAAATTGTATGCCCTTGCTCATACCACCGGCTACATCTCTGCTGCGCTTTACCATGGCTGTAAAATCAGCCTTGGCATCCTTCACATCAATACCATAATCCTTGGCATGGCTGATATATTCAAAAACCTGGGCACTTTTAAGTAAAGCCTTGGTAGGAATACAACCCCAGTTAAGGCATACACCACCTAGTTCAGCTTTTTCTATTACGCCTACTTTTTTTCCAAGTTGAGAAGCTCTGATTGCTGCTACGTACCCACCGGGGCCGCTGCCAATCACGAGCACATCATATTTTGAAGCCATATTTATTGAATCAGATAATTATTATTTTTAGCAGTGCAAAGATAGTCTTTTATGGGTAACAGGGAAATGGTGAAGGTGGATTTGCTGATGATTTCAAGGCCATTTTGCAAAGTATCTTGGCTCAGGTTTCCTTATTTCAAAGGAAAATTTCATTTTTGCCTACCAAAATAAAACAGACTTATGGGACTACTACAAGGAAAAATCGCTCTGATCACCGGGGCTTCAAAGGGAATAGGAAAATCCATTGCTGAGCAATTTGTCAGGGAAGGGGCCCAGGTGGCATTCACATACCTTTCCAGTGTCGAGAAAGCACAGGTCCTGGAAAAGGAACTCCAGGCATTTGGAACTAAGGTGAAAGGCTACCGGTCCGATGCCTCCGACTATGCTGCTGCTGAGCAGTTGATCAATGATGTAGTGAGTGATTTCGGAGGTCTGGATATATTGGTGAATAATGCCGGTATCACAGAAGATAATCTGCTCATGCGCATGACTGAGGAGATGTGGGATCGTGTAGTTACCATCAATCTTAAATCTTGTTTTAACACTGTAAAAGCTGCCACCAGAACATTTATGAAACAAAGGAGTGGCTCCATCATCAACATGTCTTCGGTAGTAGGCGTCAAAGGTAATGCCGGACAAGCCAATTATGCTGCCTCCAAAGCGGGAATCATTGGATTTACCAAATCCGTGGCACTGGAATTAGGCTCCCGTGGCATCCGCTCCAATGCTATTGCGCCCGGATTTATCGAAACGGAAATGACAGAAAAGCTGGATGAAAAGACCGTACAAGGCTGGCGCGATGCCATCCCCCTCAGGAGAGGCGGCACCCCTGAAGACGTGGCTCAGGCCTGTGTATTTCTAGGCTCAGATATGAGCAGCTACATTACCGGCCAGGTGCTCCTGGTAGATGGCGGGATGTTAACGTAATAGGCGCAGTGGCAGCTTATCTGCGACGAGGTGTGAAATGTCCTGCACCTGCCTGCCATTCCTTCGGCAGGTAAACCGCTAGGCAGGAACTCAGGACAGAGGATTATTGGTCTAACATCCCTACAATTTTATCGCGAACCTCCTTGAACTTCCCATGACTAATCTGACCTATTTTGTAGGAAATGATTGACTTTTGAGCAGTAAATATTCGGTTAGGTCGAATGTTACTTTCCTTGTTCAAATGCCCATGGATAATCTCAGATTCTGGTAAAACAATTGCATGGTGATCTCTAATACTTTGACTGGTGATCTGGCATAAGATAATGTCCTCTCCACTCAAATCTGCCAAAACAAGTGCTGGTCGTTTCTTGAAAGCAGATAGGTCCGAAAACGGAAAAGGCACTACTACAAGGTCCCCTTTTACAAATTGCTCCACGCTTCGTCTTCTTCAGGTTTTTCCCATTCTCTTTTTAAAACTGCCTCGCTGGCATAGGCCGTGTACATACCTTCATGTTTTCGTGAAGTCTTGTACTTCAAATATTTCATAAAATTATAAAGCTCACTCAGCATTTCGTCTGGAACATCATTGAGTTCTTCCCTTAACTTTTCTTTAGTAACACCCATAAATCTTCATTTTAAACTCTTTAGCCTTATTTATTTCATCTGCTATCCTATGCTCTCCTTTAAGCAGGTCAATGACAATATTTGTGTCTAATAAATAGGATTTATTTCCAGACTTCTTCATGGATTTTCTCACATGAGTCTTCAATATCCTTTTTCATATTTTCTGCCTCTTCTTCACTAATTACATTCAAGAGATCATATACTGAGGTGGAAGGGACTTGTTTCTTCCTTTCTTTTTTTAGCAATGACTCCAACTTGTCAATAATCTGTTCATTGCTGACAGCTAAAATTTCCTGAATGAAATTGAGCTTTTTTGTCTTTAAATCCATAATAATACGAATGAAAGGTAGTATCGTAAAGTTAACAACTTTACTAATATTAACCAGTTTGAAGCGAGTAAAGGTTCATATCACACGAATTAGATATGATTTTAATCTGCCAGGATGCCTTAGAAAAGAATCAAGCTTTTCAAAAGCGAGCGTCAAGGTCTTAGTTAGGGTTAGTGTTAGTGTCAGTGTTAGTGTTAGTGTTTTCCCTTCGGCCCTTGAGGAAATTGCGTTAAGAAATTTCCGGCTTCGAAGCGGCCAAAAATTTTGCTGTCTGAGGCGGCAAAGCCGACGAGTTTCAAAATTTTTAGCGGAGAAAAAGGAAATTTTAGCGTATTTCCTCACAGGCCTTGATTCTTTTGCTTACTTTTCTCATCAAGGAGAAAAGTAAGGCCTGCCTACCGAAGGTAGGGCGGAAATGTCCTGAGTTTGAAACTCAGGACAGCGCTGGATTATTTCTTTGGGCTTTGATATACGCTTTTACTTCCTCCCAGGTATAGCTTACTCTCTCCTTTTTGATACTTTTCCATTCGTCTGTCAAGTCTTCTTTCATCTCATCGCTGATCAAACTACTCCCTTCCAATATCTCCTCTATCTGTCCTAAAATCGCCTCATCCTTTGTATGGACAAGCTTTTCTATTAGTCTGTATTTTACCTCCGGCTTCATGGATTCTCTGTTTTTCAGTAAAGATAACGAAATCATAGCAATAGGTTTATTATTGAAATAGATGATTTCCCTGATAGGCTGCTTCAATTTCCTTGTCTTGCTGCTGTCCTGAGTTTGAAACACAATAAATTACACTACCCATCCAAAAACTCAATCTCTACTAAGCCTACATTCTTCCCTTCATAATAATACCTTGCACTGCATTAAACATAATCTTCAGGTAAAATATAAGCCTTAATCGCAGGCTTTGCAAAAGCGCCCGAGGGGAGGGGGGACTTGCAGGGCGATGGAGGCAGGAATATTATGTATAATTAACCATGACCGTTTTCAATTTTTTCACTCTTCGCCTCCATTTAAAAATGTCCCATAAAAAAAATAATACGAACAATAAAATAAAAAAGAATATATATTTATTACTATTAATATTTATTAAATTAATTAAATTCATAAATATTAATGCTATAAATCCTATGAAAAAAATTATAGCTATTAATAGGGTAATTGTGGAAATTTTAAAGCTCCCCTTAAATTCTAACCCATTATTTTTTAAAAATTCCCCTTCAAACACAATAGGAGCTAAAGGACCAAAAAAAGTAATTTTTAAAAAATTATTTCTAACTTTTATTTGAGGTGTGGAAAATAGAAAATCATCTTTTAGTTTTGCTTTTAAATACTCCAGAAATAAACCCTTATGATCAATTTTTTTTGATAAGAATCTATTCTTACTTAGTAAGATATTATTTATTTTGTCCAAAACCATAACCATAAGATCCAAAGCCAGTAACACCTATTGAATTTGAAACGTTTACACCGAATGTCTTTGTTTTACCATCAAGTGATTGACTATAACTAAACCCACCAATTGCTTGCACACTAAATCCCCATCCTAAACCTTCCAAGCCTTCACGAGGTCCAATTACAACTCCGGTTTCCAAACTTAATGAAACTGGGCCAAATGTTTTAGAAAGGTTCCGATCAACACCAGGCAAGAAAAAAACTTCACCATCAACAAAAAATAAAGTTCCATTCAAGCTCCCCGTTAAATCACTCTGCCTACCCACACTAATTGAATTATACCGACTGGTACTTCCTAAAAACGAAATCGTTTCCTTTTTCTTAGCAACATTCTGAATTTCTAGTGCAACTTCCGGATCTGCTGCATTGAGGTTTTCATCTAAAGTAAAAGACGAAATTAAACTTGCAAAGAAATCCTTTATTATACCTAAAAAGCTAGGAGACGCATTACAAGGAGGGTCATCACACCCCCCATCAGGATCCACCCTATTCACCGGGTCATTACCCATGCCCACATAAGGGGAGGCAAACTGCCGGTACGGATCCACACTTAGCCACCTGCCCACTATCGGATCATACTGCCTCAGCTCAAAATGGTTCCACCCTGTCTCCTCGTCTTTCTCGGCAAACTGCCCCTGATACCCCCACCTGTAGGTCTCGTCATCTTCAGTCACGGCCTCCCGCAGCACATGGCCGAAGGGGCAGTAGTCGGTAGCACGGGCATTGTAGGTTATTTCATGGGTCACGGTAAGGTCATTCCCGTTGCGCTGCGCTTACGGGACAGGCAAACCAACACCGCCCCTTTTGGACGAACTATTAAAGATAAACAAATCCAAACCATCTAGCCAAAAAAAAATAAAGGATAAATGATCAAAATCAACCTCAAACTCGGTAAGTATGAACCCACGCTGTCCTGAGTTTGCAACTCAGGACCGGATTTATTCTTTCATAGAATCAAAATCAGGAAGTTCAAATGGTGAGTATCCCACAATTCTTTCTGCCTTATCATATTCGTAAAAAAGCCCTGTCAAATTTTCATAGTTAGATATTGAAGGATCTAATTCAATTGTAATAATCCTTTCATCTGATGCTTTTCGAACTATTTCTTTTTCTACCGAATTATCTTCATTTAAAATAGCTAAAATCACATAATAGGTACAATCAAGACAATCGGTATATACCAATTCAATCAGTAATCTTGACTGGTCATTATTTATATCAAATTTAGCTAGAACCGGCAGGTTACTTGATAATACTTCTCCCTGCTCATTATATTTTCTGGCAAAATGCAATTGGTTATTAATTCTCAAAGAAATTTCATCCAACTGTCCATTCTTGTGATAATATCTTGCCATGATAGAATCCCCATTCATGTAAATGATTCCTTCAGTTAATCCATTATCAAAAAATGAAATTTCCTTGGTTATATTTCCATGAGCAAATTTCATTTCTTTTTTTAAATTCCCCAGACTGTCATATTCTTTGATTAATCCATGAGAAAGGCCATCTTCATAATATTCCTCAAAATGCGACTGGCCGTTTTTAAAATATTGAATCGCTTCTCCCTGCTTTATATCATTCTTCCAATTTGATAAATATTGTAATTCTCCTGTTTCATAATACTTTTTAAGAGTCCCATGTCTTTGGCCATTTTTAAGGGGCACTGTTAATTTTATTTGCCCATTAGCATAATGCTCTTTTTCTACAGAAGCATAATTACAACCACTAAGTATTATAAAAAATATAAAATAGTATTTCATTTTCTTTTATCTACTAATTCATACTTTAATAATGAATATTCGAACTTTGTAATTCCTACAAGTAAACCATCAGGCATATCAACTTCAATAATATGACCTGTAATATTATTATCAATTATTCTGGGTATGGAGTCAGTTTTTAATTCTCGATAAAACTCACCCTGCTGTGTTCCAACAACCATAAGTGTGTCTAATACATGATGATTATACTCATCTACCGGGCCAAAATAAATTTTTATCCTATTACCGGGCTTATATGAACTTTTGATGCCAACAATCAATCGATCCTCATTTTCAACTATGAACGGTGCAATAAATGTTTTAATAACTCTGCCTAAAGAATCAAATTCTTTCGCGTTTTGCATAACTCCATCATGAATGGATTTGCAATAAAAAACTGGACAAATAGTTAAGCACATCTCAAATAATTTATTTTGTTGAATTGCTCTGGGGTTTTGTAGCCCAGACTAGAGTGTTTTCTTTTCCGGTTGTACCAAATTTCTATGAAATTAAATATTT
>JBGTCD010000150.1:0-10200 GCA_041749015.1 Cyclobacteriaceae bacterium
AGTTTCAACTACTTTTTATCAATATTTAATGACTGATCCTCTCTATTCTTCACCTTGTAAGCATATTCCCTAATATCACCTATGATTTTGCCTGGATTCCCTACTAAGATACTATAGTCGGGAACATTACCTCGTACTACACTTCCCGCACCAATGATGACGTGCTTGCCTATTTTTGTACCAGGAAGTAAAATGGTATTCATTCCTATAAATACATTATCTCCAACAGATATGCCTCTATTCAAACCAATATCTGTTGATGGTTTTTCATTAATTGCAATAAGTGCTGTCGTAAAGCTATAATCATGAGTGAGAAAATGGACATTCATCGATACAACTAAACGGTCACCAATGGCAATACGATTGAAATCATCAAATTTCACGCTTTTTGCAATAAACCTTGGGGCACCAACTATGACCATCCCCGTCCTTCTTAACAACCAGTTGTAAGCTCTCATATATAATCGGCTATCCCAATAGACAATCAACCCAATGACAAACTTAAAAGAATAAAAAAATACTCGAAAAATCTTTCTTTTCATTCGTCCAGGGTTTTATAAAACAATTCACCTACAATTTCAATATCAAATTTTTTTGCCTTCGTAAGAGAATGCTTACCAAAATCAACCCTTAGAGACTCGTCATTCAATAGTAACTTGATGTATTGAATATAGGCATCGACATCATACAAATTTACTAAATAACCATTTTTTTTATGATCAATTAAATCACTAGGTCCTGCCACACAGTTAAAGCTCAAACAAGGTAAACCAAATGAAATTGCCTCCAACAAAGCGTTAGGAAACCCTTCTGATTCTGAAGTAAAAGCGAAAATACTAGCCTTCTGATAAAATTGATGAATATCTTTTTGATTACCCCAGAACACTACATTATCCCCTATTCCTTTTCTAGCGGCAATTTCCTGTAAGTATTCCTTCTCCGGACCGTCACCTACAATCCACAATTTCCAACCTTCCTGAAAAGATGCCAGAAAAATATCCAACAAAATGTCAATACGTTTACTTTTAATCAAACGCCCTACATTTAAAATGACCTTCCCCCGTTCATCCAAAAGAATATCTTTACCTATGCTGACAGGATTAGGTATTACCCTGATGCGGGAATGTCTTGTCTCTTTTTGTAAAAAAGTCCTGGAGTAGTCCGTTTGAGAAATAATGCCATGAGCCTTTGGATATAATAGGCGTCTTAATGAATTATGAAGCACTCCCCAATCCTTATCCGGTTTACTACGATCACTTACATAAACTTTTACTGGTAGAAATAAAGTGCTGAGCAATACAAAATTATTGTACATCTCTCCAAAAGAAAGGAGGCTATATGGTTTTACTTTTTTGAGAAGCCTCCTCAGGTATATACATGTTTTTAACGTATAAACCAGCTTATTTGAAATATAAAAAGATGGTTCATGAATAACAACATGCTCTGGAAGGCGGAAAAAAATAGTATCCTTGGTCAATAAAATCAAATGAACCTCTACTGACCTGATATTTGAGAAGTAATGACAAAGCTCTACCATCACCCGCTCCATGCCGCCGGCCTTCAAAGAAGGAATTACAAAACAGAAGACTTTCTTATCCAGAAATCAGGATTTTTTATAATTAGAATTTTCAAATTAAATAATCCACCATCCATCCGTAAGGATTAAAACTACCCTCATACCAATTCAAATTTTTATCCCAATACCCTGGACAAGGATCATAAACCTCTTTAACAAAACCATAACTAATCTCTATAATCATTGGGTCAATATTTTGATCAAACACAAAATCATAGGCCAGGCATTGGGTGTTTAATTTTTCTGAAGTCTCAAAAGCAATCTTTATGCACCTTTCATCAAATACTTCCCTGGCATACTCAAAAATACCACTTCCGGAAGCCCGGAAGTCATCATCCCTGACCATCCTTTTAAGGGCAAAGGCCTTATTGCCTACTACGATGATCCTGATATCAAATTGGTTATCCGGAATAAAGTCTTGAAAGTAGATATACCCGTATTCCCTACCCAGGACTTTTGTAAATTCTGGATATTTTCCAAACCTTAGAATGCCTTTAACTGGTTCAATAATCCCTGCTTTGCCCAGTCTGTATTTCCGCCACCGCTCTTTAAAATTTGGCCATGGGTCATAATTAGTGAATCCACGTCCAAAGGCTTTTATAACCAAACTTCTAGCCTCCGATTTTGATTTCACCAATTTTACATTTGCGGACCCTGCCCCACCCCTGAGCTTAAAAATCTTAGGAAATTCGGTGTTCTCTACCCATTTCAGAGCTTCTTTTTTACAATAAAACACATAGGAAGGGACCATAGGTGCCTCAATTCTTTCCAACAAATATTTCTGTGCTACCTTATCATCAAAATGCCAAGCGGTACGAAAATCCGGGAATACCCTGAACCCGGTATGCTCTAAGCCAAAAAGGATTTGTTGTGCGATGATCAGGTCCCGGGGATTCATCTGGCTATGGTGCCACATCAGGGCCTTACAATCTGTAAGTTGTTTAATAAGATCATTGGCATAGCAATTGACCAACTTGTAGGGTATTCCATTTTCCCGGCAATAGGCAACCCATCGGGGATGGAAACCGGAATTGCTGTTATGGATGGCTATCATGTATTATCCATCAAGTTCCCTAATTGACCGGAGCTTAAAAACTCTACTTCCGGCCATTTTTTGATGATTGATTTTAAGAGGTTATTAAGTTTTTTTAAGGACTTATCTCTATGATCGGCATCCATCTGTCCGGAATAATTGATCCGGTGTGTACTGATTATGGCTGGTTTCCCCCAAAAAAAAGCATTATTAATTTGACCTAAAGCATGGTTTCCCCAGTCTTTATCCTGATCCAAATAAGGCTCAAACAATACATTTCTTACCATATAAATCTGGCCGTTTCTGTTCCTCTGACCGGTATAGTGATACTTCTTATGTAAACCAAATTTAGGGTTTGGAATCAATTGAACCCTTTGACCTTGAATAAATTTTACTCCAAACTCTTTCAAAACTTCCTCCAATTCATGACTCCATATATAATTGGAAGCAATAAATGACCTGGACTTAAATCCAAAAATACTTTCAAAAAGGTTTAACCCATCCTTTAAAGTATTAAAAACAAATTTTTTTTCTTCCGGATTTTCATAATGATAAGTGGCCAAATAATTGTTCTTATTTTTAGAGGACGTTTTGGTTTTTAATCCGAAAAAGTCGTGTTCAAAAGCAGTTAGAGTAGGCTTGTTACCGGCTTTAAGGTCTTGCAACCAAAGCCAGGCATTCAAATGTTCTCTGGCATGGAATTGGGGATAGATCAGATTTTCATCAATGGCCCTTGACCAAACCAACCTATTCGACTCCCCATACCAATATTGATAAGATTCAAATAAATCCCGGTAATAGTAATTTTCAAATTCCAATTCACCTATTTTTTGAAAATCGGGATTGGTTAAGATAGTATTAAAGGTAAAGATTGGAGGCTTGCTATTTTTATCTTTAAAGCCGGATAGTATTTGAAATAAAGCTTCAAGGTCTTCTTTTCTTTCGAGGGCATCCAGGCTATCATATTTAGATTGCTCAGGACTAAGTCCCGCCTTTTGAAGTGCAGTGAAGGTAGCTTTATCTCTGGTACGAATCGCGCCCCAGTCATCACTTTCAAACACTACGATTTTCCTATTGGTCCTCCACCCTGGGATGTTGAAGAGATGATTTTTTAATACAGATGGTAGATTCACAAAAGGGCGGCAGACAAGGACTGAATTGAATGGTTTTTAAAAAAATAATCTCTATGGTCCATCATCTGAATTGGATCAGGAAATCATTGAGGGAATGATTGTCCCCCATGGAAAAAAAAGCCATTAGTGGATTCCCAAAAATAGTGGTAGTGCTAAACAAATAAAACCCATCACGGATGCTTACTATAATAAATAGAACAATAAACGGCACCATGGCTTTCATTACTCGTTGCATTATCAAATCCTTTCGGTAATTTTGAAGGTACAAAATCATCAATGATAGGGCTAAAAGTCCGGCGGGCGCCAAAAAACGGCCGCCGGAAGGAAGGGTGGACATGATGCTGGCAGTGCCATAAAATAAATAGGTAAATGCAAGCACCTTTAGTAACCTTTTATCATTTCGAACCAACTTACCGGAGCGAAAAAATAATAATAACAAAAAAGCAATGATGGGGTAATGCAGGCCTTTTCCATAAAATCTTGCATGCCAGGTTTTTTGGCTAGGTATGGTTCTGATCCGCTCAACCACCTCTTCATTCCTGTAGTTACTCGTTCTATCCAGGAGAATTACCGGGGCATTAGCCTCTAAAAAATCATTGAATTGTTTAATGTTAATTTCTGCAATGAATACACCAAAAATGAAGTACACATAATATAATTTTAAACGATTTCCGAAAAGCAGGTAAACTAATAATACCGATAGAGGCACTAAAAATGAAAAATGAAACACCACCGGAGTAATGAAACACCAAATTAAAGATTTAAACTTTCTCTCAAATAAATACGGCAAAAGCCCGTAAATGAATACATGGGTGGCGGTATTGAACCGGAAACCTCCCAGGGTCCAAATGGGCATGACTAAAAACAAGGCGATAATCAGGAACAATACTAACCATTGGATTTTACCCCTGGTTTTGTGTATCACAAACCACATATTCCTTGAGAAAAAATATCCGAATATGATACCATAAATTACAACCAATACATACCCATTACCAGTAAATCTGGAAATACCAATGGCCAGCACCGTCCTTAATACATCGATCTCACCGGAATTTTTAAAATACTCAATGGCGGTAGGGTAATCAAAATAAACCCTATGTAAGTTCTCCACCTCTCCCATGTACCGGTTAATATCAGAGCCTGTTGATTCAGTGCCGATGGCAATGGTCATGGCAAAAAATACCGTAAAAGCCCAGATGATATTTTTTGTTGAAGGGGCACGGAAATGCCTAAAGGCATATAGCAAGGTCAAAAAAGGATTGATCAAAAAGGCCGTCCAGATCATGGGATGAGGTCAATGAATTGTTGTGCCACCTTTTCTATTTTATATCGATCGAAGTTGGGATCCACAAAAGCATTAGTGAAGTCCCTGGCCATAAACTCTCTTATTACCTTTTTGGGTAATCTGCTTTGCTCATAGGATAATATTGGCCGCTTGCTGATTTTATAATCGATCAATTTGGTAGGAACTGCATTAATGCGCCCATCAATGGAATCAGTATTGACATTGACCAGGAAGTCGGCCCGGGCCAATTCTTTTAATAAGGCTTCCCTTGGAATATAATCCTTGAGTATCAGCTTAGACCCAACAATGGCACTGTACGCTGAAAACTGATGCTGCTGCCTGGTGTATATCACAAAGCGGAAGTCGTAGTTTTCTACCACCAGATAGTCAACCAGTGAAAATGGGTCTCTAGATCCTGGCATAACAACGCCGGCATATATAAAAGTGGTAACCGGATTTGGCTTATATTGAGGCAAGTTATTGTCTTCAAATTTAAAGCCCTGAGGGATTACCTTAAGCTTATCCCTATACTTTTGATTGAATAAAAATTTCATTTCCTCAAAAGGAACAGTGACAAAATCTGCCAATCCCAAAAACTTATTTTCCAAAAAGTGAAAATAGGGCATTTTGGGGAAACTGTCGTGCGACGCATGCATAAATGGGTCGCCACAATCAGCTATCCAAATCTTTGCCTTTCTGTTTTCTTCCTTTTGCCATACTTTTGCTACTCCCCAATGGATGGGAAATGGTACCGCTATGGAAATGACGGCATCATAAAATATATTGGATTCCCGCAAATACTTCTCAACCCATTTTTTGATCCTGATCTGTGGATAATGAAAAAATAAATCTAAGCCTCTGGTAACCCCTCTTCTGAGTAACTGAGATGCCTTACCACCTTTTATATCCAGGATTTGCGGGCTGCGGTTACTGTAATGCTCAATCTTAATGCCTGTTTCCTTACTAAACCCGGTGTGAGATTCATGCCATATTGTGGCCACCGTAATGGTATGCCCTTGGCGCACCAATTCTTTGGCCAGCTCGGTTGCTCTAAATGAACGGGGGCTTTGTATAGGGTAAAAGCTTCCGCAAATAATGAGTATGTTCATCTTATGCAGCTCCTTAAATTAGTATTTCTAGCATTCTATCAGCGGCATTTCCTTTTCCATAAAAGGAAGCAAAAATTTTTAGGTTGGAATTTGAAATATCGCTATGTCCGTGATCAAAAATTTTATTCCCGTTGGAGGTTGACGCCATAACTACCTAAATAATATGTGTTTTGATTTCATCCGTATACAATTTTATTTTTAAAGGTCAGATGGAACGCCAAGTTTACTTTATTAGTCCACCGTTGGGTTTTTTGAGTTAAACATGGGTATTTTATGCCTTTAATCCCCCTTTCACTTATTAAAAAAATTATTAATTTCATTTACTATTACTTTGGCAGCATCACCATTCCCATATAATTTATTTTCAAATGTTTCAGATGGTACGTTCATAGCTGAATCAATAATTTCATTAATTCTCATAAGATCATTGGCGATTACAATATTAACACCTATTTCTACCAACTCCCGCCATTCCGTCTCTGTTCGCAAAGTAATACATGGCACCTTATTGAAGAATGCTTCTTTTTGTATCCCTCCGGAATCTGTCATAATTAAATAGGATTTTCGTTGCAAATAAAGCATATCTATATAGCCAACAGGGTCGATAAGGGAAAGATTGGAAGGCACTTTAATTTTAAATTCCTGAATTCGCTTTGCCGTTCTGGGATGCACAGGAAAAATAAACTTATGTTTTAGCCTGTTTAAGGACTCTAGGATATTGGATAATTTATTCTGATTATCCACATTTTCAGCTCTGTGTAAGGTCAAGAGAATAAATGGATATTCCGATAGGTTTTCTAAAATCCTATTTGATCGTTTAAATGCTATATTACCATACATCAATACAGCATCATACATCACGTCTCCTGAAAATATAATTTTTTCCTTTTCAATACCTTCTGAAATTAATTGTTTGGTAGCAGCACGAGAAGGAGTAAACAAAATATCCGCGGCATGATCTGTTAGTATTCGGTTAATCTCCTCAGGCATCTGGCGATTAAATGACCGCAACCCGGCTTCTACATGTGCTAAGGGTACCTGAAGCTTGGAAGCAGCAATCGCACCAGCCAGGGTAGAATCTGTATCGCCATAAACTAATACGATATCCGGCTTTTCATTTATTAGCACCTCCTCTATTTTTTCTATCATTCTACCAGTATTCTGACCATGAGAACCACCCCCTATATTCAGGTGAAATGCCGGAGCCGGGATTTGGAGCTCTTCGAAAAAAACCTCAGACATATTCGTATCGAAATGTTGTCCAGTATGCAGGAGTAATTCTTCTATTCCAGATTCAAGTGCCAAAACCTTAGAAACGGTAGCCGCCTTTATAAATTGAGGTCTTGCTCCTATAATTGTAACTACTTTCTTCAAATTTTGACTATTGATGAGTTTTATTTAATATAAAGAATTGATGTGGGCGATTCCTTGGGTCAGCAAAGCACTTTTCGATAGTGAAATGCTTTGAGATTTTCCTTTTAATAGCTTTAATGTGCCATTCTCTATCCGCATCAATTTGCCAATGATGATCATCAGAAATTTGATTTGTTGGTATACGAATAAAAGTAGACACATGAACTCTATGCAGAAAAGGTATTTTAATGCTCAATGAGGCATCAAGCAGTATTCTATGAGACCTTGGCAAGGTAAGTACAAGATGGCCGGATGTCAAATTTGCCAATTTTTCTAATATTTTCTCAAAACAAGAAAAAGGCAAGTGTTCTAAAACCTCAGCACAAAGGATCAAATCAAAAGATTGATTCTCAAAATACTTCTCAATTTCGAGAATATTACCAATTACATCAGGGTTAAGATTTTCATTTATATCGAATGTGGTTACCTGGATACCGGAGGCCTTGAGAAAACTTGATACTAACCCATTTCCTATTCCAATTTCAAGAATTGTAGTTGGACGCTTTGATTTTACCTCAATAATTTGACTTACCATAGTATCCATTTGGGAGCGAGCGAAATAACCATCTGTGAAGTAACGATTTCCAGGTAAACTCGCTTCCTCCTTAAGACTTCGACCTTTAGTTTTCATAATTAGTATGGTTTACAAGAAAAATCCTGACATAGAACTGAAATAACCTGCCCAAAAATCTCAAAAAATGCAATGGGCCAAAGGTATAGTAGGACTTGTGCATAGTTTATTATATTATAAGTCTCAAAACAAAGAATATATTACCATATGTGACCATCTTCCCTCAAGGCATAAATATTAAAATCTTTACGTATGCTAGTAGACTGATAGGGGAATTAGGTCTTTTATCTCTGCCGGGATATGCTGGGTTTAGGTAAAACCAGAAATATCAATTCAAATATTTTGCTCATTCAAATTTCCATATCCCCTTTAATTAAATGCTTGATTAACTTCAAATAAACTTGCCGTCTAGCCTTATCAAGGCCCAAATTGGTCACTTCATTTTCGCACAATTGAAGAGAATTTTCCCACATCATTTTTAAATTTTCAACAGATGTTTCGCTTACTTTTTCCTTATCAAAACCTTTCAAACATTTATTAAAAAAAGATTCCAGACCATTTGAATTTTCATAAACATACATGCCAAAAGAATTGCTTATTTGAGGAACACCTAAAAAAGCTGTAGGCTTGCCTCTAACCAGTGACTCAATGCCAACTGTTCCTGAGATTGTAACCACAGCAATTGACTTATCTATTATTTCAAATGGACTTTCTTCAATTCTTATCAGTCTAATATTATGGATTTTTAAAATATCATCGTAAAAAGATGGATGCCTATGTTTTGGATGACATAAGTTAGTAAAAGTAGAAGGGTGCTCCCTAACATATATAGCAATGTCATCCGGCAGGCAAGCTCTTAGCTCCATTATCGCCAAGGTTTGCTGTGTAAAACCAAAAGCCTCCGGCAATGTCGTTCTTTCAGGCTGATAATGCATAAAAAAAACAATAAATGGCTCGTCTCTTAAGGCAATTGATAAGCTTTTGTATTTACCATAACATTTATACTTATGATAGATATAATGCGGTTTAAACCAAAAACGTTTTAACTCTGAAATGATATTAAAATGCTTGTTATTGTTTCTTCTTAGCCTTTCTTTTTCGTACTCAGGAATGGCTTCCTGATAACTTGCTTTTAGTTTATTAATGAAATTTTTAAAATTTTGATTGTCATGATCTGTAATGAGCCCATTCTTACGCTTAAATTTTATAAGTTTTCTATTTCTTTCGATACCGACATAAAGTGCGATATTTTTAAAGTTAGTTACAGATGATGGAATTATAGCTTCACCACCTTTCTGTTTTAATACCTGATAACTAATCCAGGACTCAATCTGGTGAGGGGTAGAACTAAACATCACATAATCCGGCCTGAGTTTCTCAAACAATTCAATTTCCTTCTGAACCTGTAAAATCACATATCTGAAAAAATTATTCATACCTGACCCTATGGCCTTTCCATAAAACCTATCATAAAAAAGAGGCGTGAGGTCATCCTGAAGTATATTTCGAATGATGTTCAGCGAATCGAACTTGATTTTTTTATGAAGATTTCCTTTATACTTTTTTGGATAAACAATCTCTATTTTCTCACCGCATAAATTTTTTATTCTATTTAATTGGCTGGGATCAGGTGAGGTGTAGAATACATTTAAAGCTTTGTTCTCTATATTAATTAGGTCCAGGATATCTTCATCAGAATAGTAATTTATATTCAATAAAAATTTAGGTTTATCAAATACCATGGATAAATATCAATTGACTAAAATACCTGGGTGGACTGACCATTATAAACCTCATTTACCAATACTTTACCTATTGAATATTTGAATATATATTGGCAAATTCACGCTTGAATTTTTCGTAGTCTTCACACTGCATTACCTGAGCCCACCATAGGTCCAAATCCTCCAGACAATTAAGATGCTCGATCAAGCTCTCAACCGTTAAATGAAGTACGCCCTTCTTTAAAAAAAAATCATAATGTGGCAGTATAATATCAGTTGGGTCATTATTGGTCAACACTGCCATAATTGGCTTATCTACGGCGATGCATTCTAAAAAATTTGTAGCAGGGTGA
>JBGTCD010000151.1:0-4222 GCA_041749015.1 Cyclobacteriaceae bacterium
TTCCTAGTCGAACCAAAAAATGCAGGCATAATTAGGAAGAAACTATTTGAAGCCATTATGGACGAACTAAAGAAATATCCGGAGAAAGTAATATTCCCCGATACAAAAATGGCCTAATGAGCTAAAAGGGATACTGGGGCCATAAGGCCAATATTTTGCAAGGTTTTTTATTTTGGAATCTTTCATCATCTTTAAAAACACTTAGATTAGAAAGTATTTAAACCATAAAAGCTAATTATATAACATTTTAAGTGTTTTTTAATTATTTCAAAACTAAATAGGGTAGTCATTTAAATGATTAAACAATGAATTCTTTATTTATAAATTTACTCGTTGTTATTACTATTCCATTATTATGGAGTCACTCCTTTGGTCAGGAAATTGGAGAGAAATATGAACGTGAGGTGAATATCAAAAAAAAGGAGTTTCCTAAATCTGCTTTGGAATTAATTGAGCCTATTTTGAAAGAGGGCAAAAGAACCAGGTTTTTTAAAGAATATGGTAAAGATTCATACTTTTTTGAAGTCAAAACAATTTTCAAGAACGAAAAATTAAGCATAAAATTTTATAAAGACGGAAGCCTGCTAGACATTGAGATTCTGAAGAAATTCGAAGATCTACCTAATATAATACAAGAGCGAATTGAACAATATTTCCAATCCAATTATAAAAAATATCAGTTTAATAGAATACAAATCCAATACAATAGAGAAGAGGAATATGAAGATGGGCAGCTTGAAAAAGATGATGATGAGGAGTATATAGAAGAATTTTTGGAAATGGATTTGGATGACCTCATCATAAAATATGAAATTGAGGCGGAGGTGGTTAATAAAAAGAATGATAGAGGATTCTTTGAATTTCTATTCAACACAAAAGGGGAAATTGAGCAAATCGAGCAAATTATCAAAAGGGCTGATGACAACGTATTATATTAGCGGCCTCATTTTTTTCTTTTTTTGTATTCCATATTTTGGTCAGGCACAGCAAATACCCTCCTTACGTTGGGAGCCGGGACTTTCCTTCACCAAAAAAATTGATAGCAGATGGAGCTATAATATTTCCCTTTTTGGCAGACAAAGGTTCACCAATTACGGAAACGGAGAAAAAAACTATAAAACCGATCGTGTGGAAATCAAAGGATTCGGGACCTATACTATTTTTGGAGGAAAAAAAATGAGTTTAGGTTATATGTATAGATCTATAGACCCTTTTGAACCAGAAAGCGGTTTTGAGCATAGGATCATACAGCAGTTTGCCTTTATCACAAATTTTGGAGGCTATCGATTGGGTAATAAATTCAGAATAGAACAAAGAATCCGCTCCAGCGATTATCTGACTAGATTAAGATATGCCATCAGCAATGATTTTCCTTTGCAAGGAGAAAGCCTTGATCCAAAAGAATTCTACTTAATTACAGCCAATGAGATGTTATATGCCTTTAATGGGATGGGCGATGAACTGGAAAACAGATTTTCTATTGGAATTGGTCGTTTAAATTTTAAAGGTCAAAAATTGCAATTCTCTATAGTGAGCAGGAATAGTGACTTAATCAGTGCCAATCGTGACCATATTATTCAATTTGAAAGCGTTTATTACTTCGGATTGTAATTTTTAACAACACACTCGACCGTTGCGCGCAAACCCTGGGACACTGCAAACTGATGAACCTTAGCTACAAATAAAAAAATTGTATTATTGAGGAGTAAGTTTAAAATATCAAGACAAAGAGGGCAATTGAACGAAATTTGGAAATATAAGGTGAAGCAGGTAATAGGATACTTAAAAGACAAAAGTTTCAAAATTGAAAATGTTCAGAAATTTATTGGCATCTGAAACAGGATTATTCACGGATATGATAAAATATCGGATGAATTGATATGGAGCATTGTAGTAAATCATTTACCTAAATTAAAAGACGAAAAAACGGGATTGCTTGATGAATAAAGGCCAGCGCAACCGCCAGTGGCCAAAATGGTATAGTCCATCACCCGGCTGCAGCAAGGATTCTGGTGGTAGTTTAGTGATCAATGTCAAATTCCTTGCAGAAAAAATAGGGATGAATCCAACTTTGCTTTCTCAGTATGTTCAGGGCCATAAAAAACCCTCAGACAAACAAGCAGAAAAAATACTATCAGGAATTCACCAAATTGGCTATGAGTTATCAGGGATTAATCTGCTTCGACAGACCTAATAATAATTAACGTTGAAACTTGGTAACCGCAGCCCCTGCCAATAGGCATTTTGCATTTTTAATCTAATTTTTTATTTTTATCTATAGTAAGGAATAAATTGATGGCATTCTGTGTGATAGCAAACCTTCTGCCATATTGGAAATACCCGTAATCGGTAAAGCAATTACGGATATTCGGATGTTACCGGTAATGGTATGTTGACCCCACAACCTCTATACTTGCAAACCGACAACGGACAGAGAAGAAAATATCGACCACATTAATTCGTTTTTCATTCCAAATGCTTTCTCCAAGTGTGTGAATTATGTATCACTTTTCATTAATTGTGTAATGCTTTTCGTCTAAAGAGTGCTCAATTTCGCACCTTAATAATTTAGTTAACAATTAAAACACAATAAAATGAAAAGTAAAACCATTCTTGCAACAACAATTGTCGCAATTGCAGTAACCGCTACCTCCTTCTATTCCTGTAGTAATGGTTCAAAAGCAAATGCACCCGAAAAAATCAATGCAACAGTTTCTAATGAAACAATAGCTGCTGATGAAATGAACGGTTGGTCTGATGCCTCTAAAATGGCCGTTATGGATATGAAGAAAAAGTATGGGGAACCTGCCGAAAAAACTGCCACAATGATGATTTGGAACAATACCGGACAATGGAAACGAACTATTATCTACGCAAAAGAATTTAAGCATGATTTTCCGATACCGCACACTGATGTTATGCAACAGTTTATAGACTATGATGTTCCACCTGAAAAAGTTACAGAGCTTGCCCATTATGACGGAAGTGTAGTATGTAACCGCACAAACGGGGAAATTTCTGCCCGATGTGCACCCCAACTTTCAGAATAATGCCGGTAAGACGGGCATGGTATTCGGGCAGGCACATCCTTACAATCAGGTGCAGGCCCCTTACAAGGCCGATGCTCAGCGCGGCTTTGGGTACAAACCCCCTGTAGATCTGGACCGGTACACCCGCAATGTGGCGCAGTACCAGGCTTTAACCGATGCTAAGCAGCATAAGCTGTCATTCGTTGACAACCTGACGGGAGGCTTTATATTCAGGCATATTAATGCCGATAAAACACTGTTAAAACAGTATGAGAAGGCCCTGCAGCCCATGGCGCAAAAGGGTCACGGGGTGGTGATCAATGAGACCGGCACAGCCCCGGGTCTGGTACAGGCACCGCTGCTGGTAGATGGAACTCCCGCCAGCGTGAGGGTTGTTACCTCGGGGTCGCTTAATGCTATTGATAAGGCCATCCGCACCGGTAAGGAGCGGGGCGAGGTGGTAGTGTTGAGGATCGATGCCGGTAGTGCTGCTGAGATCGAGGAGGCCGTGGCAGACCGCATGAGGCGGTCAGTGGTGCCTGAGGTGCGGGTGATCCGCAATGATCAGGTGTATGTGTACACGCTTCAGGAAGCTGAAGCCCGTACCTATAGAGGTAAGATAAAAAAATAGGGGCCGAGCATGCTCGATTCCCCCGGGGGGCAGGAGATTACTCCCCCGCCGGTACAAATATAGAGATTATGGCAATACGAAACAAAAGAACAGGTCGCACGCTCACGCAGGACCTCAAGCGGCAGGCAAGAGAGGTGAGTACATTTCTCTCCCGCCTGCCTCATCAAGTGGCCACAGCCTCTGAGCGCATCGTGCAGCGCAGCTTTGATGCTGAGCAGTACCAGGGCGATAGCGGATCCTCACCATGGCCACAGCGCAAAGATGGTGATGGCTCCCGCAGGCTGCTGGTAAAGTCAGCCAGGCTCAGGCGGAATATCAGCGCAGAGGTGAGAGGGCGCGACATCCACCTGGGCAGCGACCTTGACTATGCTCAGGTGCATAATGAAGGCGGCAGGGCCGGGCGTGGGTCGGGATTTAAAATGCCGCAGCGGCAGTACATGCCCAAGCCGGGCGAGGCATGCCCACGGCTGGAATCTGATGTAGATAAGGTAATAACCAGAGGACTAAACAAAATTTTGTGATATGTACACTTTAGTTTACAATGCCTTGCGCAAAAGGCTCC
>JBGTCD010000152.1:0-12583 GCA_041749015.1 Cyclobacteriaceae bacterium
TAAAGGAGATAGTTTCCTTTATACGGTAGAAAGCACCCGGTAGATTTTTTAAGAAATAATATTTTCCTCGTGTTTAAGCTGAGAGTTTATCTTTTCATAATACTGGCTTAACACATTCCCAAATATAAATCAAGAAATTGCAAGCTCAAGTCACACTCGAATTTGAAATTGCCAGGGAGTAGCATTTCAAGGAATTAAATTTCTGAAAACTTAACTTAATAATAATATCAAAAAAAAAGAGATGTAGAGTATTGTTATTATGTTTGAACATTACTACATTTATATTACGATTTTCTATACGTGAGTTTAACCCAAAATTGAATGATTTCTTATTTAACAATTCAGTATTGATTATGAAAAAATTACTACTAATACTATTTATTTGTTTACCTCTTTTGTCCTATTCCCAAAATAGAATAAGCGTATCAGGTAATGTAATGGACGAAAGCGGTATTCCATTGGCAGGTGCAACAGTTATGGAAAGTGGTACCTCAAATGGCACTATCACGGATATTGACGGAAATTTCAAAATTGACGTCTCCCCTACGGCTCAATTGTCAGTAAGCTATTTGGGATTCACCACATTTTCATTTGCTGCGACAAAGCAAAATATTACAATTCAACTTACTCCAGAGACCGGTACTTTGGATGAGGTAGTGGTAATAGGATATGGAACTAGTAAAAGAAGTGATGTAACAGGTTCCGTTTCTTCAGTTTCAGCAGACAAAATAAGAGATCTTCCAGTTCCAAATTTTGAGCAGGCATTAAAAGGTCAAGTCGCGGGTGTTAGTGTTGTACAAAATTCAGGATCACCTAGTTCTGGTACGACCATAAGAATTAGAGGTAATGGCTCAATTACCGCAGGCAATGATCCACTATATGTTATAGATGGTTTCCCTGTAAGCGGTGGTACAGGAGGTCAAGGTGGCATCCCAGGGGGAGGAAACCCGATGAATACCATCAATCCAAATGATATAGTCTCGATCGATATTCTAAAAGACGCTTCAGCAACGGCAATATATGGTTCTAGAGGCGCCAATGGTGTCGTGATTATAACCACAAAAACAGGTAGAAAAGGAAAAAGCACTTTATCTTTTGACACCTATAGAGGAGTTCAATCTACAACAAGAAAATTGGATGTATTAAGTCCCGAAGAATTTGCAGCCTATCACATTGAATCCAGGGAAAACGGATGGATTAGAGATGGTGGAAACCCAAATACTATTAATGCGAACAGAGGTAGATTTAGAGTAGCTGAAATGTATTTTGACCCTTCTCAATGGAACAGAACTGATTGGCAGGATGAAGTTTTAAGGTCAGGAACTATCCAAAATTACAATTTATCAGCTACTGGCGGCACAGAAAATCTTAGGTATGCGATATCCGGTGGCTATTTAAAAAATGAAGGGATAATCATAGGCTCTTCTATGGATAGATATTCTTTTAGAACTAATCTAGAGGCCGATATTACAAGTAAGGTTAGGACAGGACTGAGATTTACTTCGTCCTATGTAACCAATGATCAGGTGCCTACAGAAGGGCATTTTAGAGATGCTATTGTAGGAATGGCTTTAAGGCTAACCCCATTGATTGGACCATATGATGAAGCCGGCAATTACACTAATCCTTTGGCAATGAGAAATGTACAAGGGATAGGCAGTCTTGGGGCAGTCGATAATCCGGTGGCAGTTGCCAATGAAGATCTGTATGATCTGGATCAAGGAAGGCTTTTGGCCAACTCTTACCTGGAATTTGATATTTTAAACAACTTAACCTTTAGATCTTCACTAGGAATAGATTATAAAACAAATCTGGTGAATGTTTTTCGAAGCTCTTTAACAGGCCGTTCCGGAACGCCTCCCCCTAATCCTCAAATAGGTCATGCTATTTCATCTCAAAGCATAAACTGGTTAAATGAAAATCTACTCACCTATAACAATTTATTCAACAATGTGCACAGGGTTGAAGCAATAGCTGGTTATTCTTCACAGAAAAACGATTATCGGGTAGTAAGGGTAAATGGAAGGGAATACCCCAATGATAAAATACCTTATGTAAGTGCTGCAGGAATTGTTGAGTCTGGTACAGCAAACAGGAACCAATGGTCTTTAATATCATATTTTACCAGGGTTAATTATTCATTTGATAACAAATACTTCGTTACAGCTACTTTGAGACAGGATGGTTCTTCCAGATTTGGGGAAAGGAATAAGTATGGAACATTTCCATCTGCTGCACTAGCCTGGAGAATGTCAGATGAAAATTTTATGCAAAATTTTGACTTTCTGACAGATTTAAAATGGCGGGTAAGTTATGGTGTATCAGGAAATGATCAAATACCACAATACCAACACATCCCTAATATAGTAAACCTTTCTTATGTCCTGGGGGCTAATCAAAACCTTGTAAATGCAACTGCAGCAGGTAGATTATCTAACCCTTTTGTGACTTGGGAAACAAGTCGCTCATTTAATTTAGGATTAGATATCTCCATTCTTAAAAACAGGATTATGTTCACTGCCGATGCATATAAATCCAATACCGATGGTCTGCTCCTTAATGTAAATATTCCTGCTGTTGCCGGCTTCACAAACACCCTTGAAAATGTAGGTGAAGTTCAAAATAATGGACTAGAATTAAGTATCGCTACTGTAAACACGGTTGGTGAATTTAAATGGAATTCCTCAATCAATTATAGTATGAACAGAAATAAGGTCCTTGCATTGGGTGGTTCGGCCGGTGATTTTATAGATGCTGATGTGCAAAGAACCGTGGTAGGCCGACCTATGGGTTTGTTTTATGTGCGTGTGACGGACGGGATTTTTAATAATATGGAAGAGATCAATAGTCATGCTTCACAAGACAATAATCCCTTTCCCGGGTACAGGAGATTCAAGGATGTAAATGAAGATGGTGTAATCAATAATGACGACAGAGATTTTGTTGGTGATCCTAATCCAGATTTCACCTTCGGCTTCACAAATAACTTTTCTTATAAAGGTTTCCAGTTGAATGTAATTATTAATGGATCCTATGGTAATGATATTTTTTACAAATATGCAACCGGTGCAAATATGAATGGTAATTTAAATCAAGATGCCGTTGTATTAGGAAGATGGAGATCTCCAGAGGATCCAGGCACGGGAAATATTCCTTCTGCATTATTTGGATTTACCACCCTGTCAGATATCAACTCTGATTTTTATATCCATGATGGTTCCTTTTTAAGGATAGCAAACATTACTCTTGGTTATCAGTTTCCACCAGCTGTTTTGAGCAATTTGGGATTGCAAAGCCTAAGGATATATGTCAGTGGTCAAAACCTATTTACTTTCACTAAATATCCTGGTTATGACCCTGAAATAGCATCTGGTGGAGGAAATCCTTTGAGTTTCGCAAATGATGGCGGGATTTACCCAATGTCGAAAGTTATTTCCGCAGGGTTGAACCTAAGCCTTTAAATAATTATGATGTAGTAACCTTTGAAATAATTTAATAAAGAAAGAAATGAAAAATATTTATCGATTCGTTTTGTTAATAACCTCTTTTCTTATTCTTGAGGCATGTAGTGAGGATTTCATTAACCTGTCACCTCTTGACCAGGCAAATGTTGGGAATTCCTTTGTTACTCCTAATGATGCAAATTTAGCTGTTTTGGGGATTTATGCTGCTTTGCAAGGTGGGGACTACCCCATTGATATGTCAATGCTTACAGAATTTATCGCGGATAACGCCTATGCACAGGGACATCGGCTCAGCGCAAGTGGCGCTGAAGACTTAAGGGAACTTGCATTCTTCCAATTCACTGATCAAAATGGCATAATGAGAAGTACATGGACCCGGTCCTACAGGGGAATATCCAGGGCCAATATGTTGTTGGGAAGAATTGACGGAATTCCTTTTAATGATCAAGACCTTAAAGATCAATATATTGGAGAGTCCAAATTCTTACGAGCCAATTTTTATTTTGATCTGTTAAGATTTTATGGGGGTGTTCCTGTTTCTCTAAAGGAAATTGAATCGGCTGAGGAAGCATTTGCATTAGGCAGGGAAAGTGAGGAATATGTTTATGATGTAATCATAACAGATTTAGAGGAGGCGATTGAGCTCTTACCTACTTCTCACAATAACACAAATCTTGGGAGAGCAACAGAAGGTGCGGCAAAAGCTCTTCTGGCAAAAGTATTACTTACCCAGGGCGAGGATTATGGTCGGGCAGTTACCCTGCTCACCCAGCTTACGAATGACTATGGTTATGTTTTAATGTCTTCTTATGAAGAAGTATTTGATACAGATAACACAGCGGAGTCGATATTTGAAGTTCAATATACATCAAGTGCGCCCGGAGCGGGTAATCCCTACGTAGATCACTTCCTCCCTGAAGACAATACCGCAGGTGTGGATATTTTTGGACCAGATTTCCAGGGTCGTGGGGGCCGTGGGTGGAGTCTTGCAGACCCTGATCTTGTCAATGCTCATGAAGGAGCAGATGAAAGAAGAGACTATAATTATATGCAGTATTTTTCGAATATGGAGGCATCGAATGTTTATTTGGTAAGAAAGTACCGTGGTGCCCCAACCAGCCCATTAAATTCAGAGGATAATATTATTCTATTTCGTTATGCAGATGTTCTTTTAATGCTTGCTGAAGCTATTAATGAAAACAATAACGGACCTACACCAGAGGCATACGATGCTGTAGATCAGGTAAGGGTTAGGGCAGGTTTGCTACCATGGGCCCGGACCATGAGCTATTCAACTTTTAAGGAGGAATTACTTGAAGAAAGAAGATTGGAATTTGCTTTTGAAAACCATAGGTGGTTTGACCTAAAAAGATTTGGAATGGCTTTTGAAATTCTTTCTGCCAAAGGTTATGCAATCGAGCCGCACCACCTATTATTCCCTATTTCGAGAAGTGAATTTGAAATAAATCCAAACATCACGCAAAACCCAGGGTATTAAATGAAATACAAAGGAATATATATAACCTTGTTCAACAAAATTCTATTAGGGTGTTGTTTGGGCCTTTTATTAATGGCCACTACTCCTCTGGACAACAGGGTTATTTCTAATTCCTTAGGTGGTACACAATTAATTGATGAGGTTTTAATTAGCAAAGCATTTCCACTTTTAGGGTTTTTAAAGAAAGAGGATTCCATCTTACGCAACAACACAGTTATAAGAAATGTCACCAAAAATTTAGTCTTAAGATTAGAAGATGGGTTGCACAAGGATTTAAAAGTTGGGGAATATGGTCGATTAATCCAATGGCAAGACACAGAAATCACAATTATAGGAAATGAATTGATCAACTTATACCAAAGGGAAAGTTCATTTAAAACCTTAGTAGCAGAATTGAGAAAAAGTGGACAGTATAACCTATACGAAAAGGAAAATGACACTACCCTTATAAGGAAAGCCTGGAGGGATGTTGCTTATGGGATTAATAACATACTGAAAATTTACGTTCAGGGTGAAAAACCTCTTTACCCCAAAATCGATTCCATTGGTTACAGCCAAAACGACCAGAATTTCAAAAATAAAATAAGGACAAGTTTTAAAAATCAACTGGAAAACTTCAATCAAAATAAAAACCTGTTTTATATGCTTCCATTAAATACAGGTATTGCTGCTTTAAATATTAATGAAAGAGATGAGGCCACGCGTTATGAGCCTTTGGATCAAGGGGAAAATAGGAAAACAAAAAAATACATAAAGACCATAAACTGGGAATCTTATAATTATAGTGTTTTACTAGTCCCTGGGCAAGGGCCATCCATTGTTGGACAGAGGCTCGATCCATTGAGTATATATCGATGCACCTTGGCTGCTGAGAGATATAAAAATAAAATAGCCCCAATAATTGTGGTTTCAGGTGGCCATGTGCATCCAAATAAGACCCAATTTTCTGAAGCGGTCGAAATGAAAAAATACTTAATTGAAGAGCTTGAAATCCCGGAAGAGGCAATACTGATAGAACCACATGCCCGACATACTACCACCAATTTAAGGAATACCACCCGATTGATAAATAGTTACAGCATCCCATTTCATCTGCCCGTGATGATTGTGACCAGCGAAGCACAGAACAATTACATCAATGGAAAGATGGGGTCAAGAGCAAAAAAGGAATTAGGATACATGCCGTATAAAAATTTAAGAAAACTTAATACAAACGAAAGCGAATTTCATCCGACTCTTCTTTCCCTTCAAGCGAATCCCTTCGATATTTTGGATCCGTAAATAAATTTTAAAAATCAGTAAAATGAAAAACATAATACTTTCAATTTCTATAATATTCTTTCTGTTCAACTCAAATTGCAAGGGGATAGCACAAAATAATGATCTAGGCAAAAACTCCAAACCTAATATAGTTTTTCTGTTTTCTGATGATCAAAGTGTGCCTGATTTAGGGTCTTACGGGAATTCAGTAATCCATACCCCAAATTTAGATTTAATGGCCAAAGAAAGTATGCTTTTCACAAGGGCATATGTGCCTGCGCCTCAATGTAGCCCAACGCGGGCAGCTATTTTAACAGGACGATCCCCTCATACTACAGGTGCATCGCGGTTACACGTAGATGCAAAAAGTAATTATACTTCACTAATTGAATTGTTGAACGATGCAGGATATTTTACCGGGGCTTACCGTAAGGTACATCAAAAAAATATACAATCACAGTTTGATTTTTACGGGGGCGCAAAGAAAGAGCTCTCCGCATTTTTTAAGGAATTACCCAAAGGGCAGCCCTTCTATCTGTGGTTTGGTTCCAGGGATCCACACAGGCCGTACAATCTTGAAGAATATGATTATAAGCATGATCCCAAAACAGTAATTGTCCCGGATTATCTGCCCGATACAGATTCTGTAAGACAGGATATTGCCAACTATTATAATGAAATAACCCGTTTTGATTTAGAATCAGGGGAAATTCTAAAATTATTAGAGGAGTATGGATTGACAGATAATACCATTGTAGTGATGACGAGCGACAATGGAATGCCTTTCCCAAGAGCAAAATCAACTTTATATGAGCCCGGTGTTCAGGTACCATTATTAATTAAATGGCCAGGCATAGTCAAAGAGGGGCAAAGTACTGATGCTCTCGTGAATTTGATGGACCTTACAACTACCTGGCTGGAAGCAGCAGGGATAGAAGTACCCGAGGATATGGAAGGTCAATCCCTTTTATCAATTCTAAGCGGAGAAGAAAAGAAGGATATTCGGGATTATGTTTTTGTAGAAAGGAACTGGCATGACAACTGGGATCCAATGAGGGGGGTAATAGGCAAGAAATACAAACTAATTCAAAATTATAGGCCTGAAGCCGGCACTATACATACCTTGGATCGATTGTTTTCACCCACATGGGATGAATTTGAAAGATTGCAAAAGGAAGGTAAATTAAATAAGAAACTGCAATACTACTTTGATGCTACCAAACCTGTAATTGAGTTTTATGATTTAGAGAATGATCCCGGTGAATGGAACAACCTGGCGGATGACCCTCAATTTCAGGATTTGATTGAGGAATACCAACAGGCGCTTTCAGACTGGATGAATAAAACCCATGATTTCCTTCCTTCACCTAAAGATGCCTTTCCTCCACGAAGTGGGTTTAGTGAAATTTATGACGTCCTTGAAGCAGAGGAATTTAAAAAATAATCAGGATGAACCAAAGAGAAGTTGAAATGGAAAAAGAAAGCGCAATAATCAAACCACCTCACATAACCTTCATAAGTGGGGATTTATCCGGCAAGGAAGTCATTCACAAAACAAAAAAAATCAAGGAATTGGACGGTTTGTTTGAGAACATTGAAGCCTTCCAAAAAATGGATGGAGAACAAATTGCCTATGAAGTAGATGCATATTTTCCAATACCAAACGGAACAGAGGGTGGTTTGTTTTTTGGGATTACTCACTTGAATCCTGGATTAGTTGGCGATGAATATTTTATGACCCATGGGCATTATCATGAAGTAGAAAACCGGGGTGAATTTTATTGGGGGATTGAAGGTGAAGGTGTGTTGTTGCTTATGGATAAAGCCGGTGAAACAAGAGGAGAATTTATGGTTCCTGGAAGTTTGCATTATATACCAGGCTTTACGGCACATAGAGTTGTCAATACCAGCGATACCATCCTACGTTTCGGTGCCTGCTGGCCGGCAGATGCAGGGTATAATTATGGCTCAATTAATACTAAAGGGTTCAGCAAGAGGGTAAAAAATAGGAATGGTAGTCCACAATTGATTTAACCATGACGATAATAGGAATAGATTTGGGAGGTACCCGTATTAAAATTGGCCTATGGCATGAAGGCGAAATTTCTGCGATTGAAATTTTAAAATCTGAAAGTCAAAAGGGGTTATTATTTCATTTGGAGCAAATTGACGCAGTAATCGAAAGGCTTCTAAAAACGAAAAACAATCCGCCTTTGGATGGGGTTTCGCTTGCGTTTCCTGGATTGGTCAATACCGAAACAAAAAGAATAGTTGCTACAAATCAAAAGTATGATGACGCAACCGAAATCGATTTAGAATCCTATTATAATCAAAAATGGAATGCAGCATTTTTCATTGATAATGACAGTAGGCTGGCAGCAATAGGTGAGTGGAAGTATGGCGTAGGAAAAGGTTTTGACGATATAGTGATGGTCACATTTGGGACAGGTATTGGAACCGGAGTTATCATGGAGGGTAAATTAATTCGTGGGAAACATTACCAGGCCGGCTGTTTAGGGGGGCATATTATTGTTAATTACGAGGGCAGAAAGTGTTCCTGCGGAAATATTGGATGCGTGGAGGCAGAAGCCTCAACATGGAATTTAGATGACCAACTGCGGGCAGATCCTTTGTTTAGCCATAGCCAATTAGCACATCAAAAAAATATAGATTATGAATATCTTTTTCAAATGGCCAGGGAAGGTGATCCATTGGCAATAAAATTTAGAAACCGTTGTCTGAAAATATGGTCTGCGGGCATTATTAATTATATCCACGCCTATGATCCTGAAATCGTGATTTTAGGTGGAGGGATTCTTAATAGTTCACAAGATATAATCCCTATCCTCCAGCAAAATATAGATCAATTTGCCTGGACTCCATGGGGTAAGGTAATCCTTAAATTATCAGAATTAAAAGAGAAAGCCTCCATTCTTGGGGGTGTTTATTCATTGAATAGCAATCCCGAACTTTCTGCAGAAGGCAGAATTAAATATATCCTATAAATATAAATTTTCAATAACTATTAAAAATTAACATTATGAAACTATTTGAAACATTATTAAAAGAAAAAAGGTCTCCTCATACTAAGAGTTGGCTGGTTGTATTAATCCTTACTGCAATACTATTTACAATTAATTCTTGTGGTAACGACGATGACGGAGACCCTCTACCTGAACCAGATCCGGAGGTTTCGGTTTCTCCTACGTCATTAAATTTTGGTGACGTTGAATACAACACAGATTCTGATATTTTAACTTATCAGATCACCCGTAACAATTTAAGCTCCAATCTCGAGGTCATTAGTACTTCAGGTTATGTGATTTCAAAATCAGCATCAGGGCCATTTGAAACGACTCTCGTAATGTCAAACAGTGATTTTACCTCCAACACCGCTACAGTTCATGTACGCTTAAATGCTCAAACAACTGCCGGCTTAAGGGAGGCTGATATAACACACCAGAATCCTGCACTTGATGCAAATGTACTTCTTGCAGTTACTGCAAATATTTTAGAGGACGACGAGCCGTTTGCAAGCACCTTACAGTGGCTGGAAAACTTTGATTATACAGAAAGCATGGTCCCTACAGAAGCCAATCCTAATTCGGGTGATCTCAATCGTGAAGTATCTTCGAATTTATGGATTTCAATAAGGCCTGATACTGATGGAGTTTCAATAGCAAATGAAAATTTAACTTTTGCAGGGTATCCCGCAAGTGGTCAAGGAAAAACTATTTCACTTTTTAATGATGGCACCGATGCTAGTAATGATGCTCTTGGCAGAAATCTTGAGTCGATGGTAACAATGGATGAAAATAATAATGTAACCTCTGAATTTACAACTACTTACATTTCCTTTTTATATAAACTAGATGAAAATCATACCAGTACATTAACCTGGCCATTATCTATCGGTCAATGGGCACCTGCAGGTACATCAGATTTCAATAACAGGGTTTTAGTTGATGTAATAGAAGGAGCAAATGCGAGTATAGGAGTTCAATTTGGTGGCGGGTCCAACAGAGAATCTCTCGATGATGCAATTGAAGTTGGCAAAACTTATTTAATTGTTTTAAAAAGCGAAAAATTTGACGCTGATGTAAATGACATTGCATCTGTATTTTTATTTGAAGCCGGCACCGAAATACCTGAAGTGGAGCCAAATCCAACCGTTCAAGTATCAATTGCATTAAAAAGACAAAATGAAGCTGTTATTTTAACTGAAAATAATGCAGTTAATGCGTCTAAGCTCGGTGGAATAAGAGTGGCAAATGATTGGGCCAGTCTTTTTCATGAGGAATAAGAAATCAGCATTCCAACAAATTATTTGAATTGGCAATTTTCAATCCCGGAATAAGTCTTAAAACTTATTCCGGGTTGATTATTAATCCATATTTTACCAGTATGAATAAAAAAAACAACTACTTAAAAAACAGCTTTTCTAATTATGATAAGTTTCCTTTTATAAACATTATTGAGAGTGCCAACACGGCGGTATCAGGTTGGAAGGATACTTTGAATACAATAAATGATAAAATTAAAAATAGTAATGGCAGCCGCATAATTGTTACTATAGACTTCTACCCGGGAGTTTTTGAAAATGAAATTTTTGAGGGACTCATTGAGCCACTGAAAGCCTCACACACCTTTTATACCGGAAATTACTTTAAAACCGAAGAAGAACTTTTAGAACTCACATTTCCGAATGTTACCGATGATGCCGTTTTCGGTTATATGACCAGGCTCAATATGATGGACTTTTTTGATGAGAGTAAAATTTCCCAGGCAAAAGCAGATTTAAAGAATGCGCAAGATTTAATAATAGTATATGGCCCTGGAGCCACTTGCCTATCAGAAAAATCAGATATTTTGATTTTTGCAGATATGCCAAGATGGGAGATTCAAATGAGGTTTAGGCGCAATGAAATATCAAATCTCGGGATTTCAAACAAAAATGAAAAAGCCTCACTCAATTACAAAAGGGCATTTTTTGTTGACTGGAGGGTTGCAGATCGCCTTAAAAAGAAAAATATTTCAGATTGGGATTTTGTGTTGGACACCACCAAAAAAAATCATCCCAATTTGATTGAAGGTGAATCATATAGGAAGGCTTTAAACATGACCGTTAGCAGGCCTTTTAGGGTTGTCCCCTTTTTTGACCCAGGGCCTTGGGGCGGTCAATGGATGAAAGAAATATGTGATCTGGACAGAAGTGAAGAAAATTTTGCCTGGTGTTTTGACTGTGTTCCTGAAGAAAATAGTCTTCTATTAAAATTTGGCAACATCATTCTTGAAACGCCCTCTATCAATTTAATTTTTTACAAGGCCCAAGAATTATTGGGCTCATCTGTTCAAGCAAGGTTTGGGGATGAATTTCCTATCCGATTCGACTTTTTGGATACAATGGAAGGAGGAAATTTAAGTTTACAAGTTCACCCCACCGCAGAATATATTAAGGAAAAATTTGGGATGCCCTACACCCAGGATGAGAGTTATTACCTCCTGGATGCAGGCGATGATGCCTATTATTATTTAGGCTTAAAGGATTCTATTGATCCCGAATCGATGATCAGGGATTTAAAAGTAGCACAGGAGGAAGAAAAATGCTTTGACGCCGAGAAATATGTAAATAAATGGCCAGGTAAAAAACATGACCATATTTTAATCCCAGCTGGTACTATTCACTGTTCTGGTACAAATTGCATGGTTCTGGAAATAAGTGCAACCCCATATATTTTTACATTCAAATTATGGGACTGGGGTCGTATGGGTTTAGATGGAAAGCCACGACCTATCAATATTGACCACGGAAGTAAAGTTATCGATTGGGATTGTAAGGAGGATTATACAAAAAACAACCTTATCAATGTAATTGAAAGAGTTGCTGAAGGTGATGGCTGGACGGAAGAAAGGACCGGTCTGTATGAAAGCCAATTCATAGAAACAAGACGTTTTCATTTTTCCACTAAAATTGAATTGAACACGAATGGAGGTGTTAATGTTCTTAATCTGGTAGAAGGCCTGGAAGCAATTGTTGAAAGCCCTACATCGGATTTTGAACCTTTCGTGGTTCATTATGCAGAAACATTTATAGTACCTGCCGCAGTTGGTGCATATACTATAAGACCTTTTGGTAAAGGGATAGATCAAAAATTGATTATTATTAAAGCATTTGTAAAACAATAAAAACAAAATGGGTACTAATAAAAAAGATTTAAAAGAGATGCCTGAAATAGCTTTTGTTGAAAAGCCCTGGGGGTCATTTAAACAATATGCCAACAATGAAATCTCAACGGTAAGTTTAATGACCGTCATTCCCGGTCAAAGATTAAGTTTACAATCCCACACTATGAGGTCGGAA
>JBGTCD010000153.1:0-12777 GCA_041749015.1 Cyclobacteriaceae bacterium
TACCCTAGCTCATCCTGCAATACTTTAATCTGCTGCCTCAGGTAATAGTCTCGCTGCTGCTGATCAATATCAGTATGCACTTTTTTATGGATCTCAAACCGCAGCTCCAGCATCTGGATTTCCTTGAGGAGGTATTCCAGCAAAACGGTGGACTTTTTGATCCCGTCATTGATTTCAAGGATGCGCTGCTTTTCTGCCACCTCCACACTGAGGTTGGAAGACAAAAAGTGCGTAAGGAATGCCGGGCTTTCGATATTGTCGATCGCCACCTTGGCCTCTCTTGGTATTTCAGGATTCAGCTTTAATATTTTTACAGCAGCCTCTTTCAGGGACTGTATCATAGCTTTCACCTCCCGGTTTTTTTTAGCCGGCCAGACATCTTCGATCAGGGAAACCTTCGCAGTCAGGTAAGGGTCTTCCTGTAAAACTTCATCTATTTTAAAGCGCTTTTTACCCTGGATGATGATGGTGGTGTTGCCATCCGGCAAAACCAGCATTTTAATGATTTTGGCCACCGTGCCAATAGAAAAAAGATCCGATGACTCCGGCTCCTCCGCCTTGGGATTCTTCTGTGCTACCACACCGATGATGCGGTCGCCACGATAGGCTTTCTTTACTAATCGAATGGATTTCTGCCGCCCTACCGTGATCGGAATCACCACACCGGGAAACAAAACAGTATTTTTTATGGGAAGTAGTGACAGTTCGTCAGGAATATCCTTTTGTGACAAATCCTCATTATCCTCAGGGGTAATCAATTGAATCATCTCCTCCGCATCATCCTCCACCACCTCTGATAGATCAATCGTATTTATATTCAAGGGTTTATTAAAACTCATAAACTTAATGTCAATTATGCCAATATGACAGCCTTGGCCGTCTTAATCTTTTAGAAAAATATAGTTACTATTGTATCTCAATAGGTGTGCCAACCACCCATTAAAGATTTTTTATATTTATATTGAAATCAATTTAAAATTTTAATTTAAAGAAATTGGATTTGCTCAGGTGTTTAAGGTGGGTTTTGGCTATTATGCTAATTGGCATGTCCTTAAACCCAGGCTTTTCTCAAAAAAGAAACCCTATTGCAACCCCAATTTTAAAGGATTCTATTCTCACAGAATATCGGCATTCTAATCTTTTTGAGTTCCCGAATGTCAATAAGGTGCCCTATTATCAGGATGAAAAGGCACTCAAAGAAATCAGGCAACTGGACCGGGCCAAAAACTGGGAGGCGATGTATCCTTTGCTCAGAAATTATGTGGCTCAGTTTGGGATTCAGAATTTCTACAAAGATACCTTTTGGATATGGCGCCTGGCAAAACTCACGGAGCTGATTGGTAATTTTGACGAGGCCCGGCTGCTCTACAAGCTCGTGCTCAAGCACCATAGGGAAGACATCGATATCAAAACCATTGAATTATATTATGATTCCCTTACCACCAATGAGCAAGACTACTATGTGCCCTTAGAGTATTATTACGAATTGGTAGACTACCGTAAAGAGGTGGATACCCTACGGCCACCCCGCAGCGTCCTGCTGAATATGGGTGAACTGGTCAATTCGGACCTCTCAGATTACGGCCCTACCCTCAACCGCACCAACGACATCCTCATCTTTACCTCCAGGCGCAATTCACATTACCGCGGTATTGATCAGGTCCATGATGAGGATCTCTTCTTTTCCCGAAAGTATGGCGATGTATGGGATCTGGCAGAGGAGATCACCTCTATCAATACCAATTATAACGAAGGCTCGGCATGCCTTAGCAAAGATGGCAAGTCTATATATTTTTCACGCTGCAATGCCCCTGATTCATATGGTGGGTGCGACATCTATGTATCTCGCCTGAGAGCTGACAGCACCTGGTCGATAGGCCAAAACCTTGGTCCAAACCTTAACAGCGTGGCCTGGGACTCCCACCCATCCCTTTCACACACTGAGGATACTTTGTTTTTTGCTTCTGACCGGCTTGGTGGATTTGGCCTTTCGGATATCTACTACTCTATCAAAGATTCTGAGGGCAACTGGTCAAGAGCCCGAAACGCCGGGCCAATCATCAACACCCGCAATAATGAGGTAAGCCCCTTCTACCACCATGTGTACGATGTTTTGTATTTCAGTTCTAATGGGCAGATTCTCAACTTTGGGGAATATGATATTTACAAATCTTACCGCCAGGGCCTTCAATGGAGTGAGCCTAAAAATATTGGGCCCCTGGTCAATGGTGCCGGCAGCGAATATTATTTTACCATAGATGCTGATGCCAAAGACCTGTTCTATGCGCGCTCACCGGAGCAGTCGATGGATAACCTTGATTTGTACTCCTTTCCCCTGCCCATGGAGGCACAGCCACAGGCAACCACCAAATTTAAGGGCCGCTTGACCAATGAGGAAACAGGGGAGCCTTATAAAGGCATTGTGAGCATCATCGATATGGACAATGGGGTGGAGGTAGCGCCTAAATTTCTTAGGCCTGACGGCTCCTTCGAGTTTGATCTGATCAATAATAATAACTACCTCCTCATCATCCAGGGCGATGAGTTTTTCAGATTGGAGGAGCTTTTTTTCCTGGATGGAGAAATGCAGTTAATCCGAGCCACACCGCCAGTCTCAAGTCGTATGAAATTTGAGTCTCTCGAATTTGAGGGTGGGAAAGCTGAGATCACCTCAGAGATGTATAATGACCTGGATAAATTGGCTGATTTCCTTCTGGACAATCCTGATTTTTATCTGCGGATTGCAGGACACACCGATTCCGATGGTCGTGAAGAATTTAATATCAAACTTTCGCAGGAAAGGGCAGAATCTATAAAAGAATACCTCATTTACTTCGGAAAGGTATCTGAAAACCGCATCGAAGCTAAAGGGTTTGGCAGCTCAAAGCCTATCATTAAGGATGAGCAAACCATGGAGGACAAAAGTGTCAATCGCAGGGTGGAATTTGAAATTTACCGGGAGGAATAATTTTAAAAAAAGTTGCCCTAAGCTAACCTTCGTGCTCCCATCATATAAGCTCCACCTATCAGCAAAGAGACTACGGAACTGAAGATCATAAAAGGTATTTTTAATTTTAATTCCAGCGCATATGGATGATCTGTCAGATAAATTATTGGGATCCCCAGAATGCCTCTGGCAAGGAAAATAAAAGCTATTATCACCAAAATAGGTTTTAATAATGGAAAGGCTGGCAGCAAACCTGCTCCGGAAAAGGCATATCCCGACCAGACAAGAAATACGAGAACAAGGAATCCGGTAATCAGAGCAGGATATGGATCCCCACTTTCAGCCAGCATGGCCATCCCCTCTCCTGCACCAAAAAACCGATACCATGAGGCACCACCAATGATGATGCACACATGCAGGATTGCAATCAATAAGGTAGCTGCACCACCTATTATCAAAAGCCGCCTACCCAAAATCAAAACCCTTAAAAGAATGCCTTAAAAATATCATTACCGATTACAAATACCATCAATGCCAGAAGGAATACCATCCCTACCTTTTGGGCATTTTCAAGGAATTTGTCCGATGGCTTTCTGCCTGCAATCATCTCATATGTAATGAATACCACATGGCCACCATCAAGGGCGGGTATCGGCAGCAGGTTCATGAATGCCAAAACCATGGAAAGCAATCCGGTCATAAACCAAAATCGCTGCCAGTCCCAGGTGCCACCATAAGCCTGGGCAATACCAATAGGTCCAGAAATGGACTTCTGAAATGAAAGCTCTCCGCTGAACATTTTGCCGAAAGCCTTTAGCTGCACAAATACAATCCCAAAGGCCTTTTGGGTGCCTGTTACTGTCGCCTCACCGAGATTATAATCCACTGTGGCCAGGGCATATTCCGCCGGGGCAGGATTGAAGCCCAGGATACTATCCTGACTAAAGTCACCATCAAAGGCCAAAACTTCATCACCACGCTGCACTTTAAGACTCATGTGATCCTTTTGATAGGTGGTGACTACCTTGTAGACCTCATCGAAATAATACACTTCCTTTCCATCAATTTCTATAATGGCATCATCCTCTTTCATACCCACCCGCTCGGCAAAACTTTCAGGAGCCACTCTGGCCACCCTGGCTTGTATCCTGGGCTCTAAAAATTTTCCTGTCAGGTCGGGATCGTTGAAGTTTTCTATAAAATTGCCTGGAATTGGAACATCAAGAATCTCTCCGTTGCGCTCGACAGTATAATAAGCGTTATTTGAAAGCAGCACATCAGGATTCATGATCTGGGCAAAATTCTCAAACTCTCTGCCATTCACTTTAATAATTTTGTCTCCGGTCCGCAACCCAATACCCTCTGCCAATTCATAGGCTGCAATACCTCCCCCATTATTAACCTCATCTTTGGAAAGATAGGTCTCGCCCACGAGCCAGGTGAGCATGATAAAAATAATCACTCCTGTGACCACATTTACAATGATACCACCGAGCATCACAATGAGGCGCTGCCAGGCCGGCTTGGCCCTAAACTCATAATCCTTTGGAGGTTCATTGAGGGTTTTAGTATCCAGGGATTCATCCACCATCCCCGATATTTTTACAAATCCTCCCAATGGAATGGCACTGAGGTTGTACTCTGTATCCTTATATTTAAATCCGAAAAGTTTGGGTGGGAACCCAATGGAAAACTGCTCTACCCGCATTTTGAATTTTTTGGCAGCGAGCAAATGCCCCATCTCGTGTAATCCAACCAAAATGGACAAACTCAATAGAATTTGCCCTGTCATAATAAGTGCTTCCATTAATGTATTTTTTCTAAAGCTATAATTCTTGTGATTCGGTCGGTCTCTATATAATCATCCAGCCCGGGTTCTTTTATATAATCTACTTTACTCAGACAATGTTCTACCAGGTCTGACATTTCCAGAAAACCTATTTTTTCATTTAAAAATTCCGAAACGGCAATTTCGTTGGCTGCATTGAGAATGCAGGGGCTATTACCCCCGGCATGCAGTGCATCAAAAGCCAGCCCCAGGTTTCTGAAAGTATTGATATCTGGCTTTTCAAAAGTAAATTCAGGATAGTTGGCAAAATCAAGCCTGGGGAAATCAGACTGAAACCGCTCCGGATAAGTCATGGCAAACTGGATCGGGAGCCGCATGTCAGGCAGCCCCAGTTGGGCTTTAATGCTGCCATCGGTAAACTGCACCATCGAGTGGATAATGGATTGTGGATGCACCAGCACTTCTATCTGATCCGTACTCAGGCCAAAAAGCCATTTGGCTTCGATCACCTCCAGGCCTTTATTCATGAGGCTGGCAGAGTCTATAGTGACCTTGGCTCCCATGTCCCAATTGGGGTGTTTCAATGCCTGTCCTTTGGTAACCTTTCTAAGGTCATCATAGGTGAACCCGCGGAACGGGCCGCCTGAAGCCGTCAGGATTATCTTTTCGATGGGGTTGTGAAACTCCCCGACGATACATTGAAAAATAGCGGAATGCTCCGAATCAACAGGGTAAATATTAACCCCTTTTTCCTTAGCCAGGGCTGTCACCAGGGCTCCTGCCACGACCAGGGTTTCTTTGTTAGCCAAGGCAATATTTTTGCCTGCTTCGATGGCCCGGATAGTGGGAATCAATCCGGCATAGCCTACCAAAGCAGTCAGCACCAAATCAATGGTGTCCATTTCTACGATGGTAGCCAGGGCTTTTTCTCCAGTATAAACTTTGATGTCAAGTGGATCCAGCGCGGCCTTTACTTTTTTATAGCCCTCCTCATTCACGATGACCACGGCATTAGGCTTAAAAGTGCGGGCCTGTTCGATGAGCAGATCAGCATTGTTCATTGCAGTCAGGACCTCCACCTCAAATTGGTCGGGATTGGCGGCAATCACCTCAAGCGCCTGCCGGCCAATGGACCCTGTGGCGCCTAAAATAGCAATACGTTTTCGCTGATTTTCTTCCAATGGATATTAATTATACGCTCTGCCTTGTGGATATATAGGCGCGAAGTTCATCTGCAATTTTTCGGTCATTTGACAATCTGGGTACTTTATTCTGGCCTCCAAGTTTACCTTGAGACCGCATATAGTCAATGAAGGCATTTTTATCTAACCTAATGATTTTGAGGTTGGATAAAATCCCGCCCCGAATCAGGTCATCATAATACGTATTTAAACTTTGAAGTTGCGAATTTAGGGCTTTTTCAAACGCTATCAAATCTTTCGGCTCGGTAGCAAACTCCACATACCATTCGTGGTGGGGCAGGCCGGTCTCAGGCGTTACATTAGGCGCAACGGTGAACTCTTTGAGCTCTACCTCCGGGTGTTGGTCCATGGCTTGTTTCATGGCTTTTTCTACTTCCTCCCCGATGACATGCTCTCCGAATGCCGAAATAAAATGTTTGATTCTGCCTGTCACCAAAAGACGGTGGGGGAAAAGTGAAACGAACTTTACAGTATCCCCAATCGAATACCCCCAAAGGCCAGCGTTGCTGTTGATGATGAGTGCGTAGTTTTTACCCAGCTCTACTTCTTCTACAGATAAGCGGGTGGGATTTTCATCGAAATATTCTTCTACCGGGATAAACTGAAAAAATATACCACTATTGACCAGAAGCAGCAGCCCGTCCTGATCCTGTGAATCCTGATAGGCAATAAAACCCTCCGAAGCGGGGTAGGTTTCTATGGAAGGAATTTCCTTGCCAATCGTTTCAAAAAGCTTGGCACGGTAGGGTTCAAAATTTACCCCTCCATATATGAACAATGAAAAATCTGGAAATACCTCTTTTATGGGCCTTCCGGTACGTTCCTTTATGCGGTCAAAATACATTTGCACCCAAGGCGGGATACCTGAGATCATGGACATCTTCTCCTTCAAAGTTTCATCAATGATCTTTTCCAGCTTTTCTTCCCAATCCTCAATGCAGTTAGTAGCATAGGAAGGCATCTGATTGGTGCGAAGATATGCAGGCACATGGTGGTTGACAATCCCAGAAAGCCTCCCGGTCTTGATGCCACCATAATCCTCCAGTTCCGGACTTCCCGAAAGGAAAATGAGCTTACCGTCGAGAAATTGAGACTGGCCTGTTTCATTGATGTAATTTAGGGCCGCATTTCGGGCACTGTCCATATGATTGGGCACAGAGTCTGCAGTGATGGGGATAAACTTTACCCCTGAAGTGGTACCAGAGGTTTTGGATAGGTACAATGGCTGGCCGGGCCATAAAATGTCTTCACCACCATCCAGGATTTTGGTAATGTAGGGTTTGTAATCCTCATAATCCCTGACCGGGACCAGCTTATTGAAATCATTAATGGTTTGGATATCCTTAAAACCATGGTCATGGCCAAATAAGGTGGTGCTGCCCTTTTTTATAAGATTCTGGAAAATAGAATCCTGATAATCTCCCGGACGTGCTGCCCAACGCTTTTGCATTGCTCCAACGTAAGCTGCGAAGGGCTTACTCAATACTGACCTCCATCCCATTTTGCAAAATTAGGAAAATAACCATTAATCGGCATGATTTCTGTGAAAAGTGCGTTAATTAAACTCAATAAAAAATAATTCGTAGAAGTCTCTTGTCCAAAGGCGGTATTTGACTTGTTTTAAGATTCATAACAATAATCGATTTATATAATATTGAGTAATTTTTTAAATTATTTGTATCCAACAGGCCACTATAAAATTTAATTTACCATGAAGAAAACATTAATTTTTGCCCCCCTAGCCCTGATATTCGGATTTCTGGGGGCCTGGCTCTATGACCAAACCAAAGCCAAATTCTATGGCACTGAGCCCACTGCGTTGCAGGAGCAGGTACAAATGGTGAATTTAGCTACTGAGGGAACTCCCACAAGGGCCCATTCGGGTCCTGAGACATTTAATGACGACTTCGTGGCTGCCTCCAGCCGCACCACGCATAGTGTGGTGTATGTGAGAAATATCTCAGAAAGAGTGCAAAGGACCTACATGGATTGGTTTTTTGGGGGCCAGCCCAGTACCAGAACTGAAATCAGCTCCGGTTCCGGGGTGGTCTTTACTGCCGATGGGTACATCGTCACCAATAATCATGTGGTGGCAGATGCCGACAGGATTGAGATCGTTTTAAATAAAACGACCTATCCGGCAACGCTAGTCGGAACCGACCCCTCCACAGATTTGGCGGTGCTAAAAGTGGAGGATGAAGACCTGCCCGCTGTGGCATTGGGAAGCTCCAAAAATGTACAGGTCGGTGAGTGGGTCCTGGCTATCGGCAATCCTTTTAACTTAACTTCTACTGTTACAGCCGGTATTGTAAGCGCCAAAGGCAGAGAAATCAATATCTTACAGGGCAAGTTTCCTATCGAATCATTCATACAGACCGATGCAGCCATTAACCCTGGCAATAGCGGAGGGGCACTTGTCAACCGCCGGGGCGAGCTGGTGGGGATCAATACGGCCATTCTATCCCGCACCGGCACCTACACCGGATATGGGTTTGCAGTGCCTGTAGATATTGTGAAAAAAGTGGTGAATGATATCATCGAGTATGGGGAAGTGCAAAAAGGCTTTTTCGGTGCAGAAGTATCCGATTTGGATGCCCGTGTTGCCGAGCGGTTATCCATACCAATCAACCCAAGAAATATCCGTGGTGTGGTAGTCACCTATGTGCAAAAAGATTGGGCTGCCGATAAAGGCGGCCTCAGGGAAGGGGATGTAATCCTTGCCATTAATGGAGAGCCAGTCAATAGTAAAAGCAATTTTGACGAAGAGCTAAGCTATTATTCCCCCGGAGACAAGCTCATGGTGAAGTACCTGAGAGGGGGTAAAGAATTTAATACCGAGCTCACCGTAACAAACCGGGAGGGTACCACCGGGATCCTCAAGCGTGAGGTATTTACATCTTCTACACTGGGTGCCCAGTTTGAAACTCTGCCACGGGTAGAAAGGGAGCTATTGGGCATCAGCCATGGCGTTCGCATCTCCAAAATCTCATCAGGACTGATCAAAGACCTTGGCATCACCGAAGACTTTATAGTGACTAAGGTCAACGGGGTGGATATCAAATCACCTGAAAAACTAATCGAAATCCTGGAGCGGATGCGGGGCCGCATCGTCATCGAGGGGGTCAACAACAAAGGCCGGGAAGGGTATTATTCGTTTTTCCTGCGTTGAGCGAGGGTGAGGCAACTATTACATTAACTTTAATGGCTGTTGGCTATTAGCTCTTAACTGTTGGCCTTAATTTTATTTCAAGATCTATAACTCTTTTGTTCCATTATTAGTTAACTTTACCGCATGGAGAAAAGAAGGAAACTGATTTTCTACAAGAACTACTTTGATGAGTTTTTCAGCAAGCTGCCTGAGAAAGTAAAAGGCAAAATCGATGAAGTACTCTATATGATTATGGTTCTTGATAGAATTCCCGGTAAATTTTTCTCGCACATGACCGGCTATGAGGGACTCTACGAAATTAGGATAGAGTATAGCAGCAATATTTATCGGATATTTTGCTGTTTTGATGAAGGTAATTTGATAGTGCTTTTTAATGGATTTCAGAAAAAGTCTCAAAAGACCCCACAAAAGGAAATTGATAAAGCCTTGAAAATAAAAGCTGAATACCTTGCCTACCGGCAGGCAGGCATTGAAGAAAAGCGTAAACATGCGAAAAATGGAAAACAATAGTTCAATAACAACCTTCGAGGAGCACCTTGACAAAAGGTATGGTCCGGTAGGTACGGGAAAAAGAATGACTTTTGAAGCTAAGGCTAAGGCTTTTGCTATCGGAGAACTCATTAAGGAAGAACGAAAGCTTTCAAAGATGACACAGGAACAGCTAGCAGAAAAAACAGGGACGAAGAAAAGCTTCATATCAAGAATTGAAAACGGGAAAAGCGATATTCAGCTTTCAACCCTGTATCGAATACTAGAAATAGGGCTTGGAAAGAAAATCTCATTAACGATAGAATAAAAACTCAGCACTATCGAGTAGATGGCCATGGGACCAAAGCCTGTCCCGCCAGGGAGTACGCCCGCCAACCGCCAAAAGTTTACCTGCCGAAATCCCGAAGGGATGTAGGTAGGCCAACAGCGAACAGCCAGCCACCCATTTGCATTTATAACCTAATGATTATATTTTTATACAAAGATGGGAAAGGTGGGGGCATTTAAAGCGAGATTGATTTAAACTAAATGATATGTACAATTTAAAAAGATTCTTACGAGGATTTACTACACTTTTAAAAGGGGAAGTTTTTGTATGGGCCATTTTGCTGGTATTGGTCGGAGTCATTTGGTTAGCTGTTAATTTATTTAATCAGCTTCTTTAATTATGAACAAATAACTCGTGCCTCAAAGCACCCATTTAAAATGACAAAAGACAAATTCATAACATTTCACAAGTTTAGCTCCATCGAGGATGCAGAAGAACTTATCTCAACATTACAAGATCATGGGGTAAAGGTTCAGATTGAAGATGCCTCGCCGCCGGTGGATATTACTTTCTCAGGAAACACTTTACAGAATGAGATTAATATAAAGATCAAACAAAGTGACTTTGCTATAGCCAATAAAGTATTAGAAAAACATGCTGAACAACTGGTTGACAAATTATCAGACGATCATTACCTCTACGAATTCACGGATGATGAATTAATAGAAATCCTCCAGAAACCAGATGAGTGGAGTAAAGAGGACCATATTCTTTCGCAGAAATTATTGAAGGAAAGAGGACACAAAATCACTAAGGAACAAGCTGAGGAACTTGGGCAAAAAAGAATTGATGACTTACGAAAACCTGAAAAGGGAAATACAGGATGGTTGATTTTTGGATTAATTAGCGCTATACTGGGTGGTTTGTTTGGAGTCTTCATAGGATGGTTTCATTGGACTTTCAAAAAAACAGATCCTACAGGGCGACGCATCTACGCATACGACCAAAAGACTAGAATAAGAGGGCAGCAAATTTTTTGAGTAGGACTAATCTCTTTATTTGCTTGGATAATTAGTTGGCTGATTAGGTTATAAAAATTAAATCGAGTGATAACCGCGCATAAGAATATTGGCAGGAAAAGTGGTAAATTGGAGTTTTGGGCTTTAAGAAGGATTGTTGCAAGCCGACAAGAAAGTGCTTCTAAAACCGCCACAAGTCATTTACGCAAACCGTCGTAGCACATATAAAAGAGAAACCAATGAAAAAATTAATGTTGACATTCACAATTTTGACAGCCATCTCATTGTCTGTGTATGGACAAGAACCATTGACTTACACTGAAGTCGTACAAGTCGATAGCGTTTCAAAGAGTGAGCTGTTTAATAGAGCAAAGCTGTGGTTTGCGACAGCATACAACAGTGCTAATGACGTTTTGCAAATTGACAATAAAGAAGAAGGAGAAATAATTGGTAAAGCAAATATGAATTATACCCCAACGGTTTTTTCTGGGGGCTACACTATTAAAGGAAGTATTAAATACACGATTAAAATATTTGTAAAGGAAGGAAGGTACAAGTATGAGATAACGGATTTTATTCATGACCCGTATGGCAACCAAGACGGTAATATGGGATTAATTACAACGGACAAGGAAAATCCAAACCCTAAACCTATGGCAAAAAAATGGAGTAATAAGGTATGGGATGATATTAAAACACAAATTGAACAAAATATGATTACATTAATAGTTAGTCTCAAGGATGGTATGGCTAAAACAACTGAATCGAAAAAAGATGATTGGTAAAAACGTGCTATAACAGTGTATAGGAATATTGCGGACTAAATAGCTGCGAGGGTTGACTATAGTGGTAATACAACATAAAGAATGACGAAGGACTTAATATTCAAAACTAATTCAATCTTTGATTCAGTTACCTACGACCAGGACACTGATGGCTGGCAATTTCTTTTTGCTGACGAAATACATGCTACATCAACTGGTTTTTGGAGGCTTCTTAAATCAAATAGAATTGAATTTGTATCGCTTGATAACGGAAATCAATTTGGACTGCCTCAATCTCCTGACCTCATAGAAAAGGTGACCAATCTACTGACCGGAAAAAAGTTGACTGAACTAAAAGTGAAAAAAGAAACTGCCGACCTGACCTTGACAATTTCGGAAGACATCATAATTCAAATTTTTATAGCTTCATCCGGTTACGAGACTTATAGTTTTTCCATTGATAATAGGAAATATTTAGGATTGGGTTCTGGCAATATTGGAGTTGTTGAAGCAACCGATAATCCCCAAATATTTACAACAAGGCAACTGTAAAGAAAGAGAACAACTGGAGCTAACAGGTAATTGATGAATTAATGGATTAGGTTATTAAAATGAGAGAATACAAGATAATTATAAATTCAAATTCAAGGGCAATAATTTGTTCTATCCTCTTGATGCCATTGTTTTTATTTTCCGTTATTTCCCTTCCTAATTATAACTCTTTTATCCAATATTTAACGATACTAATTTTATTTCTAGCCTTTTTTATGATATGTGATTTGGTGTCAAGAGGAACTGTCAGAATATTTGTTGATTCCACTGGCTTCAAAGTAGTTTGGACACGACAATTCCTCTTTAGTAAATACCCAAATATAGATTTAGGTTGGGACCGCATCATTGATTTCAATCATTTTGAAGATAGGGGTTTGGAACGGTTCAAACTAACCCTGACAAATAATCAACAATATGTATTCTACAAATACACATTACTGCCACCAAATGACGATTTCGCTAAGTTTATGGAGGAATTCCCAACTCTAATTAACCAAACCAACGAAGAATTGAATTTGGAAATTAATGAAGGGCAATCAGAATATCTGAGCAATTCATTTCAATGGGCTCTTGTTATT
>JBGTCD010000154.1:0-1983 GCA_041749015.1 Cyclobacteriaceae bacterium
GGAAGGCATAAATAGTATCTTCAAAAAGAAAGAAAAAAAACCAAAAAAGTCTAAAAGTAAAACTTCCAGCTCAGGTACTTCATCAGATAACTATGATCCAATCATCACAAAAACCGATAAAGAAGGAAATACAGACTATTCATCTCATAAAAATTTTGAATTTATTTCTGGTGAAAACGTCTTGTTCTTTGATGATTTTTCAAACGGTTTAAACCAATGGAATAAAGTCACCTGGGATGAATGGGAAGAAAAACACAAAGGGTTAATTACCACTTCAAATGTGGCTCCCGGCAATTGGTATTATATGCCTCGAAAAGGAACTACACAACCTAAGGGTTTAAAAACCTTACCTAATCAATTTACTTTAGAATATGACTTTTTTGTCGATAATGAAGTATCAGAACACGAAGGAGGAATCATGAATATTATTGTGAAAGAAAAAGGGTTAAACATCAATGAATATAGTTATCATTTTGATAGATCACCTCAAATCATTATGGATTTGAAACCGAAAGATGATTTGCTATACTTAGCGGCATTTAGAGAGTATGGTTATACAGAAGGAATTGAACAAAGCAACAGAATCTATGAAGAAATTAAAGAAAATTACTGGAGACCCAATCAAGTACATCGGGTATCGCTTTCTAGGAATGGAGCTCACTTAAAGATATATGTAAATCAAGATTTAATGATGGACTTACCAAATGCATTGCCTTTAAACGAAAGCTACACGCTGCTTTTATGTAATAATTTATGGGCAAGCGGCTACTATATCTCAAATGTAAGAGTTGCGACAGGCTTTCCTCAACCAACCAATGAATTTAAATCTAAAAAAACATTTATCACTCAAAGCATACATTTTGATGTGAATTCTGATGTGATTAAACCAAGTTCTTATCACGTCTTAAAAGAAATTGCTTCCTCCATTCAAAACCTAAATGGAAATATACTCATTGTGGGACATACTGATAATGATGGAAGTGCCCAGCACAATCTGGAACTTTCTCAAAAAAGAGCTGCCTCTGTCAAAAGAGCCTTAGTTAATGAATTTGGAATAGATGCCACCCGTTTAACTACCGATGGCAAAGGACTTTCAGAACCTTTAAATCGCAACAGTAATGCTTCAGAAAAAGCTTTGAACAGAAGAGTAGAATTTATTAATCTTTAAAAATATAAATATGAGAAAGTTATTCGCTCTATACATCCTTTGTATGCTTATGGTGTCATGTAATTTTGATACTAAAAAAGAAACTCAAACCAACCAAGTAAATACCACCATAAATAAAGCTTTCAATAGCAAAAAAAATAATTGGAACGGCAAACTAGACGAACTCTTAACTCAAGAAATGGCTGCCCAGACCCTGGGATATAGCATTGCAGATGCTAAAAAAGAGTATCGTCAAATTTTTCATAACCCCGATACTCATGATTTATCATACATCTGGGAAATGGGCAGAGAAAAAGAAATGAATATTCCTCATGTTGGAAAAATGATGATGCCTACAGACGACCGTATAGATTTACAATGGGTCAAATCTACCACCCTTGAAGATTTCAAAAATAGCTATCGTACCCCAACCGCAGAAGAGCTTAAAAATGCAGAAAAAGCAATGCAAGAACGCACAGCTCAGTTACAAAAAGAAGGCAAACTAACACCAGAACAAGCAAAAATGGCAACTGATTTAGGAGGAACTCTGGGTAGTGATGTAAGTTATGATGAAGTAAAAAATGTGGGAGACTATGCCGTATGGAATAATAAAGATAAAAACATATCTGTCTTCTATAAAGGATTACAGTTTCAATTGTATGTGGATGTGGGTGATGAAGCGACCAATAAATCTAAAGCCATTGCATTGGCTCAAAAAATCATTAACGAAAAACTATAGATTATGAAAAAGTATGCTTTTATATTCATAATGACTTGTAATTTTATAAATGCACAAGTTGAAGAATTTTTAGGTGCTGGATATAGCTCACCTACCT
>JBGTCD010000155.1:0-105283 GCA_041749015.1 Cyclobacteriaceae bacterium
AGTAAACTCATGCTGTCTTTAAGCCTGACGGAGACGCCCATGATCAGCAAAAAAACTAGGGCCGACCCTATGGCTGCCGCCACCACTACCGATACCGGTCCGGTAGTCAGGACCAGACCCCAACCTGCCAGGGTCGAAGAGGCCAGGATGAGAAGCGCAACGCCGAGGCTGGCTCCCGAGCTAATGCCTAATACAAAGGGGCCTGCTAATGGATTTCTGAAAAGGGTCTGCATCTGCAATCCGCTTATAGAAAGAGCCGATCCGGCAAGGATGGCCGTCAGGGCTTTGGGGAGTCTGAATTCGGTAATAATGGTATCCCAGGCAGGGTTGCCTGATGAATGACCTGTTAATATGCCCAGGACTTTATCAATAGGAATGTAGACACTGCCTAGGCCGAGGCTTATGCAAAATACCAATACCAGACCCAGTATAAGGAAAATATAAATCCAAAGTATTATAGAGGGGCTCAATTTCATAAGAAGGGTTAGTCCCTGCTCCGGGCTTTAAAAGCAGTTCTGTCTAGTTTTGGTGGATGGCCAGACGGAAAATTAAAAGCCATACTATTAAGGTAACCGGCTATCTCCAAACGCTCCTGCCAGGTCAAAGAAGCATAATAGGATTTATATGACCCTGCCTCCTCTGCTTTTTGGGCTTTAAAAGCAGTTCTGTCTAATTGATATTTTCCCATGGGTACAAAATTAACGTTTTCTTCCAATTAATCCTGTAATCCTGTATTGTGTAGCAATCGACTCAATTATAGAACCTAAAAGCCTTCTTGTTCTTTTTTGCTTGCCCAAAAAAGAACCAAAAAAAGGCACCACGGCCAATGACGTCCCTCCCCGCGAAACGCACTGGCCCACCTTGCAGTAATCTGTCTTTTACAGTCTGCAAATTTGAAAGTTCGAAAAAATAGAAATGGACTGCGTTTTTTATGTTTCTACTCTGATAGACACATTAAAGGCCTACTTACCCGCATAGCCTCGGAACGTCCGCGCTGGCCGTGGACACCCAGCCGCACATTTATTTTTACCTTAAATTTTTTAAAATGTTAATGGGGTAAGTTTTTAGCAACAAAGTCTATCCTTATAGCCTTTCAGTTGAGTCGCGATAAATTTATGTAATGCTTTCCCGGCCCTAAGGTCTGAGGGGGGCATAAAAATGGAATTCTTCATCCTCCAAAAGAGAAGGGTAGGCTATTTTGATCAGGTCTGACAGGATCAGGTCGGGGCGGAGGTACCCCGACTCAAGGTAGATATTTCCTCCGGTTGGTCCCCAAGCCTCCCCAAATGAATAGACCTTCTGATCTTTAAATGGCCTGAAAAGGGTGTACCTTCTGTCTGCCTTTGCCATAGCTTCATAGGTAGTGAAATCCGCAGCTCCGATCCAAAGGTCTGCATCCAGGGCCTTTTCATAGATCTTTTCAAATGAAAGCTGCATGCTGCCCTTGCCTTGAGTATCTTCCCATAAATACACTAAGCCGGCATCTTTGAGCAAAATAGCACCGTAATTTTCACCCGATGGCAAAAACCAAGCATCCCCGTACATCACCCCGGTCATCACAGTGGGGGATGGGCCGGTATCTTCTATCAGGGATTGAAGGGCATGGTACCGGTCTTTTATCTCATTAAATACCTTATTGGCAAGACTGTCTTTTTCCAGAAAATAGCCCATGAACTTGAGCCATTCGGCCCGGCCCAGAGGGTGTTGCTCCAGGTACTCAGCATTGATCACCACCGGAATTCCGGCTTCCTGTATTTTCTTAAAGGGGCCCATATTACCTGAAATGGTATACGCCATGACCATCTCCGGTTCAAGGGTCAATAATAGCTCATGATCCAAATCCATATCACGGCCAAGGTCTGCAACGAGCCCCGCTTCAACCCTTTCCCTAGCCGAAGCCGCACTGATTAGGTCCGTGGATGGAAAACCCACCAGAGTCTCCATCGAGCCTAAATAATCCAAAAGGGGAATGTGGGTGGTGGAGGTGCAGACTAATCTTTTAACCGGAGTACGGATGATGGTGTGTCCCTCATAGCCCTCCGGGATGGGGGTGCCTTTTTTGACAAGGAGGTATCTTATGGAATTTTCTGCATTTTGATAGGGCTGCTTCACGGTGACGACTTTGACATTACTGTCGACTTCATGACAATAAAACCCGGTAGCATAATCTGGTTGAACCAGCGTGATTTCGGAATCTCCCCGATGGTCCTTGTCCTGGCAACTGAACCCTATTAAAATAAATATCGATAAAAAGTAATAGATGGTTCGCATATGTCAGGCGTTTGTATTTTGATTTTCTTGGCCAATCACTATGGACAAAATAAGTTAAAAAATTTGGAGTAACGTTGAATAAAGGCTTCTAATAATGGGTAGTATTTAGTAACCCCTTAATATGGGAAATTTTTAAAACTTAGTAATTATGGCTACCTTTACAAACATGATGGTGCTGCTTATACCGGCTGTATCAGCGCTTAAAAGGGAATCCCGTGAAAAACGGGAGCTGTCCCCGCAACTGTAATCCCACACCGGAGAAATCCAGTAAAGGTCATGCCAACCTATAGCCATTGTCCCATGGGGATGAGAAGGCAGGCAATGACAGGGAAAGCCAGGAGACCTTCCTCATAATTTTTTTCAAAACTTTCGGGTGCAAAAGTTGAGAAGTAGTTCGAGTAAATTATTTACCACGATTACCTCTTTGCCAATGTCCTGGATTGTTTTGGATTGACATGACTCATGTTTAATTCAAAGTAAATCCAATGAAGCGATTACAGATCAGCCTGTGGGTTGTTTGTTTTCTGTTAATGCCTTTTCTTCTGCTGGCCCAGGAGCAGGTGCAGGAACTGGAAACCATCACCATCACGGGCCAATCTTATGAAAAGTACACTACAGGCTCCAGAGTGACCCGGCTGGATTCGGGCTCCCACTATTCTGGTCCGGCTCAAAATCTTGCTGAGTTACTTGCTGGCAGCACCCCGGCCTATATCCGCAATCAGGGCCATCTCATGCTTTCTACATTATCCCTAAGAGGTACGGGACCGGGTCATACAGCGCTGATTTGGAACGGGATTAATATTAATATTACCTCTTTAGGGCTGAGTGATTTCTCATTGATTCCTGCCATGTTGCCTGACGAAATGGTCATTCACCATGGTCCTGGTTCGGCCCTGCATGGTACCGATGCCATAGGCGGTTCCATTTTACTTAATTCCAAAGCCCCTGTTGATGGTCTAAGTGTGGATGTGTCACAAACAGCAGGGAGTTTCAGTACTTTCAGGACGCAGGCAGGTATCAATTACAAAAAGGGGCGCTGGGGCTTTAAAACCAAAGCCTTTCTGTTCAGCTCAGAAAATAATTTTCCCTATGAAAATATCTTTCAGGCAGGAAGCCCCAGAGTTCGACAGGCCAATGCCGCAGTAAATCAATCCGGGCTTCAGCAGGAAGTATTTTTTCACCCAGATGACCAAACAGAAATTTCAGGAGGGCTATGGTACACCCAGTCTGACCGGGAGATACAGCCCGGCATGCTCTCAGCCCAACACCGTTGGCAAAAAGATGAAGCCACCCGGGCGTACCTCAAAGGGCGGCACTACCGTAATAGGAGCCTTACCGAATGGACCCTGGGCTACAATCAGGATCAGATTAATTTTTTTGGGGAGATATCGGTCATGCCCAGAATTACCGGCAGAGTACAACATGATGTCGATCTGGCTCCAGGACTAATGGTACAGGCAGGAGTAGAGTGGAATACTTTTATGGCCCGGATAGCCCAATATGAAGCGGGCCGCATGGCAGAAAATCGGCAGGATTACTTTCTGGCCTCCACCTGGCAACCCTGGAAAAGTGGTAAAGTCAGTTTTAATATCAGGCAGTCTTTTGTGGCTGAAAGGCCTAATCCACTGGCACCAACGTTTGGATTTGAGCAAGTGCTTACTGTAAAGGATGATCTCTCCTGTAAAGGAAAACTCTCTTTATCCAGGAGCTACAGGGTACCCACTCTTAATGATCGGTTTTGGTTGCCAGGGGGCAATCAGGACCTGGACCCGGAAGAGAGTCTGGGAGGGGAGATAGGACAGGTTTTGCGGTATAGGAATTGGGAATTGGAGGTGACACACTTCCGGCAGCGGGTTGACAATTGGATTATCTGGCTGCCCCAGCCTGAAGGGTACTGGGCTGCAGGCAATATCCGGGAAGTATCCGCCAGAGGCTGGGAAATTAGTCTGAATGGCACCTGGGAGCTGGCCCCGCTATATTTTAAAGCGGGAGGCCAGTATTCCTATACCAGGTCTGAAATACTCAAAGGGGAAAGCGGGCTGCAGCCATTCGGGCAGCAGTTGGCTTATGTACCTTTCCACAATGCCGCATTTCATCTGGATGTCATTTATGGTAAGGCCAGTTTGAGGACTCAGATCAACTACACAGGAGAGCGGTTTACTTCCTTGTCCAATGATGAAATTTTAAATGACTTTCTAATTACGGACCTGTCGCTGAATTACAGGTTCAATGCCTGGAGCCAGAAGATGAGGGCAGGTCTTGGGATGTTTAATCTATGGGACGTAGCCTATCAGAATATTGCCCGATTTGCCATGCCTGGCCGTAGCTATCAGGTCACTCTTGCACTGGCTTTAAATCAAACTCTAACAGAAAAATAACTTTTACAAACCTCTAAAAACACTCAAAAATGAATAGATTTCAAACACTGCTCTTACTGACTATCCTGGGTTTTTCATTATTCATCATGGGTTGCTCCAATGATGATAATGGTCCTTTAATGCCAACAGTCGACTTTGCTCCAGGGGTCTTTATTGTAAATGAGGGTAACTTTGGCAGTGGCAATGGGAGCATTTCATTTTACCACCCTGAAACCATGGATGTATCCCAGGACATCTTTCAGGCAGTGAATGGCCGCCCTACCGGTGATGTGGTGCAGTCAATGGCTATCGGGGGAGACAGGATATACGTGGTTGCCAATGGCTCCAATACCGTAGAAGCAGTAGAGCGGGGCACTTTTAATAGTACGGCCACACTTACCGACGGATTGGCTAATCCGAGATTTGCAGCAACTCATAATGACAAGGTTTATGTCAGCAATTGGGGTTCATTTGATGAAAACTTTCAGCTCGACCAATCCTTTGTGCAGGTCTGGGAGGCCGGTGCTTCAGCACCTTCAGCCACCATCAATACCGATAATGGCACAGAAAACCTGATGGTTGTTGGTGACCGGCTATTTGCCTCCAACAGTTTCACCAATACGGTCTCAGTAATTGACCTTAATACCGAGGAAGTAATATCCACCTTGGAATTATATCAGGGACCAGGGGCCATGGTTTTGGATGCTGCTGGAAATTTAAATGTTATTTGCACCGGAAATTTCCAGGGGCAGGATGGAAGGATCATCACCATAAATCCCAACTCTTTACAGATAACAGGCACTATTGAATTAGGCTTGAATCCATCCAACCGCCTCACCGTGGCTGAGGGCACTTTATTTACGATTGCAGGTGCCAATGTGGTGAAAATTTCACCTTCCGGAGCCCCGGAATTAGTTTCGATTGAAGGTGTTACGGGCCTGTATGGCATAGATTATGATGCAGCCAGAGGTGAGTTTTATCTGGGTGATGCTGCTGGTTTTCAGGGGAATGGCAAGGTAATAATTACCGACCAAAACTTTGAAGAGAAAGAGTCCTTTTCAACTGGCGTAGGTCCAAATGGGTTTGTTTTTGAAAATTAGGTAAAAGGAAACTCTGCATGTGAAAATCGAAACTATTTAAAGGTTACCAGGGCGGCTTAGATAAGATCTATCCATGTAAGTAGGAATTAGAATCTGTGCAGTGTCATTGTTTTTCCGATTTTATTGTATTTTTAGAAAAATTTTTAGACGTTAGGTCCTAAGTATGAAGCATTTTTTACGTCTTATAGCGGCTTTTAGTATCACAATTTGGGCAGGTCAAGCTTATTCGCAAACCAGCTCCGGTTCGGAGGCTGTAGTTTTTGAGGAAATTTATGATGAGCCCTACGCCATCAATAAGCTGTTCGTACAGTTTCAGCCGTTATATACCGATCTCTTTGTTTCTAATGTCAACGTAGGCTTTGGGCTCGAAGCCACCTATTTTTTGGAAGACCGTTTTCAGTTTAGGGCACACTTTCGTAAAGCCTACGCGAGAAAATTTGATATGGCCAGGGATGTGGCAGAAAAAAACAGCGATATGGATAACCGCCCCAATGTTTTTAATTACTTCGAAATAGGGGCTACTTATCATATCAAAGATTTTGAATCAGAAGGCAATGCCAAAATGATGCTGTACCGCAAGAGCTATCGCACTAACCGGTGGGCATCCAGGGTACCTAAGCAATTTGATATTCCTGTGAAGGTAAGAACCATTTATGGTGCCAGACTTGGTGCTTTTATGTATAATAGCTCCACTGATCTCAATAGAGCACTTTCAGGTCAGGGACTTCCGTATGAAACCATTACCAATGCTGATGGCAACCCACTACCTGAAGACCTGATTGTTTTTGGTAATTTAAATGCCACAGGATTTTATGCCGGTGCTTCCTATACCAGAATTAAAAATGTAGCCATAGATATAGAAAAATTTGAAGCAGGGGTTTCAGACCTGATTTTTACTGCTTATTTTGATATTTTGGCTGCTCCGTTTACGACTCTCGACAATGTATTCCTCAATGATAATGAGTACGATGTTTCTGATTTAAAACTGAATATGTTTGGTGTTAGAGCGGGAATTGACGGGAAGTTTAACAGGACCTTAAGCTGGGGATATGGGGCAGAAATGGGGTACAGGCCGGGCCTTAATTCCAGGGGTTTTTATGCATTGATCAAGATCAGCATCCCTGTTTTCAGTACTAATTTTGATGATACCAAGGTAGAGGCTTTTCAAAAGTAGATTTTACCTTCCAAATAAGCACCTGCCAGTTTTACATAGTGCGAGGCATTTAATTTTATTTTTTCGGCGGCCTTTTCATCCAGCTTCCTGACTACCTTGGCGGGGGTACCCATAACGAGAGAATTATCCGGAATTTCCATCCCTTCTGTAACAAGAGCATGAGCACCAATGACACAATTAGTTCCTATTTTAGCATTATTGAGCACGGTGGCCCTGATGCCAATTAAGGTTTCGGAACCTACCGTAGCACCGTGTATAATAGCGCCATGACCCACTGTGACCCGATCTCCAATTTTAACCGGTATTCCCGGATCACAATGGATAACTGCAAGGTCTTGTATATTGGTTTCAGTACCGATTTCAATTTTTTCTACATCTCCACGTACTACTGCCCCAAACCAAATGGAAGAACGATCACCCAATGAAACTTGCCCAATCACCCTGGCACCGGGGGCTATAAACACATTTTTTCCTTTTTCCATTGATAATTTTTTAATATTTGGGTTAAGATAAAATAAAAATGAAGAACCTGCTCATTAAAAATATCAAAACTCTGGCCCAGGTAAGGGAGGCAGCTCCCAGGCCTGTAAAGGGCCCTGACCTTTCCATTCTCCCTGTGATCAATGATGCCTGGCTGCTGATTAAGGACCAGAAAATAGAAAATTATGGGACCATGGAGTCCTGCCCATCGGATCACGACCATATGGTCATTGATGCCACCGACCGGATGGTATTGCCGGCGTTCGCAGACTCCCATACCCATCTGGTTTTTGCGAGGTACAGGGAGGAAGAATTTGAGATGAAGATTAAAGGTGCTACCTATAGTGAAATAGCCGCTTCGGGAGGGGGGATATTAAATTCGGCGCAAAAGCTCCATGAAACTTCCGAAGAGGACTTATTCCAAAGCGCCCTTACCCGTGCCAGGGAGATCATGCGGTTTGGTACCGGGGCTGTTGAAATAAAAAGTGGATACGGCCTCAATACCGATGATGAACTCAAAATGCTCAGGGTAGCACGCCGGATAGGGGTCGAGACCCCGCTTAAGGTAAAGACTACTTTTCTTGGCGCCCATGCTATTCCCAATGGGCACACGAGGCAATCATACATTAATTTGGTAATCAATGAAATGATCCCGGCTGTAGCAGCAGAGCAATTGGCTGATTTTATCGATGTATTCTGTGAAGAGGGATTTTTCACGCCGGAGGAGACCCAAAGGATATTAAAGGCCGGACAGGTATATGGGATGATCGGAAAGGTGCATGCCAATCAGTTGACCGTTTCGGGAGGTGTAGAAGCTGGGATATCGGCCGGGGCAATTAGTGTGGATCACCTGGAGTCAATGGATGAAAAATCAATAGCAGCTTTGGGAGCCTCAGAAACCATAGGTACCATGTTGCCGGGTGCTGCCTTTTTCCTGAGAATGCAATATCCTCCGGCACGGAAAATGATTGATGCCGGTGCCATATTGAGTTTGGCGACTGATTATAATCCGGGAAGCGCACCTTCCGGAAAAATGGGTCTAATCCTCTCTTTGGCCTGTATTCAAATGAAAATGACCCCGGAGGAGGCCATCAATGCTGCTACTATCAACGGCGCATGGGCGATGGGCATACAGGATACCATGGGGAGTATCACGCCGGGTAAGAATGCCTCCATTATCATAACTAAAGAAATACCATCCCTGGCATACATTCCCTATGCCTTTGGCAGCGATTGGATCAGTAAGGTGATTTTAAATGGGGGAGTAGCGTATGAAGATCAATTGAACTGAAAAGTATCCTTACTTTTCCGCTCCTGCTCGAGGATGAAAGCTTGATATCTGATCCGGTTAGAAAGGAATTGCACCTGAGCATTGGGGTCCAGGATGCGGATAAACTTCATTTTATCTTCCATTTCCAGATTGAGATGAAGGGCCATATCATAGGTTTTAATCATCGAAGGGTCTTCATCAATGTTCTTTAATTGCGAATAGACTTCAAACTCATACTTGAGATCGGTAGGAAGTAATTGATTGGGACCTTTTATTAGTTTTACCGCTTTACCACCCGGATAAAGCTTCCCAGACATTTTCTTATAAAACCTGTTCAGCACAAAATTACCGGTGCACCGTACTATTATATCCGATTCCCCCCCGGGATATTTCTTGCTGATTTTTTCCAATACTACTTCACTACCCAGTTTTTCCTGGTTCATTCCGTGTGCAAAATAGATTCCAAATGCCTGCCCCGACACTTCGATATCCTGGAGAAGCTGCCGGTATCTGGGCTCAAAAATATGCAGGGATACCACCTCCCCCGGTATGGGAAACATCGTAAGCGGAAATATGGGTAATTCGTACATATTCTTTTTTTTGAAAAGCTGATAATCCACAAACCTCTATACTCAAAAGTTTAATATCTAATGAGCGAATGGATTTGGCCTTGCTCCAGTTTCATGCGGCCTTTCAAAAAGGCCAGCTCCACTAAAAAGGAAAAGCCAGCGACCTCACCTCCTAATTTTTTGATGAGCCTTGCCGCAGATCCGGCAGTGCCACCAGTAGCCAGCAGATCATCATGGATTAGCACCCGCATTCCGGGCTGCAGCGCATCCACGTGCATTTCAACGACCGCTGATCCATATTCTAAATCATAGGCGTCCTTTATTTTCTTGAAAGGAAGCTTACCTTCCTTCCGCACCGGCACAAACGGCACTTCTAATTTTTGAGCCAAAAGCATGCCAAACAAAAACCCTCTTGCCTCAATCCCGGCGACTACTTCCACCTTGGAATCCCTCCATATATGAGCCATTTCACTGGTGATGGCTTTGCAGAGATGGGGATCGGCCAATACCGGGGTAATGTCTTTAAATATGATCCCAGGCTTTGGGAAGTCCGGAACATCCCTGATAATTGCTTTAACTTTTTCTTCCAATCCCGCCACCATAATGCTTTCAATCCGAGGCCTTCAAAGAAATTCCAGATGTCAAGATAAAATATTTATGTTAAAAAGTAGACCCGGGTAAAATTTTTATTGCCCCTACCGGTAATTCAACTTACATATTTCTTCGATACTGACCTCCCACCTCAAACAATGCCCTGGTAATCTGACCGAGGGAGCAATATTTGGTGGCTTCCATTAGCTCGCTAAACATGTTGGTATTTTTAATTGCAGCCTCCTTAAGAGCTACTAAATGTTGCGCAGCCTTGTCTTTATTAAAATCTTGCAAGTCTTGCAACATGGCAATCTGATACTCTTTTTCATCTTTGGTGGCACGGATGACCTCACCCGGAATCAGGGTGGGGCTTCCCTTTGAGCTTAGGAAGGTATTGACCCCTATAATGGGAAATTCTCCAGTATGTTTCAGGGTTTCGTAATAAAGGCTTTCTTCCTGAATTTTGCCTCTTTGGTACATGGTTTCCATGGCCCCTAGCACACCACCCCTTTCAGTGATTCTTTCAAACTCAGTATGCACTGCCTCCTCTACGAGGTCGGTCAGTTCCTCAATGATAAAGGAGCCCTGTAGCGGGTTTTCGTTTTTGGCAAGGCCGAGTTCCTTATTAATGATCAACTGAATGGCCATCGCCCTGCGCACTGATTCTTCGGTAGGGGTGGTGATGGCTTCATCATAGGCATTGGTATGGAGGGAGTTGCAATTGTCATAAATGGCATACAATGCCTGAAGGGTGGTACGGATGTCATTAAAGTCAATTTCCTGGGCATGAAGGGACCGGCCTGAGGTTTGTATGTGATATTTCAGCATCTGGGCTCGGGCATTAGCCCCATATTTATCACGCAAAGCCTTGGCCCAAATTCTCCGTGCTACTCTTCCGATCACTGCATATTCCGGGTCAATGCCATTGCTAAAGAAAAAGGAAAGGTTAGGCCCAAATTTGTTAATGTCCATACCCCGGCTCAGATAGTATTCCACATAGGTGAAGCCATTGGCCAAAGTGAAGGCCAATTGTGTGATGGGGTTGGCACCTGCCTCGGCAATATGGTAACCAGAAATTGAAACGGAATAAAAATTACGAACCTGCTTTTGAATAAAATACTCTTGCACATCACCCATTAATCTCAGGGCAAATTCCGTGGAGAAAATACAGGTATTTTGAGCTTGGTCTTCTTTTAGAATATCGGCCTGTACGGTACCCCTTACCGTATTGAGGGTGTGGGTCCTGATTTTTTCATATACCGCTGCAGGCAGCACCTGATCCCCAGTAACTCCAATGAGCATCAAACCAAGGCCATCATTCCCTTTCGGTAATTTTCCCTGGTATTGGGGTCTTTTTTTACCTTTATAAAGGGTTCTAATTTTCTTTTCTACCTCATCTTTCAGCCCATTTTCCAGGATATATTTTTCGCATTGCTGGTCGGTGGCGGCATTCATAAAAAATCCCAGAAGCATAGGTGCCGGCCCGTTGATGGTCATGGATACCGAGGTCAGGGGATCACAGAGGTCAAAGCCTGAATAAAGCTTTTTGGCATCGTCAAGGCAGCATATGCTCACCCCGGAATTACCAATTTTACCATAGATATCAGGCCGGTAATCCGGGTCATTTCCATAAAGCGTAACCGAATCAAAGGCTGTAGAAAGTCTCTTGGCGGGCAGCCCAAGACTCACATAATGGAACCGCTTATTGGTGCGCTCGGGGCCTCCTTCGCCTGCAAACATCCTGGTGGGATCTTCGCCCTCCCTTTTAAAAGGATAGATACCTGCGGTGTAAGGGAAAGCACCCGGTACATTTTCCCTAAGGGCCCAGCGCAGCAAGTCTCCCCAGTTTTTGTATCTGGGCAGAGCGACCTTGGGTATTTGGGTATGGGACAAGGACTCGGTGTGGGTCTTTATCCGAAGCTCTTTTTCCCTTACTTTAAAGGTAAACTCTTGTGCCTGGTATTTTGCGACCTGCTCATCCCATTCTTCAAGAAGTTTTTTATTGTGGGGGTCCAGATTCAGCATCTCCTTTTCGTAGGCTTCCTGGATTGATTTGATGATCCGGTCCTTATCCTCCAGGCCTGATTCTTTGAGATTTAATATCGTTTTATGATACCCATAAAGTTTGTCTGCCACTGCTGCCTGGTCTTCAGCCCATGCGTCATACTTTCGATTGTTTTCTGTTATTTCCGATAGATATCTTGTCCTGTTGGGAGGGATGATAAATACCTTCTCTGACATCTCATCAGTGATGCTGAAATCAGTCTCCAGATTTTTATTTCCAGTCTTTTCAACAATCTTGTCCATCAGGGTTTTAAACAAGGTGTTGGTGCCGGGATCGTTAAATTGAGAAGCTATAGTACCGAAGACCGGCATATCGTCCGGTTTGACATTCCACAATCCCTGATTTCTCTGATATTGTTTTTTTACATCCCTAAGCGCATCCAGGGCGCCTCTTTTATCAAACTTATTGAGGGCAATCACATCAGCAAAATCCAGCATATCTATTTTTTCAAGCTGGGTGGCGGCACCGTACTCGGGCGTCATCACGTACAAAGACAGGTCTGCAAAATCAAGAATCTGGGTATCTGACTGCCCTATCCCGGAGGTTTCAAGGATGATCAGATCAAATTGTGCTGCCTTCAGGACATTGATGGCCTCGCGGATATGCTTCGACACGGATAAATTGCTCTGCCGTGTAGCCAGGGATCGCATATAAACCCTTGGATTATTGATCGCATTCATGCGAATCCGGTCCCCTAACAGTGCACCCCCCGTCTTTCTTTTGGAGGGGTCAACCGAGATGATGCCGATGGTTTTATCCTCATGAGCCACCAAAAACCTTCTCACCAGTTCATCTACAATAGAAGATTTTCCGGCTCCTCCGGTGCCGGTAATCCCCAGAACCGGAATATCAGATTTCTCTGCTATCGGCTCAATTTTAGATAAATGGGCCTTGGCTTCCTTTGGATAATTTTCTGCTGCGGAAATGATCCGGGCTATACTGCCTGCATCCTTTTGGGTTAGGTTGTCGAGGGCACCGTTGAGGTTTTTTCCGGTGGGGAAGTCACTTTTTTCTACCAAATCATTTATCATGCCCTGCAAACCCATGGACCGCCCGTCATCAGGAGCATATATTTTTGTGATGCCATAATCCATGAGTTCTTTGATTTCCTCAGGAAGAATCACCCCGCCACCACCGCCAAAGATCTTAATATGCCCTGCCCCCCGCTCTTTCAACAGGTCATGCATGTACTTAAAATATTCTGTGTGGCCTCCCTGGTAGGAAGTCATGGCTATAGCCTGCACGTCCTCCTGAATGGCCGTGTTGACCACCTCATCCACACTCCTGTCATGCCCCAGGTGGATCACCTCGCATCCTGTAGCCTGGATGATCCGCCTCATGATATTGATGGCAGCATCATGCCCATCAAATAGTGATGCTGCTGTAACGATTCGTACTTTATTCTTAGGTTTATAGGGGGCTACTTCCTTCATACTTTGCGTTAATTTGGAAGGCAAAATTAAGGATAAATTGAGGATTTTGCTAACAGCCATTAGGTAGGCTACTTAGCTCTTCCCGCATTCAAGGCTATTCCAATATGGCCTGGTCTTTCAGCAATTGGTCTAACCTCTGAATAGAAAGACGATTATGCGGTGCTCGGATATTATCTATGATGCTGCTTTTCTCCTTACCGGTAAGCCGCCAACTCAGGGAAGCTCTATACCTGCTTTCAATTTTCAAACTGTCTGACACCAAGGTATCATCCTGCCCTTCTTCACTAGGGATATATTGGAAATCAACTCTATGGACTGGTATGTCTAAAAGGGCTCGTGCATACTCCATGATGTTATCATTATTGATATCCTGCAGGCCTTCAAAGTTTCTGTAAATGCTGCTGATAGGCTGTGAGAATTTTTGAACGATGGTACGGTGGGATTCTTCGGTGACTTCCTCCTGTTTCTCCGAATCTCTGATGGAAACAATCACGACCCCGGAGGTATTTTCACTGATCCAGTCCTTAAAGGCATAGATAAACCGGGCAGCATCGGATAGCCCAAAATTATCTGAAATCCCGGCATCCATGATCTCCAACGGGGGATCGCTGGGCAGGGTAATATTTGGGGTGATGTAAGGAAAGGTAGCACTCATCCTGAGCGCACTTAGAAATCGCAAATTCTGAGCCTCGTGATCTTCAAAGAATCTCAAAAAGTCGATTCCGGTGGTCTTTTGATTGGGATAATCTCCTTTCCATAAAATGGAGGGGTCCATGTAGGATACATTATGCGGAGAAATAAATAATTTCCGCCCATCATTCATGATGGTGGGCCCGAGGATCATCATCGGGATGAGGCTTTCACGTTCCGGCATATGGTAGGCCATTAATGGCTTATCCAGCAAATAATTGGTATTTTTATTAAGCTGTTCTTCAAATGAATACCCTCTGTCCAGATTATAAAATTGACCCATGTATTCAAATTTCCGGAATCCAAGGAAGATATCATTTACCAGAAAACTAAATAAAATCGGGTTGAGGTTATCGGTGGAAATTTGCCTCAGGTGCTCCTTACTGTATGGATGTACCAGATCCCCTAATTTCTTCCGCAATATAAGCTCTCTGAAATAACTCGCACCGATGATGCCACCTGAGGCCCCGGTGATTAGAATTGTACTTTCAAAAAACCGGCCATTGGTGGTACTGTCTGCCTGTTGCAGGGTTTTGAGAGTCCATAGTGAGGCCCGCTGCCCACCCCCACTGGTGCACACAAAAGTGATCTTTGGTGGACTGTCCTCTGCAAATTTGGACCGCCACTTTTCAAGAATTGCGATAGTGCTATCCCGATCTCTTTCGAAGTTGGCTAAGTTATTATGTAGGGGAAATTCTGAAAATTTGTAAGCCACAGGCGTGATATCATAATCAAGCCCAAAGGCTTTATATTTTTTGGAAAGCAATCCTTCTCCGGCAAGGAAGTTGACGATGAGGAAAAGGCCGATGGCTGTAGAGACCGCCCATCCACCAAACCAATAGGAAAAGGCCCCGGCAAACATCACAAAAATGGTCAGGAGCAGCACAAAACTAGCTGCGGCCGGGAGCTGAAACTCAGGGACATCCCTAAATATTCCCAACAAAAATATCAGCACAATGACGAGCAGTTCTATGATCACCAGGTTGAAATGATTTTGATCAAAAACCTGGAGGATGGTGCCTCTGTCATAAAAACCCTGGTCATCTGGGGTCTTTTGGGGCTTGAGATTGAAATCAATATAGTTATCAACCCGCACCTGTTTTTTTCGGGCGATATCCAGCTTTTTCATCGCGCCTGCCCTGGTAACCTTTATGTTTTGCTTTAGCTTTTCATCCACCTTGCATACCACGTATTTAAAAATATCCTTATTGGTAAACCAAAAGTAGAGGAAGAGTAAAAAAGTCATCAGGCAATATCCGGTAAGCAAACCAGCAATATTGGTCACGATGCCCCATCCTGTTGTAAATTCATTATTGATCTGGTACCTGATGATGAGCACCACATAGATGATCATGAAGGCAAACGGGATGATAGAATTGTTCAGGCTGTATTTTGCAAAAGGCCTGGCCATGATGCCTATAAAATTGAAGCGGTGGCCATCATTGATGTAGCTCGTGATGTGAAAGGCGGCCGAAAAACCAGCAATGACAATGCCCATTATAAAAAAGCTGATAAAGTTGACCTTGTTGAGGTACTCAGGGTCAAGAAACAGGTATGGTATCCCCAGATATTTTCCAAAGAACCCTGACACCATGGCGAATAACAGGAGCCAGCAAAATAATAAAACGTGATTCCTTTTCAGGTTCAATAAAAGAAGCTGAACTGGAAAGGAGTAGGCGAAAGCATTCCATAAAGATTTGAAGTCGCTCATTTCAATTTCTAAATTAAGGAAATTTAAAGGATATTTTTGGAATAAGCATTTCCTCAAAATAATTTAATCTCCCAATACTCAATGTTTAAGAATTAAAATACGGGTAACGTGATTTTAAAATCAATTGCTTTACTTTATGCTTTCTTCAATAAATAAAGGTTGAAACATGGCAAAAAAGCATCTGATCTTAGGGATATTTTTTCTTTTTTTCGGCATTGAGGCCCACTCCTGGGGCCAAACCGGCCATCGGGTGGTAGGATGGATCGCCGAACAGCACCTCTCTAAAAAGACCAGGAAAAATATCAAAAAGTTAATGGGGTATGAGTCTTTGGCTATTGCCAGCACCTGGATGGACGAAATCAAATCAGACAGGGCTTATGACCACACTCATGACTGGCATTGGGTCACCATCCCTGATGGCATGCGTTATGAGGATACTGAAAAAAATCCCAATGGCGACCTTATTGAATCCATGGAGCGCATCATTGCAGCGCTTAAAAAGGGTGGCCTCTCTCAGAAGGAGGAACTGGAACACCTCCGGATGCTGGCGCATCTGGTAGGCGATGTACACCAGCCCCTTCATGTAGGCCGTGGTGATGATAAGGGTGGTAATGACGTCAAGGTGCGGTGGTTTTGGAATAACAGCAACCTGCATAGGGTCTGGGATACGGGAATCATCGAGGGGCAAAATTTTAGTTATACCGAACTTGCCAAAAGCCTCAATCATGCTACTCCTGATCATGTAAAGGCACTTCAAGCAACCACTTTCAGGGATTGGGCTCATGAGTCTATGAATTACCGGGGACCAATTTATGACCTTCCGGAAGATGGCAATATCAATTACGAATACAGCTATAAAAATTGGCCAATAGTAAAGGACCAGCTCCTAAAAGGGGGCATTCGTCTGGCGGGAATCTTGAATGAGATCTATGGCTAAGGATTCTTTAGGCGCACCAACTCCATCATTGGTATAAAAAATCCCCTTTCGATAAGCAGGTCAAGTTCTTCTACAGTGGGGTTGATCAGATAGCTTTTTTCTCCAATCATTTTAAATTCAGTGATATCCGAGAATATTGCCAGTTCTTTGGATTCCTCGGTACTGTATTTAGGTTTTTGGCCATCACTTGTTTTGAGGTTGGTGACAATTTCAAAGGATAAAGTATCCCTGTGGACCGGCCTAAGTAGGTAGGTATTCCAGTATTTGAGGTCTTCTTCTCTTTCATTCAGAAAAAGCATATCCTTGTATTCTTTTAGGAAAAAATCCTTGCCCAGTTCCTTTTCCTCCATCTCCATGATGGTGTAAAAGACGGTATCAGATTTGATCTCATAAGGCACACCGCCCAGACTTTCAAAACTTTTATTGTAAATCAGACCATCCTTTAAGTAAACCATTTCGCTGGTATCGACTTCATTGACACTTACTTGATATTCTCTGTATTGTTTCCAATAAATCCTTTTTGATTCGATTGTGATGGTATCGCCATCAGCGATATATTTTCCCAGGATCTCCTTAGGAAACTTATCCTTAATCATTAACCCTATAGGCTGAGCATTTTCAAAATATACGGTAGTGCAGGAAAAAAATCCTAAGGGGAACACCACTAAAATTCCCCAAAAAGCCGATAAACAAATATTCCGGTTCATAAGAGATAGGTTTAATTTTTCTTCAACTTCAAATTAATTAAGGCCCCTGATGCGATAATAAAAGCCTGATGTTGGAAAGCCTTATTATTGTCATAGGGTAGAGAGAACCCAGTTTGCGCATAAAATTTCACATTTCTCCATCCTACAATAATATTGACTACAGGTTCCATGAACATCATATTATCAGCGGTGATATTTTGCAGTCCACACCCAGAGGCAATGGTAGGAAAGTCAACATAAGAAAACCTGGAAATAAAGCTGAGCTCAAAATCTTTCTTAACAAGACAAATGGCAGGCTGTAAAAATACCCGTGAATATTCACCACTGACTTGGTACGTTAGTGCGGAAGGGTCTGCATAAGGATCCTGCAATGCCAAGGTATTACCCCAGCCATAGCCAGCTAGAATATTAAATCGAATATTTTGGTCTAACTCAGTGTAATAACCAAGACCAAATTCCCAGAATGAGTGGTTGGTTTCTTCTTCTCCTGACTTACCGTTATTGGCGCCAGCAAGCCCCCCCATTACAAGCAGGTAATCCGTGAGAGCAATCCCAGCCTGTAAATTGTAACCGTTGTTCCCTACACTGGCTGTTGCATTTATATCTCCCTGTTCCTCTACCATAGGCACGTAAATGGAATTAGGCAAATAAAGAGGTGCGCAAGATGATAACACCATCAGGCCTCCAAGCGTAAAGGTTGAAAATAAAATAAAAACCCTTTGACGCTTAGATTTAATGGAGGCCTTCATGAAATTAGTTTTTTCAATACTAAAATATATCTTATTTTTCCTATTTCAAAATCAATAATAAAACCATGTGTCTCTCCAGTTCCAAATGTTTTCCCTACCTAACCGGTATGAAAATGGGGAAGAATCCAATTATTTTTATTGGCGGGTGGATACTGGCCTTATGCAGCTATGATGTCCGGGCACAGCCACCGGGATTTGTAAATATTAAAGAGCACATCCCTGATGTGGTTGTGGAGTTGAAATATTATTCGAATGACAATTTTATCGGGGATACCATTGATGGGTATTTTTCTAATAAGGGCTTTATTACTTTTGAGGCGGCTAAGGCTTTGGTGAATATCCAGAAAGACCTGAAAAAGGAGGGAATAGGGTTAAAATTATTTGATGCTTACCGGCCTCAATCAGCCGTCAATCACTTCATCCGGTGGGCTGGAGATCATTCAGATACCCTGATGAAGCGGACATTTTATCCGGAAGTTGATAAAGCTTCATTATTTGAAAAAGGCTATATATCCAGACGCTCGGGCCATTCCAGGGGCAGCACGGTAGACCTGACTATAATCTACCTGACCGGACCCAAAAAAGGGCAGGAACTGGATATGGGTACTCCATTTGATTTTTTTGGTCGTGAGTCATGGTCTGAGAGTCCTTTGGTTACAGCCGAACAGAAAAAGAACCGGATGCTGCTCAGAGAGGTGATGGAGCGACATGGCTTTAAGGGCATCCGGACGGAGTGGTGGCATTTTACGTTGATCAACGAGCCCTATCCGGATACGCATTTTGATTTTCCGGTGAGGTGACCCATATGTATATCTCAGGTTATCCTAATCACCACATTACCAGTCTTCTGTGCCGTTTCCACATACCGGTAAGCCTCCACAATTTCATCCAGGTCAACAATACGGTCTGTAACCGGTCTGAATTGGCCCTCTTCCGCAAGCTTTTTAATGAAGACGACATCCTCCTTTTTGATGGAAGGAATAGGAAAGAGCACTTTTCGGCCGCCAAATAATGGGGTGATCAGTGCCAGGAATGGATTTTGAGAACCTTTGCCCAGCTCTGTTGACATATAAATCCCCTTTGGCTTGATTAAGGGCTTACACTTACCAAAAGAACTTTTGCCTACAGCATCAAACACCACATCAAACTTCCTGTCAATTTTTGTGAAATCCTCCCGGGTATGGTCGATCACGGCATCAGCGCCTAGGTTTTTGACCAACTCCATATTTTTAGTGTTGGCCGTAGCGGTAACTTCAGCCCCGAAATATTTGGCCAGTTGTACGGCGGCACTGCCTATGGCACCGGTGGCACCATTGATCAGATACTGATCTCCGGCTTTGATTTTAGCTGCTCTAAGGTTACACAGAGCATAATGGCAACCTTCGGTAAGCGGGGCAGCCTCCTCGAAAGAATACCCTTCCGGCATATGAGCCACGGGACCCGAAGCCTTGACCACCATGTACTGGGCATGGGCCCCAAATTGCGGGTCGCTAAAGCCAAAAACCCGGTCCCCTGCTTTAAAGTCATTGACCTTCTCGCCTAGCCCCACCACCACACCGGCATATTCGGTTCCCAGGACTTTTTGCCTGGGTCCGAAAAGTCCTGAGAAAAATCTAATGATAAAATAATTAGCCCCCCGGAACCCGCTGTCCGTCCTGTTGACGGTACTGGCATGTACCCGAATCAATATTTCATCAGGTTTTGGCACAGGTCGGGGATAGGAGGTGACCTTGACAACTTCTGGTGGTCCGTATTTATGATACACAGCTGCCTGCATGGTCGGGTTTTCTGAAGTTTGATCGGTAGTGGTGCTCATGAACTAGTCATTGAATTTTAGTCAATTAGGCAATATAATTTTAATTTAAACATACCAAAAGCACCTAATGGTCATCCAGTCAGGGGAGTGGCTCAAAATAATTTTTGAATATCAGAGGTTTAGCTTACCTGGATTATACAGGTGAAAAGCGGTACCATGTCAAGGTTGTGAATGCCTGTGAGTAATGGCCTAAAGGATTGATTGATAATTGGCTATATATTGAAAGCTACATCCTAAAAAGGATATATCCTTGGGATTTTTAAATCCAACTCCTGGCCATGGTCGAGAAAAATCTTTGAAGAGGACTTTTCAAAGCGGATTCTTTTTCAAACTTTTTTCGCATTTGTTCCTTTGAGCGCAACTCTCCAGAAACATCAGGAAATTGTTTAATAGGATTCAGAGACTTTTTCTCCTTTAGCTTAGGGCGCAAGTCTCTTGATATATCGGGAAATTGTTGAATTAGCGTCATAAATAGTTCCTCCTCCTCTTGTAAAGGTAAAGGTCGCACCAAGATCCCTTATATCTGTTATACTATGCGGACAAGGATTTATATCTTTCACAGTGTTCAAATCATGTGTGGAGGGGGCAAAAAAAACTACTTTAAGTGAATTAAGGCGGGTCTTTTCTGTTATCAAATCTTTCTGCCACCTTTTACTTTTATTTCAGACCCCTCCGCCAAGAACACAGATTCTGGCTTTGAGGTAGTAAGAAAGTCAAAGGGTTGCCCATATATTAGACCAAAGTCCACGTCAATTTTATAATCCCTGGTTTGGTATACATCCCACCGGGGGTGTTCTACACCGTACTCAGAGGTGGTGTCGTCCGAAATTTTGGTATACCCCCAGTAGTGCTCTGAGATAAATTCTGCTTCGCTACCGGAAGGAATTGGTTCCGGTTGTTTGGCTGCAATTACTTTTATGGAATGCCACCGGTCTTTTTTCCAGCGGTATTCCACGGTCAGATCATCTTCAGACATCGTCCAGATATGTCCCATGGGCATGGTCTCATAATGCTCTTTGTATACGACATTAGCGATAAAGGCCAGGGCCGGCTTTGGTACGATTTCCTTGATAAAGACCACCCCACGTTTCCATTCCCCCTGGTCTTTGTGACGGACGTAAAACCGCAGATTTACCTCTTCAAAATTGATGTGCCAGGGTATTCTGATCCCTTTTACTTTGGTGTTTTTGAACATAAAACCAACTAAGCTCACATAGCAGACCCCATTCCATAAATCGATCTCTGTACCATGAGGTAAAAATGGTGCAAGAATTTTCTGATCGATGGAATAGTTGGCGATCGCCAGCTTACGCCATTCAGCCTGTAAAAATGTTTTGCTCATCAATGCTTTTTAATAGATGCTTCATAAATCTTACTAATTCATAATTCCAAACGTGAACATCAGACCTCCAACAAACCGCGAAATCCTCTGGCCGCATAGTAGGACTCTGCACCATTATGATAAATGAACATCTGCCCGTAGCGCCAATCCCCAAATATTGCGCCACCAAGGGCTCTGATTTCAGGTGGGGTCTTAACCCAACTGGATGTTTTAGTATCAAACTTTCCAAATTGCTGTAATTCCCGATATTGGTCTTCTGTCAACAGTTCGATGCCCATTTCAGAGGCCATGCCCAAAGCATTGTGTTTAGGCTTATGGTCTTTCCTGGACTCCAGGGCTTGAGGATCGTAGCAAAGGCTTCTGCGCCCCTTTGGGCTTTCGGCCGAACAGTCATAGAAAATATAAGTGTCTTCCTTCTTAACGTAGCCAGTAACATCGGGTTCACCGCTGGTTGCCTCCATTTCATTCAGTGACCACAATTTACCCGGGTTGGACTCTAGTTTAGCTTGTACTTTAGACCAAACAAGGCCTTGATGCCGATGCATATTTTTTTCAAAGCGGGTCTTCAGGATTTCAAGCAGGGCCTTACTTTGCTCAGGGAGAAGTACTATCTTAGTTTTCATTGTTTCAGTATTTTTTCATCGGTTTAATTTAGATATTAAGTTTGAGATTTTAATTCCAGGCTATTAAAATCGGTTCTTGCTCTAAAGTATAACTGATAAACTTTATTTTTGGTGATATCTATTTTATTGGGAGAGAAGCACTATTTTCATGCAATAAAACAGTGCTGGAACATATTAACTTCACAAAATGAGAAAAATTAGACCCATTCATCCAGACTTTCAATTCCTGTTGGAGCTTAAGGACCAGGAGGTCATTGACCTGTTTTGTGATTTGAGGGAATTCATCTTAGAGCTATATCCAGACAGCAACGAACTGCTTTATCATACTCATGCCCTGACTGCAGTTTTCTCTATTTCAGAAAAGCTTTCAGATGCTTTCTGCATGTTGCCCATTTATACTAATCATTTGAATCTGGGATTTAATAAAGGCACCCTTCTCAAGGACCCTGATAATTTGCTGACCGGTACAGGCAACCTAATAAGACATGTTGATGTAAAGCATCCGCGAGACTACCGCGACCCCAAAGTGAAAGCCTTAATTATAGAAGCGATTGAATTTGCCATTAATGATTTGGACAAGCCAAACAAATCAATTGGTATGACCATATCGAAAATAAAGAAAAAGTGAAGGTTTTATTACTTGTTTTTGAGAACGAATAGCGGGGGGAAAAAGCCTCTGAACCAATTGAAAATGAAAGAAATTATTGACCTGGCAGAGAAGACAATTATTTTAGAAAGAAACGATTTCCTGAAAGCTGAAGGGAGTACTGATACGAATGTATATTATATAGAAAGTGGCAGCTTAAGGCTCTTTGTATTAGACGAAGACAAAGAGCAGACCATAAGATTTGGCTATAAAGACAACATCATCGTTTCGATAGACTCTTATTTTACGGGCAGCCCATCTGGTATTTTCATCCAGGCAATTAAGAAATCCGTCATAAAAGTTATCACCAAGCAGCAAATTAACCATTTCTTAACCAACCCATCAAATAGGACCTTTTGGATCAAAATTTTAGAAAACCTGGTGGTACAACAGCTTGAAAGGGAAGTGGATATTTTGACTAATTCACCAAAAGAAAGATATCTGCGAGTATTAAAAAGGAGCCCGCAGCTTTTTCAGGAAATTCCTCATAGGCACATTGCCAATTATTTGCGGATGAGTGCCGAGACTTTGTCCCGATTAAAAAAGTCTTGATTTCAATCAAGGGTTATTAAAAATGATCCTGTGACTTTTGTGTTATTAATTAACCATTAAATGTATTAAAATGAAAACACAAAAAGTTATCAAAGCCTCCAGTAGGTTTTACATCGGGTTCTCTATTTTAAGCTTGGCTTATGTCAGCTTGCTATCCATGTACAGCCCTCAGTCAACCATGGATTTAGTGTTAACACCTTTATCCAACACCGACGCTATTAGTTCCATAAGAGGTATTTATGGGGGTGTGGGTCTGGTAATTGTCCTTACCTTAATCTATCTTTTCAAATACGATTATTTTAAAGGCCTGATCTTTTTAACCTTATTTTGGTGGGCTTATGCCATCTCCCGGTTCATGACTATTTTGGTGGATGGTCCTTTGGGAGCATTTGGTTCACAATGGATTGTTATTGAATCAGTTTTGGGTGCATTAGGGCTGATTTTAATCGTTCTTATTCGGCAGTCTAAAATGGACGTTTCTATCACCGGGCAGGTAGGTGTTTCAGTTGACAATTGAGGCCCCTGAACTGGCGCGGATGTTGTGCGTTTGAAGGTGTGCGGCTCATTATCTTTACAGCAGTGCAAGAGATTATTCAGGGATAAAAGGGTTGTTGGAAATAAGTTTTATGGATTAAAAATCAGCACGGATGAGCTTACGCACATGCCCACTACAAACATCCGCGCTAGAAATGCTGTCAAATCGGATTTTAGGATTAATTTGCATCAATCAACTAACAATCAACTAACAATGAAAATAGGAATAATTGGAGGCGGTATCACAGGGCTCACTACAGCCCTTGCTTTGAGCAAAGCTGGTATACCATCTGTGGTTTATGAACAAGCCAAAGCCATCAATGCCATAGGCGCAGGAATCTGGATTCAGCCTAATGCTGTGAAGGTATTGGACTGGCTGGGAATAAAAGATGAGATCAGGAAGCTTGGCATTGAGCTGAATAAGATGGAAATCACCAATGACAAGCTTGTCCCATTTAAGAAAATCAAAAGTGAAGTAGTGCAGGATGCAGAAGGTAATAAAACCATCGCGATCCATCGGGGAAGGCTTCAAAACCTGCTTTATAATGAAGCATTGAAGGTAGCCGATGTTAAACTCAATAAAACCTATGTGAGTCATGCTACAGGCCCTGACGGCAGCAACATCACATTTCAAGATAGTGAGGAAAAAGTAGATATTTTATTAGGGGCTGACGGGATTGATTCTACTATCAGAAAAGCGCTGTTTCCAAATTCATCACTACGCAGCACGGGACAGGTATGCTGGAGAGGCATCTCAAAAATGGAATTGCCCGATAACCTCAGATATCTGGGAAGAGAGGCATGGGGAAAGCAGGTTAGATTTGGTTTTTCACAAATATCTGATGATGAGGTGTACTGGTTTGCAGTGGCTAATGCAGGACAAGGGAATCAAACCGATGGAGCCGATAGTAAAGCCCATTTAAAAGTTCTGTTTAATAATTTTTCAGCAGTGGTCTCCGAACTTATTGACAATACGGAATCTACCGCTATTCATGAGACTATACTTCAGGACCTTAACAGGCTATCTCAGTGGCATAGTGACGCGGTGTGTCTATTGGGTGACGCTGCCCATGCCACTACTCCAAATATGGGACAAGGGGCCTGTCAGGGAATAGAAGACGCTTATTACATCAGTAAGCTGCTTTCTCAATCTGGTATTGCTCCTGGAGATGCCTTTCAGGAATTCGAGTTAAAGAGAAGAAAAAAGGTAGATTACATCGTAAATACCTCCTGGCAATTCGGGAAGATGGCGCATAGCCGATTCGGCCAGCCAATTATGAAAGTGATGCTCAAAATGACACCAGAAAGTGTCCTGAACTCACAAATGAATAAATTGTATTCGCTGGAGGGGTAGGGGTTTTTTTCGGTTGAACAGCCGCTAATCCCCTGGTTCTGGCAGATACGAACCAAGGCGGGGATTTATCAAAATGTTATATTAAATCGTTAACTTTAAAGTGTAAAATGACATTAAGATGGATTTAGCATTAAAGAAAATTGAGCTAATTAATTGGTTGACCAAACAGGATGAATCTATGATCAAAAAAATAGATGGTCTGCGTAAATCCTCAATCGAATCAGCTTATTCATTGAGAATGGGTGAGAGGCTGGAATCTAAATTAGAGCGTTCAGAAGATGATATAAAAGAAGGAAGGATCCACACCCAGGATGATGTTGAAGCCTATTTCAATAGTAAGCTTAATCAGTGAAGAAAACACAGGTTATTTGGACAGATGAATCACTATTGGATTTAGAAATCATTTATGATTTTCTTGCTGATAAATCTGATAAAGTGGCCAAAAAAGTTGTTCAATCGATTTTAACCCGAACTCGACAATTAGAGACTTTCCCGGAATCAGGAAAACAACAATCTTTTAATAAAAAGGTAAAGCGCCCCTATCGCTATTTGGTTGACGGGCATTACAAGATTTTTTATAGTCAGGATGAAAAAGCTTTGTATATAGAAGCAATAATAGATACCAGACAAGACCCCGAAAGTTATAGAACAAATATTAAATTTTAGACAAACCTTATCCTTTATGGTTGTGCCGGAATTAAACAGTCTTTTAATTTACCAGCACGAAAGCACCCCAATAGTACGGTTCGGGAAACTTATCCTTGACAATTTTTTGGGCATTAATTAAGGCTTGCTGAGGGTCGTTAATTTCTATCAGGTTTTCATAAAACGCAACCATCAAATCTTTGGTAGCGGTATCATCGACTTTCCAGAGACTCATCAGAATCTTTTTTGCACCGGCGACTTGAAACGATCTTGTTAGCCCATAAACCCCTTCTCCGTTTACTGCTTCACCAGTACCGGTTTCGCAGGCACTCATGATTACCATTTCGGTGCCGGTCAGGTCTAAATTCATTACTTTGAAAGCGTTAACAACGCCATTAAAACCAGAATTTAATCGGGGATTTTCATCAAAAACTCCGGCTGCTCCGGAAAGAAGGAGCCCCGACCGAAGCAAGGGGTTGTCTTTTGCTTTTGACACATTAGTACCCATGACCATATTGGCACTCCTGTCTACATCAGGGAGGAAAAACCCATGAGTGGCTACATGTAATAGCCCCGGCCTGCTAAGCTTGACGAACTGCGCTTCTGATGCCGCCTCCTCAAGAAACACTTCGGTGTTGAATTGGCTGCTTGATAGTAATGCCTTTATGGCCAGCACCTCATCTTTAGTGCCCGGAAGCGGGTCGATTAGTTTTTCATTTCCAAAATCAGGGTAGCCGAAAAGTGCCGCATTTCTACCTGGTACAAAGGTCCGCTTCTCAGTTTTCAATGCTAAAATGGCCGTGGTATTAGGTACAATAGTAACATCCACATGATCCACCAGATATCCATTGTCAGGGCTCTTTAGGGTATTGAGGTTAATGTTATTGTAAACACCATCCAATGAAACATAGAGCTTACGAAAACCTTCCAACTCTTTGGCAACCGGATCCCAGTAATGTTTATACGACTCTTCGTTGGCAATCCTGAGCTGAATGGTATTTTTGTAAAATTTAATATGCTTGCCTTCCAGTTCGAGGCCATTGTGAATAACCACAAGCCCTGGTCTGGGAGATTCCTTTTTTGCTATTAGCATGGCATATTTTACCTGGCCTTTGTCCGGCCCGTAATTTACCGGTATCCTGATGATCTCTACCGCGGCCTCATCAGAATCCAGCGAAACTCTTATATCCTCGTAAGTGAGGTTATCTTTTTCGACGGCAATAAACTCAGTTTTTGTGGATAGTTCACGCTCCAGTTCATTGACGCGGGATTCAAGATCTTTGAGGTCTATCTTATCGTCATTGATCTCATCAAGAGTCATGGTATAGTAAATAGCCAGCCTTTGTCTGGCGGCCTGATATTCTGCAAAAATAGTCACCAAATTGCTGTCACCACTGTTAGCGATCTGTTGCCTGGTTCTTAGGGTACTGTTGATCAAAAGCCCCTTGGTTTGTAAATGAAGTTTAAATGCATCTGCCAAAATTGTTTCATTGCTACTGGCATTGTCGGTGGCAAAAGCCATATAATTATCAATAGCAGGCTTCATGGTGCGCCATAGATTGCCCTTCTCCGTCTCGCTTAAAGAGTTGAAAAAGGTGTTGACATAAAAGAGATACCCGTTTATTGACTCATCAAAACTTTGCCTGGCATTTGAAATATCTTTTAAATACCACTGGCATACGCCTAATTTATTGAGCGTCTGCAAATAATCTTTATGCTTACTACCAAGAGCTTGTAGCTGGGTATTTTTAGCATTAATAAGAATGGGCCTTGCCAGGTCAAACCTATTTTGGCGCATGTGGTAATCAGCCTGATTGTTCAAAGCATGAGCATACAATGGATGTTTTTTCCCATACCTTCTCCTTATTGATTTTTCCACATCATTAAGAAATGAGGCCACATTGGCTTCATCTCTTAAAATCCGGAATGCACCATAGTATATCAGGACAATATTGTAGTTGGGATGATTTTGAAAGCCCTTCTGCTCCATACCGTTAAGCGCCTCGCGATAAAACTGATCAGCCAGGTCAGGTTGCCCATCATCCAGTAGCAGCATGGCTTTATTGGTAAGCAGCCTCTCATAGTCGATATATTCGGTAGAAAAATGCTGCCTGCCAATCAAAAGCGCCTCATCCAAATGCTCCAGGGCTAGCTTTGTTCTGCCTAACTCCGCCTGGAGCATTGCATAATTATTTAATATCGTAGCGAAACCAGCAGGGGCATCAGGAAGGTATATTTCTCTTGAGACGGGCAGTAGATAAGAGAATAGTTTTTCAGCCTCCTCATAATCGCCAATATTTTTTTTAAGCACAGCCAGGTTGTGAAGGCTGCTGATATATTCCGGGCTGGTTTCCCCAAAAAGATCAGCCCTTAAATCTGCGGCCAGGGTAAGAAATTCATCAGCTCTTTCATAATTTGCCCTGGTCTGATAGAAAATACCTACCGCGGTCAGAATACTGGCATAGTACTGCTTTTTGTTAAAATCGAGATCCTCCATATTAGTACTGCGGAGCCTGCCATATAGGGTCAATTGTGAAAGGGGTCCTTTCATTATGTCTTTGCCACTTCTGCGGGTGCCGATGCCAATTACCAACTCGCCTTCATGGTCGCCCTGGTCGGTCAGGTATTGGGTAGCGGTGAGGTAGCGACTGGCAGCGTTGACATAATTGCCATTGTAAAAAGCTTTATCACCGGCAAGAAAGAAATCGTGGGTTACTTTTTTAAGGTTCAAATCATTGTACAAGACTTGCACATGATCGCCAAAAATCAGGGAGTATTTTGGTTGATTGAATATCGCCAGGTCATTTTTCTTCTGGCCAACTGCTGTTATTACATTGAGGAGAAGGGTAAAGATAATCAGCCCAAATATTTTGACCATGCTACTTAAGATTTGATTAAAGGTAAAAAAATTTGCCATAGTGACGTAGGGTAATGGAAACAATTTCAGGACCTTACATCAAAATTGGGGCCATAATTTATTTATCTTGAATCTAAAATTTGAACTGTTTTCGTTTTTTGCAAGATAGTGCCTGGGACTTTTATGATTAGAAAGGAATAGTTAAATTGTGCTATGGCTCTCATGGTTCGTGGGGATACGAACCAAGGCGGGGGAGATGTAGTTAGGTTCCCAAAAGTCCAACCAGAAAGGGAATGATCGGAAACTTTTTGCTCATCCCGATTAGGAGACACTATTGAAATTTAAGAAATCCCACCGTTCAGATTATTTTTAGAAAGCTCGATAAGGATATTAGTGTCGCAGAGGACTATTTTCTGTTTGGCCATGCCTTAGATCTTAAGTCTTGTGCAGAAATGTCCCTGTTTTCCCACATTCCGGCAAGGGCGAAAAAATCATCTTCTTCGGCGGTGGTGTTTTTCTTTTTGGCAGTAGTCTCCTTGCGTAGCACTTCCACAAAGTCCAGGTCTTTGATAAAGGCCATGAAGTGTTGGAATTTAGTTTTGTTTTTTATTTTAAGCGTAATCGTCTCCATAATCAGTCAAATTTAAACTCTTTTTCATCTACGGAAGTTCCCCACTAATTATACTTCTTAGTCCCGATTAAGGGATTATATGTAAAGGTAATAAAACATGGTTAAGTGGAGGAAGGTTAGTTCTAATTTTTCAGATAGGTATTAGTTCGTGTCCCTACGAACCAAGATTGTGTATTATATAATATTTACAGTTGTTGATAGGGTCGTAGCAAGACACTACTACGACCAGGTATTGGCATTTCTTTGCCTTCAATGGCAACTCCTCCATCATCATTATCTGGTGAATAACCCAAAAGAAATTGAGTCATAAGAATTGAATTTGGCAATATTGAGATCGAAATATGTAATATATGTAACATCCTACCTGAAATGTATAAAACCCATAGCACCTATTTTAACGTTTGTATAAACGAAAGTTAGTTTCGCAATAGTTTAAATTTAAGCACGTCTATTTTTTAAACAATTATTCTCTTCTTTCACAAATGTAATTCACTAATTAAAATAAATAATATGAAAAAAAATGTGATTAAAGTAATTCAACCAAAGGAGGGAAGATTTAACCAGCGTAGGCAGTTTTTAAAGTTAAGTGGTTTTGCTCTTGTGGGAACAGGTCTTTTAATGTCTTGTGGTAATGACGATGACGTCCATAATCCGCCTGATGAGGATGTTTTTGATTTAGGTACCGGGGATTTAGGTGTTCTAAATTATGCTTTTGCATTAGAACAACTAGAGGCAGATTTTTATACAAAGGTGGTCAATGGCACCTATTGGTCAGGTGCAAGTTCTACTGAAAAACAGTTGCTTTTGGATTTATATAATCATGAGGTAAACCACCGTGAGTTTTTTAGTGCAGCTATTTCTGCTGAAATAGGAAGTAATACTTCTGCTAAACGTCCCACGTTGGAATTTGATTTTGGAAGCGTAAATTTTAATGACCGCACCCAAGTGCTTGCCACAGCTAAAGTATTGGAAGATACGGGTGTCGCTGCCTATAATGGTGCAGGAAGGTTATTATCCAATCCGGACTATTTGGTGATTGCAGGTAAGATAGTTTCTGTGGAAGCAAGACATGCTTCTGCAATTAGATCTTTAATAAATCCTGATTCTGCAGATTTCTCCGGAGATGACGTTGTTACGGTAAATAACGCTTTAGATGTTGCGTTAGACCCTTCGCAAGTAATATCTAATTTAGGTGATACCGGTTTTGTTGTAACACCATTTACTGCCAACAGCCTACCTTAATCCACTTCCTAATCTTAAAAAGCATTATTATGAATATTATAAAATTTTTAGACGAGTTTAAAACAGAAAATTTAATGTCGGTAAAAGCATCCCGACGAGAAATATTTGGCACATTTGGTTCCTTAGGCAAAAGGGCGGCTCTTGCCGCAATACCTTTCGGACTTGTAGCAATGCCAACCAGAACCTATGCACAAACTTCAGGTGATCCTGTTTCTGCATTGCAACTTGCGCTCACCCTGGAATATTTAGAGGATGAGTTTTATGAACTGGGGTTACAATCCGGTGTTATACCAGGCGGTAGACCTGAGATTGTTTTCCAACAAATTTCACAACATGAAGCAGCTCACGTTGAATTTTTAAGAGCCGGTTTACAGGGGGCAGGAGCAACCCCGGTTGAAAAACCAACCTTTGATTTTACTGTGGGTGGTGCTTTTGACCCATTTAATGATAACGGTGTTGGCCAGGAAACTGCTTATGCACAATTTCTGGCTCTTGCTCAGGCCTTTGAGGACACTGGTGTAAGGGCATACAAGGGGCAAGCTACTAATCTTATGGGATCGCAATTTTTGACCCCAGCTTTGCAGATACATTCTGTAGAAGCAAGACACGCCTCTGAAGTAAGAAGAATAAGAGGGCTTAAAGGTTGGATTGTCCGTGATGAAAGAGGAGAAGGAATGCCCGAACCCACTCAAGCAGTGTATGATGGAGAAGATAATGTAATTCAGGGAGGTCTAGATGTCACAACCATAGGTAGTGGTTCTCCTTTTACTATTGATGCTTCCACTGAGGCGTATGATGAAATTTTGACAGGAGATGAGGCAGTTGCGATAGCGAGTTTGTTTATTGTTTCTTAAATAACCCTTTTTAAACTATTAAAGAGCCCCTTGAAATTTCAAGGGGCTTTTATCATAAATTCGAAGTTAATTTGTTACTGCTTTTGGTACATTAAGTCCAAGATTTCTGTAAATTAGACTCATTAGAATTAGCTATCAGAAAGTCTTATGTTAATGATTTTGCTAACTAACAAATACCTTTTCAAGCCCATTTTATTGCCTTCAATCTGATCTCGGTGATTCGCAAAATTTAAACCCTACACTATGAATGTTTATTATCTTTACCGATTCCTCATCTGTAAATATTTTCCTCAATCGTGAGATAAAAACATCCAGGCTTCTACCAATGAAATAGTCGTCTTCCCCCCAAAGCGATAGCAAAATTTGCTCGCGTTTTATTACCTTATTCTTGTTGTCAATGAAAAATTTGAGCAGTTGGGCTTCCTTTTGAGTTAGTTTTATGGGTTGATTGACTCCCTGGGTTAAGATAAAATTTTGAGGGTCGAAATCGAATTTTCCGATTTTGTAAATGGCTGTATCACTAAATTCTTTTTTTGATCGGTCAAGGAAAATTTTCATTTTGAGGATTAGTTCCTCTATGCTGAAAGGCTTCAGGATATAATCATCACCACCGATTTTCAATCCCTTGATCCGGTCTTCTTTCAAAATTTTTGCTGATAAAAACAGGATGGGGATTTCGTGATTGATTGCCCTAATGGCTTCTGCCAAGGCAAAACCATCCATATTAGGAAGCATAATATCCAGCACACAAATGTCAAAAGACGATTCCTGAAATTTTTTCAAAGCCTCTTTCCCATCTTTTAGATGTTCAACCAAAAAGCCTGACTCAGTCAAATAGTCTGTGGTAAGGTAGGCTAGAGATTCATCGTCTTCTACATATAGCACCCTTTTCATGATCTTACTTTTTTTGGAATCATAATGCTAAATATTGATCCGCCCTCCGGATTACTTTGAAGAGACAACTTCCATCGGTGTTGCTGGCAAATTTTCTTTACATAAAACAAACCTAGTCCAAATCCATGAACATGGGTATCTGATGGCACTCTGTAAAATTTATTAAAAATCAATTTTTGATCTTTAGGAGGTATCCCTACTCCATTATCAGAAAAGTCTAGCTTATAATGATCTTCGTGGTTACCAAGCCCGATATTTATTACAGGCTTTTTTGCTGCATATTTTATGGCGTTATCTAATAGGTTATACACCAAATTTCCAAAATGGACCTTATCAGCATAAATTAACGCATCAGAGCTATTTTCGATATTGATAATTACTTCTGGATTTTTGGTCTTTACCTCTTCTATGATGCTTTTTAAGAATGCCACAACGTTGAACTGGGTCTTTTCCAACTTTATCAGGTTTGATTCGGACTTTGCCAAATTCAGAATCTTTTCAATATGGGAATTGAGCCGGTTGCCCTGGGTGATAATAGTCTTGGTATATTTTGCTAACCGGTCGTCAGAACGGATAGAATTTTGCTTTTCCAGGTAATTTGAAGCAATCAAAATTGAAGATAATGGGGTTTTGAATTCATGAGTCATGTTGTTGATAAAGTCTTTTTGTAACTCTGAAAAACGCTTTTGCTGGAGTATGATAAAAATCGAATAGACGTAAATTATCAGCACCACAAATAATGCTATGGCGAGAATAATCCAAAACTTAAGGTGTGAGAAAAAATAGTTAGTTCTATCGGGGAATCGGACTGCGAAATAATAAACCAAATTTTCAAATTTTGGAAAATAGGAGGCTGATGCTTGATCGGATTTGTTATCGTGTTTGATGTAATTCCCAAATACCATTTGATCCGTCATGCAATCGTAAATAGCATATTCGAAATCAGTGACTACATTAAACTTTTCAAATTCATTTTTTAGGTAGACATCCAGGATTTCGGCATTGAATTCATTGTTAATATTGACCACATAATAGTCTTTCGATATTTTCTGTATGGGATTGGCTAATGGTAATTGCGCATGCTGGTCGGCATATAATTTCTTTACCACTTCCAGAAGGGCGATATGCACCTTTTCGCTAAATTTTTTTTCTTCATAATCAAACGCCTCCTTAAGCCAATGCAATTGTATTACCACAATCCCAATAATGGCAATGAGACCTAAGAGCACCACGAGCTTTATATGATAACTATTCACGCTACAATAATAAGGATGAATGGGGTAAGAGCCAGGACATTAACATTTCATTAACAAATGTTAGGAGTTCATTAACAAGGGCCTACAGCATTGACAATTACATTTGTCCTGATCCTTATCAAAGGAATTTATAACCAACAAATTAAAACTAAAAAAAATGAAAAAATTTAAAATCATCCCATTCTTTATTTTAGCCCTATTGATCGGTCAGGTTTATGCTCATAGTATGAGGGTAGGCGCCATTTCGATAAGTGAAAAATTGATTTACGCTGCCTCGATTGCATGGAAAAGTGAAAGCCATGACTTTGGAGAAATAACGAAGAACGAACCGGTAACTGCTACATTTGATTTTATCAATACTGGCAATTCTACCCTGATTATTTCTGATGTTAAAGCATCATGCGGATGCACTGTCACCGACTACCCCAAGCATGGTATCCAACCTGGTGGGACAGCCAAAATAACCGCAACCTATAATTCAAAAAAAGAAGGGGCTTTTGTCAAGCACATTAAAGTATTTTCCAATTCCCCGGAAGGCTCACATACCTTAGTAATTAAAGGAACCGTTATTTAAATTCCTTGAACCGGAAGTTGAGAACTTCCGGTTCTTTTTTTTGGAATCAAAAAATCAGTAGATGCCTAAAGTGTATATCAGTCGTAATTTAGGAACATAAAACATAACAATTTAATAACATAAAGCATATTGCAATAGAAATTAAATATTTTAATTTGACTGACTACATTTCACTTTCATCCACCTAAATGACTGCATCCATGAAAAAGCTTTTTGTTTTTGCCTGCATTTTAGTTTTAAGTTTCGTTTCCTGTTCAAAAGATGATGATGGCCCCTCAGCAATAAAGGGGATCGTACAGTTTAAGGCTTATACATTGCCTGGTGGCATCGAATACGCTATTTATGAGAATAATCAAATCAAATTCACCGTGCAACTCCAGTTGTCAGGATCAAGACAAAACGTCGATATTGACATAGATTATCATCTACTTGATGGGTCCACAAAAATTGGTGAAGGAAAGGTAAAAGTTAATGATAATCTGGATGGTGGTTTGGGGATATTCTGGGGAGCCGATGAGCATGCAGCCACGGTCAATGGCACTGCGCTTTCAGGAAAGACCATTACCGTATTCATTGATCCCTCTCATAAACACACCTCTGATGATCTTACCTCGGAAATACATGTAAATCTTTACAAAAAGGCTACAGTCACGATTCCCTAATTCAACTTTTAATCCCCTTTTGCAACAACGTACTTTACTGCTAAATTTAAAATCATGAAGAGGACCCTACTTTTTATTGTTAGTTTTCTTTTGTTTTTTTCAAGCAATATGGCCCAACTAGCATTAAAAATGGGGCCGGTCAAATATGAAAAAATTCTATTTTCATACCCTAATCCACCTTTAGAGAAGTTGAGCAATGAAATAAAGACCTATCAGGTAATTATCAACCCAGGGGGAGTTGATTTTCAGTTCATTCGTTACGTCCAGCCATTTGCATGGACATCGGCATCGATTGGTGCTTCAGGTTCAAGTAATTATGGCAGTGTTGAGTTAGCTCAAAACGAGTTTATAAACCTTCCTGGCTTTATTAAAGTTGACGAGAATCCTGATTTTATTGTGGAGATTAATCTAAGAGAAATGGTGATAACCAAAAAGAATATGATAGTGAGTAATGCAGGATGTTATTACTATATTTTGAGCTATAATTACGGTGCTGAAATGAAGGTTTACGATAAGGATGGGGCGATTATGCTTGAAAAGGTTTATAAAGATTATAGCAAGACCTATTCTGCAGGTTTTGGCGGTAGGGGAGAAACGGAGATACCTATATTTAGAGAAAAAAACGATATGACTTTTTGTTACAAGACTCTGCAAGAGTTGGAATATAGGTTTTCAGAAAATTATCATCATTTCCCAATAAGTCTCACTAGAAAATATCTTTTTAGTGCAGAAGCTTTATTGCAAAGTATGTACACTTTCAATACGATCAATAATGAATTTCTATTTGCCTATAGCAAAACCACAAAAAAGGCAAACTATGACGCCACCAATGAGGCCCTCGAATATGTTCAGAAAGGTGTCTCCTTATTAAATAGTGGGGGAGATCTGAACAGTTATCAATCTGATTTCAATAAGGCGATCGCATTATGGGAGAGCCAGCTTAAGGAAATTGATTATGCTGACAAGACGGCAATTAAATTGGCTCCAATGCTTTACGTCAATATTGCAACAATTTCAATTTTTTTAGAGTATTGGGACAAAGTAACTGAATCCTTAAAAACTGCTAGCGAATTGGATCCATCATATAATATTGAGTACTGGGTAGCATTTAGTGAAGAAAGAAAGCATCGGTTGTCACTGCATAAATAGTAATGCTGCGTGACGCTACGACCAGGGAGAGTAGCGCCGGGGACTTTTATGATTGGAAAGGATTGATTAAATTGGGTAGTGTTTTTTAGGAATAGAACCTGCACAAATGGAGGCTTGTGTCTAAAAGCGGTAAATTAATTAAAGCAAGAAATCGTTAACTTTACAATGGAGAAAAACAAGATGAAAGCAGAATCAATTAAACTAGGCCTTATTGAGCGGTTGATGAGGGTGCAAAATACATCTACTTTGCAGCGTATGGATCAATTAATTACCCAAGCAGAAATGGAAGCCCGAGCTGAGGAGTCGCTTATGTCCATAAGCAAGGGGGAGGTTTTGTCTTTAGATGAGTTTAAACAAGAAAACCGTAAATGGGTGGAGGAGAAATATATAAAATAGTTACTACAAGGCCTGCCATGGTTCGCTATCAGGAGCGTGTTTTACCCTATCTCTACGATAACTTTAGTTTTGACCGAGCTACTGAAATCCACGAAAATATCATAAAAACAGCAGGTACACTGTCTAGTAAACCTGCCAGGGGAAGCCGGGAAAAATATCTTTTTTCTTACAAGGAAGACTTCAGGTTTATCCTGTTTAAGGAAACCAGAAATTTTGAATTAAAGATAATATACTATATCAAAGAAGAAAAATCAACCGTCTACATAACAGATTTCTTCCCAACTAAAATGAATCCACAACGGTTGATTAAATGAAGGATTAGGGCAATTAAATAAATGCTAGTATGTATCACCCTCGCGCGCTTGAGCAAATCGTGGGATTATTGTTAAGCAGGCACAGCGGTCCTACGACTTAAATGTTGGACATCACTTTTGTTAATTGGGTCGTAGCGAGACGCTACGACCAGGGGGGTTTAGGTTTTATTATGACAAACTTGGATATATTTACATTTTCCTAAGCAGTTTACCTGCCGGAGCACAGCAAAGGCAGGTGAAAATGACACCCCTGTAGAAGTGTATTTTGACGACTTCCATATCACCCACACCCCTGGCCCTGTGGTACAGCAGACCGATTACTATCCCTTTGGTATGCAGCATAGCAGCAGTTGGACAAGGCTTACCACCCTGAAGAACAACTTCCTGTACAATGCAGGCAGTGAGCTGAACGAGGAGACGAAGAATTATGAGACCTTCTACAGGAATTATGACCCTGCGCTGGGGAGGTTTACGGCTATAGACCCATTGGCGAGCCGCTTTAGCAACCAGACGCCCTACCAGTTTGCCAACAACGACCCTGTATATTACAACGACCCCAACGGGGACTATGGCAGGGGCCGTTCTGTGCAGGATGAGATTTATATGAGGAACTATGGAATGTTTCACTATGAGAGTACCATGCACTATGATGGTTTTGGCGGTGGCCAGTTTGGCGGGGGTGGAGATGGGTTTGCTGCCAGCATGGGGGCGTATGGACCAAGTCACTATGATTCAGATTATTACGCAATGAAAAAGGCAATTAGGGCTGCAGGGGGAGTAATATTTTTACACGTTTTGTTTAATGATAAAAATAAGGAAAATATTGAAAATATAATTGAGGGAGTAGCATTCGCCAGGGGTCTATTAGAGAGTGAGGATATAAATGTCAATTTATTTATACATATCAAATTCGGCAAGGAGGGAGAAGGACCTCTTAGCAAAAAGGGGTTTGCTAATGATAAAATGATTAAAGGAGAAAATGATAAGTATGTTGTATTGGGTAGTGTTAAACAATTAAGGGAATTGGACGATGATGAAAATAATGGGTGGGCAAGGCATGGCGGTTCAAGATCGTATAATTGGTGGGGAACAAGTGGAACATCGAATAATGACGATCCTATTTCATATCTGGTGTCTAATAATATATTTAGGTTAGGTGATAACTTGGAAAACCCGAGTTCTAGTGAGAAAGTAAGATATAATAATTCTATTTCAGAAAAATTTGGAATAGTTCTCTTGCATGAACCGGGTCACCAATGGTTTAAAGACCACTCACAAAACGACCGGAATGGTCATATTCCAAATACTATAATGCAAGAACAGCCATCAAGTAATACAACACCACTATTCGATCAAGAAATGTTAAATATATTATGGGAAATATACGGCAAGAAACGTTAGTATTAATAATTGCAGTCTTAACTATTTGGTTGGGGACTTTTAGTTGTAATATTTACACTAAAAAATTTTCAAAAACTTATGAGGCAGATTCAATAGAAGTAAAAACTAAAATTATCGACCATTTCAAAAATAATTTTTCCATTTACTATGCTGAGGAAGAGCAATGTGTTATTGAAACATTTTTATCACGACATTTATATGATTTTGGGTTTGAGTATGACACCATTATCGGGGGTTTTAGCATTAAGCATTTTCGTACACTAGTTGAAGGTTATTCATTTTGTTTGGTTTGGGATCAAGAGGAATATATTGTAATTGGAAAATATTTTTCGGATTCCATTCCCGGTACTAATGGAAATCTGTGGAATTACTTTGGAATGAATGGGTATGAAATTGATTTAAATGAAAATCCAGGTCCAGTTACATTAAATGATTTAAATTTTCTACTCAAAAGCGTCAATAAAAAATCTAAAAAAACAGATAATAGATTTTTATTTGAAAATTTAACCTTATTCATAAACAGTGAATTATTCAGTCCTGCAGAGGATGGAAAATTAGGAACTAATTTTGTTAAACTTAACTTAAATGATGAATCACTTAAAACCGTTCTTGAGACTACATTCGACCAGGTGAGCCTGGATTTTGTCAAAGAGATCAATTTTAAATATAGTATTTTCGCTTACGGGGGTTTTGGATTTACACCCGGAACCACTTTCACCTCTTTAGATACTATAAATTTTTATGATAAACACGAAGTCCCACTTGAGGAACTTATTATAGGTTTGATATTTTATGAATATAGCCCCGAAATAAAGTTCACCTATATTCCTTTACATAAGGAAACTATTATACCAATAGGTCATGGATCCGTGTATAAAAGGGGATATCCTGAATGTTATTAGCGTTTAATTGTTTAGTTATTGTTTTTACAATTCACCCTATTTCTCCAAATTCTCTCAAATATATTATGCTGGCACAGCCATCAAGTAATACAACACCCCCTGGCGTGCTTTTGCAACCCGTGTGATTAAAATGATTGATGGATAGGAATATGTTCATAACAACCCTTAAGAACAACTTTCTCTACAATGCAGGCAGTGAGCTAAACGAGCACACGAATCACTACGAGACCCCTTTCAGAGGTTATGACGCTGCGACAGGTCGATTTACCGGTGTGGACCCGATGGCGGCCAAGTATGCGAGCCTCACGCCTTACAACTACGCCTTCAATGATCCTGTAAGCTACAACGACCCGAGTGGAGCAGACCCTATTCAGGACATGTTAGACAATATGGGTAGGTCCCGGCGTGGCTACACCGGTTCCTCCTATGGCTCCTACTCGTACTATTGGGAGATGGATGGTAGTGGAGGCGGAATTTCTAGGCATGGTAATACCTTTGTAATCAATTGGGGTGCAGGGGAGCATGGGGCCCATTGGAACAGTAATGGCAATAGTTTTTTGTTTGCCTCACAGGAGCAGGCACTGGCTTATGGTATGGCCTACCAGGACAGGCATGATAGTTGGGAGCATACGTATTATGGAAGTGAGCAGGCTACATTGTTTGGTTATTTTGCAGCCAATCACAACGGCGGCACACTCCTAAGTCCGGAAGCAGTGAATTACCACATCCAGAAATATCAGCAAAGTAAAGTCAATTCCATGATAGCCGGTATGGTGTCCGGACAGGTCCCAATATTTAACCTGAACCTGACCTGGGAGATCATGTTGAATCCGGCGTTGGCGGATTATTTTCAGACGCAAAATGGGGGGAATGTTTATGCTGAAATAAGCAACTCCTTCAATGAAATGAAGTATGATTATATGGCTGTAAAGAATGTGGGAGCCAATGCAATGTTCAACATGATCGGTCATTATTCAGTAAATGAGATAGACGGAAAGTATTATTTCAATGCTTCAGCTGCTGGAACAACACCGGCAAAAACTCAAGGTGATGTAGCTTTTCTAGGAAGTGCACAGGTGATGGTTAATGGCAAAGCAGTAAATAACAATCCATTTGTTTTACGAGATGGTTATAATGCGGCCTATCCTTCAGGGTTTCAAAAAATAGGAGCAGTATCATTCGAGTTGCCGACCAGTGGGAATGTTATAATAAATTTAAACTTCAGCTATCATATAGTTTTTGGTTTGCAGGGTAATCGACATTCAGCAGTTATGACAATCCCTGTTCATATAAGACAAATTGGGTTACCACGAAATTGACGAGAAATTTATGAAACATAGGATAGCAATATTACTTTTGAGTGCCTTGACCTGTGGCTGTGATCAAGAGAATAATACTGAAGAAGTTGATGATGTATATCAACCAAATCCAGAAGCATTAGAATTAAATAATAAGGCTGTTAATTTTATTGGAAACGCAGCGCATAGTTATGATTCGATAAAGGGATCATTTTATGATTCTGCGTTAATCTATCTAAATGAAGCTTTACAAGTTGACAGCTTATATATTACTGCTTATACAAATAAAGCCCAGGTATTACGAAATAAAGGGCAATTAAAGGAATCAATTGATGTTTTAGAAAAAGTAGAATCTATAAAACCTGGCTTTGTAGAAGTAATAATGGGTCAAGGGCTAGTGTATGAAAAAATGGGTAATATGTCCCAAGCTCATAAAAAATATAATGAAGCATTGGAGGCATATAAAGCAAGATTAGAAGATAACCCAGACCCTGTTAAAGTCAAGTTGGATATTGCTTTTTTGTATATCTTCCTAGAAGATAAACACCGTGGTATGAATGAACTTGAATTTTTGAAAGATGAATATCCAGATGACCAGCAAATAATAGCTATGGAAGGCTATTTAAAGGGGTTTAATAAAGAAGAATTTATAAAAACATATTAAAAAGAAAGCTTCTGAATCAGGGGCTTTTTAGTTATAAGCCGAGCTACTTCAACAAAGATTCTGAATAAAGCACTTCGATACATCGAAGTAGTGGGTCAGGGGTATTTTACGGGGAAGAAGATTTTTTTGGAAGCGGAAAGTTTATTGGGGGATCATTGGATTATTCACTGCCCCATCTCGCCCTCATTTGTCCCATAAGGGATGCCCTGGGCACAACGAGGGGCGGTTGAGAACTATGATTGTATCGCATTAACATTTACAGTATCTTGAATTAAAAAATAACCGAAGACAAGGATTTAATCTCTATCAGGCGGGGAGAGGAGATTTAATGCGTTTCAAGCACAGTTCTTAGTAGTCCTCGTGAGACTTGGGAGCAAATAAGGGTATCGTGAGTATAAGCTATAATGTACTGAACAAACCAGACTCCATAGTATTTGGCAATGGCACCGCTATAAAGTATATTTATAAGGCCAGTGGCATACGACTAAGCAGGAAATTATATACCAACAGTGTATTGGAGACGACCACCGATTATATGGGCAATGGGATGTATGAGAACGATACGCTGCGATTCATCGGGCATAGCGAGGGCAGAGTGGTCATGTCGGGAGGAGACCATCAATACCAATATGCTTATACCGACCACCTGGGCAATGTGCGGATGTTGATCAGTTCAGCGCCTGAGACCTACACCTTTAAGGCGACAATGGAAAGCGAGTCTGAAGAGCAGGCAGACGATGCGTTGTTTAGCAATATCACAGATAATCCTGTAGACACAGAAGCCACCTCATATAACCAGGTGCAGCGGCTAATGCCGGGCAACATTGCCGGTGCGGCCATCACGCTGCCGGTATACCCGGGCGATACGCTAAGTCTGAGTGTACAGGGTTTTTATCGGAATGGGAGTGGTAGCGGTACGGCTGGCTTAAGTGCCCTGATCACCGCTGTGGCCGGTGCCTTTGGGGGCCTTAATGGCGGGAGCATCGGAGAGCAAGGCATTTATGACGCCTTTGAGAGGGTCTATGATCCGGGCCTGGGCGGCGGTGTACACGCGCCCCCGTCAGGGTATGTGGCAGCTTACCTTAACTATATTTTATTTGACAAAAACTTCAATGCCGTGCAAGTAGGTTTTGTAGCCATGGATGATGATGCTAATGGGTCGGCGATGCCCATGCAGATTCCGGATTTCATAGTACAGCATGAAGGCTTTGTATATGCGTATCTGACCAATGAGAGCAATGCTGAGGTGTACTATGACGACTTTGAGGTATCGCTTAAAGAAAGCCTGGTGGTACAACAGACCGATTACTATCCGTTTGGTATGCAGCATGCCAGCAGTTGGACCAGGCTTACCACCCTGAAGAACAACTTTCTGTACAATGCAGGCAGTGAGCTAAACGAGGAGACAAAGAATTACGAGACGCCTTTCAGAGGTTATGACGCTGCGACAGGTCGATTTACGGGGATTGATCCTGTGGCGGCCAAGTACGCGAGCCTTACGCCATATAATTACGCCTTCAATGATCCTGTAGGCTACAACGACCCGAGTGGTGCCGACCCTATCCAGGACATGTTAGACAATATGGGTAGGTCCCGGCGCGGCTACCACGGTTCCTATGGCTCCTACTACTCATACCAGATGGAGATGGATGGTCGTGGGAGTTGGGCGGTTAGGCCTGGCTCCGGAAATCATTGGAGTAATCAGTTTAGCGACTACACGAGAGATCGTATTCTGATGAGTAGCATTAATTTTGATGCCAAATATTCTGATTTACAAGTTTGGAATCCATGGCATGGATTAATGAGTATGAGCGACCCCGAGACAGCTATATTTTTGGCCAATAAGGGAGATCATCCTCTTGTTAACCTTTATTTTCAACAGCAGAGGCAAGAAGGGTTGATTGGGACTAAATTACCTGAACTTTTTTATGGTGGGAAATTGTATTCTGATATTGCTGAAGGATTGGAGGAAATGTGGAAAGCAAGTTTTCATCCAGCATTTGACAAAGGGAGAAGGGAAAATACAGCACTAATAACAGATGCGGGATTATTAGTACTCCCAAATTACAAAAATGGACCTAAATCAGGTTCTGGAAGTTTTTCCTTATTTTGGGATAAACTTTCCTTCACAAAGGATGAAACGGGGACTTACACCATTTGGGCAGTACATTTTGAAGGATCGTGGTTGGAAGTAAAAGGAATGGTGCATACCCATCCATTTTCAAGTAGTACCCAGAACCATAGCTCTTGGGAACAAGCAAAAGGTGATTGGATTGGTGTATTTAGTGGCAAGGATAATTATGTAATTTCGCATAGTGGCATATATCAAGCATTGCCAAATTTAACAAGTAAACCGATTTCAAGAAATAATTCTAAAGGATATAAAAAGGTTGGAGGGTTATATGGTAATTAAATTATTTATTTTTGTGTTTATATTTCAATCATTATCTATTGTCGCCCAAGAATTACCGTACAAAGATTTTGAAGATAAAACATTAATTATTTCATTAGAAATTTATTATGATTCTCTAAGATTACGGTACAAAGGCCATGAAGAAAGCATTCCTAACCTTAGAATTACTAAACATAAAAATTCAGTTTTTGTTGGAATTGCCCCTCATGTAAGCTGGTATGAAGATAATCTACCAGACAAATTCTCAGAATTCAAGGATCGATATGTCTTGATTTATAATAAAATTAATAGGGCTCCTGCTCACAACCTTACTTATTCTGGATTTCTGGATTTTTATAAAAATCTTAATTTAGAAATAAAGCATTTATCTTTTATTGATCACTTAGATTTGAATCCTACGCCGCCTCTAGTTCTTACATTTAAGAAGGGCAGTTTAGTTACCATAAAAACTATTGATCGTTTCCCTGATAGAAAATTTTATTCCGAGAATCTTAAGTTTGATAAGAATTGGAAGCTCAAATATAGGGATGGTTATTACCATTTTAATTCTTTGGATTTCATTGAAATCACCTATCCTTTAGAAAAAGATTTTCCTTTTGATGAGTATATCTTTAATTCCACTCGATTAAACTGGAATGATTTACGTAAACTTGGGTTGAGTGTATTAGTGGGCTTTTCTAAAAAAGGAAAAGTTAAAAAAGTAGAGGTGGAGTCAAAATGTGAAATTGAAAAAGAACTTGCTTTAAAAATAGAAGAGGCATTAAAAAACTCACCAGGGTGGATTCCATTTAGGGTCAACGGTAAACCTGTTAAATATAAAATTTCTTTTGGATTTTAATTACTTTCATAACCTTAGGTTTCACCCCCTCGCGCGCTTTTTAAGAGCGTTTGATTATAAAGATTGAAGAAAGGAATATGTTCTGTTCATAACAACCTAATAGTGGAAGGCTTTGTGTATATACCGGAAGATTATATTTACAATAGTGCATGATGTTATCATGGAAGAGGATCTTTATGGTAAATTGACAAATTTACGTAATCAGGGTTCGCAGCGTAATAGGATCTGATCTAACCAACGGCTTCGGGCGAGTGAATTTCTCCCGGATATTTGTATATTTATCTTAATAATTTACCTACCAGGTGTGATGGAATGATCGGGATTCTTTATTTATAATAATGAAGTACCTACTTACCATATTTACTTTTTGTCATATTAGTGCATTTATTTTTGCTCAAAATAACCCCATTCCTGTTAATTCAGCGGTAATTTATGCCACTAAGTTGATCTTACAAGATATACCCAACCAAAAGCTATCAGGTTTTGACACCACCCACCTAGGGTCTCTTAAAGTGGCTAATAGGAAAATGATCCAAGTGCGCGATGGGCACCTAGACAGTTTGAATAATCACATTTCCTTACAAAATGTTTGTCTGGATTCTACCCTTACAAATCAGGCTAAGCAAAGCAAGATTAAACTGGAAAAAGAACTCAACACGGGCATCCCATCGGACACCGCTGCTGTGAAAAATGAAGTCATGCAACTACCTACAGAAACAATAAGTAATAGAAGAGTAGCTGAAATATCAAGTCTTCCCAAAGACTCTGCCACTGTGGCTAATGAGGTACAAGGGATGACAAAAGAGCAGTTAGAAAAACAAACGGGGTTAGATGTACGTGATGTTAATCTTGATTCTACATCAATAGATCAGTTAGGGATGAAGGTTGAAAAGCAAACGGAAAACTATTTAAATGATACAGAAGAATTTAAGGCACTTGAAGGTTTCGACCACGAATTAGCGGCATTAGAAAAAGATATAGATCAAATAAACACTGCCCAGGAAGAGCTCAAACAATATGCCACGAGTAAGGAGCTTAAGCAAAAGATGACCTCCCAGGCCAGGCAATACATTTCTGAAAATGCTGATAAAATTCAGGAGGTACATTCGAGAATTGGAGCACTGAAACAAAAGTACAGTTACCTACCTAACAGTAATGACCTATCCACCGCTAAAAAACGGAATTCACTCAAAGGGGAATTATTTTGGGAACGGTTGGTACTTGGAGGGAATTTTGGAATACATAAAACAAATCCATTGAGAATCGATCTATCTCCTGTAGTCGGCTGGAGGTTTAACAAATTGTTTGAAGTGGGGATGACAGGTGCTTACAGGGTTAAATTACCCAACAAGACAAGTACCAATATATTTGAAAATGAGCCTGTGTACGGTTTCTCCGTATTCGCAAACCACATGATCTTTAAAAACTTTTTTGGCTATCTGGAAGGGGAGCGTATGAGCAATGTCTTAGGTAGGGCAGAGGTCCATAACCGGCACTGGCATCAGACTTTATTAGTAGGTTTTGGGCGTAAGTTTAAACTGGCCAAGTTCCTCGAAATGCAGTCCATAGTTACTTACAACTTCCTCCATGATAGTGGTAATGAGCTTTATAACAATCCAGTAGTTTTTAAGACTGGTTTTAGGTTAAGGTAAATCACTTCCCGATACAAAACTTACTGAAGATATTCTCCAGCAGGTCATTGGTAGTAATCTGGCCGGTGAGGGAGCCCAGATCCCCGCCACGACAAAGCCTGAGAAGGCCGTCTAATTGTGGGTTTTAAAAAGTTTGTCCCCCTTTTTGTCCCCCTTTTTTTTGTAAAGTATTGAAAAACAATAACTTAAATCGAAATTAAGTACCCAGAGCCTACGTTCCCGCCCTTCGGGTCGGACAAGCCCGCCCTACGGGACGGGATAAACTTCTCCTCCGGCTCTTACTAGCTTCTAACTTCTAAAAACTAAAAAGTACCCAGAGCCGGAGTCGAACCGGCACGATATTGCTATCATTGGTGTTTGAGACCAACGCGTCTACCAATTCCGCCATCTGGGCATATACCATTAAACTAACCTAAACCCTCATTTAGGGTCAAGGACTTTCCCAGTGACAGGGTAGACGCGGTCTACCAATTTACCTGCCGGAATCTGAAGGATGCAGGCAGGTTCTGCCATCTGGGCATTTTACCATTAACTAACCTTTCCCCTCATTCAGGGCAAGGACCTTCCCAGTGACAGGGTAGACGCGGTCTACCAATTTACCTGCCGGAATCTGTAAGATGCAGGCAGGTTCCGCCATCTGGGCATTAAAATTTGGGACTGCAAATATGGGTAAAGAAATCCTGATTTTCAACGACACGGTAAAATTTGGGCTTCGGGAACCTCAAACAGGACGGACTTCAATCAATTTTTCGAGCGAAAAGGCCACCGTCTTTTCGGCAAACAAAGGCTTGACCTGCTCCCATACCAATTTAAAAACTTCTGAATTCCGGTATGCCTCCAAATCCTTTTCCGACTCCCACTGGCTCATGGTGGTCATCACATTGGGATTGCCGGGCTCCTTCATCAGGGCCAGGTGGGTACAGCCCGGGAAAGACCGGATGTCTTTTTTGTACCGGTTGAAGATATCTAGAAATTCCGCCGCTTTTCCGGGGATGAAGGTCATTTTAACGATTCTAACCAGCATAGTATTAACTTTCAAAATTGATGTGAACAGGGCTGTCAAGTTCCAATCCGAGGAGGTCGCCGGCATGGCCCTGGAAAATACCGATTTCCAAGTACCCTTCACTATTGAACAGGGCAAAGCAATCTCCCGGCTCTACCTGGTGGTAGTGATAGTGTATCCTGGGCAGCTTTTCTCTGCCAAACCGGAGTTGGTACTTCTTATCCTTAGACAAAATATCAAAGGTATTCTGATCAATATTGGTGATGAGGTTGCCATAATGGTCTACCCGTACCACATGGCCCGATATAATCTGCTTCGTCGCCTTGATCTGTCGGCCCAGCATCCTGAAAATGGACTCGACCGTGGTACCCAATTTACCAATCTCAGTCCCATTAGCCAGGGCTGCGGCAGCCGGTGCCAGGATGTTTTTTCCGGGGAAGGTGCCTTGCCCATCCTCCTTGAGGCCCACAGCTTTATACTCAGTCTGTTCCAGCAAAAGACCAAAAACCCCATTATCAGGTCCTAAAAAGTAATAGTCTCCGGCATCTATGGCGAGGTGTTGGTTGGATTTGTGACCGGCGGCATTCACCGCTACCAGATGGATGGTGTTTTTTGGAAAATCCCGGTATACCCTTTGAAGGGTGTAGGCTGCATGGGCGATATCACAAGGACTGATCTGGTGTGTAATGTCCACAATAACTGCTGCAGGGCATGTAGAAAGGATGGCGGCCTTTACAGCGGCCACGTAATGATCGCTGTCACCATAATCAGAAGTGAGGGTGACAATTGCCATAGGGATTATTTAAAGGCTTCCGATGAACCGGGCCAGTAGATTTTCGTTATAATTTTGTAGGACATGGGTTATATGACTATTTTTGTAAGGAACGTTTGAGACAAAATTAGGTCTAAATTCACGAATTAATAAAAAAATCATTTGGTAGAAAAGGTTATTACGCTCGAAAATATCTCCCTGATCGATTTTCTGGGAGTAGAAAACAAAAATATCAACGATGTTGCGGCAGCTTTTCCAAAAAGCAAGATCGTTTCCAGAGGAAATGAGCTAAGGATCAAGGGGAGCTCCGATGAAATCCTAAAAATCAACGACATCCTCAATGCCCTGCTGAACCACTATCATAAATTCGGGCAGGTGACCCCTGACAATGTGCAGGCTTATCTTACCAAGGAGCATCAGGAGATTTCCAGTATGGCCAGTGACCAGATATTAATCTATGGCACCCGTGGGTTTGGCATCAAGCCCAAGTCGCTCAACCAGCAAAAGTTGGTCTATGCTATCGAGGAAAATGACCTGGTTTTTGCCTGTGGTCCCGCCGGTACCGGTAAAACCTATATTTCGGTAGCACTTGCCGTGAAGGCTCTAAAAAATAAGGAAGTCCGTAAAATTATCATCACCAGGCCGGCAGTGGAGGCGGGTGAAAATCTGGGATTCCTGCCAGGTGACCTCAAAGAAAAGCTGGACCCCTATCTCCGGCCTATTTATGATGCCCTGAGGGATATGGTGCCGGCAGAAAAGCTTCGGTTCTATATGGAAAATAATGTCATCGAAATTGCACCTTTGGCATATATGAGAGGCCGCACGCTCAATAACGCTTTCATCCTCCTGGATGAGGCACAGAATACTTCTCCTATGCAGATCAAGATGTTTCTTACCCGGATGGGTCCTGAATCTAAAATGATCATCACTGGTGACACATCCCAGATCGACTTGCCCAAAAATCAGCAGTCAGGGCTGATAGAGGCTATGAGCATCCTTAAGGGCGTATCCGGTATTGGCTTTGTAGACCTCACCGAAAAGGATGTGATCCGCCACAAAATTGTGAGAAGCATTATTTCTGCCTACCAAAAAGCTGATAAGTAGCAGTGTATTCAGTCCGCCTTATCGAGGAAGAATCTGAATTGCAGGCAGCCTTTGCCATCCGCAGGGAAGTATTTGTGAAAGGGCAGAAAGTGGCACCCGAAGAGGAGTTTGATGCTTATGAAACGACCTCATTTCATTTTCTGGCAGTGGATGCTGAAGGCACACCCATCGGAACGGGTCGTTGGCGGTTTACCGACAAAGGCATCAAGATCGAAAGGATCGCAGTGATGGAAGCCCAGCGTGGGAAGGGGGTAGGTGCCCAAATCATGGATACACTCATGGCCCATATTGCCCGGCATCCGGAAAGTGGCGATCATATGATCTATATGCATGCCCAGGTACAGGTGGTGGATTTTTATCGGCCTATGGGCTTCCGCACGGTAGGGGATGTCTTCGACGAATGCGGGATCATGCATTACAAGATGATGTTGGATTAGGCCTTTGGCCGACTTTGACTTTGACCATGACACTAACGCTAACCCTAATATTTATATCGTCATTGCGAGTAAACCAGATACTGCGGTAGCAGAAACTGGTTGACGCGGCAATCTCGTGAATTGAAACGTACTGGATTTTTAAGTCGGAGATTGCCGCGCTCCCACGCTTAAGGCCCATACGCCCGCTCGCAATGACCGTGGATTGTTTTTTTCGTCATTTCGACCCCTGCTCCTATCGGAAAAATCTTAATAACAGGCATTACAGGGGGAGAAATCTCCTGAATTGGAAACGGAATGGTGTTGGTATAAAACTTCTTTTCGTCTTTGCTAGAAGTGGTAATAAATTAAAATGATTCTTCCTTTTCAAGAAACTGAGCCTTAAATTGAGGCTCAGGATCAATAAATTTCTTCCATGGTAAGCCTGAACTTTCTTGAATTTTTTTGGTGATGAAAAGCCTCATTTTGCAAAAATCAAAAACGTAAAACTGAGACCATCCAATTGGTGAGGAGTAATGTTCGACTACAGTCGGATATCCTCTCTCTGTGATTGTAACATCAGCTAACTCCGCTGCACATATGGAATTTTTATAAATCATTTTATTTCCTCTTAACAATATCAGTTCATTATATACCTCACAGAACCCTTGATCAGTTTCTACTAATTGTTTTTTGTGTAATTGCAAAATAATACTTCCAATTTTGACTTCATCCTTCTCTACTATTTCCTGTGACTTTAAAGTCAACGATGATAATAATACCACACTAATTACAGCTAACTTCAATTTCTTCAGGTAGGTGAAAATCCTCAATTTCATTTATTGCTTTTTAATTTCCTCAATTAAAAATAAACGATAAAGAGCCAATTTCCTATTAAATAAAACTGAAAACCAATCCGCATTGAGGAAGAAACCTCTAGATGGGGAATCAAAATACGGTTGATGTGAAAGTAACTATTCGTCTCCGCTAGTAGGAGATTTCTCGGGCACTTCATTGTCATTCATATTATTCATTATTGTAAGCCCGTCGAAATGAAGATAGGTTGGTAGTTTTGCCTGCTGCCTACTGATTACTGCCTACTAGAAAAGCGGGATCTTCACTCTAGTAAAAAAATTGATAGCTTAGAAAGCCGTATTTTGATAAATATGAATATATTTATTTGCGGAAAATATCAAGGGAATAAACTCACAGTAATTATGGCTAAAAAGAACCTTACCGAACATACGCCAGAAGAGCTAAAAAAATTAAAAGGACTGCATCAGGTAATTATTTTCATCTTGGGGACCATTATTGTTTTAACGGTAGCTTATGCGATTTACCGTTCCGAGGTATTATCACTGGAGTTTGAGCCCGCTCTAGTCACGATAGTGGTAATCATGATGGTTCCGATTTTAATATCGATAATGCAGGTCAAAAAGATCAATGACCATATCAAATAGATAACTGGTCTGGACCTTGAGGTATGCCTTAGCACCTTTTCCAGTCAATGACAAGGAGTGGTTGACTATTGGTGTTCAGATTTGGTGTTTGGTATTACTTTTTAACCTTTGCTCCTTGAAAGTATTTTTAAATAACTTGAGTTGACTATTTCTGGATATCCTACCATACCCTTAGCAGAACGGATGCGCCCTAAGACCCTGGATCAGGTATTGGGACAAGAGCACCTTACAGGACCTGAAAAGGTTCTGCGAATCACCCTTGAGAAGGGGATGGTGCCTTCTATGATTTTCTGGGGTCCTCCAGGGGTAGGCAAGACCACCCTGGCGCAGGTGATTGCTCATCAGTCAGGGAAGCCTTTCTATGGCCTAAGTGCTATCAAAGCCGGTGTCAAAGAGGTCAGGGAAGTCATTGACAAGGCACGGTTCAGCCCAGGGTCTATCCTTTTTATTGATGAGATCCACCGGTTTAATAAAGGGCAGCAGGATGCATTGCTCGGAGCCGTAGAAAAGGGCCATATCGTCCTGATCGGTGCCACTACTGAGAATCCCAGTTTTGAGGTCAATTCGGCCCTGTTATCCAGGTGTCAGGTGTATACCCTTAAGCCGCTCGAAAAATCCCACCTGCAGCAATTGGTGAATACAGCCTTAAAGGAAGATCAATGGCTCAATAAACTCAACATTAAGATCAAAGAAGATGAGGCCCTCATCAGGCTTTCGGGTGGGGATGCCCGGAGGCTGCTCAATCTCGTGGAGCTGGTGGTGCAGGCAGCAGGGGGTGACAAGGTAGTGCTGGACGATGCTTTGGTGACAGACCTGGTACAAAAGAAAATGGCCCTTTACGATAAAACCGGAGAGCAGCATTATGACATCATCTCGGCTTTTATCAAATCCATCCGGGGTAGTGATCCTAACGCGGCCGTATACTATCTGGCCCGGATGATAGAGGGTGGTGAGGATGTAAAGTTTATCGCCCGGCGCATGCTCATTCTGGCATCAGAGGATATTGGCAATGCCAATCCTACCGCTCTCGTGCTGGCTACCAATACCTTTCAGGCAGTGCAACTAATCGGATACCCTGAGGCGGAAATTATTCTATCTCAGTGTGCCGTGTATCTGGCGTGCTCCAAAAAAAGTAATGCCAGCTATGTGGCCATCAAAAAGGCCCGAAAGAAAGTATCTGAAACCGGCGACCTCAGCATACCGCTTTCTATAAGAAATGCGCCAACAAAACTCATGAAAGATGCCGGTTATGGCAAGGGGTATGCTTACGCACATGATTACGAGGATAACTTCACAGCCATGGAATTCTTGCCCGATGCTATTGCCGATACCAAGTTTTATGATCCTGGCAACAATCCCCGTGAGGCAGAAATGCGGCAATTCCTTCGCCTACTTTGGAAGGATAAGTATGAGTACTAGTAATTTTGGAAACCGGTAAGCTTATAATGGCCATTGATTAGCCTGAGGCAGTGAATTGGCACAAAAGGACCTAAAAGCAAAATACTCCCTCAGCACCTGGTGCCGGGGAGTATTTTGTGTCTATAGTTGGCTTTAATCATTATAAAGGTAATGCAATAGTTCTTGCCGGGAAATTCATTACCGATAACTGGCATTTCTGATTGTTAAGGAGAGTTATTTTAAAGACGAATGCCTTTTTACGCACCTTATTCAAAATCTCTGAATTGCTCCTCCAGGTCTTTTTCAGATTCCAGGTCTTGCATCACCTGCTGGTCAAGGGGACTTTCTTTGATGAAATTGTAGTTGTCCCAAAACTCCTTATTGTAGGGCCGGTCCTGAAACTGCAGACCATACCGTTTCATTTTTTCGGTGCTGCTGATTTGTTCTTCACTGTGAGGTTCAATTTCATTGACCAGCAATTCCTGAATGAGCTCAGTGCTGAATTTCTTTTCCATGGTTTTCCTGTCATACCATTGGGTATATGAGGTCACCTGCATGTAGTTGAGATACATTTTACCATCATACTCCCTGTAGTCAATGACCTTGCTCATGCGTTCCAGCATGTTTACCATATTTCCCTTTTTAGTAATTTTATCGGAGGTGCCGATTTCGTACTCCATCCGGAGAATTTTGTATTCTTCAATATCAATGTAAAACTGGAGCTTGTAGCCTGAGCTTTGGCAAATCACGAAAACAGGGCGGCCATTGTAGAAGGAATTTTTTTCCCTTCGAAAGTTATCAAAAAAGTATTCGGTCTGAGCAAACTGTCTGTATTTGATATTATTGTGGAGTAGGAGCTCTTCCAGGAGATTAGACTGATCAAAATATTTGGTAAAGCGATGGTTATAGCCCAGGCTTTTTCTTACTTCTACCAATGCGACTTTTTCCCTGAGCCTGAATTTGTTTCTGGGCTCTTCATAATCTTCATCATAGATCTTTACAGCAGCCTCCAAAAGTGAAAAGTATTTTCCCCCGATTTTTTTGATGTCCCGGTAAAACCCATGCATCATATAGGGAGCATCAGGGTGATTTTGACTGATTCTACTCAGGGCGATCTGTGCAATTTCTCCAGCACTCAGGGAATCTTCGATGGTGATCTCCTCAAGTTGGTGTACAGCTTTATTCATCTCCAATATGACCATACCCTGTCCTGTCAACTCGCTTACAGGCATTTCCAGGGTGATGTACCCCAGCATTGAAATACCAAATGTGGCATTCAGATATTGATCTGGAAAATGAAAGTCAAATTCACCGTTGGCATTGGAAACCGTGCCGAAAGAAGCGCCCTGTATGCCTACGGTAGCAAATACCAAAGGTTCTTTGCTCTCTGCGTCAATCACCTGGCCTGAAATTGTAATTCGGCCTTTCTGGGCCATAAGGGCGGTATTTGGCATGAAAAACAGTAAAATCCATACTGTAATCCAAACGGGGATCATATTATGAAAATGCAATCTTACCATTCCAAGCCAAATGTTTGTGAGGCAATTTAGAGTTTTCCAGCGGGTTATTTGATTTTACCAACCTTAATATCGACCATGTAACGAAACCAACAAAGTGAATTAACGATAAATTGCCCAACTTCGCACGCATCAATGGGGTTATATTAAATAAATAAATATTTAATTACCTATTACAGGATAATCGTATAGAGTTAGGATTGGGTTTATTCGAAAATATACCGAAAATTTGGAAGCAGGCTTACCTGCTCATGTGTTTGTGGTACGGCATTAATTTTTTGGTCAGTACCCTGGCTGAGTATTACCTGTTCCGGCCCTACAGCCATGTGCTTTGGAGTGGTCTTTACATGTTTGAGGCGGTTTGCATTTTCATTATCCTGATTTTCCTGTATACCCGATGGTTATTTAAGTTTAACATCCCACTACAAGTATTTGGCCATTTCGGCGGGCTAGTGCTGTATTTTATTTTGATGGGGTCTGTGTCGTATTACTTTGATTATTATCAGGACGGGTTCAGGTATTTTGATGACTGGAAACAATACATGACCGAGCTCCTGAGCTGGGATGCGCTCCGGTTTCATGACCAGTACATCATCACGGTAGCGGTGTTTTACATCATCAGGTATTTTGAAAGCCTGCAGAAAAAAGAAAAAGAAAAAAGTGAGCTGGACCTTAAGAATAAGGAAATGCAGCTCAATTTATTGCGCTCTCAGATCAATCCCCATTTCTTATTCAATACCTTAAATTCGATCAGTACCCTGATGAATACCAGTAAAGAAAAAGCCCGGAAAATGATCACCCAGTTGTCGGACATATTCCGGTACGCCCTTGACTCCCATGGCGGCGAGGAGGTGAAGCTGATCCATGAACTTACCTTCATTGAAAACTTCATCAAGATACAGCAAGTACGTTTTGGCGAAAGGCTTAAATACATTACCCATGTAGAGCCGGAGTGCCTTGGCGTGGGGATCCCCCCGATGATACTACAGCCTCTGGTAGAAAACTCAGTGAAGTACGGCATAGCCCCCAAGGATAGTGGGGGTACCATCGAGCTGACCATAAAAAGAAACCGGGAGGGGGTGTTTTTTGAGGTCAAAGATGATGGGATGGGCACCAATGCTAAAAAAGTACTGGATGGTGAGGCCTCTTCAGGTGTAGGATTGAAAAACTCGGACAGACGTCTGAGAAGCATGTACGGCGATAGTGCCGGCCTTTACGTTAATGCCAGTGAGGAGGGTTATGTCGTGAGCTTTACCCTGCCAGACAAAATCTATAGGTTGAGCCAATTTGAGGAAAGAAGCACTCAACAAAACAATTTGCTAATTAAGGAAAACGGTAAACAAACTATAAAATCAGCATTATGAAAATTGATTGCCTCATAGTAGATGATGAACAATTAGCCAGAGATTTACTGGTAGAATTTTTAGACGATTACCCCAATATTCAGATTATAGGGCAGGCGACCAAAGGGTCGGAAGCTGTTGAGATGATTAATAAGCATGAGCCCAAATTGATCTTTCTGGATGTACAGATGCCAGGTATGGATGGGTTTGATGTGCTGGAAGCCATTGATCACCGGCCTTATGTAATTTTTTGCACTGCCTATGACCAATATGCTATCAGGGCTTTTGACCAGAATGCTGTTGATTATTTATTGAAACCTTTGGACAAAGAGCGGTTTGCCCTTGCGGTAAAGCGGGCTACCAAAAGAATAGAAGCAGAAGAATCGAATCTGGAGGTACTACTGCAGGCCATTAAGAAGAGTGACAATAAATATTCCACCCATATTTTTGTTCAGAAATCAGAGCGCCTTCTCAACCTTCCTACCTCTGATATTATACAATTGGAGGCTTCCGGTGACTATACGGTGCTCTCTACCAAGGTAGACCAGTACTTGAGTTCATCGGGGATCGGAAAGCTTGAAGAAAAGCTGGACCCTGAGGTATTCATTCGCATCCACAGGTCTACCATTATCAACCTCAATTACCTGAAGGAGATTGAAAAGCATTTCAATGGTGGATTGGTAGTCAAGATGGTCAATGGTAAAAGTTTTCCGGTGAGCCGTACCTATGCCAAGCAGATCAGGAAGAAGGTGGTTTGATGGTGTGAGAGGTTAGAATTTAGAAGTTAGTATTGAGTTTTATTTTTGGTAAAGATTGGTTACTGTGGACTGCTGACTGAAGACCACCCGGCTTTTCAGGCAAGTTGTGTTGTTTAAAAAACAATTTTTGGTTTTTTTACCTTCCTATCCTGTAGGAGGCAGATAATGAATGAATCTGTCTAAACCAAAAAAAATCAATTCCATACGAAAATTTGATCCGGTCATTGATCTCGGAGTTTGAATAGGTCACTAAAAGTCCTAAACCCGGTTCAAATTGATTTTGATGCTCAGAGTACAAAACCTCTCCACCTGGATCAATTGAAACTAAATAATCAAGGATATTACCGTAGAAAATATGTCCTCCTAAGGCTACGGATAATTCTTTGTTTTCAGTCTTTTGAATGATTTTATTGATATAAGAGCTGGCTCGAAATCCAAATTCATACCACCATGTTACGCAATTGCCCGGGTCGTTGCAGGCAGGCAACCAGTCTATACCTATTGAATTGCCCCAATAAAGGTTGCGCTTAGTGGAGATTAACCTTAGGTTTTCACCATAGAGCCCCAATCCTATGTTATTACCATGATCAAACAATTGACTTTGAACCATGATAGTTCTCAAAACTAAGTAGTTTTGACTTTTTTGGGCATATAAGAGGTTAGCCGAAAATAATAAAGTAAATAATAGAAAATACTTCATGCTATTTTGGTGTCCATGCCAATATAATGTTATTATATCCAATTTATGAAAATTTGAAATTATTCCAAAAATTCACAACTTAATTCTAATAACTAACCTCTATCCTCTAGCTTCTAACCTCTCCTCAAGGCCTGAGCTCCATATCGATGCTGTATGGATTCCGGTGAGCCTTTCCTATGCAATCTATTCCTGAGGATAAACCTCAAGGTCAATGGTGTAGGATTTTTCCTTTAGCTCGGGAAGGAGCAGGTAAAATTCTTCCCGGACCCATTTTATAACACTATCTGCGGTGCTCTTGGAAGCTGACCCCTGAACTTTTACGCTCGGCTCATCCTGATGGGTTTCAGAAGTAATGATCAATTGTATTGATTCAAATGCAGCAACATCAATTAGCTCATTGAGCCATTGAATCCAGGATTTATATATAAGGCCGGGATTAATCAGGGTATCCTGGTCTACAATAAAGTAATTGACTTTCCAGGGTGGTGATTTTATGGTTGTTTCAGCTCCAGGCACTGCATACTGCTTCATTTGACTCAGCTCTTTTTTCCGTACAGCATATCCTGCCGCTTCTTCACTGGCAACAGGTTTCACAGCATCGGTATCCAACTTTTCTGCTTTAGGGTAGTCTTCCGCTATTTCTTCGGCCGTTCCTGCATGTGTGATCTCATCCCTTTTTGCATTAGCAGTTCTTAATTCGGATACGGCAAGGACATCTTCATCAGGCACACCCGTTTCATCCAATGTGGTATACCTTTCGGTGTCTCTTGGCTGGGCAGGTACGGGTTCGGGGGATTCAGGAATATTTTTTTCTCTTTTGACGGAAGTTGGTTCCTCTTCCGGGCGTGCCAAATCTTCCGAACTTTCTAATGGCATTGTATCCAGAGACTTAGCCTCTTCCTCCTGGGTCACCATGGTGATGGAGTCGGTTTTTTGAGGAGATTGCTGAATGAAATAGTAGCCCAGGGGAATAAAAATAGCCAGGATTACCACTGCTGCTGCTACCCCAATCCACGGGAAGGATTTTTCAGGTTTAATGGAGATTCTTCTTTTTAAGGCATCAAGGGTTGCTGCTGGGTAGTCGTCCAGGGAAAGTCCTTCGATAGCCTCCTTTAAAAAAGGATCTTTTTCGGCAGCCATGCGGATCTCATCCTGCTTATCCTGTGGCAAGGTGCCGGAGAGATAAGCAAGCAGCTCTTCCTGAGTATAATATGGTGGCTTAGGACTCATGTTTACTTTCTATACAAATTTTAAGGTTTCTTTTCCCATTTTGGATGTGGCTTTTGACTGATTTTAAGTCATACCCGGTGATTTCACAAATTTCCTGATATGACCTCCTCTCAAGGAAAAACAACCGCACACAGGTTTTTTGTTCATCTCTGAGAATTTCCATACAGGATTCCAAATGCATTATTTTTTCCTCCTCAACCCATAGATGCTCTGAATCCTCAGATTCCATAAAATTATCGGTGTTATTATCAATCACCGCCATGAAGGGCTGCTTTTTTTCAGACCTGAGGCGCATCAGACAATGATTTTTGGCGACAGAATACAACCAGGAGTTGAAGTTGCTGATCTCATGCTTTTGCACGAGTTCGGGAAGTTTTTCGAATACCTCCATGACGGCATCCTGTCCGTCTTCTTTATTGCGGAGGTACTTCATGGTGACACCGTATACATAGTGGAGGTACCGATTATACAGCGTAGCGATGAGGGAGATTTCTTTTTCTGTCTTGTAAAGGGCGATAAGTGCCTCATCCGAGGCCTCTGAATGGCTACCAGAATCCTTTTTAAAAAACATGAGATAAATTGAAATCTACTGGAAATATACAGAAATCATTCCAATACCATAAAATAGAAAAGGAGCCCGGGAGGCTCCTTTTCTTAACCTAAACCTAAACCTATAGAATAATTACCATTCGTAATTACCAATGATAAAACAATTCCTGTGCCAAAATCAAAATTCACCTTATATGCCCTTTTTCAGGGACTTTAAAATATTTAATGTCTCAGAATAGGACACCATTGTTCGAAAAATTATTAATTTGGGAAATTGTTAGGAATGAAAGTGAAATTTGGGAATTGATCCTCTTTTATTTTTTAATCCTGGAGCGACCCCAACAGTTAAAGAAAGAATTTGTTAGTTTAATAATCAGCGGGTTACAACTATGAAGCCGTTGATACGTTTTTGGTTAATGTAAACCTAGAATAAATCCTGCGCATTGCTATGGCCGAGTACAAGGGCAAATCCTATTCAAAAAAACAAAAGGAAGCAATTTTCGATAATGAATTCCTTCCACACATCAATTCTATGTATAATTTTGCCTATCGCCTCACTTTTGACGAAGATGATGCAAAGGATTTGGTGCAGGATACTTATCTTAAAGCTTTCCGGTTTATCGAATCCTTCGAACAAGGAACTAATGCAAAAGCGTGGTTGTTTCGGATTCTAAAGAATAGTTTTATCAATGACTTCAGAAAGAAGAGTAAGGAACCGGCCAAGGTAGACTATCAGGAGGTTGAAACTTATTATAATTCTGACGACATTGACCAGGCTATTACCACTGACCTAAGGATAGAAGCGGTTCAGGATATGATTGGGGATGAGATCTCCAATGCTTTGAATTCATTGGATGTGGACTTCAGGACGGTAATCATCCTTTGTGACCTGGAAGGTTTTAAGTATGATGAAATGGCTAAGATACTTGACATACCAATCGGAACTGTGCGATCAAGATTGCACAGAGCCAGAAATCTGCTTAAAGAAAAACTAAGAAGTTACGCATCAAAAATGGGCTATAAAAATTAATCTTATGGACGCGGCATCCAATGGAAACCAAGAAAAGAGTAATCATATCCCAAAGGATATGAAAGGCGCAACCGAAGAACAAAAAACCTGCCTTGAAATTCTCAATCTGGTACTCGACGATGAGGCCAGCCCCGAGCAAAGAGAATATTTCAAAAAACACCTCCAGAACTGCATGCCCTATTATGAGATTTTTTCAGTCGACAAACTGATCAAGGAAATGGTCAGAAATAAATGCAACTGCCATCCCGTACCTGAGGATCTGGTAGATTCAATAAAAAGTAAACTCAGCGATTAAATTTCCTAATTTATATTGATGCGCAAAGGCAAAGCCATTATTTTTTCAGCCCCTTCAGGGTCAGGCAAGACCACCATCGTAAAGCACTTAGAAGCCAACAACCCAGACCTGGGGTTTTCTATTTCTGCCTGCACCAGGGACCGCAGAGGTAGGGCAGAGGAAGAGGGTAAGGACTATTATTTTCTGACTCCTGAGGAATTTAAGAAAAAGATTGATAATGAAGATTTTGTAGAGTGGGAGGAGGTGTACGAAGGTAATTTTTACGGCACCCTCAAATCTGAAGTTCAAAGAATCTGGGACACAGGCAAGAATGTAATCTTTGATGTGGACGTGAAAGGTGGACTTAGTCTCAAGAAGTATTTTGGTGATGATGCTTTGGCCATATATGTAAAGGTACCTGATATGGAGGTGCTAAAAGCGCGCCTCATTCAAAGGGGCACAGAGACAGAAGACAGCCTCTCCAGACGGCTGTATAAAGCCAAATTTGAAGCTACATTCCAGGATCAGTTTGATGTGGTATTGGTCAATAATGACCTGGATACCTCCCTGAAAAAAGCACAGGAAATTTATGATGACTTTAAATCGAGATAAGAATGCAAATGTTCTTGCAAACAATACCGCCCCCATACCTTCCTCATCCTACCAATTAACCTTAGCTTGCGGTAAAAACATCCCTTCTGCATGAAAAAAACCGGCCTCTTTTTTGGTTCATTTAATCCCATTCACATGGGTCACATGATCATCGCCCAGGTGATGGCCGAAACTACCGATATGGATGAGGTATGGTTTGTGGTTTCCCCTCAAAACCCCCTTAAAGATGGGAAGCATCTTCTCCATGAGTTTGACCGATATGATATGGTTAGTGCTGCAGTACATGATAATTATAAATTCCGGGTTACAGATATTGAATTTCACATGCCCAAGCCGAGCTATACCATCGATACATTGGTCTACCTTGGTGAGAAAAATCCAAAGCGGGAGTTCAGCCTGGTGATCGGAGCCGATAACCTGAAGCATTTTCATAAATGGAAAAATTATGAAGTGATTTTGAGGGACTATCCTTTGTATGTATATCCACGGCCCGGGGCCAAAATGCCTGCCAAATATATGGTCCTTCCAAATGTTCATCTGGTAGATGCGCCAATGGTTGACATTTCCGCTACATTCATCAGGAAATGCATACAAAATGGCTATTCCGTTCAATATCTTGTGCCCGATTCCGTTTCGGAATTAATCCGTGGGCGCAAGTACTATATTTAAGATGGATATATTTTTTTTAAGAGTCTTCACAGTGATTTTGGGCCTTTTAGCCTCTACAGGGGCCCTTGCCAATGGCATTAAGGGTCACCTGTACGGAGAAGATGGGGTTTCCCTGCCCTTTGCCACTATTTATGTCGTTGAAACCGGCTCTGGCACGACTACTAATGCCAGCGGCTTTTATGAGGTCAGGCTGGAGCCGGGCACCTATACGGTGGTGTTTCAGTATATGGGATATACCTCACAATCTCATAGTTTCACAGTCACCACCGGATTCATCGAAAAGGATATTATACTCACTCCCCAGGTACTTAATCTAAAGGAAGTAGTAGTGAAGGCTGGAAAGGAGGATCCCGCTTATACCATAATGCGCAAAGCCATAGCCAAGGCCAAATTCCACACCCAGCAATTGGACAGTTATCAAGCCAGAGTTTACATCAAAGGATCAGGCAGGCTGTTAAATGCGCCATTTTTTGTAAGGAAAACCCTTCGAGAGGAAGGTATAGATTCCACTTTTTCATTTGTAAGTGAGTCGGTTAGCGAGATCACCTACGAGCGCCCCAATGTTTATAAAGAGCGAGTGATTTCTATCCGCAGCTCTGGTGAGGATAACAATACCAGCCCCATGGCTTATATCAATGGCAGCTTTTATGAAAGCGAGGTAGGAGGTGCGATAAGTCCGCTTTCACCCAAGGCATTTTCTTATTACCGGTTTGAGTATGAAGGCACCTTCTCTGAAAGGGGCAATGAGATCAGTAAAATCAGAGTGATTCCCAGATCACAAGGGGAAGGGGTATATGAGGGATTTATTTATATCGTAGAAGATCAGTGGAGTATTCATAGCCTCAGGCTCAAAACCAATCGCTTTGGGATTGACTTTATCATCAAGCAAATTTTTGCCTATGTAGACCAGAAGGTCTGGCTACCGGTGTCGCATCAATTCGATGTAACGGGTAAGGTTTTTGGTTTTAAATTCGAATATGACTACCTGGCCACGGTCAGCAACTATCAGGTGACCGTCAACCCTGAGATGAACATGGACTTTAAGGTCATTGATGAAAAGGTAAAAAAGGATTTGGCCCGGGAGCTGGAAAGTATTTCTGGTAAAGACACCGAGGCCATCATGCAAAAGGCGGTGGCAGGAGAGGATCTTACCAGAAAAGAGTTGCGAAAAATCACCAAAGAATACGAAAAACAGGAGCGGGAAAAACAAGAGGAGCCGGAGGTACTGCTTTTTCAAAGTCAGGAGATCGATTCCCTTGCCTATAAAAAAGATTCACTGTATTGGTCTGAAATACGCCCAGTCCCACTGACTGAGCTTGAAAAAAAGGGCTATACCAAAATGGATAGTATGGCCGTGGAGCAGAAGAAAAAGGAAGAAGGCGATACTGCTACGGTCAAGAAAAGAAAAAGCTTTTCTCCTATGGACATCCTCACCGGTACCCGTAGCAAAATAGGCGATAAAGCTTATTTCCGAACTGGGGCCATACACTCCTATTATAATACGGTAGAGGGTTACAACATTGAGACTGATCTGGCGGTATCCAAAACTTTTAAGAACAACCTATGGATGGAATTTGGCCCTACAGTTCGGTATGCTTTTTCCCGAAAGGTGGTGAATGGATTTTTGACCTACAAGGTATCCCATGGCCCTTCGGAAAAGCGTGGGCATTTTGTGCTGAGCGGGGGTCGGTATATCAGCCAATTTAATGACGAGGAACCTATCCATCCATTAGTCAATTCCATTACCTCTCTTTTTCTTTCGGGAAACTACATGAAATTATATGAAAAGGATTTTCTGGAGGGGACGTACCGTAAGCGACTCAGCGATAAGGTACTGATAAGAGGCGGGATGGAATGGTCACAGCGGTATCAGTTGGAGAATAATAATTTCACCCAAATTATTAGTTCAGACCGCAGGGAGTTGACATCCAATGCACCATATAATTTGGAGTTGGACACGGTGTCATTTCCTGTCCACAGGGCCGCAGTTTTCAATGCAGAAATCGAATACAAACCCTGGGTCAAATACAGGATGTTTAATGACAAGAAGATCCTGCTGGATGGCCGGTCTCCTGTTATCAGCATGAGGTACCGAAAAGGGGTACCTGGTATTGGTGGTGGTGTGGTGGATTTTGATGAGGTGTCTATGGGGTTCAAACATTACTTTAAAATAGGGGTGCGGGGCAAGATTGATGTCAAATTGAATGCAGGCGTATTCTTAAATAACAGGGAAATGTATTTTATGGATTATCAGCATTTCCTGGGTAACAGAACGCCTTTTGTCACCACTGATCCTGTCGGCAGCTTCAGGTTGCTTGACTACTATATATTCAGCACCAGTGATGCCTGGGTGAGTGGCCATGGCCATTACCAGTTCAGAAAGTTTCTCTTCACCCGCCTGCCATTTGTCAGAAGAATTGGGATCAAAGAAAATCTCCTTGTGAATTACCTCAATACCAATACCTCACAGCATTACACTGAGCTTGGGTACAGTATTGATTATATCTTCAGGGTATTCAGGCTGGAGTTCATCTCCTCCTTTGTGGATGGAAAGTATTCCGACTTTGGCGTCAGGATTGGCATTGCTACCAACCTGGACCGGTTGTTTGGCAATTAAATAGTTAGAATTTCCTCTTCTTTCTTGCTGAGCATTTCATCAATTTTGGTGGAGTACTGATCGGTAATTGCTTGCACCTTTTCCTCACCTCTTTTTACATCATCCTCTGAGATACCTTCTTTAAGCAGTTGCTTGAGAGAATCGTTGGTGTCTTTACGGATATTCCGAATGCTTATTTTCCCCTGTTCTCCTTCATGCTTTACCTGCTTGACCAGCGCTTTTCTTCTTTCTTCTGTAAGGGTGGGAATATTAATAATCACCTGCTCCCCGTCATTTTGAGGGTTAAGCCCAAGATTACTGTTTGTTATTGATTTTTCAATTTCATGCACCATGCCTTTTTCCCATGGCCGGATCATCAAGGTTCGGGCATCCGGGGTATTGACGGAGGCCACCTGATTGAGAGGGGTCATGGTGCCGTAATATTCTACCATTAAGCCATCCAGCATGCCGGGCATGGCTTTCCCTGCTCGGATTTTTAATAGTTCGGCTTGTAAATGAGTGATTACTTTTTTCATAAGTGATTCAGCCTCATCCAAAAACATTTGAATCTCTTCCATAGAGTTGATCTTTAGTTAATAAGCGTTCCTTTTTTATTCCCTTTCATGATTTCCATGAGGTTACCTGGTTGGTTCATGTCAAAGACAATAATGGGCAGGTTATTTTCCTGGCAAAGGGTGAATGCTGTCATATCCATGATGTTGAGCCCTTTCTCATAAGCTTCCTGAAAACTCAGATTTTCATACCGGGTGGCATCAGGATTTTTTTCAGGATCTGAGGTATAAACCCCATCTACCCTGGTGCCCTTAAGTACCACTTCAGCCATGATTTCAATGGCCCTCAGGCTGGCGGTGGAGTCGGTGGTGAAATAGGGATTGCCTATACCAGCTCCGAATATCACCACACGACCTTTTTCCAGATGGCGAACCGCGCGCCTCCTAATAAAAGGTTCGCAGACCTGCTCCATATTAATACCGGACATAAGCCGGGTAAAAAGGCCATTTTTTTCAAGGGCACTTTGCAGGGCCATGCCATTGATCACGGTGGCTAGCATCCCCATATAATCACCCTGCACCCGGTCGATACCGGAAGACTCTGCCTGCACCCCTCTGAAAATATTGCCTCCTCCGATTACAATGGCTACCTCTGTGCCTAATTCCACTACTGCTTTAATTTCAATGGCATATTGTTGCAACCGTTCGGGATCGATACCATATTGCCTGTTGCCCATTAAAGATTCGCCGCTGAGTTTTAGGAGGATTCTTTTATACTTCATTTTTACTTTTTTAAAGATGCAGGTTTTGTGAAGATTTAATTTTTGACCACCTTATATCTCCGGCCGATTTATCATTACTACTTGCAAATATAGGCAGGTAACCTGTAAAAACATGGCACCGGTTTAAAATTGAATGAGCACCTGATTTTTTTCTACTGATTCACCTTTTTTGACAAGCAATTTTTGCACGGTACCATCACCTTGTGCCTTGATCACATTTTCCATTTTCATAGCCTCCAAAATGACGAGGGGGGTGCCGGCTTTTACCTCGTCCCCTTCGTTTACTAGAAGTTCCAGAATAAGGCCTGGCATGGGGGCAGATATTTTTTTCGTACGGGCATCTGCTTTTTGATCGATCCCCATTTTTTCAAGGAGCAGGTCCATATCGCTTTTTATTTTAAAATCCATTAGAGACTGGTTGATCCTTAATGTGATTTCCTTTGCTTCAATATCCAGGTTGATCAGTTCACAGGTATAAACCTTATTGTCGATGATGATACTGTACCTGCCATCCGGCAACTTTTCAATATCCAGGCTTATTTTTTCCCCATCCACATCAATGTGTTCATGATCCAGATTAATTTTGAATACAGCTCCTCCCGAGGATACCTGAAAATTATGTTTACTCATGGCTCAAATTAACTTAAATTTTTTCAACTCATAAAATTGGGGAGGGTTAAGATGCCCAAAACAGCCCCTGAGGGGGCATTAAAAATTTTTTAAAATCAAAAATTTGAATATACCTGAAATCCCTCTATTTTTGCACTTCCTTAAAAGGGAGGGCTCCGGAATTTTGGGCTTTTTTTGATGATAAGGTCTAAGGGGAGATACTCAAGCGGCCAACGAGGACAGACTGTAAATCTGTTGGTGTATGCCTTCGCAGGTTCGAATCCTGCTCTCCCCACTGAAAAATCATGCAGATTAGTATGCTAATCTGGAATGTTTGTCTTATTTTTGCGGACCCATTTGGGCAATGCCGGAATAAGCCTGGACGCTGAAGGTAGGACACAGCATCAATTGCTTAAAAGAAAGCAATTAAATTTGAAGGTTTAGAATAAGCGGGAGTAGCTCAGCTGGTAGAGCGACAGCCTTCCAAGCTGTAGGTCGCGGGTTCGAACCTCGTCTCCCGCTCATAGAATAATAGAAGCCAAAAATTAATTTAAGCTTTTTTTATTTGCCGATGTAGCTCAGGGGTAGAGTACTTCCTTGGTAAGGAAGAGGTCACGGGTTCAAATCCCGTCATCGGCTCTGGATATTTGCTCCGGAGTTTTTAGACGGGCAAATCCGGTGACCAATGTGTAGGAACAATAAATAAAATAAATAATAAACAATTAATTAACTAAAAACAGGGATTTTCAAATATGGCAAAAGCAACTTTTGACCGTTCGAAGCCACACGTAAATATCGGTACCATTGGTCACGTTGACCACGGTAAGACCACTCTTACTGCGGCTATTTCTAAAGTACTTTCTGAAAAGGGCCTTGCAGATATGAGAGATTTTTCTTCTATCGATAACGCCCCTGAGGAAAAGGAAAGAGGTATTACTATCAATACCTCACATGTTGAATACCAAACAGAAAAAAGACACTACGCTCACGTAGATTGTCCAGGTCACGCTGACTATGTTAAAAACATGGTTACCGGTGCCGCTCAAATGGACGGCGCTATCCTCGTGGTAGCTGCTACTGATGGCCCTATGCCACAGACCAGGGAGCACATCCTTTTGGCACGTCAGGTAGGTGTACCTGCTTTGGTTGTATTTATGAACAAAGTGGATTTAGTAGATGATCCTGAATTGCTCGAACTGGTAGAAATGGAAGTGAGAGAATTACTTTCTAGCTATGATTTCCCAGGTGATGATATTCCTATTATTCAGGGATCTGCTCTTGGCGCTCTTAACGGAGAAGCTGAGTGGGTCACTAAAGTAGAAGAATTGATGACTGCGGTGGATGATTATATTCCGATTCCTGAGCGTCTGATTGACAAAGATTTCTTGATGCCTGTAGAGGATGTATTCTCTATCACCGGCCGTGGTACTGTTGCTACCGGTCGTATCGAAAGAGGTGTAGTTAATAGTGGAGAAAGCGTTGACATCCTGGGTATGGGTGCCCAGAACCTAAAGTCTACCGTAACAGGTGTGGAAATGTTCCGCAAGATTCTGGATCGCGGTGAGGCTGGTGATAACGTAGGACTGCTCTTAAGAGGTATCGAAAAAATAGATATCAAAAGAGGTATGGTTATCTGTAAGCCTGGCACTGTGAAACCACACAAAAAGTTCAAAGCTGAGGTATATGTGCTTTCAAAAGAAGAAGGTGGCCGTCATACCCCGTTCTTTAACAAATACCGTCCTCAGTTTTTCTTTAGAACTACTGACGTAACCGGTGAAATTATGCTTCCTGCGAATGTAGAAATGGTAATGCCTGGAGACAATGTTTCCATCGAGGTAGAATTGATCAGTACCATTGCAATGGAGAAGGGATTGCGGTTTGCAATACGTGAAGGAGGAAGGACTGTTGGATCAGGTCAGGTTACTGAAATCCTGGACTAATTCCCGGTAAGAATTTTAGTTGAAAAGCGTTTCTGATTTTTTCAGAAACGCTTTTGCTTTCTAAATTCTTTGTCGTAACTTTGCAGACCATTTTGGGCTGCGGTATACGGGTGTAGCTCAATTGGTAGAGTAGCGGTCTCCAAAACCGTTGGCTGGGAGTTCGAGTCTCTCCACCCGTGCAAAACAAAAATATAGATGCAAACATTGCGGTTATTTATTAAAGATTCCATCGAAGAGATGCGGTATAAGGTTACCTGGCCTAAATACAGAGACCTTCAAAACAGCTCTGTTTTGGTGCTGATTGCCTCAATGATTTTTGCATTAATGATCGGCGGATTCGATTTAGTATTCGAAACGGTCATGGAATGGTTTTATAGCGCATTCTAATTGGTAAGGATAATGAGTGAGCTAAAATGGTATGTGATTCGCGTGGTGAGCGGGCAGGAGAAAAAAGTAAAGACCTATCTGGAATCTGAAATTGATAGGGAAAAACTCGTTGACTTTGTCCCTCAAATACTCATCCCTTCTGAAAAGGTGTACGAGATGCGCAATGGAAAAAAGCGGGTTCGTGAGAGAAACTTTTTTCCTGGTTATGTGATGGTACACGCTGATCTTACTAATGGGGAAGCCAACCATGTGGTAACCAATACCCCGGGAGTCATCGGATTCCTTGGAAACAACAGTGCTTCAGCCTCCAAAACTCCGGTACCTCTAAGACAGGCCGAGGTGAATAGGATACTGGGCAAGGTAGATGAAATGGACGAATTTGAGGAAAAACTGGATACACCTTTTATAGTAGGTGAGTCAGTAAAGGTGATGGATGGTCCTTTCAGTGGTTTTACCGGCTCTGTTGAAGAAGTTTTTGAAGAGAAAAAGAAACTCAATGTAATGGTGAAGATCTTTGGGCGTAACACCCCTGTAGAACTCAATTACATGCAGGTAGAAAAAGTAGACTAATAATATAATAATGGCTAAGGAAATTAGTGGATATCTGAAATTGCAAATACGTGGTGGTGCTGCAAATCCTTCACCACCTGTGGGCCCTGCTCTTGGTAGTAAAGGTCTCAATATCATGGATTTTTGCAAGCAGTTTAACGCCAGGACCCAGGAAAAACAAGGTCAGGTATTACCGGTGCTGATCACCATTTATGCAGACAAGACTTTTGATTTTGTGATCAAAACACCGCCTGCTCCCGTGATGATCCTGGAGGCTGCAAAAAAGAAAAAAGGTTCTGCTGAGCCTAACAGGGCAAAGATAGGATCCATTACCTGGGATCAGGTAAAAACTATTGCAGAGTCAAAAATGGCAGATTTAAATGCCTTTAAAGTAGAATCAGCCATGAAAATGGTAGCAGGTACCGCCAGAAGTATGGGCGTGAAAGTTGCTGGTAAAGCACCCTGGGAAAATTAAAGAGAAGCAATGGGAAAGTTGACAAAAAATCAAAAAGTAGTACTGGAGAAGTACAATCCTAATAAGGAGTACTCTCTGGAAGATGCGGCCGCATTAGTGAAGGAAATCACTTTCACAAAATTTGACGGTTCGGTCGACCTGGATATCCGACTTGGGGTAGACCCTAAAAAGTCTGACCAGATGGTAAGGGGTATTGTTACCCTGCCTCACGGTACAGGAAAGGAATTGAAAGTATTGGTGCTTTGTACCCCTGACAAAGAGCAGGAGGCCAAAGATGCCGGAGCAGATTATGTAGGGCTGGACGATTACATCCAAAAGATCGAGGGTGGCTGGACAGAAATTGATGTGATTATTACCATGCCTACGGTTATGGCCAAGGTGGGTAAGCTGGGTAGAGTATTAGGACCAAGAGGTCTGATGCCAAATCCAAAGTCTGGTACCGTTACTCTCGAAGTTGGTAAGGCAGTCACTGATATTAAATCTGGAAAGATTGATTTCAAAGTAGATAAGTTTGGTATTATCCACACTACAGTGGGCAGGGTATCCTTTACACCTGATAAAATCAGGGAAAATGCATTGGAAATCATCCAAACCGTTTCGAAACTGAAGCCTGCTTCATCAAAGGGCACCTATTTTAGAAGTATTAATATTTCTAGCACCATGAGCCCTTCTATTTCTATTGACAAAAACTCCATATCCGGAATATAATCATGACACGTCAGGAAAAGGCAAATATAATCGACGCGCTGTCAGCAAAATTTCAGCAAAACAGCCACTTCTACATCACTGATGCCTCTGGACTATCAGTGGCTCAGGTCAATGCTTTGCGCAGGCTTTGCTTTGAAAGAGGTGTAGAATATGGTGTATATAAAAATACATTGGTCAAGAAAGCCCTGGAAAATGTTGAAGGGGATTTCACCGTTTTGAGCGATACCGCTTTAAAAGGTTTTACCGGGATTATGTTTACCCCTGAGGTAGGCAATTTACCCGCTAAATTGATAAAGGAATATAGGAAAAAACAGGATCAGAAGAAACCTGTTCTAAAGGCTGCTTCCATTGAATCCGAAGTTTACATTGGTGAAGAGCATTTGGCCATGCTCGCCGAGCTCAAGTCTAAACCTGAGCTTATCGCTGATGTAATCATGCTGTTGCAATCCCCTGCCAAGAATGTGGTATCTGCTCTATTGAGTGGAAGAAGCAAACTTGCTGGTATTGTACAGACATTATCAGAAAGAAGTGAATAAAAATTTTTAATTAAAACCGTTTTAAACAAAAGTAATAATGGCAGATCTCAAATCATTCGCAGATCAATTGGTTAATCTCTCTGTGAAAGAGGTAAATGAACTAGCGGAAATCTTAAAATCAGAATACGGCATTGAGCCCGCAGCCGCTGCAGTAGCAGTAGCAGCAGGTCCTGCAGCAGGTGGTGGCGATGGTGCTGCTGCTGAAGAGAAAAGTGCATTCGACGTAGTGTTGAAATCACCAGGTGGGGCTAAGCTTGCTATCGTAAAACTAGTAAAAGAGCTGACCGGATTAGGGCTTAAAGAAGCTAAGGAATTAGTGGACGCTGCACCTAAAGCGATCAAAGAAGGTGTTGCTAAAGATGAGGCTGAGTCTCTGAAAAAGCAACTCGAAGAAGCTGGAGCTGAAGTAGAATTGAAGTAGGTATTTTGAGGATAACCTATTTGGTTTCCTGAATTCCCATTCAGGCCCCGACAAACGTCGGGGTCTTTTCCCGTTTCTAGCTATATATACAAGTCAACGGACTTGTGCATGCCCTAATTATTAGGGCTCAATTGACATTGATTTTTGGTACCTATAAATACTACAAGCCTTGGCTAAGCAAAACCAATTACAAAGGATTAACTTTTCATCTATAAAGTCAGTAATCGATTATCCTGACTTTCTGGACATCCAATTACAATCATTCAAAGACTTTTTCCAGTTGGAAACTTCCGCAGATAAGCGGACTCAGGAGGGACTTTTTAAGGTTTTCTCTGAAAATTTTCCAATTTCTGATTCCAGGGAAAACTTCGTCCTTGAATTTATTGATTACCACGTAGACCCTCCAAAGTACACCGTAGATGAGTGTATCGACCGCGGGCTGACTTACTCTGTGCCCTTAAAGGCAAAGCTTAAGCTGACCTGTAATGACGAGGAAAACGAAGACTTCGAAACCATCGAGCAGGAAGTATTCCTGGGCAATATCCCCTACATGACTGCAAAGGGATCATTCGTCGTTAATGGAGCAGAAAGAGTAATTGTCTCTCAGTTGCACCGCTCCCCCGGAGTATTTTTTGCACAGAGCAAGCATACCAATGGTACCTCTCTTTATTCTGCGAGGATTATTCCTTTCAAAGGCTCGTGGATTGAATTTGCTACTGACGTGAACAACGTCATGTATGCTTATATTGATCGTAAAAAGAAATTTCCAGTAACTACTCTCCTCAGAGCAATTGGCTATGGTACTGACAAAGACATCCTTGATCTGTTTGGATTGTCTGAAGAGGTAGATGCCACCGCCGCTAAGCTTAAAAAAGCCATCGGTCGCCAATTGGCAGCCAGAGTGCTTAAAACCTGGACGGAGGACTTCGTGGATGAAGATACAGGTGAGGTAGTTTCCATCGACAGAAATGAGATCCTATTGGAGCGTGATCATATCCTTACAGAAGATGATATGGAGACCATCGTGGAGTCAGGTACCAAGTCGGTAATCCTTCACAGGGAAGATGTCAACGTCACAGACTTTACTATTATATTCAATACCCTTTCTAAAGATAATTCCAACTCAGAGAAAGAGGCTGTTGAAACCATTTACCGCCAGCTAAGAAATACCGAGGCACCTGACGAACAAACAGCACGGGATATCATCCAGAGCTTGTTCTTCAGCGACAAGAGGTATGACCTTGGTGAAGTAGGTCGGTACAGGATTAATAAAAAATTAGGTCTGGATATCGATTCAGATCAAAGGGTACTTACCAAGCAGGACATCATCCTGATTGTAAAATACCTGATCACATTGATCAATGCTAAAACCCTGGTCGATGATATTGACCACTTGAGCAACAGAAGGGTAAGAACAGTTGGCGAACAACTCTATACCCAGTTTGGTGTAGGTTTGGCACGTATGGCCCGTACGATTAAAGAGCGTATGAATGTTCGTGATAACGAAGATTTTAAGCCTGTAGATTTGATCAATGCCAGGACCTTGTCTTCTGTGATCAATTCATTTTTTGGTACCAACCAGCTTTCGCAGTTTATGGATCAGACCAATCCTTTGGCTGAGATCACCCATAAGCGCAGGATGTCAGCTTTAGGACCTGGAGGACTTTCCAGAGAGCGAGCAGGTTTTGAGGTTAGAGATGTGCACTACACCCATTATGGCAGATTGTGCACCATCGAGACTCCGGAAGGACCCAATATCGGTTTGATATCATCGCTTTGCGTTCATGCCAAGGTCAACAGTATGGGATTCATTGAAACTCCTTACCGTAAGGTAGATAGTGGTAAAGTGAATATGACCAAAGATGTGGTGTTCCTTACAGCAGAGGAAGAAGATGATCATAATATTGCTCAGGCCAATGCGCCATTGAGTGATGCCGGCAAATTCCTCAACGATCGGGTAAAGGCAAGGTACGAGGGTGATTTTCCTGTTGTAGAGCCAAAAGAAATCAAATACATGGACGTAGCGCCAAATCAGATTGTATCTGTGGCGGCTTCTATGATTCCATTCCTTGAGCATGATGATGCTAACAGGGCCTTGATGGGTTCTAACATGCAGCGTCAGGCGGTGCCATTGATGCGCCCTGAAGCGCCTATCGTAGGTACAGGACTTGAAAGTAGGGTAGCCCTGGATTCCAGAGCCCTTATTCTATCAGAAGGAAACGGTGTAGTAGACTTTGTGGATGCCACCAAAATCATTATTAAGTATAACCTTACCGAAGATGACAACTTGATCAACTTCGATAATGAGTATAAAACATACAGCCTGATTAAATTCAGAAGGACTAACCAGGATACCTGTATCAACCTCAAGCCATTGGTGATGAAGGGTGAAAAGGTAGTAGCCGGTCAGCCCCTTTGTGAAGGTTACGCGACCGCTGACGGTGAGCTTGCTCTTGGAAGAAACCTGATGGTGGCTTACATGCCATGGCAGGGGTATAACTTTGAGGATGCCATCGTAATTTCTGAGCGCGTGGTAAGGGAGGACGTATTTACCTCCCTGCACATTGAGGAGTTTGAGCTGGAGGTAAGGGATACCAAAAGAGGCGAAGAAGAATTAACCTCTGAGATCCCTAACGTAAGTGAAGAAGCTGTAAGGAATTTGGATGAGCATGGTATCATCAGAATCGGGGCCGAGGTGCGTGAGGGAGATATCCTTATTGGAAAGATCACTCCTAAAGGAGAATCAGATCCTACTCCTGAGGAAAAATTGCTTCGCGCTATTTTTGGAGATAAAGCCGGCGATGTAAAAGATGCTTCTTTAAAAGCACCCCCTTCCTTGAAAGGGGTTGTCATCGACACCAAACTTTTCAGCAGACCTAAGAAGGATAAAGACCTTAGGGCACAATCCAAAAAGGATGTTGAAAAATTAAAATCCAAGTATAGCAAAGAGCTGCTGGAAATCAGAGGGATGATGATTGAGAAATTCTCTACTCTTCTCAACGGAAAAACCTGCCAGGGCATCAAGCATAAATTTGGTGATGAGGTGGTGAGCAAAGGGGTGAAATTTTCAACCAAGTTGATTGAAAACAACTTATTCCCTGAGAAAAATATCTACCGCGATGAAAGCACCTATCAGGTGCCTGAAGAGGTGAATCTTATCTCTGATTTAAATCTTGAAGGCTGGACGACAGATGATAAGACTAATAAGTTAGTCATAGATCTGGTAAAAAGCTATAACCTGAAACGTAACGAAATAGCAGGAATATTTAAAAGAGAGCGCTTTACACTTGAGGTTGGCGATGAGCTTCCTGCAGGGATTGTACAGCTAGCCAAAGTATATATTGCTAAAAAGCGTAAGCTTAAAGTAGGTGATAAAATGGCAGGCCGTCATGGTAACAAAGGTGTGGTAGCCAGGATTGTGCGTGAAGAAGACATGCCATTCCTTGAGGATGGTACGCCTATGGATATATGTCTCAATCCATTGGGGGTACCGTCAAGGATGAACCTGGGACAGATTTATGAGACTGTATTGGGATGGGCAGGTCTTAAGCTTGACAGAAAATACGCTACACCAATATTTGATGGTGCTTCTATGGAAGAGGTCGCCAAGGAACTGAAAGATGCCAAGCTACCTGAATTTGGAAGGACGCATCTTTATGATGGCCTTACCGGTGATCGCTTTGATCAGCCTATCACTGTCGGGGTATCTTATATGTTGAAACTAGGTCACCTGGTTGATGATAAGATGCACGCCCGTTCTATTGGACCTTATTCCTTGATTACGCAGCAGCCATTAGGTGGTAAGGCGCAATTTGGAGGTCAGAGATTTGGTGAAATGGAGGTTTGGGCATTAGAGGCATTCGGAGCTTCGCACGTGTTACAGGAAATTCTGACCATTAAATCAGATGATGTAATAGGACGTGCTAAAGCTTATGAATCTATTGTAAAAGGAGAGAATATGAACAAACCAAATATTCCTGAATCCTTTAATGTACTGGTGCATGAGCTCAGAGGCCTTGCCCTTGAAATTACTCTTGACTAAATAAGTTACACAGAGAAGGGGAGGCACTCAAAGTGCCTCCCAAATCTGATAAAATTTCTATACCTATGTCATTCAGAAAGAATAAAATAATAAACACTGACTTCACTAAAGTAACCATTAGCTTGGCTTCACCAGAGTCTATCCTGGAGAGCTCAAATGGGGAGGTTACACAGCCGGAAACTATCAACTACAGAACCTACAAACCTGAAATGGGTGGTTTGTTTTGTGAGCGGATTTTTGGCCCGGTAAAGGACTGGGAATGTCACTGTGGTAAATACAAAAGAATCAGATACAAAGGAATCATTTGTGACCGTTGTGGTGTGGAGGTTACAGAGAAAAAGGTAAGAAGGGAGCGCATGGGCCATATTGAGCTGGTTGTGCCAGTGGCACACATCTGGTATTTCAGATCTCTGCCCAATAAAATCGGATATCTACTAGGACTTCCTACTAAAAAGCTGGATCAGATTATTTATTACGAGCGATTCGTAGTAATCCAGCCTGGTGTGAAGGAAGAGGATGGTATTTCTCACATGGACTTCCTTACTGAAGACGAGTACCTGGACATCCTGGATAAGTTGCCAAGGGAGAATCAACAATTGGAAGATTCTGATCCTAATAAATTTATTGCCAAAATGGGAGCAGAGGCTCTCGAAATGTTATTGTCAAGAATTGAGCTTGACACGCTTTCATATGACCTGAGACATCAGGCAGCTACTGATACCTCACAGCAAAGAAAAGCAGAGGCTTTGAAGCGGTTGAAAGTAGTGGAAGCTTTCAGAGATGCCAGGACAAGAATTGAAAACAGGCCTGAATGGATGATCATTAAAATGGTCCCTGTAATACCACCAGAGTTGAGGCCATTGGTGCCTCTGGATGGCGGTAGGTTTGCTACCTCTGATTTGAATGACTTGTACAGAAGGGTGATCATCAGAAATAACCGCCTTAAGAGATTAATCGATATCAAAGCACCTGAAGTAATCCTCAGGAATGAGAAGCGGATGCTCCAGGAGGCAGTAGATTCATTATTTGATAATTCAAGAAAAGTAAATGCCGTAAGAAGTGATGGTAACAGAGCCTTAAAATCATTGAGCGACATGCTCAAGGGTAAGCAAGGTAGGTTCCGTCAGAACTTGCTCGGAAAGCGTGTTGATTATTCCGGACGTTCCGTGATCGTAGTTGGTCCTGAGTTGAAGCTCCATGAATGTGGTCTTCCCAAGGACATGGCGGCGGAGCTTTTCAAACCATTTATTATCAGAAAGCTCATTGAGCGTGGTATTGTAAAAACCGTTAAATCAGCTAAGAAAATAGTAGATCGTAAAGATCCTGTAGTTTGGGATATACTTGAGAATGTCCTTAAAGGGCATCCTGTGTTACTCAACCGGGCTCCTACCTTGCACAGATTGGGGATTCAGGCTTTCCAGCCTAAGCTGATCGAGGGTAAAGCGATCCAGTTGCACCCTTTGGTGTGTACGGCTTTTAATGCTGACTTTGATGGTGACCAGATGGCGGTACACGTACCCCTTGGTCATGAGGCCATATTGGAAGCTTCATTGTTAATGTTGTCTTCTCATAACATCCTCAATCCAGCTAACGGAGCGCCAATCACCGTACCTTCTCAGGACATGGTATTGGGACTATATTATGTTACCAAAGGCCGCAAAAGCACTAAGGATTATCCTATAAAGGGTGAGGGAATGACTTTTTATGGCCCTGAAGAGGTGATCATTGCTATCAATGAAGGCCTTGTGAGCAAGCATGCTAACATTAAGGTTAGAGCAAAAGTCCGCGATAAAAATGGTGAACTTCACACAGAGATCATTGAAACCGTCGCGGGCAGGGTTATTTTCAATCAGTTTGTACCTGAAGGTGTAGGCTTTGTAAATGAACTGCTTACCAAGAAAAAACTTCAGACAATTATTTCTGATGTGTATAAAATTGCCGGGGTGGCTCGGACCGCACATTTCCTTGATGAGATAAAATCACTTGGATTCTTTATGGCTTACAAAGGCGGATTGTCTATGGGCCTAAATGATGTTGCGATTCCTGAAGAAAAGGAAAAACTAGTAGCCAATGCAAAAGCAGAGGTTGACGGTGTTTGGAATAACTACCTCATGGGTCTGATTACCGACAATGAGCGGTACAACCAGGTTATTGATATCTGGACCAGGACCAATACCCTGTTGACCAATACCTTGATGAATCAGTTGGAAGAGGACCAGCAGGGATTCAACTCCATCTATATGATGATGCACTCCGGTGCCAGAGGATCACGGGAGCAGATCAGGCAGCTTGGAGGTATGAGAGGTCTGATGGCTAAACCACAGAAAAACCTCGCGGGATCTGTAGGTGCAATTATTGAAAACCCCATTCTGTCTAACTTTAAAGAAGGACTGGATGTAATTGAATACTTTATTTCTACACATGGTGCCCGTAAAGGTCTTGCCGATACCGCACTTAAAACAGCCGATGCCGGGTATCTTACCCGTAGGTTGGTGGATGTGGCTCAAGACCTGGTAATCTCAGAGCATGACTGTGGTACCCTTAGAGGGCTTACTGTCACTGCTCTCAAGGACAACGAAGAGGTGGTAGAGTCACTGGGTGAAAGAATCCTGGGACGGGTAACGGTAAATAATGTATACGATCCGATCACCGATGAACTAATCATCGAAGCCGGGGAGGAAATTACCGAAGACACCATAGATAAAATCGAAGAAACTAATATTGAAGAGGTGGAAATCAGGTCATTGTTGACTTGCGAGACCCGATATGGTGGTTGTTCACATTGCTATGGCCGTAACCTTGCTACAGGCAGGCTTGTAGAAGTAGGAGAGGCTGTGGGCGTTATTGCAGCGCAATCCATTGGTGAGCCTGGTACTCAGCTTACGCTGAGAACCTTCCACGTAGGTGGTACTGCATCTAACATTGCGGTAGATGCAACCATCAAAGCCAAATTCCAGGGAACTATTGAGTTTGAAGGATTGAGGCCACTTAACACCACTAATAATGAAGGTGAAAAGGTTGAGGTCGTAATGGGCCGTACCGGTGAGGTGAGGATTGTGGATAAAAAGTCTAAAAAAGTACTGATGACCAATCACGTACCTTACGGTGCTTATCTTAAGGTGAAAGAAGGTCAGGCTGTAGAGAAAGGTGACGAACTATGTTACTGGGATCCTTACAACGCTGTTATTTTGTCCGAATTCGAAGGTGCTATCGAATATGATGCGATCATTGAAGGTATCACATTCCGTGAAGAGTCTGATGAGCAAACAGGTCACCGTGAAAAGGTAATTATTGATACTAAAGATAAGGCTAAGAACCCTGCGCTGATTGTAAAAGGCAAGTCGGAAACTAAATCCTACAACATTCCTGTAGGAGCCCACCTAGCTGTACAGGCAGGCGATAAGATCAAGCCTGGTCAGGTATTGGTAAAAATACCAAGGTCTATGGGTAAATCAAGGGATATTACAGGTGGTCTGCCAAGGGTGACTGAGTTATTCGAGGCAAGAAACCCTTCTAATCCTGCTGTAGTGAGTGAGATTGATGGCGTGGTAACTTATGGCGGCATCAAGCGTGGTAATCGTGAGATTTATGTAGAATCCAAGGATGGGGTGAAAAAGCGCTACTTGGTATCGCTTTCTAAACACATTCTGGTTCAGGACAATGACTTTGTTAAGGCTGGATATCCGCTTTCTGACGGAGCCGTTACCCCTTCTGATATTTTGGATATCAAAGGACCTACTGCGGTACAGGAATATCTTGTAAATGAGATTCAGGAAGTATACCGCCTTCAGGGTGTAAAAATAAACGATAAGCATATTGAGGGAATCGTTTCCCAAATGATGCAGAAGGTTCAGATCCTGGATGCTGGTGATACCAGTTTTCTGCCTGGAGAGATTGTTGATAAATTTCAATTTGCGGAAGAAAATGATCTCATCCTTGATAAAAAGGTGGTTCTTGAATCCGGAGAGTCTACCAATATGAAGCCCGGCCAGATTGTAAGTCCAAGAGCTCTTAGAGATGAAAATTCATCCCTTAAGCGCAAGGACATGAAGGTAGTGGGAGTTAGAGACGCTATCCCCGCTGTATCAAAGCCAACCCTTCAGGGTATTACACAGGCCTCATTGAAGACCGAAAGCTTCCTTTCAGCAGCCTCATTCCAGGAAACAACCAAAGTACTGAGTGAAGCCTCTATAAAAGGCAAGAGCGATAATCTGAAAGGCTTGAAGGAAAACGTTATCGTAGGGCACTTAATCCCTGCCGGTACTGGTCAGCGCAGATTTAAAGAATTGATTGTTGGCTCTCAGGAGGAATACGATCAGCTCATGTCTGCAAAAGAAGAAAAGACCGTAAAAGCAGATAAAGAATTACAGGAAGATAAATAATTGGCTATGGCAGAAAATCCTAAAGACAAGCCCAAAAAGGCACAGAATCCTAATCAGATTAATATAGAATTGTCTGAGGAGATTGCTGAAGGAGTTTATGCTAATCTTGCGATGATCGCACATTCCAATAGTGAATTTGTGATTGATTTTATCAGATTGATGCCCGGTGTACCAAAGGCAAAAGTGAAATCACGGATTGTTGTCACGCCGGAGCATGCCAAGCGATTGCTTCATGCACTCAGTGACAATATTAAGAAGTACGAGGACACTTTTGGACCGATAAAGAAGTCGGAGGAAGCCCCGAAATTCCCTATAAACTTTGGGGGAACTGTGGGTGAAGCCTGATTGATCCTACACAACGGCTGATTCAAAGCAATTTACATGATTGCCTGGGTCAGCTGTTGTTTTATTTTAGAGGACTGGAAATTACCAATAAATTAACATTGAGTAATTTGATAAATCATAAGGTTTCTTTACCTTTGCAGTCCAAAATTTTGACATAGAAGAGATTTTAAAAAATTAGTAGATGCCAACTATTCAGCAATTAGTAAGAAAGGGCCGTAAAAAACTGACTTCAAAGTCTAAATCACCAGCCTTGGATTCTTGTCCTCAGAGGAGGGGTGTTTGCACCCGTGTGTACACTACCACACCCAAAAAGCCTAACTCAGCTATGAGGAAGGTGGCAAGGGTAAGGCTTACCAACGGTAAAGAGGTCAATGCCTACATCCCGGGTGAAGGTCACAATTTACAAGAACACTCCATCGTGCTGATCCGTGGAGGCAGGGTAAAGGACCTTCCAGGAGTAAGATACCACATCATTAGAGGTGCTCTTGATACCGCCGGAGTAAGTGGCAGGACCCAAAGAAGGTCGAAGTATGGAGCCAAAATGCCTAAAAAATAAAATATTATAAGCCCAGATGAGAAAGTCAAAACCAAAGAAGAAATACATTCTGCCAGATCCTAAGTTTCAGGATGTGCTGGTAACCAAGTTCGTCAATTACATGATGAAGGACGGTAAAAAGAACCTCACCTTTAATATTTTTTATGATGCCCTGGAGCAGGTGGAATCCAAGACCAGCGAAAATGGCCTGGAGGTTTGGAAGAAAGCTCTTAACAACATCATGCCATCCGTAGAAGTAAAAAGTCGCAGAGTAGGTGGAGCCACTTTTCAGGTACCTCTGGAGGTAAGACCTGATCGCAAGATCACCCTGGGCATCAAATGGATGATACAATATGCCAGACTGAGGGGCGAGAAAACAATGGTAGACCGATTGGCAGGGGAGATCATTGCTGCATCAAAAGGTGAAGGTGCCGCGGTGAAGAAGAAGGATGATATCCATAGAATGGCAGAGGCTAATAAAGCTTTCTCCCATTTCAGATTTTAATTGATAGTACAGATAGAATGGCAAAGATTAGAGATTTAAATTATTTAAGGAATATCGGTATCATGGCCCACATTGATGCCGGAAAAACCACCACTACTGAGAGGGTCCTCTTTTATACCGGACTGAGCCACAAGATAGGTGAAGTGCATGATGGAGCGGCCACTATGGACTGGATGGAGCAGGAGCAGGAACGCGGTATTACTATCACCTCTGCTGCCACCACTACGTACTGGAAGTATCCATCCAAGCAAGGTCAGGTTACAGACGAAACCAAAGATTTTAGAATTAACATTATTGATACTCCGGGCCACGTTGATTTTACCGTAGAGGTAGAGCGTTCCTTAAGGGTGCTTGATGGCGCGGTTGCTTTATTTTGTGCAGTTTCTGGTGTAGAGCCTCAGTCGGAGACTGTATGGCGTCAAGCAGATAAGTATGGTGTCCCCAGGATTTGTTTTGTAAATAAAATGGACCGGGCGGGTGCGGACTTTTTCAACGTAGTTAAAGAAATTAAAGAGAAGTTAGGGGCAAACCCTGTGCCGCTTCAAGTTCCTATTGGAGCTGAAGAATCATTCAAAGGGGTGGTCGACCTGATTACCAACAAGGCCATCATCTGGAATGAGGATGACCTTGGTATGACTTACAGTGTGATTGATATTCCTGCTGATCTTGAGGAGACCGTTTTGGAGTGGAGACAAAAACTTGTAGAGAACGTAGCAGAATATGATGATGCCCTTCTTGAAAAATTCTTCGATGACCCTGATTCAATCACCGAAGATGAAATGCGTGCTGCCATCAGAGCTGCAGTGATTGATATGTCATTCTCTCCTGTCCTTTGTGGATCGGCGTTTAAAAATAAAGGAGTACAGGCCATGCTTGACTCTGTATGTGCATTCCTGCCTTCACCAATGGACTTACCTCCCGTAAAGGGTTTGAATCCTGATACTGATAAGGAAGAAGAGCGGCCACCGGATGCTAGTGCACCATTTGCTGCATTAGCTTTCAAAATTGCCACTGATCCTTTCGTTGGAAGGCTTTGCTTTTTCAGGGTGTATTCTGGTAAGCTGGATGCTGGTTCTTATGTATTCAATATGAGGACCGAAAAGAAAGAGCGTATTTCCAGATTGATGCAAATGCATTCTAATAAGCAAAATCCAATCGATTATGTAGAGGCCGGAGATATCTGTGCTGGTGTTGGATTTAAGGATATCAAAACCGGAGATACTCTGGTTGATGAGAAAAAGAAAATTGTACTGGAGTCTATGACCTTCCCAGAGCCGGTAATTGGCTATGCGATAGAAGCAAAGACTCAGGCTGATGTAGATAAGCTCGGCAATGCGATCTCTAAGCTCGTAGAGGAAGATCCTACCCTTCATGTAAATACCGATCATGAAACTGGTCAGACCGTACTTAGAGGAATGGGAGAGTTGCACCTGGAAATTATTATCGACAGGCTGAAACGTGAATTTAAGGTGGAGATCAACCAAGGCGCACCACAAGTAGCTTATAAAGAGACCCTTACTCAAAATGTGGAGCACAAAGAGGTCTACAAGAAGCAGACTGGTGGTAGAGGTAAATTCGCTGATATTGTATTTGAACTAGGGCCGAGACCTGATGGTTTGCCCGGTTTGGAATTTGATAATAAGATCGTAGGTGGTGTGATTCCTAAAGAATTTATCCCTGCTATTCAAAAAGGATTTGAGCAGGCCATGAAGAATGGGCCTTTAGCGGGCTATCCTGTGGATTCCATGTATGTGAGACTATTTCATGGTTCATTCCATGATGTTGACTCTGATGCCTTATCATTTGAGATGGCAGCCAGAATAGGTTTTAAGGAAGCAGCTAAAAAAGCTACGCCTCATATTATGGAGCCGGTTATGTCGGTTGAGGTGGTGACACCTGATGAGTACACGGGTCCTGTAACTGGTGACCTTAACAAGAGAAGGGGCATCATGAAGGGTATGGATACCAAAGGTGGTGCGCAGGTAGTGAAAGCCGATGTGCCGCTTTCAGAGCTTTTCGGATATGTGACGGATCTCCGTACCATTTCTTCTGGAAGAGCTTCAGCAGCACTGACTTTCTCTCACTATGAGATTGTACCTAAACATATCGCTGAATCCGTTATCGAGCAGGTAAAGGGAGTAGCAGTAAAATAATTTAAACATGAATCAGAAGATTAGAATTAAACTTAAGTCCTACGATCACAATCTGGTAGATAAGTCTTCAGAAAAGATTGTAAGGGCGGTAAAAACTACCGGTGCTGTAGTAAGCGGACCAATCCCCTTGCCTACCGAAAAGGAAAAGTTTACCGTGCTCAGGTCCCCTCACGTTAATAAAAAAGCGCGTGAGCAGTTTCAGCTTTGTACCTACAAGCGTCTGGTGGATATTTATTCTAACAGCAGCAAAACTGTAGATGCCCTGATGAAGCTCGAATTACCCAGTGGGGTAGATGTAGAGATCAAGGTGTGACAGGACTTAGATAAAAAATTATTGAAGAACCAATGATCAGCTGATATTGGTTCTTTTTTTATCCCAAATCAGAATTTCTCCCCTTTTATAGAAGTGGAATAATTTTGTTGGAAAATTCAGGGTCAAATCGCAAACTTCTTTTTGGCCTGAAAATTTAATTTACTATCTTTGCAGTCCTTTTGCGCAAATTCCAATTTTTGTGGCCAAAGAAATGTAATAACAATAGACAAAGATGTCAGGAATAATAGGAAAAAAAATAGGTATGACCAGTGTCTTCAATACAAACGGGAAAAATATTCCCTGTACTGTAATTGAAGCGGGACCCTGTGTGGTCACCCAGGTCAAAAATCCGGACACTGACGGTTATCGGGCAGTGCAGCTTAGCTTTGGTGAAAGGAAGGAGAAAAATACTCCTAAAGCCCTTCAAGGCCATTTTTCTAAAGCCAAGACCACCCCAAAGACAGATGTTGTGGAATTCCGTGATTTCAGAATCGAATTTGATAATGATGTCACTTTGGGACAAGAAATCAAAGTAGGAGATGTATTCAAGGAGGGCGATTTCCTGGATGCCATTGGTACTTCTAAAGGTAAAGGTTTCCAGGGTGTAGTAAAGCGTCATGGCTTTGCTGGAGTAGGCGATGCCACTCACGGCCAGCACAACAGAGAGCGTGCACCGGGATCTATCGGTAATGCCTCATTTGCTGCCCGTGTATTTAAGGGTGTGCGTATGGCCGGCAGGATGGGTAACGATCGGGTAAAAACCATCAACCTTAAAGTGGTCAAAATATTCCCTGACAAAAATTTAATCCTGGTAAGTGGGGCGGTACCGGGCGCCAAAAACTCAACTGTAATCCTTGAGAAATAATGGAAATTTCAGTATTAAAAAATAGTGGTGAGGACACCGGCAGGAAGATCAAGCTTAATAAAGATATATTCAGCATTGTGCCTAATGACCATGCCATCTACCTTGATGTGAAACAATTCCTGGCCAACAAGAGGCAGGGGACTCACAAGACCAAGGAGCGCGCAGAGGTGACCGGATCTACCCGGAAGATCAAAAAGCAGAAAGGTACCGGAACGGCCCGTGCAGGTAGTATCAAATCGCCTATTTTCAAAGGTGGTGGTACTGTCTTCGGACCAAGACCCCGGGACTACTCTTTCAAGCTTAATAAAAAGGTAAAGGTATTAGCTCGGAAGTCTGCTCTGACTTATAAGGCAAAAGAAAAGGGCATTTCCATTTTGGAAGATTTCACATTTGAGGTTCCAAAGACTAAGGATTTTTTGGGCATGCTTCAGGCTTTGTCATTGAATGATAAGAAGACCTTATTGGTACTGGCTGAAAACGATAAGAATGTAGTGCTTTCAGGCAGGAATCTTAAAAACACTAAAATCACTACCCTTAATGGTTTAAATACCTATGATTTGCTGCATGCAGATCAGGTACTTTTTAGCGAAAGCTCCATAAAAAAGGTAGAAGAAATATTTAACAAGTAATACGATGACTGTATTGAAAAAACCCATAGTAACTGAAAAAGTATCTGCTCTTAATGAAAAGGGCAAATACGGATTCATTGTAGATAATGATGCCAATAAGGTGATCATCAAAAAAGAGGTGGAGAAGACCTATGGCGTCACTGTGGAGTCTGTCAGGACGATGAACTACCTGGGTAAGAAAAAATCCAAGTACACCAAGTCAAGAATTATTGAAGGAAGGAAACCATCATTCAAAAAAGCTATTGTGACGGTTGCGGAGGGAGATGTAATTGATTTTTACAGCAGCATTTAAATTAGAATTCAGAGATGGCGATTAAGAAATTTAAACCAGTAACACCGGGCCAACGATTCAGATTAGGATCTTCCTTCTCTGAGATCACCAAGGATACACCTGAAAAGAGCCTGCTTACCAGCACCAAAAGAACTGGTGGTAGGAATAGTGATGGCCGCATGACTACAAGAAATGTAGGCGGAGGTCACAAAAAGAGACTTCGCATCATTGATATGAAGCGTGACAAGGTTGGGGTACCGGGTGTGGTACAAGGTATCGAATATGACCCTAACCGTTCAGCAAGGATAGCATTGATTTACTACGTGGACGGTGAAAAGACATACATCATCGCCCCAGAAGGATTAAAAGTAGGGCAAACTATTATGTCAGGTCCTGATGTGGCACCTGAGGTTGGTAATGCGATGCCTTTGGGCAAAATTCCGCTGGGTACAATTGTACACAATGTGGAGCTTAAGCCTGGGAAAGGCGCAGCATTGGCAAGAAGTGCAGGTTCGTATGCACAGCTATTGGCAAGAGAGGGTAAGTACTCTACCTTAAAGATGCCTTCAGGTGAGATGCGGATGGTACTTTCTGCAGCTATGGCAACGATCGGATCTGTTTCCAACCCTGATCACATGAATGAAGTGCTCGGTAAAGCGGGTAGGAATCGTTGGTTAGGCAGAAGGCCTCGTGTTCGTGGTGTAGCTATGAACCCTGTGGATCACCCGATGGGTGGTGGTGAAGGAAAAGCCTCTGGTGGGCATCCGCGCTCTAGAAACGGACTGTATGCAAAAGGGAAGAAAACCAGAAGCCCTAAGAAGTATTCGGATAAATTAATTATCGCTAAGAGAAAGAAATAAGATGTCAAGATCACTAAAAAAAGGCCCCTACATTGATTTCAGACTTGAAAAAAAGGTTGATGCAATGAATGATTCCGGAAAAAAATCCGTGATCAAAACCTGGTCAAGAAGGTCCATGATTTCACCTGATTTTGTAGGTTATACTATCGCAGTGCATAATGGTAACAAGTTTATTCCGGTGTTTGTCACTGAGAATATGGTAGGCCACAAGCTTGGTGAATTTGCTCCCACCAGAAACTTTAGGGGCCATATTGGTAAGAAAGATAAAGGTAAAAGATAATGGAGGCAGTTGCTAAACTTAATAATGTTCCTACCTCACCTCGTAAAATGAGGTTGGTGGCTGATTTGGTCAGAGGGGAACGGGTAGACAAAGCCCTAAACATCCTCAAATTTGAACCCAACCAGGGTGCAATCAGATTGGAAAAATTACTCCTTTCTGCTATTGCCAACTGGCAGCAAAAGAATGAAGACACCCGTCTTGAGGATGTGGATCTTTATGTAAAAGAAATTTTCGTGGATAGCGGCAGGATGCTTAAGCGCCTGAGACCGGCACCACAAGGTAGAGCACATAGAATCAGAAAAAGGTCGAATCATGTGACTTTAATAATCGATGCGCTTAATGGCACGGCCGCTTCTGCAGAGGTTGTCGAGGAACAAAACAACGAAAAAGAATAGATCAAATGGGACAAAAAGTAAACCCTATAGGTTTTAGACTAGGAATCGTCAAAGGATGGGATTCTAACTGGTATGGCGGAAAGTCACTATCTGACAAGCTGGTTGAGGATCATAAGATCAGAAAATATGTGGAGGCACGGATTCCAAAAGGTGGCATCTCTAAAGTTGTCATCGAAAGGACTTTAAAGAGGATCACCCTGACTATTCATACTGCACGCCCCGGTGTCGTTATCGGCAAGGGTGGCTCTGAAGTAGATAAAATTAAGGAAGAGTTAAAACAACTCACCAACAAAGATGTGCAGATCAACATCTTTGAGATCAAAAGACCTGAGCTTGATGCCAAGCTGGTAGGTGAATCTATTGCGCAGCAGATTGCTGCAAGGATTTCATACAGAAGGGCTATGAAACAAGCCATTGCTTCTGCCATGAGGGTAGGTGCGGAAGGCATCAAAATAAAAGTTGCCGGACGTCTTGGTGGTGCTGAGATGGCTCGTACAGAGCAGTATAAAGAAGGTAGAATTCCTTTGCACACTCTGAGAGCTGATATCGACTATGCTATTTCTGAGTCTCATACAGTGTATGGAAAGATTGGCATCAAGGTATGGGTATTCAAAGGTGAGATTTACGGCAAGCGTGACCTTTCTCCAAATGTAGGGTTGTCGAGTGCTCAGGGTTCAGGCCCTGGAGCCGGACCTAACAGAGGCGGGGGTGGGCGCAAGAGAGGTAATGAAGGACCCAAAAGGAGAAGGACCTCCTAATACCTGGTATAGGGTTTTGGTATAAAAAAATATTTTGTTACGATGTTACAACCGAAAAGAACCAAATTCAGAAAGAAGCAGAAGGGCCGGGTAAAAGGCATTGCCCAGCGTGGGCATACCATTGCTTTCGGATCCTTTGCTATCAAATCGCTGGAGCCTGGATGGATTACTTCAAGGCAGATAGAGGCTGCCAGGATTGCCATGACCCGTGCTATGAAGCGTGAAGGTCAGGTATGGATCAGGATTTTCCCTGACAAACCCATCACCAAAAAACCTGCAGAGGTACGGATGGGTAAGGGTAAAGGTGCTCCTGAATATTGGGTAGCAACAGTAAGACCAGGCACCATCCTATTTGAAGCTGGTGGTGTAACCCGTGAACTTGCCCGTGAGGCTTTGAGGCTTGCAGAGCAAAAGCTCCCTGTTAGAACCAAGTTTACTGTTCGTAAAGATTACGCTGAATAAAAGAAACGATGAAAAACTCAGAAATACGCTCCCTCAGTCTGGAGGAATTAAATCAGAAAATTGCCAGTGAAACTGACAACCTGAATAAAATGAAATTTTCCCATGAGATATCGCCTATAGAGAATCCCATGAAAATCAAGCATACAAGACGGCTGGTGGCAAGGTTAAAAACTGAGTTGAAAGCTAAGACATCATAAATATTTCATGGAAATGGAAAGAAATTTAAGAAAAGAGAGAATTGGTAAGGTGGTAAGCGACAAAATGGAGAAATCCATCACCGTGGCAATATCACGCCGTATCAAGCACCCTATGTATGGTAAGTTTATTGGAAAGACCACCAAACTTACTGCCCATGATGAAAAAAATGAATGCGGTATCGGTGATACTGTAAAAATCATGGAGACCCGCCCTTTGAGTAAAAACAAAAGGTGGCGACTAATCGAAATAATTGAAAAGGCTAAATAATCATGATACAGCAGGAATCAAGACTAAGTGTAGCGGATAACAGTGGTGCCAAAGAGGTATTATGTATTCGCGTATTGGGAGGGACAGGCAAGCGTTATGCCCGCATTGGTGATAAGATTGTTGTGTCTGTTAAATCTGCCCTTTCTTCCAGCAGTCTCAAAAAGGGGACTGTTTCCAGAGCTGTTATCGTAAGGACCAAGAAAGAAATCAGGAGAAAAGATGGCTCTTATATTCGCTTTGAAGACAATGCTGCCGTATTGCTCACTGCCAATGACGAGCCAAGAGGTACCAGGATCTTCGGACCTGTAGCCCGTGAGCTTCGCGATAAGCAGTTTATGAAAATTGTATCCCTGGCCCCTGAAGTAATTTAATATTATGGCGACCAAGACAAAAAACATCAAATTAAACATCAGAAAAGGTGACACCGTAAAGGTGCTTTCTGGTAATGCCCGTGGCAAAACAGGCAAAGTATTGGAGGTAGTACCTGCCAAGAATCGCGCCTTTGTAGAAGGAATCAATATGGTAACCAAACATATCAAACCATCTGCCAGCAAGCCTGAGGGAGGCATTCAAAAGACAGAAGCTGCTATACATATCAGCAATCTCATGGTAGTAGACCCGGCAACAGGCCAGGGTACACGCGTGGGTAGAAAGCCTGATAGCAAAGGTAAGCTTCAGAGGTATTCAAAGAAAACCGGAGAATTTATAAAAAATGGCTAATCCGAGATTAAAAGAGAAGTATTTAAATGAAATCGTTCCTGCTCTAATGGAGAAGTTTCAGTATAAATCCATCATGGAAGTACCGAAGCTGGAAAAGATTTGTATCAATAAGGGTATTGGTGCTGCAGTGGCAGACAAAAAACTTGTGGATCAGGGTGTGGAGGAATTGACTTCTATCTCCGGACAAAAAGCTGTAGCCACCATTGCCAAGAAATCCGTGTCCAACTTTAAGTTGAGAGAAGGGATGCCTATTGGTGCAAAAGTAACCTTGCGTGGGGAGCGGATGTATGAATTCATTGACAGGCTATTGAGTGTGGCACTTCCCAGAGTAAGAGACTTCAGGGGTGTCAGCGACAAAAGTTTTGATGGCAGGGGCAACTACACCATTGGGGTGAAGGAGCAGATCATTTTTCCTGAAATCAGCATTGAAAAGGTGAACAAGATCAACGGTATGGATATCAACATTGTGACTTCCGCAAAGACCGATGAGGAATGTTTTGAATTATTAAAGGCGTTTGGAATGCCATTCGCCAGCAAAAATCAATAATTATTATGGCGAAAGAATCAATTAAGGCCAGAGAGAGAAAAAGGGAAAAACTTGTGGCGCGGTATGCAGCAAAGCGTAAAGCGTTAAAGGAAGCGGGAGATTATCAGGCACTTGACAAGCTGCCTAAAAATGCTTCTCCTGTAAGGCTTCACAACAGATGCAAGCTCACAGGCAGACCCAGAGGTTACATGAGGAAATTCGGAATTTCAAGGGTAGTTTTTAGAGAAATGGCTCTTGAAGGAAAGATACCAGGTGTAACTAAATCTAGCTGGTAAATAAAAAATTTTAAGTTTTAAAAATAAATATAGTTCCGTATCTTTGCAGGCCCATTTGGGGGGTGCAAATTTATTTTATTAATTAAAGGATATGACGGACCCGATAGCCGATTATTTAACCCGCGTTAGAAACGCGATAAAAGCCAACCACAGAGTGGTTGAGGTGCCTGCCTCCAGCATTAAGAAGGAGTTGACCAAGGTGCTTTTCGAGAAGGGGTATATCCAAAACTACAAGTTTGAGGATACCGACAACAATCAGGGCTTGATTAAAATCGCTCTGAAGTTTAACCCTGTTTCGAAAAAATCAGCAGTGACCCATCTGGAGCGCGTCAGCAAGCCAGGATTGAGGAAGTATGTCCAGTCTGATAATTTGCCCCGGGTTCTTAACGGATTAGGAGTAGCCATACTGTCCACCTCTCAGGGGGTGATGACCGATAAAGAGGCAAGAAACCTTAATATTGGTGGAGAAGTATTGTGTTACGTGTATTAAAAATATTGAATTAGAGACACCATGTCACGTATAGGAAATCAGCCCGTAAAATTACCCGAAGGAGTTACTTATGAGTACTCTAAGGAGACCAGCACCATCAAGGTAAAAGGTCCAAAGGGAGAGTTATCTCAAAAAATTGATAGTGATATTACAATCACTGAAGAAGAGGGTAATATCGTAGTGAAAAGACCCACTGAGCAAAAGCGCCATAAAGCAATGCATGGCCTTTACCGCTCATTGATCAATAATATGGTGGAAGGTGTTCACCAGGGCTATAAGAAAGAGTTGGAACTTGTAGGAGTAGGTTACAAAGCTACTGCTCAGAATAATGTTCTTGAATTGAGCTTAGGTTATTCTCACACTTTTGTAGTGGGTGTGCCACCTGAAATTAAGGTTGCTGCTGAAACTGCAAAAGGTAAGAATCCAATAGTGACATTAGAAGGTATCGATAAACAACTGGTAGGGCAGATTGCTGCCAAGATCAGATCTCTGAGAAAAGTAGAGCCTTTCAAAGGTAAAGGTGTAAGATTTGTGGGTGAGCAGGTTAGAAGAAAAGCTGGTAAAACAGCCGCTAAATAATTATCGTTATGGCGTTAGTAAAAAATAACAGAAGATTCAGAATCCGTAAAGGGATTCGTAAAAAGATCGCCGGAACCGCAGAGAGACCACGTCTTTCTGTGTTCAAAAGCAATAGAGGTCTTTATGCTCAGATCATCAATGATCAGGATGGGCATACCTTAGTTGCTGCTTCTACTCGTGAGCTTGAAGGGGCAAAGGACAATACCAATATAGAAGATTCTAAAAAATTAGGGTCTCTGATTGCTGAAAAAGCTAAGTCAAGTGGCATCGAAACCGTGGTTTTTGACCGTGGCGGGTATTTGTATCATGGCAAAGTAAAAGCCATGGCTGAAAGTGCCCGAGAAGGAGGCCTAAAATTTTAAATTATTATGTCGCAAAGTAATATCAGACGAGTAAAAGCCAGCGAGATTGATCTCAAGGAGCGCGTAGTTGCTATCAAAAGGGTGGCCAAAGTAGTGAAAGGCGGTCGCCGCTTTAGCTTCTCCGCCATTGTGGTAGTAGGAGATGGTCATGGTGTGGTAGGATACGGACTTGGCAAGGCCAATGAGGTGACTGATGCCATCACCAAGGGCGTGGACGATGCAAAAAAGAATTTGTTCAAAGTTCCGGTTCTTAATGGTACCATTCCTCACGAAGGTCTCGGAAAGTTTGGCGGTGGATTTGTATTGCTCAAGCCTGCTGCTCCTGGTACAGGTGTAATAGCCGGTGGTGCCATGCGTGCAGTATTGGAGAGTGCGGGAGTACATAATGTACTAGCCAAGTCCAAAGGGTCATCAAATCCACATAATGTGGTGAAAGCTACTTTTGACGCACTTTCAAAAATGAGAGATCCGTTTACTGTAGCACAGTATAGAGGGATTTCATTATCAAAAGTATTTAACGGCTGATACAATGGCAAAAGTAAAAATATCACAAATAAGGAGTACCATTAAGAGGCCTGAGAATCAAAAGAGAACCATTCAGGCTTTGGGGCTCGGCAGAATCAACCGTACTGTGGAGGTAGAACTTACCCCCCAGATTCAGGGTATGATCAACAAGGTGCACCATTTGGTGAGCGTTGAAAAAGCATAAAAAATAGTGGTTCCAGGTATTAAGATAAAGTATATAAGGTAACTAGCAATGAAATTACATACGTTAAAACCTGCTGAAGGTTCTGTAAAGAAAAACAAACGTCTGGGACGTGGGGAAGGATCCGGTAGAGGTGGTACATCCACTAAAGGACATAAGGGTGCACAATCTCGCTCAGGATACTCTAAGAAAATAGGTTTTGAGGGTGGCCAGATGCCCCTTCAGAGGCGGGTACCTAAGTTTGGATTTAACAACCCTAACCGTGTAGAATATAAGCCAGTTAACTTGAGTACTCTTGAAGATCTGGCACAAAAAACCAAAGCCAAAGACATTAATGTAGCGCTTTTGGTAGATAATGGATTGGTTGGAAAGAATGACCTTATTAAAGTTTTGGCCAAAGGAGAATTAAAGTCTAAAGTGAATGTAGAGGCACATGCTTTCTCTGCTGCAGCAATAGAGGCAATTGAAAAAGCTGGTGGAAAAGCGACCAAACTTTAATTATGAAAAAGTTTTTTTCAACGATTAAAAACATATTTTCCATTGAAGACCTCCGGGTTAGGATCCTGAATACGATTGGGTTCCTGATAATTTTCCGGTTAGGTTCTTTTGTGGTATTACCGGGTATTGATCCCAATCTCCTCACTGATCCGCAGGGAGGAATATTTGACTTATTGAATACATTTCTTGGAGGGTCCTTTAGCAGGGCTTCCATTCTGGCATTAGGTATCATGCCTTATATTTCTGCCGCTATTGTGGTGCAGCTGCTTACCGTAGCAGTACCCTATTTTCAAAAGCTTCAGAAAGAAGGGGATTCTGGCAGGAAGAGAATTACGCAGATTACCAGGGTTTTAACTATCATTATTACTTTGGCTCAATCAGCAGGGTATCTGGCGGCAACTGTAGATTCTGCAGCCATATTAAACCCGGGTCCTTTCTTCCAGATATCATCCATGATCATTCTGGTATCCGGTACCATGTTTTGTATGTGGCTTGGTGAGCGGATTACAGACAAGGGTATCGGTAACGGTATTTCTATGCTGATCATGATCGGGATTATTTCAAGATTTCCCGGATCACTGGTGGCTGAGGCTATTTCCAGAGGCATGAATGGTGCTCTTCTCTTCGTTTTAGAGATGGTAGCTTTGTTCTTTGTAGTGATGGCCGTGGTGATGCTGACCCAGGCAGTGCGCAGAATACCTGTGCAATATGCCAAGCAGGTGGTAGGGAGTAAATCTTATGGAGGGCAGCGGCAGTATGTACCTTTAAAGGTCAACTCCTCTGGAGTAATGCCAATTATCTTTGCACAGTCCTTAATGTTTTTGCCTCCACTTTTAGGGGGTATCTGGGCTGAAAGTGACGTTGGGGCTTACATAGGGTCTACCTTTTCTGATTTCACATCGTGGCAATATAACACTGTGTTTTTCATATTGGTACTGTTGTTTACCTTCTTCTACACTGCCATTACAGTCAATCCTAACCAGATTGCTGATGACCTTAAAAGAAACGGAGGGTTTGTACCTGGTATTAAACCGGGTAAAGCGACCTCTGAATTTATAGATACTGTATTGACCAGGATTACTTTACCTGGATCAATATTTTTGGCCATTGTGGCTATTTTACCTGCTTTTGCTGTTATGGCAGGAGTCAACCAAACCTTTGCTCAGTTTTATGGAGGTACTTCATTGCTGATCATGGTAGGGGTAATTCTAGATACCTTGCAGCAGATTGAAAGTTATCTGCTCATGAGGCACTATGAAGGTATGATGAAGTCAGGTAGAGTTAAAGGACGTTCTCAGGCTGCCGTAGCTTAAAGTTTGATGATTCACTACAAGTCCCTTGAGGAAATAGAGATCATTAAAGAAGGTGCTGAAATATTAGGACAAGCACATGGCGAAGTAGCTCGTATGGTAAAGCCCGGCGTGAAAACCGGGGATTTGGATAAAGTAGCTGAAGCCTTTATCCAGGATCATGGAGGGAAACCATCTTTTAAAAATTATAATGGATTCCCATCAGCGCTGTGTATTTCAGTGAATGAAAATGTGGTCCATGGATTTCCCGGCCCTTACGAGTTAAGGGAAGGCGATATCATCTCCATCGATTGTGGGGTGTATTTCAAGGGCTTTCATAGTGACTGCGCTTATACCTACCCAATTGGAACGGTGAGTGATGAAGTGCTGAAGTTATTGAAAGTGACAAAAGAGTCACTTTATAAAGGTATCGAAGTAGCTGTAGCTGGAAACCGTATCGGTGATATAGGATTTGCAGTTCAGCAACATGTTTCGACTTATGGGTATGGTATTGTGCGGGAGTTGGTAGGTCATGGTGTAGGTAAAAGTCTGCATGAAGGCCCTGAGGTACCCAACTATGGAAAGAGGGGCAAAGGCACCTTGCTGAAACATGGGATGGTAATCGCTATAGAACCGATGATCAACCTGGGTACCAGAAATGTAATTCAGGAAAGTGATGGGTGGACCATCAGAACTTCTGACAGAAAGCCTTCGGCACACTATGAGCATACTGTAGCAGTGCTGGAGACCGGAACAGAAATTCTGACGACTCATAAGTATATAGAAGAAGTGTTTAAATTTTAATATGGCCAAACAAGAGTCAATAGAGCAGGACGGTACTATTATAGAGGCGCTTGGCAATGCCAGGTTTAGGGTAGAGCTTGAAAACGGACATCAGGTGATGGCCCATATCTCAGGAAAGATGAGAATGCACTATATTAAAATTTTACCGGGTGATAAAGTAAAATTAGAAATGTCACCTTACGATTTGAGCAAAGGAAGAATAGTATACAGATATAAATAAAGAGTTATGAAGGTAAAGACATCTGTTAAAAAGAGGAGCGCTGACTGCAAGATTATACGCAGAAAGGGCAGGCTCTATGTAATCAATAAAAAGAATCCGAGGTTTAAACAAAGACAAGGATAAAATATTATGGCTAGAATATCTGGAGTTGATATCCCTGACAATAAGAGAGGCGAAGTAGCGCTGACCTACATTTACGGCATTGGCAGAAGTGCTGCCAATAGCATCCTGGAGCAGGCAGGGGTAGATGTAGAAAAAAAGGTAAAAGACTGGACCGATGAGGAATCCAACGCTATCCGTACGCTCATTACTGAGCAGTTTAAGGTAGAGGGTGTACTCAAATCTGAGGTACAGCTGAGCATCAAAAGGCTTATGGACATTGGTTGCTATCGCGGCCTGCGTCACAGAAAGGGGCTGCCAGTACGGGGACAGCGGACTAAAAACAACTCCAGAACCCGGAAAGGAAAAAGAAAGACAGTAGCCAATAAGAAAAAGGCCACTAAATAACCGGAGTTTGGTAACTGTATAAGATATGGCACAGAAAAGAAAAGATAAAGCAAAGAAAAGAGTCGTTAATGTAGAAGCTATCGGGCAAGCCCACATTAAAGCTTCCTTTAACAATATTATAATCTCTATTACCAATACCAGTGGCCAGGTGATTTCCTGGGCTTCTGCAGGTAAAATGGGTTTTAAAGGATCTAAGAAAAATACGCCTTATGCAGCACAGGTGGCCGCACAGGAATGTTCCCAAAAAGCCCATGAGCTTGGCCTTAGAAAGGTAGAAGTTTTTGTGAAAGGCCCAGGCTCAGGTAGAGAGTCAGCAATCAGGACGATCCAGAATACAGGGATAGAGATCACAGCGATTACAGATGTGACCCCGCTGCCTCATAACGGCTGCAGACCACCTAAGCGTAGAAGAGTTTAAAAAATTATTATTTAAGAGATGGCAAGATACAGAGGACCTAAAGACAAAAAAGCCAGAAGATTTGGTGAGCCGATATTCGGGCCCAGCAAAACTTTGCAAAAAAAGAATTACCCTCCCGGAATGCACGGTAAAGGCAGAAGGAGGAAACAATCGGAATATGCAATTCAATTGATGGAAAAGCAGAAAGCCAAATACACCTATGGTGTGTTGGAAAAGCAATTTGCTAATCTTTTCGAGAAGGCTTCTCGTAAAGAAGGTATTACCGGTGAGGTATTACTTCAGTTATTGGAAGGCAGACTGGATAATATTGTGTTCCGTCTTGGTATTGGTCCATCGCGCAGGTCAGCGCGTCAGCTGGTATTGCACAAGCACGTTACGGTGAATGGTGATATTGTAAATATCCCTTCTTATTCTGTGAAACCAGGTGATGTCATCGCAGTAAGAGAGCGTTCAAAATCATTGGAGGCTATTACTAATAGTCTTGCCGCCGCTACATCAAAGCGTTATCCATGGCTGGAATGGGATTCCAGTGAACTTTCAGGAAAGTTAATTGCGCTTCCGGTAAGGGATGAGATTCCTGAGAATATTAATGAGCAGCTCATAGTAGAGCTTTACTCTAAGTAATCAATATAATTTTAATTTAAAGCAGACTATCAGATATGTCAATATTAGCATTTCAAATGCCTGAAAAGGTAGTAATGGAAAAAGCCGATGATTTCCACGGCCTATTTACATTCAAACCTTTGGAAAAAGGTTACGGCGTTACCATCGGTAATGCACTCAGAAGGATATTATTATCCTCACTGGAGGGATATGCCATAACTGGTATCAAAGTACCCGGTATTTTACATGAATTTTCCACCATCGAAGGGGTTGTAGAAGATGTTTCAGAAATTATTCTGAACCTTAAGATGGTGCGTTTTAGGAAAATCGGCGAGTCTTTTGATAATAAGGTAACTGTTACTGTCAAGAATCAAAAGCAATTCAAGGCAGGTGATATTGGTAAATTTACCTCTGCTTTCGAAATTCTGAACCCTGATTTTGTCATCTGTAATCTGGATGATAAAGCCGAGTTTGAAATGGAAATTACCGTTGACAAAGGCAGAGGGTACTTGCCCGCAGAAGAAAGCAAGCCCAATGAGCAGGTATTTGGATTCATTCCTATTGACGCAGTATTTACACCAGTAAAAAATGTGAAATATAGCGTAGAAAATACCAGGGTAGAGCAGAAGACTGACTATGAGCAGCTCATCCTTGATATTGAGACTGATGGCTCTATTCACCCTGAGTTGGCACTAGAAGGAGCAGCGCACATCCTGATTCAGCATTTTATGTTATTTTCTGATAAGTCTATTGAGCTGGAATCTGACAAAGAAGGTGAGATCGAGCAGGTGGATGAAGAAATGTTGCACATGAGGAAGCTGCTTAAAACCCAACTCAATGATTTGGATCTGTCTGTAAGAGCATATAATTGCCTTAAGGCTGCCGATGTAAAAACATTGGGTGACCTGGTAAGGTTGGAGATTTCTGACATGATGAAGTTCAGGAACTTTGGTAAAAAGTCGCTTGCAGAACTTGAGCAACTGGTCCAGGAGAAAAACCTTACTTTTGGTATGGACCTGGGCAAATATAAATTAGAAGAAGAGTAAAAATATCCCGGACGGTAACGTCGGGTAAATGATAAAGGCATCATGAGACACGGTAAAAAATTTAACCACTTAAGCAGAAAATCAGCCCATCGTAAAGCGATGCTGTCCAACATGGCGACCTCCCTTATTTTACATAAGAGGATTACTACTACTGTACCCAAGGCCAAGGCCCTGAGGAAATATGTAGAGCCATTGCTTACCAAGTCAAAAGAGGATACAACCCACTCCAGAAGAACGGTTTTTTCGTACCTTCAAAATAAGGAGTCTGTTCAAACCCTTTTTGATGACGTAGCGTCTCATATCGCAGAAAGACCAGGTGGCTATACCCGCATCCTTAAGACCGGATACAGGCTTGGTGACAATGCAGAGATGTGCATTATCGAGCTGGTTGATTATAATGAATTGATGCTACAGGAAGAAAAGGCATCGAAATCAAAAACCAGAAGAAGCCGGAGGGGTGGTAAAAAATCGACTGATGCTGAGGCTAAGCAGGCAGAGGCAGCAGCTCCTGAAATGGCAGCAGAAGAGGAAACACCAGAAGCCGCCACTGTGGCTCCTGAAGTGGAAGAGCCTGAGGCCACAGCAGTCCCTGAGGTGGAAGAGCCCGAAGTAGAAGAGGCTCAGGAAGAGAAAAGTGAAGAAACACCTAAAGCGGAAGCTAAAGTATCCGAAACTCCTGAGGCTGAAGAGACCAATGAAAAAGAGAATGATTCTGATGAAGATCAGGAGGAGGAGAAAAAATAATAAGAAATATCTCTTATTTTTAAAGGGATCGGGTGTACATCCGATCCCTTTTTTTATTTTTGCAGTGAGATTTAAAATTTGATGACCGAATTTAAAAAAGAAAAAGCACACCTGCTACTTGAAGATGGGACCTACATGGAGGGCACCCTGATCGGAAAACCCGGTACTGCGGGAGGAGAAATTTGTTTCAATACTGGCATGACGGGATATCAGGAAATATATACTGATCCCTCTTATTATGGTCAGGTGGTCATCAACACCACCGCCCATATTGGCAATTACGGAGTCATGGACCAGGACGAAGAAGAATCAAGTACCCCTAAAGTGAGAGCCATCATCGTCAATGAATTCTCTGAAATTTACAGCAGGTATAAAGCATCTAAGAGCCTTCAAGAATACCTTGAGCATCATGGGGTTACTGGCATCTCCGGAATCGATACCCGCAAGCTGGTCAGGCATGTTCGTAATAAAGGGGCGATGAACTGCATCATTTCTTCCGAATTAAATACTAAGGAGGCCCTAAAAAAAGCCCTTGCTGAAATTCCCAAAATGGAAGGGCTTGAGTTGTCGTCAGTGGTAGCCACCAAGAAAGCTTATACCATTGGTGATGAGGCTGCTGGGATCAGGATAGCTGTTCTTGATCTTGGCATCAAATCAAGCATTCTGACCAATCTTGTAAAAAGAGGCTGTTATTGTAAGGTATTTCCGGCCAAAACGGATTTTTCTGAAATGGATTCCTGGAATCCAGACGGGTATTTTATCTCCAATGGCCCGGGCGATCCAGCGGTGATGGATTATGCGGTAACTACCGTCAAAAATATATTAGACTCCGGCAAGCCTTTATTTGGTATTTGCCTGGGACACCAGATGCTCGCAAGAGCCTGTGGTATTACTACCTATAAAATGCATCATGGCCATAGAGGCATCAACCACCCCGTGAAAAACTTAATTACCGGTAAAGGAGAAATCACTTCCCAGAACCACGGGTTTACGGTGGATGAAGAAGAGGTAAAAAAATCAAATCAATTAGAGATCACCCATATCCATTTAAATGATCAAACGATAGCGGGAATTAAAGTAATTGATAAAAAAGCATTTTCTGTTCAGTACCATCCTGAGGCATCTCCCGGCCCACACGATTCAAGGTATCTTTTTGACGACTTCCTGGCCCTTATAAAAGCTGGGGAGAAAACTTTTGCAAAAAATTAAAAACCATATTATGAGTATCATTCAACATATTAGTGCAAGACAAATTCTCGACTCCAGAGGCAATCCTACTGTAGAGGTAGATGTATATACCGAAAATGGCATGGTTGGCAGAGCTGCTGTACCATCAGGTGCATCTACTGGCAAGCACGAGGCGGTAGAGCTAAGGGATGGGGACAAGCGTGCCTATATGGGGAAGGGAGTACTCAAGGCTGTAGCTAATGTTAATGATACTATCGCTGAGGAGTTAGTTGGGTTTTCAGTTTTTGAGCAGAATCTAATTGATAAGGTAATGATTGAGCTTGATGGCACAGAAAACAAATCCAAACTTGGTGCAAATGCCATGCTTGGAGTATCCCTCGCTGTGGCTAAAGCCGCGGCGCAGGAAGCAGCCCAGCCTTTGTTCAGATACATTGGTGGTGTAAATGCCAACACCTTGCCTGTGCCCATGATGAACATCCTCAATGGAGGCAGCCATGCTGATAACAATATCGACTTTCAGGAATTTATGGTAATGCCTCATGGTGCGGACACATTTTCAGAAGCATTGCGGATGGGTGTAGAAATTTTTCATAACCTTAAAAAGGTGTTGGCTGATATGGGTCATTCTACCAATGTAGGAGATGAGGGCGGGTTTGCGCCGAATTTAAAATCAAACGAGGAAGCCATCGAGGTGGTGCTTAGGGCCATTGAGAAGGCTGGGTTCAAACCAGGAGATGATGTGATGATCGCGATGGACCCTGCTGCTTCAGAATATTATGATGAAAAGAAAAAAGTTTACAGGTTGTCCTCAGTAGGTCAGGAGCTCACCTCTGATGAAATGGTAGATTATTGGGTCACCTGGGCCAATAAATATCCGATCAGGTCACTTGAAGATGCCATGCAGGAGGATGACTGGAGTGGCTGGAAAAACCTGACTGATAAAATTGGCAATAAGGTGCAGTTGGTAGGGGATGACCTTTTCGTGACCAATGTAAAAAGACTTCAAAAAGGCATCGATCAAAAAGTGGCCAATTCTATACTGATTAAAGTTAATCAGATAGGCACCCTCACTGAAACCATTGATGCCATCAATCTTGCAAGACGAAATTCTTATACCAGTGTGATATCCCACCGTTCTGGAGAGACTGAAGATAATACCATCGCTGATCTTGCGGTAGCACTTAATACGGGTCAGATTAAGACGGGGTCTGCCTCCAGATCTGACCGTTTGGCGAAGTATAATCAACTTCTGAGGATCGAGGAGGAATTGGCTGAAACAGCTTATTTCCCTGGTAAAAATTTCTAAGGAGAATTATTTTTCTGGAATTATGTTTATAAATTGGGAATAAATTTTTTCAAGCCATGCTTAATAAGCTTCCAGGATTTACCAAAAACAAATATTTTTTAACTGGTGTTTTATTCCTTTTCTGGATGATTTTTCTGGATTCCAATGATTTTGTCTCTCAATACAAGCTTGGCAAAAGGGTGAAAACTCTGAAGAACGAAAAAGAATACTTCCAGCAAAAAATCCAGGAGGTAAGGGCAGAGCGGGAAGAATTATTGAGTAATCCTGATCTGCTTGAAAAATTTGCCAGAGAAAAATATCTCATGAAAAGGCCAGAAGAAGATTTGTTTATTATTGAAGTAAAGTAGAACACTGATGCGGAATTGGGTGTATATCTTCTTAATCGCAGTTTTATTTTCAAGTTCGGCCATAGCTCAAAATCCTGAACCGGTATTCGAAGATGACAAGTTTAAAGACCGGATATATCTGGGAGGCAATTTTGGGTTGATGTTTGGTACCTTCACTTTTGTGGATGTATCACCTCTGGTAGGTTATAGAGTCACCAATGATTTCAGTGTAGGACTTGGGGCAACCTACATATACTGGAGCGGTTCCTATCGGACTTTTTCTGGTAATCAGGTTAACTACAAGTCCAACATTTATGGTGGCAGAGTCTTCGCCAGGCATAATGTATTTAAGAATTATTTTCTGCACGCAGAGTATGAATCACTGAACTTTCAGTTTTATAATCCCTTAGCTGGAGCAGGTGAACTGCAAAGGGAGTGGGTACCTGGACTGATGTTAGGCGGTGGGCTCTTCCAACCATTGGGTCGCCGATCAGGGATTAATATGATGGTGCTTTACAATGTGTTGCACGACAATATAAGATCTCCATATAATTCTCCTTTTATCATTCGGGCAGGTATTACCGGCGGATTTTAGCAGGAAATTTAACCTTCATTTTATTGGCAAGATCTTTTAACTCTTCTTCTACTTTAGAGTTGAGGGCAATACCATCTCGTTTTCTAATAATTTCCTGCTCGCTCTCCGGATCCCCGGGAATCAGTACCTTTTCATGACCAGCAGCGGGCTTGGCCCCACGGAATCTCCGGATCCATTTGTCCATATTTTCTTTGAATTCATCTACAGACCTAAAGGCATCAATCCGCATAGCGCCTACCATGTGCCCAAGGCCTTCCCCGACATGGTCTTCCGGAAGGGGTAAAAAACTCACAAACGGCGGGGCCCAGGGGCCGTAACCGGCCCCAGAGAGCACGGCAGACAGGATGTCTACCGAAGCCCCGAGGCAATACCCCTTATGGCTGCCGTGCTCTCTATCGCTGCCTAAAGGCAGCAAGGCCCCGCCAGATTTAAGCTCATGCGGATTGGTAGTCGGTGCCCCCACCGGGTCCTGCACCCACCCCAGCGGGGCCAATTGATCTTGTCTTTGCAGTATTTCCAGCTTGCCGTTGGCCGCAGTGGTGGTAGCAAAATCAGCTACAAAGGGAGGTTCTGCACCAGCAGGGATGGCAATAGCAATTGGATTGGTACCCAGCATCCGTTCTGACGAAAAGGTAGGGGCTACCAGAGGGCTGGCATTGGTCATGGCAAACCCAATCATATCATGCTCAAGAGCCATCATGGCATGGTAGCCTGCAATCCCAAAATGATTGGAATTCTTCACCGCTACCCATGCGGTACCGGTAGACTTTGCCTTATTGATGGCTATAGCCATGGCCTTAGGCGCTACTACAAGGCCAAGGCCGGCATCCCCATCAACCAGGGCCGTGGAAAGTGCTTCTCTGAGAATTTTAATTTCAGGCTTTGGGTTGATACGGCCGGCTTCCCATAGTCTGTGATACCCGGTGACCCTTGCCAGTCCATGAGAATCAATGCCTCTCAGGTCGGCTTTGATCAGGACTTCTGCTGCCAAATCAGCATCCCCGGCATTGCAGCCTATTTTGGCAAATATTTCCTTTAAAAAATCTTCTAGATCAGTATGGTGGTACATGAATCAATTTTTTAATACGCACAAAAGTAGAAAAAATATGCGGGGTTTTGTCCCTTTCTGCGCTTTTGCAAGGCGTGTGATTAAAAGGGAAGGTTTTGTATATTTACTGGAAGGTTAAGGTCACGACAGTGCATCAGATTATCTTGGAAATGAATCTTTACTTGAAATTGACAAGATTAAGTAAGCTAGGTGCCAAGCCATTGCAAAAGCGTGCGAGAATTTGGATCATGCTTAAGATAACATTGATGCTCTTTCTCTGTTTTTCCATGCTCAATTGTAGTGGGCAAAAAAAAGAAGGATTGACAGAGTTAGTGGACCCAATATCATCAGGGACTCCATTTGTTTTGAAGCGCAATGATATGTTTTTGGACGTATCAAGTAAATTGGAAGTTCAAGAGATTAAAGGGATAGTAGGGTTGGTAGTATTCATTGATAGCACCGAAAATTTAACTGGGTTCAATATATTAAAATTAACCGGTGGAATCTAGTGATGGTGCAAATGTGAACTTCACAAGTTATCATGGTTTTAACAAACCCTATCAAATAGAGGATTATCCAAGGGAGGTACAACAATTCTACTCCTGGATTCAAGAATACGTTAATGAGCTTGAGTTTGAAAGGAATAAAAATGTACCACTAAAAGCTGTAAATGAGATGACCTTTATTGCTAGAATAAAATAGTAGATAAACCGTGCCCCCAGCTATCCGTAGTTTGAAGTCACCCATAAAATAAAGCTGTCCTGAGTTTGCAACTCAGGACTTTTCTTTTTAAAATCAAAAACAAGCTATGGCAACCTGAGGTTACAAAATCAGGAACAAAGATGGTATTCATTTTATTAGCTTCGCTATTGTTGAATGGATTGATGTATTTACAAGGAAGGAATATAGAGATATTGTTGTAGAAAGTCTTAAGTATTGCCAACAAGAGCGCGGTTTGCAGATTTATAGCTGGTGTATCATGAGTAACCATGTGCATTTGATAGTTTCAGCAAAGCAAAGTGACCTGAGTGAAATACTGAGAGATTTTAAAAAATATACTGCTAAGGAAATTATTAAAGCAATAACAAGTCATCCAGGTGAAAGTCGAAGAGACTGGATGCTGGAAATATTCAGAAGAGCCGGTGCCAGTAATAGCCGAAATGCAACTTATCAATTTTGGAGACAGGATAACCAGCCTAAGGAATTATTCAGTGTAGGCTTCTCAGACGAAAAATTGGAATATGTACATAACAATCCGGTAGCAGCAGGAATAGTTGAAAAGGCATAAGAATATGTATATAGCAGTGCAAGGGATTATTATGAAGGTAAGAATGTAGGTTTAATTGAAATTGAGTTTTTGGATGGGTAGGGTATGAAATTAAATTTTATTATCGTCCTGAGTTGCAAACTCAGGACAGCATTGTTGGTCGTAGCGGGACGCCACGACCAGTTAAGGATGGATGATTAGAACCCCTAAAACCTCGTAAATAACACCCCCTCCTTTAGCGCATGGGTAGACACCCGGATGTTGGAGATGTCCAGCCATTGGAGGATAAAATTTACCAAACAGGAGGCCACCACAATCATGTCTACCCGCATGGGCAGCATCCCCGGGATACTGAGCCTTTGAGATTGATTTTTTGTAATGAGTTGCCGATGCAGGTCCAGGTATCCCTTTAGGGTCAAAGGGATCTCTCCCGAGCGTGCATCCGCCGTGATGCCATTGGCCAGGCAGTACATTTCACTCAGGGTATCGAAGGTGCCGGAACTGCCCACCAATACCTTAGGTCGGTGGTCAAGACAAGCTTTTTGTAATGAAATGAGGGCTTTGGTCAAGAAGGCTTCCAATTGTTGGATTGCCTCAGGGCCGATGGGATCCTGGTGGTGGAACAAATCGACCAGCCGCTGCGCCCCTACTTCAAAACTTTCCAGCCAGAGGATCCCGCTTTCCTTACCGATAATAAATTCCACACTGCCACCGCCAATGTCCATCACCAGCACTGGCTGAGGCCCGATTGCCAGCCCCGCCTTTACCCCCTCAAAAATGTACCTGGCTTCTTCCGGTCCGGATAGCACCTCCGGTTCCAGGCCTGCAATGTCTTTAATCATTCGTAAAAATTCAGACCCATTCCTGGCACTTCTCGTAGCGCTGGTAGCGACTGAATGGACCTCGCTGACCATATAGGATTTAAGAAGTTTGTTAAATTCCCCCAATGCTTTGGCGGCTCTTTCCATGGCTTCATCGGTAATGTACCCATTGGAAATACCCCTCTGTCCCAGTCGTACCGGCAGCTTAATGTCCTCCAGAATTACGGGCTTCCCTTTTCCGACTGAGGCAATGAGCAGGTGGAAGGTATTGGTGCCCATATCGACGATTCCTACATTTTTTTGGCTCATTTCTTAATTTAGAAGTTTCAAATTATTGGTGATGGTCTTGAATTCTACTTCAAAATCCCTTATGATGTCCTATATTTGAATTTACTATGTGATTTACAATATGGATACCAATAAATCAAGTGCTGAAAATCAGAAGAAATTTGAAGAACTCCGCCAAATCAATCAAAAAGCATCGGTTGGAGGCGGTGAAGACCGGATAAAGTCACAACATGATAAGGGTAAGCTCACCGCCAGGGAGCGCCTTGATCTCTTACTAGACAAGGGCAGCTTCGAAGAAATTGGCCGGTTGGTCGAGCACCGGTCCCACGATTTTGGCCTTCAAAAACAAAAGTTTCCAGGTGATGGGGTAGTAACGGGCTATGGCACCATAGAGGGCCGCTTGGTCTATGTGTATTCACAGGATTTCACCGTATTTGGTGGCTCTCTATCAGAAGCGCATGCAGAAAAGATCGTTAGAATAATGGACCTGGCTATGAAAAACGGCGCACCTATTATTGGTCTCAATGACTCTGGAGGTGCCAGGATTCAGGAAGGGGTGGTCTCCCTTGGCGGGTATGCAGATATTTTTTATCGCAACACCCGAGCCTCCGGGGTGGTACCACAGATTTCAGCCATTATGGGTCCCTGCGCCGGTGGTGCAGTGTACTCCCCAGCCATAACGGATTTTATTTTTATGGTAGAAAATACTTCCTATATGTTTGTGACAGGCCCAAACGTCGTTAAAACAGTGACCCAGGAGCAAGTCACCTCCGAGGAACTGGGAGGCGCCTCTACCCACAGTCAGAAGAGTGGTGTGACCCATTTTTCCTGTGCCAATGAGGTAGCATGCATCCAGGAAATCAGAACCCTGCTCACCTATATCCCACAGAATTGCGAAGAGGAAGCTCCCGAACGCCAATATGAAAATGGTGATGAGGATTTGCGCCCTGTATTGAATACCATCGTACCGGCCCACCCCAATCAGCCCTATGATATCCGTGAAGTCATCAATGGGATAGCTGATCGGGATACTTTTTTTGAAGTGCATAAGAATTTTGCTGAAAACATCGTAGTAGGATTTGCGAGAATAGCAGGCAGGTCTATCGGCATTGTAGGGAACCAGCCTGCATCACTAGCGGGCGTGCTGGATATTGATTCCAGTCGTAAAGGGGCCAGGTTTGTGAGGTTTTGTGATAGTTTTAATATTCCGCTCCTGGTTTTGGTGGATGTGCCGGGGTTCTTGCCTGGTACAGATCAGGAATGGAATGGCATCATCACCAATGGGGCGAAGTTATTATATGCCTTCAGCGAGGCAACAGTGCCCAGAGTTACTGTGATCACCCGAAAGGCTTATGGAGGCGCTTATGATGTGATGAACTCCAAACATATTGGCGCAGATATGAATTATGCGTGGCC
>JBGTCD010000156.1:0-11188 GCA_041749015.1 Cyclobacteriaceae bacterium
GATAACAAAAGAGTCTTGCTGGTAGAAGATAATGATATTAATGCATTCGTGGTGAAGAAATTCCTGCAGGATCACACCGTCTTTCACGCCAAGTCAGGGAGGTCCGCCATGGAGATACTGGAGAAGGAACCGGTCGATATGGTGTTCATGGACATCAACCTGGGCAATCCGGAATTTGACGGAGTGGAGGTTTTGAGAAGGATTCGTAAGCACCCTAAAATAAAAGATACCATGGTAATCGCCGTGACCAGCTACGCCCTCAAAGGTGACCGTGAAAAGTTTCTGGAGGATGGTTTCGATGAGTATGTAGCCAAACCTATAGATCGCGAAAATCTCCTAAAGTTAGTTAGTAAGTTTGGTTCTATCTGATGAGTTGATTTGAAAATGACTCAATTTGAAAATTTGAAAATGAATTAATTTGAAGATTGGATTGGAGCTGGGTGAGCTATGAAGCGTAATGGTTGGGCATTTTGATCTATAAGTCAGAGGTAATTTGAAGATTTGAAGATGATCTGATGAGTCAATTTGAAAATAAAGCTGCCAAAGAGGAAAAGTCCCCTTCTAGGAAATCGATTTTAAGCACGGCAGCGATTTCCCTTCTCGTCATTTCGACTCCTAAACGTATGGAGGTCGTTTGAAAACGAATCTTCCCAGGGGAGAAATCCCCTGCTAAGGAACCCTGATTAGACTGGTTGACGTGGACTATTCTAATTTTACCATGGCTAGCCACGCACCGCAGTGCGTGGCTTCTAGACAATAAATCCTAAACCCAACCTTTACCGTCATTGCGAGGTATTGGGCTTTTGTGGTAGCAAAAGAACGATGCCGTGGCAATCTCGAGCATTTGACCGTGCATGTTCTATAAGCCTAAGATTGCCGCGCCGCTTGCTCACAGGCCTGCGCAAGGGCTCGCAATGACGAAATTGGTTAATGTCATTGTCAAAGTCAAAGTCAGAGTTAGAGTTATAGTCAGAGTCAACGTTTCCAGGACGCATAAAGCAGTCCCAGATTTTCTTTAATGCCAACACGCATCTTATCGATTTTATTAAGGGAGGGTTTGAAATGGAAAGTAGGCCGGATGGGATCTTGATGAATCAGGAACCCTGCCGGGGCGGAATGCGGCTCCAGGCCTAGGCGGCGAAACTCATGCATGGCCCTGGGCATATGAGAAGCGCTGGTTACCAGAATCAGGGTGTGGGTCTCTCCAAACCTGGAAAAATAGGCTTCGGCCTCTTCACGGGTATTCCCTGGATCGACCAGCATGAGGGTATCTGAAGGGGATACTCCAAGCTCCAGTGAAGTCAGGGCCATCAGCTCGCCCACGGAAGTGCGGCCCGACATGGAATGCCCGGAGAGAACAAGTCTGCTATCAGGGAGCTCATGATGCAACCTCAGCCCTTCTATAAGTCTTGGTAACGCTACGTGGGAGAGCTGCTGCCCGGCAGGAAGCCGGGGATCAAGTGAGGAGCCACCACCCAGGACCAGAATATCGACAGGGCCCTTAACCGCTATCTTTGACGGGTCAAAAACCTCATATTGGGATTCCAGTTGATGGACCAGCCAAAGCGGTACAGGAGAGATATAAATCACAAAAAGCCAGGCCATGCTGATGAGCAGCATGATCCGGGACCATCCCCTCCTACCCATCCAGCGAAACAAAGCAAAGGCCCCGATCAGGAGCCAAAGGATGTTGAGGGGGTGGAGAAGAAAGGCTATCAAGGGTAAATGAGGTTAATTATTTTTAGAATCACTTTAATAGGTCTTTTTCTTTCATCAGGACCGGATGGGCATCAACATCTCTAAGGAAAATCAGACCTTCCTCAAATTCATACATATTATAGGCCGTGTCAAAACTAGTATCACCGGCCAGCAAACGCACCGTATCATCTGCAAAATTAGCCCCTCCTGCAGCAAAACATTGGGTAAAGGCCACATGGCGGATGTTGATCTCAGTGATCAGGGGTTTCCCATCCTCATTTTCTTTGAAATCCAGCGTAAAAAAGCCGTGCTTCTTAGACTTCGTTCTTTGAAATAAATGGTCCAAGGCCTTTTCAGCAATAGCAACCAGGTCAGGCTCATTGATCAGTCTGCCGAAGCTGGTATTTCCGGTAATGCCGGATGGTGCCACTTTGGACATGATATACTGGACCCTCTCAGCACATGCCGACCGGACCAAAACACCATCAAAATACAGTAGTTTGCAGGCCAGGTTCCTTCCGGGCAGGTAGGCACTGGCCAAAAAATGATTGACCTCCGGATTGATGCTTACCCAATTCTCCAGGGCTTGTTGATTTTCGACCTTTAGGGAGCCCAGTCCACTGGTACCGGAGCTACTGCGAACCCAGAAAGGGTATTTGAGCTTGTGGGAAACATTTTCAAGGCCCCCTTTTTCTCTGGAAAAACCAATGGATTCCGGCACTAAACCCAAGGGCGCAAGCATTTCGGTCATTTGGGTCTTGTCGAACAGGGCCTGCGCAAGGTCAAGGTCCGGGATAAGCGCTTTACAAGGCAAGTCGCCTTCCTTTTGCTTTCTGGCCCATTCCAGCACTTCAAGTTCCGGCAATATGACGGCCAAATCTATCTTCTCTTTGATGATTATAGTTTCAATTGCCTCCCAATAACCGGGATCAGAAGCTGCAGGAATCACCTGGGTTTTATAAAATAAATCCTTCCTGTACAGGCCTATGGCAAGTGGATTAATATCCGTACCGAATATGGTGTAATTTGACTTTATACCATATTTTTTCAGACTGATAGCAAAGCTCCTGGGCGTAGGCCCACCTACTCCTGTGATTAAGATTTTTATAGGCTCATTTTTTATACTATTGAGATTTTTTTGAGACATTTTTCTGAAACCAATTTAGCTTAAAGTTAAGCACAACTCTTGAATGTATTTTTAGCCACGCACCGCAGTGCGAGGCTCCTGGGCAATAAATCCAAAAACACCAATATTAAACGTCATTGCGAGGTATAGAGCTTTTGCGGTAGCAAAAGAACGATGCCGTGGCAATCTCGATAAAATGTTAGCGATCGTTCCCTTACTCTGAGATTTCCGCGCCGCTTGTCCACAGGCCTACGCCAGGGCTCGCAATGACGAAATTATAGTTTAGATTCCAAGTTAGCCACGCACTGCTGTGTGTGGCTTCTGGGCATTAAATCCAAAAACACCAACATTAACCGTCATTGCGAGGCATGGGGCTTTTGCGGTAGCAAAAGGACGATGCCGTGGCAATCTGGATAAAGTGCCCGCAATCGTATCTTTACCCTGAGATTGCCGCGCCGCTCTCGCGCAGGCCTACGCAAGGGCTCGCAATGACGTTAATAATCAATTCGTCCCATCAAAAGGCTGCATGGGCCGGGCGGCAGACTGGTTGACGCCTTCCCTTTTGAGAATTTTTAATATGGTGAGCCAAAATATCTTAAAGTCCAGAGAAAATGAGATATGATCCACATAATACACATCCAGTTCAAATCTCCTTTTCCAGGAAATGGCATTCCGGCCGTTGACCTGGGCCCAGCCGGTGATCCCGGGCCGGACCTCATGCCTCCGGTTTTGTTCGGCAGAATACAACTGCACGTACTTAAACAGTAAAGGCCGTGGGCCGATCAGACTCATCTCACCTTTTAGCACATTGATCAACTGTGGGAGCTCATCCAAGGATAGCTTTCTGACCATGTTACCAATAGGTGTCATCCGATTAACATCAGGAAGAAGCTGCCCATCTTCACCCTTTTTGTCATTCATGGTTTTGAATTTAATGATTCTGAAAGGCTTCAGAGCCTTCCCAGGCCGCTCCTGGAAGAAAAAGGGTTTCCCACTATTCTGAAACAGTAGAAACAACCATGTCAAAACAAAAAAAGGCGCGGTAATCAGCAGCACAAGGATGGAAAGGAGGATATCAAGAGGGCGTTTTAGGAAGTTTTTGTACATTAATTTAACTTATTTCCATATTTAGCCACGCACTGCAGTGCGTGGCTTCTGGGTAACGAGTCACAACTCCAATAAATAAACGTCATTGCGAGGCATGGAGCTTTTGCAATAGCAAAAGAAAGATGCCGTGGCAATCTCGAGCATTTGACCGTGCTCGTTCTTTAAGCCTAAGATTGCCGCGCCGCTCTCGCACAGGCCTATGCAAAGGCTCGCAATGACGTAAATAGTCAAAGTCGATTTAGCCAAAAGCCAATAACTTCTCCTTCAACCCCCTGCCAACCGGTAACTGCCAAAGCAACTTGCACCAGTCGTGATTCCCTTCTATGAGCCCGGGACCTTGTTCGGTGACCACAACATCCCAGCCGATAGACCTGTTTTGCGGATGCTCAAGGGCGGCTCTTTTTACCATTTCCATTATTTCATTCCAGAAAGGTATCTGAAACCCTTCGATCTCCTTCCCGGTTACTGGGTGTAATTCTTCCGGTGACTTCGTGATATCGCTATACACTCCAGGTCCGTTTACCCTGCCTGTATTGTCATCTACAGGAGCAGCTAAATTGCCTGCAGCAAGATTATCTATCGAGGAATTAACCGATATCCTAAGCCGGCATCCAAGAATTTCCACCTTATTATCTTCGGTTAATTGCGTGAATATCCGCACCGTATTGACTGCTGATGGAGACAGAGCAGTCAATTTAGGATGCTGGATGATGAATTCCTCTACCAGGTCATATTCTGTGGTTTTAAGGAATTGAATCATGGAATCTATGGTGTAGTCACTGGCTGGTTTGATCAGTACCTGAGCACCACATTTACCATCAGCTGCTTTGAATACGATCTTCCCTGATGGATTTTGAAGGAGAGCCTTGCCCAAATCAGGGTCGTTTTGCAGGGATTCCAGGTCTGCTACCTTATGGATCAGGAATTGTTTGTAAGCCCTGGCAAATAGCCTTTTATCATCCAGGATATGGCGCTCATTTTTAGGGTTCATTTTTAATTGAAATTCGTACATGAACCCTGTCCCTGCCCAGGTCATTTTTTCTTCATGGCCTATTTCAAAGAACCTGAATTGGAAGTACTCCAGTATAGAGATATTGTATTTGAAAACGGATATGATAATGCGCCACCATATCCTGCTGCTTGACTGGCCTGTATTTGCTTTTGTATAGGCCATAAATTTCCTGAACAGCTTCCAGTCGAGCTTTTTAAGGTAGTATCCAATGTAGATTAGGCGTTTAATTTTCATTTAGACATGCTAAGGGCTTGAATTTATTTCGGAATTTAGCCACGCACCACAGTGCGTGGCTTCTGGACAAATAATCAAAAACAACCAATATTAACCGTCATTGCGAGGCATGGGGCTTTTTCGGTAGAAAAATAGCGATGTTGTGGCAATCCCGATAAAATGTCTGCAATCGATACTTAACTCTGAGATTGCCGCGCCACTCTCGCTCAGGCCTACGCTAAGGCTCGCAATGACGAAAATATATTTTTGTTTCCATGTTTAGCCACCCACCGCAGTGCGTGGCTTCTAGTCAGCAAGTCAAAACTCCAATAAATAACTGCCATCCCTAGGCAGTATCAAGGCTTCCGTTTGCAATGACGAAAATGGTTAGTATCATTGTTATAGTCAAAGTTAAGTTAGCCTACGGCTAACTTTCCCGCATCAACTCCGCCAAATCCCCTGCACTGATAAATTCCACATCCGGCCATCGGGTAACGATGCTTTTGAGCAGAGCCTTCAGATCATTAAGGCCTTTTTCACGGTTTTTAGGGTCTATATGACCACAGAAATTCACCCTGTGGGAACTGATCAATGCCGGCCGGTGCCAGCGAAAGGCTGTGCTTACCTGTGCCATGGCCTTGGACACATGGTCAATATTCCCGTTTGTAGGTTCAAAAACTACATTGCGTACCTGAAAACCTAGATTATTTGTTTTGTTATAGGAAGGATAGGTAATCTTCCTTTGGTATTTCCCAAACCCTACATGCCTTGTCTGATAAAATGGCCTGTCTAAACCTAAAAGGCCCATGGAAGGAAGTATTTCATATAAAGACTCGGGCAACTGCTGGGCGGGAGGGGTGAATACCCGGGCTTCATATCCATAAACTGCCTTAAATGTCTCAAGACCCGTCTTTAGGATATCTGGAAACCGTGCTGTATCCTTTACCGGATCCCAAAAGGAATAAGCAGCTGTCCATCCAATGGTGGGGTACCCTGTTGGTCCTATGCTGGCCAGGGACCGGTTCTTAAGTGAAGTCATCAATTCCGGGTCTCTGGAGGACAATTTTTCTTCAAAAACTTTTAGGTTAAAATGCTCTCTTCCATGAAACTCAGGCTGCATCAAACCCTTTTTAATACCCTCCTGCCATAAATCCCAGGCACCGGTATAGGCTTCTGGTTGGAGGGCCACCAATTTTTTATAGGTTTCTGACAACGTTTCATAAACATAATCCTGATAATCATGCTCAGCCATGGCTTCAAAATCGATATTGCAGGACAAGGCATAGGGGGTAAAAACAGCCGGATGGTCATTCTTGTCTTTTACTGAAGACAGCACTTCATAGAGCATCTCCAGGTCTTCCCTTGTCTCCAGGGTATCAAACCGGTCGAAGCGGTTATCAGCCTTCACTCCTGCCCTTTCCATGGCTTCCAGACTGGATGTGGAGTTTTGGCGGACGTTACCGTAGTCATCAATACAGAAAACCACCAGCTTTCGTCTGAACTTCCAACCAAAAAGGTTTTTAAGGTGATTAAGTGTGGCTTGTTTCAAATTGAATAAATCACCATTAGATTAATTATTCATAAAATACCTCTCCACAATTTTATCAGCATTTTCTCTTTTAAAGGATCCTGCAGCCTTCAAGGCATTTTGTGACATGGATTCCTGTAATGCTTTATCCTTTGATAAACTGACAATAAATTCACTGGCTTTCTGAAGATCATCCTCAGAAAAGCACTTTGCATGACCAAACCTATGGGCATAATCATTCAATTCTGAATCCGGTGCAGATATGTAAATTGATGGAATCCCAAAGCTCATGAGGTTATATGACTTGCTTGGAACGCTTCCTTTGGAGGTCAGACTATCAAGAATCACTATACCCAGGTCAGCAGCAGAAAGGGAGTAGGGAAACATATCATCCGACTGAAATGGCAGAAACATACAATTGGGTAATCTTTTTTTTTCAACCAATTCTTTTAAATAAGGCTCTCGTGGCCCGCGGCCAATGATCTGAAACAGTATGCCCTTTTCTTCCTTTAAAATTTCGGCTAACGCTACTACCACCTCTACTTTATGGGTAAGTCCTATATTCCCAGAATACTGAACAATGAATTGGCCATTCAACTGGTGTTGGCTGATAAAGGGGTTATCCGCCTTCTCCACTTTCTCATTTTTTTGAAAAATAGACCAAATTGGCTGAATGATCAGCTTATCTCTGGATACATATTTCTCCAGTAGATCACCCATTCGATTGCCTATGGTAAAAACCTTGTAAGCTTTTTTAAAGGATTTCTTATTTAAATATGACCAAATCCGGTACATGAGATGTCTTTCAGACATGCCTGTAATCTTAAAAACATCAGGATAAACATCCCAAACCAACATGCTGAATTTATGCCAGGTAAATAAGTTCAATAAGTATCCCATTGGCGGTAGGGAAATAAAAAATACTTCATATTTCCTGTACCTTGTGATTAAGAGAAAATAAATGCGAAAGGTGGCAATTATATAGGAAATGAATTTTTTCCAGGCAGGCTTATCCACCCACTTATTGATCATTTTGACTTTTACCTGCGGCCTTAATTCCTCACCCTGCACATGGATGCTCCCGGTAATGAGCGCTACCCTGTCAAATTTCTCTGCAAATGCATTGCAAAGGCCAATCGTTAAATAATTAACAGCCTGATTGATCACTACCAATTTTCTTTCTTTCTTACTCACCCAGTGCTTATTCCTGGTTGTTTTTTATTTTGTGGCCTAATTTCTTAAGGTCCAGGTCAGCTTTGAATAAGGCTACATCATGGGCAACCATTTCCTCAATCATTTCCCTTAAAGTATATCCTGGAGTCCATCCTAATTTTTCTTCAGCTTTTGATGCATCCCCTATTAGAATATCTACTTCCGTAGGCCTGAAATACATTGGATCGATATTGATCAGTTCTCTTCCCTTTTCCGGGATCTTTACCTCTGAATTCAGCTTACCATAAAATTTATCTTCATCTATTTCAGCCAAAAAACCCTTTTCATCTTTTGCTTTGCCGCGGAATTCTATTGTCATGCCTAGTTCTGCAAAGGCCCAAATAATAAAATCTCGAACTTTGGTAGTAACCCCGGTGGCAATAACATAATCCTCCGGTTTATCTTGTTGCAAGATCCGCCACATGGCCTCGACATAATCCTTTGCATGGCCCCAGTCTCTTTGAGCATCCAGATTACCAATAAATAGCTTGTCTTGAAGACCCAAGGCAATCTTTGCTACTGCTCTGGTGATTTTTCTGGAAACAAAGGTTTCCCCCCTGATTGGTGATTCATGATTAAACAAAATACCATTACAGGCGAACATCCCATAAGCCTCCCTGTAATTTACGGTGATCCAGTAGGCAAAAAGCTTGGCCACACCATAGGGGGACCTTGGATAAAATGGTGTCGTTTCTTTTTGGGGGATTTCCTGTGCCAAGCCATAGAGCTCGGAGGTAGAAGCCTGGTATATTTTGGTCTTTTTTTCAAGGCCCAGTAACCTTACTGCTTCAAGTATTCTCAAGGTGCCAATACCATCGGCATTGGCAGTATATTCCGGGGTATCAAAGCTTACCTTGACATGGGACATGGCAGCCAGGTTGTAAATTTCATCCGGCTGGGTCTCCTGAATGATCTTGGTGAGATTCATGGAATCGGTCATATCCCCATAATGGAGCTTGAGCCTGATCTTTTCATCATGAGGATCCTGGTACAGATGGTCAATACGATCGGTATTAAATAAGGACGCCCTTCTCTTGATACCATGCACTTCATACCCTTTATCGAGGAGAAACTCAGCCAGGTAGGCACCATCCTGCCCCGTAATGCCTGTGATTAAAGCTGTTTTTCCGGAATTATTTTTATTCATAAAAAAAATTTCAAAACCTGGATTCTCTTAATGTGTTTACATTTTTTAAAAACCACTCGTATGTATCCTTTATCCCTTTTTCAAAGCTGATCTTTGGTTCCCAACCTTCGGATTTTAACCGGCCGGTATCCAGAAGCTTTCTGGGGGTGCCATCGGGCTTGGAGGTATCCCATTCAATCTCACCCTCATAACCCGTAATAGTACGGATATTTTCTGCCAATGCCTTTATGGTCATGTCTTTTCCTGTTCCTACATTGTAAAGATGGTTTTTCAGTTCATTTTTAAGGGAGAATAAAACCGCCTCAGCCAAATCATCCACATGCAAAAACTCCCGCATGGGTGCCCCGGAGCCCCAAAGGGTGACCGAAGGGCTACCTTTTATTTTTGCTTCATGAAACTTCCTGATCATAGCAGGAAGTACATGAGAGGTCTCCAGGTCAAAATTATCATGAGGGCCATAAAGATTCGTTGGCATCAGGCTGATATAGTATTTACCGTATTGCGTCTGGATGGCCTCACAGGATTTCACCCCGGCTATCTTAGCTATAGCATACCATTGGTTGGTAGGCTCCAGTGGGCTGGTTAATAAGGACGATTCAGCAATAGGCTGATCAGCAAGTTTTGGATAAATACAGGAACTCCCGAGAAAAATAAATTTTTCAACGCCATGCTTAAAAGCCCCATCAATCAGGTTATTTTGAATCTGAAGATTCTCCATGATAAACTGATATGGATAGGTATTATTGGCCATAATACCCCCTACCCGCGCGGCCGCATCGATGACGATATCCGGTTTTTCCCTTTTAAAAAATTCAATGGTTTGTTCCTGGTTTCCAAGGTCCAACTCCTCGCGGGACTTTAGAACAAGTCCGTTATAACCGGCTGTATTCAAGGCGCTTACTATGGCCCTTCCTACCATGCCATTATGGCCTGCTATGAATATCCTTTCATTCATTTCCGCTCACTCTTTTCGCTAAAGACTCATACAAGTGGAGATAATCGAGGAACCTATCCTTCATATCAAAATTCTCAATTGCCCTATTTCTGCAATTATCCATCATTTCATATTCTGGAATTTGATCTAACTCCAATATTGCTTCCCAAATTTTTTCAATATTACCTTTTTCTACCACTCTCCCCGTGTTATTATCAATGGCTTCAGGGCTCCCTCCTGTATTATAAGTAATGACCGGGGTTCCACAAGCAAGTGATTCAATATTGGTTGTTGGAAAATTATCTTCATAAGTAGGATTGATGAAGACGGATGCAGAGTTATAGTGAGAAACTAATTCATCAATACTATCAGTATTTTTTAACCCCAGGATGTTTTTAGGGATTTCGTTTAATTGAGACCCACTTAATCCAATTAGAACAATCTGATAATCATCATTGATAATCCGGCTTAACTTAATAAAGTCAAATAAACCTTTTCTGGCGGACCATTGGTTTGCTACACCAAGAATGATCTTTTTCTTGTTTTTTGGATAAATTTTGATAGGTTTAAAAGTATCTAAATCAACTCCATTTGGAATTACAATAACCGGGTAGGTGCTTAAAAAGGATTTTTCCACCTGATTTTTTAGCCACCTTGATGGGGTGACTATGGTTAAATCACCTAAGCCATTGAAAATCTCTTTTTTTTCTAGAAAATTCCGAGTTGATTGGTCCAGAATTAGGCTTTTAGGATATGCTCTTTTTTTTGGACATTTACCACAGACATCCTTCCATTTTTCACATCCTATAGAATCATAATAGGCACAATGACCGGTAAATGCCCAACAATCATGCAAGGTCCAGACTATAGGGAGATTGGCTTCAATAAAATAGCTAAACAGTATCTCCACGTTGATATAATACCCGTGAATGTTATGCAGGTTGACCAGATCCGGCTGGATGTGCTCAACCGCTTGGATAAATCGTCGGGTGGCCCGCTTCGAGCCGAATCCGTGGCGGTCAAAAAACAGGCTTTTAAGGCCATGGGCATAAACATCATAGTCGCTCCCAATTTTGATCCGTTCCGACTGGCTTGGCCTATTCCCTCGGCCATAAGCGATGAAACTCTCGTACCCCTTATCTTTAATCACTCGGCCGATGTTTTCAGCAATGCGGCCGGTACTCCCGGAGTTGACGGTGGTGTTGATTTGG
>JBGTCD010000157.1:0-14069 GCA_041749015.1 Cyclobacteriaceae bacterium
TGAAGGTAGGGTATTCCTAAAATTTGTTGTTGATGAAAAAGGACAAATTTCACAAGTTGAAGTTCAAAGAGGTATTGGTGGAGGATGTGATGAGGAAGCAGTAAGAGTATTAAAAACTGCCCCCAGATTTAATCCAGGTAAGCAAAGGGGTAAGCCCGTAAAGTCCTGGATGTCTCTTGCCATCAACTTCCGTTTGAATTAATAAATACGATAAAATTTTTAGACCTAAACCCTTCTGGTTACCAGAAGGGTTTTTTTATGCAAAATAATTCTAGATTTCATTCGTTTTAGAGTTGTCTAAAATTTTGTTTGGCTTAAATCTAAAAATCATGAAAACCTCGAACCTTTCCGAAAAAAAGAATGGCAAAAAGTATCATTTGAATTTAAGTATTGGCCTCACCCTGGCACTGGCCTTGGTAATTATGGCCTTCGAATGGCCTGCTACCTATATTGTCAAAAAAATTGACTTTGAATATTTGCACCCCCTGGAAGAAGTATTGGTGATTCAACCCACAGAAATCGAACCGCCAAGGCCTCCTCAGCCAAAGAAGGAGCCTAAAATCGAGCAAATAATTAATCCAGAACCAGAACCAGACTTTTTAGAAACACCATTAACTCCCGTACCTGATATTGAAACTGCGATTGAAGATATATTAAATGAAGGCCCCCCAACAGAGGTGGTGGATGACCGTCCCTTCTTTCTACCGTCCGAATCACAAGCCTCTTTCCCCGGTGGTATCGAGGCATGGTATGATTATTTGCGTAAATCCATAAAATACCCAAGGAGAGAAAAAAATATGGGAATTGAAGGCAAAGTGACATTAAAGTTTGTTGTGGACAAAACTGGCATAATTGACCAAATAGAGGTTATAAAAAGTGCCGGTGAAAATTTTGATAATGAAGCAATCCGGGTTCTTATGGAATCTCCGCCATTTATACCGGGCAGACAAGGAGAAGTGCCAGTAAAATCCTGGATGGTGACTACCATCAGTTTTAGAGTGCAATAAGGATTGTTGTTATAGGTGTGCTGATTATTCAGCGCACCTACTTCAAATTATATTGAGGGTTTGCTCCTTGATTTTTTCAAGTTCTTCCTTCATCACCACCACCAACCGCTGCATGGTGGCATCGCCCGCTTTACTTCCTATGGTATTCACTTCTCTACCTATTTCCTGGGCAATGAAACCAAGTTTTTTTCCTGGCATCTCAGTATCCAGAGCTTCCCCAAAATGAGTTAAATGGGCAGAAAGACGAATCATTTCTTCATGAATGTCCAGTTTTTCGATAAAATATATGATCTCCTGCTCCAATCGATTGTCATCTATTTTAACAGAATCCTGAAGAAATTTCTCAAGGTTGCCCTTAATTCGTTCTCTGATCTTTAAAATTCGTTCGCCCTCCATTAATTTAATTTCCTCTAGGGCTTTACCAATATCAGTGACGCTATTTTGTATTTGAGAGCATAATGCCGCGCCTTCGTTGATACGAAACTGGTCACAATCTTCAATTGCATTTTTTATGGCTTCCTCTAGCAAGGCCCAAACTGTTTCTGGCAGGTCCTCTGATTTTGAGGTCATGACATCAGGGGCATTTAAGGCAATTGAAAACAAATTAGCATCTTTTGCAGCCACCTCACCGGCCAATTTCTCAAAAAAGGAGTAGTACTCTTTGAATAATGCACTATTATATTTTTTTGAAACCTGATCGGCATCCTGAAAATCAAGAACGATTGATAAATTAACCTTGCCTCTACCTAAGGATTCCTCGGCCATCTTTTTTATCTCATGCTCATAAGAAAATAAAGTTTGTGGTGCCCTCAATTGAAAATCAAAATATTTTGAATTCAGCGTTTTTATTTGAACTACGATGGAGACCCGGTCTTGTTGCAAAAATGATTTGCCATATCCGGTCATGGATTTGATCATAAAACTAAAATTTAATCCTTAAATCTAAGGGTAATCAAAATACCAAAAAAATTAAAAGTCAAATCCGAAGGAAGCAACCAGCCTTGGGGAGCGCTGTTCTTCATTTTCATGCAGCCATGCAAGGTCTAGCTTTAGGTAAAAACCCAAAACTACTGAACGCAAACCTACCCCATAACTTATCAGCCAGGGGTTCCTAAAGTCACGTAACTCAACGATAAATGGATCCTGCACGATTATCTTGTCAGTGATGGTGTTTTCATCACTAAATGGAGAAGGGCCTGTCCAGGCAGATCCGATATCATAAAACCCAGTAATTTGGAAGTTTCGGAAAAAATTACTTGAAATTGGCCCAGCACTAAAATATCTAACCAGTGGTAATCTTAACTCAGCATTTAGAAGCATTACATTATTACCAAAAAATTCTGCGTACTCATAACCTCTTACACTGGTCACAAACTCGGAGAAAAGAAGATCCTGATTAAAACCAGGCTCAAGTCTTAGAGGGTTACCCGGGCCCTCCCTGTTGGATCGGTTAAACAGCCAATTATCCACACCCCCAACCATAAAATTCTGAGGATTGCCACCAAAAAATTTGCCATAAAATCCCCTGACCGCAAAAATTAACTCTCTGTGAATTTCCTGATAATGACGAACATCGGCGGTAACCTTACTGAAGCCTCTTTGGGTAGATCCTAAACCCTCCTGATTTAGAAAAACAACTTTTGCCCTAGTCCCTTGAATAATATTCATCCCAATCGGATTGCTATTATCAAATACCAACTCCGTATTGATTCCCATAAAATTTTCCTGAATTCCCTCTTCAAAGGTAAAATTGCTTGAGTTAGGTGCATCTGGATTAAGGCTATTAAAAATTGTGTTGGCGAAAAATGGGTTTACAGACACTCTGGAATACATACCAAGGGGGAACGAAACGCCTGCTTCAATTTTGTTTAGTGTGTAGCGAAACGGCCAGCCTTCTTGTGGCACATTTAAGAGATAAACTCTTCTGTCTACCTTAATCTTATAATCAAGAAACGACTTTAGGTACTCGTACTCAGCAAAAATGTCCCCGTTTCTGAAATCAAGGGTACTCATAATACCTCCTGAGAACCGATGATTCTCTAAAAGGTCTGTCATTCGGGTTTCGAGGAGAAGGCCAAAACCTCTAATTGGGTCAATCACCCAGGAAGTGACTACATTATCTGCCCTGAACATAGTCTCATATGGTAATGGCCCATAAACGGTCGACTTCTTTTGCAACTGCCGATATTGAGTAAGGAATGAGCCACGCTCCCTTCTTGTGCCCTGAGGTATATTTTCGAAAGTGTAATTATCCGTATTGATGATAATTTCCCCGCGGTATGTTTCTGGATCCTTTTCCACAACAGGTTCAGGCTCTGGTTCTGATATGGGTTCCTGCTTTCGTTCCTCCTCTTCTGATTTAGCCTGAGTCTCCTTAAGTTTACGCAAATATCTAACCTGAGCAATTTCCTGCCGGCGGGTAGGGGGTGTAAATATTTGCTTCTTAAAATTTACATCCTGCTTCTCAAAAATCATCGGACTTCCCTTTTTCTGACCAACCAAAAACAACCGGTTAGTAGCTCTGTCCAAGTCAAAGTCAGTAATAGTAGTATTATAGTTGGTGAGTTGAATAAAGGTATTTTGGGCTAGGGAATATTCATAAAGATTATTAATGCCTTTTTGATCACTGAGATAATAAATTTCATTCTCACTCACGGGGATAGGTTTAATGTCTCGACTAAGGGTATTGGTAAGCCGCGCAAGTACCAAATTTGTGGTGTCCAAATTATATGCATACAAATTATAAAAAGGAGCTATCTCTGACAGACTGGGTTTATCCGTGATTTTTAATGAATCACTATTTCTGTTAGAACTGAAGATAATGGTATTGGAATTGGGGATAAATCTTCCATAAATATTATCAAAGTTATCATCTGTCAGCTTCCTGATCAACATCCTCCGGGTACTGATCAGATAAAGATTATTCTGCCCTAAAGTTTCCGCACTAAAAACAGCAAGTCTACCATTGGAGGAAAATGAAAAATCATGAACTTGATGAAACCGGTCAAGCACACTGGAAATCTTGCTATTGGTGTTGATATCATACATCCAAAACAAGTTTTTGCCTGCCCTGGTAAAGACAATACCCAGGGTTTTTTCGTCTGCCCAATCGATTAAAGGCATAGAATAATTCACTTCCTGCTGGATGGCTTTGAATCCGCCTTTAAGTACATTTTTTGTTGCTCCGGACTCTAAGTTGATGTAATTGACTTCATACTTACCACCTCTGTTTAATACATAGGCCATCCTTGTACCATCTGGACTCAGGCTAACCCCGGTAATAATGCCCCCTTTGGAGGTAGAGAAAATGGCATTCTCAGGTTGAATAGGAGTGTAATGCTCATCAATAGATGTTGAAAGTTGTGAGTAAAACAACTGCCAATCTTCTAATAATTTTTTAAAGGTAACTCCAAGAGTAACATTGATACTCCGCTCTTCATTACGGGTAATTCTGGTATAATTCAGGATGTTTGAAACATTATTACGGCCGTATTTTTCAACAATGTAATTCCAAATCGAATGCCCGATAATGGTAGCCTCATCACCAGAAAGCCGGCCTACTTTCTGGGCTCTTTTGTTATTTTGAATAAAATCTCTGGTATAGGTATCCATTTCCTGAGACCATCCATGAGCGACATAGCTGGAAATTCCATTGATAAACCAATCAGGGAGATGAAGAAGAATGGCACTTTGAAACATTTCTGTGAGACTGCCACCATACATCATTTCATTGATCAGGATGTCGGTCACCTTTTCCACCAGTTCCTTCCTTAGCTCAGAAAGGGTCCCGGGATGTGCTACTTCTACATGTTCTTTTACAAATTTTGTTTCTCCTCCCGGGCTATAGATTACTTCATTAAGTCCAACATTACTTTGTTGCAGTTCGGCTGCATTATTATAAAGAAAGATTTTAATTTTAGTATATGGTGGGTACCCAATTAGATCTGTAATTCGGTCAAAATCTTCCTCTAAAAAGGTGATCGACTCGCGGGCTGCCTGCCTGCCGCCTTCGTAAAAATATACATCGAAATTTTCGGAACTGAGAAAGGACCAATTAAAACTTTTGTGCTGGATCCGGTTTTTACCAAATTTCACATCAGCATTTTGGGCAAATAAATCCGATTCAATACCTAGAAAAAGGATTGAAAAAACAAAAACGAATGGACCCAGATGTTTAAGCATTCTAATAAAACTACGAAAAAAATCTATTATAATTTACCGCGGATTCAAGTTCCTTTTTATGTTCAATTACCTCCAATAAATGCTTTGAATAATAGGGTGCTAAAGATACACCTTTTGCTCCAAATCCATTTAACATCCAAACCCTATCAGACTCCTGGCTACAACCCAGCATCGGTCTCCGGTCTTTTGTGGCCGGCCTCACCCCGTACCAACCAGATTCTATGGTAACCGGTTCATTCCAGATCTGATAAAGTTTATCTAATAACTCTTTCTCTCCCTTTTTGGTATTACCTGGTTCCAAATTATGGTTATCGTAGGTAGCGCCAATTTTAAATTTATTGTTACTAATAGGAATAACGAAAATTCCCCTATTATAGATTAAATCCATATCTACCTCACAGGCTATATCAAACCCTTCCCCTTTGACCGGTCTGAATGGCAAATCCTTAAAAAAGGGGTTTTTCATAGCTCCTAATCCTTCACAAAATATGACATGATCCGCTCTTCCTCCCTCAAAAATTACACCATTTTCTACCAAATTAAGCTTTTCAGGCGGCAATTTCCCGTGGATCATCAATCCTTGAACTTTAAGCCAATCCCTGACGCCACTTAAAAATTCTTTAACCACCACATTTCCTGACATTTTTAGTAATAAACCTCCATAAGGGTCCTTAAAATATGGTAATCCCATTGGCTGGGTCAAAACCTCCTTAATAAAAGGAATATAATGGTCATTACTGCTTCTTCCCATCCACTCATTCTGCTCCATGGTAGATATAAATGGCCGGTAAATTGACCTCGGATAGAAAAACTTTCTATCGAGGAGTATTTCAGCATTTGAATAGAAATCCATCAATTCAGGAAAAAGCAAATCTGCTTTCCAGGTCTTTACCATATTTCTACCAGAAATCGGATTGAACAGCCCTGCAGCCGCCTTGGAAGCGGCATTTTCAGAATCATCATCCCAAACCATAAAGGATTTACCCTCCTGGTGGAGCCTAATGGCCATAATAGCCCCCGCCAAACCAAGCCCGGCAATGAAATAATTGGTACTTTTGTTGTTCAATAGCTATTCCATTTATTAAAGAAAAAATAATTTCTTTTTCAAAAGCTCATCTAAAATCATGATTCAAATAAAATATTTTACCTTCAATCCCTTCATGGAAAACACTTTCATCCTTTTTGATGAGGGCGGCCCCGCCATCATTATTGACCCGGGATGCTCCAACAAGGAAGAAGAAAAAGTATTAACTGATTTTATTAGGTCTCATAAGCTAAATGTAGAAAAAATAGTGAATACCCACTGTCACATCGACCATGTACTAGGCAATTTTTATTGTAAGCAGGAATATACGGCATCGCTGATCATTCACAAAACAGAACTGCCCCTGCTGCTTGCTGTGAGTACCTATGCCTCAAATTACGGTTTTCACCAGTACCACCATGTAGAGCCTGATGCATTTATCAAGGAAGGTGAAGATTTGACCTTTGGTGATCATCACTTAAAAACCTTGTTTGTTCCCGGGCATTCACCAGGCCATGTGGCTTTTTATTCACCTGAACAAAAATTTTGTATCGGAGGTGATGTGCTTTTTCATGGAAGTATTGGTCGGACTGACCTGCCTGGTGGTGACTATGACACTTTAATAAAAAGTATTCATGAGAAACTTTTTCCGCTGGGAGATGACGTCACTGTTTATACCGGGCACGGTCCCGAAACTACGATAGGAGTAGAAAAATCCACCAATCCTTTTTGTGCAATATCATGAAAATTTTAAGCCCCATTCCGAATTTGATGACTTTGGGTAATCTGGCTTGTGGGTGCCTGGGCATCATTTTCTTGTTTGAAGGAAAGTCCGAATGGGTATTTTATTTTGTTTTGGTGGGAGCTATTCTGGATTTTGGTGATGGTTTTGCAGCAAGATTATTAAAAGCGGATTCGGCTTTAGGCAAGGAGCTTGACTCTCTTGCTGACATGGTCACCTTCGGGGTTTTACCTGGCCTGCTGATGTATGACCTTATCCAAACTGCAGGGGGAGAAACAATTTTATCATATGGAGGTCTATTGATTGCCCTTTTTTCAGCTTTAAGGTTGGCCAGGTTTAATATTGATACCCGACAAAGTGAAAATTTCATAGGATTGCCTACACCTGCCAATGCTTTAATCATCACGAGTTTGCCATTTTGGATGAGAATTGGTGATTACTTTCCTTTTGAATGGGATGCTGCTATTGTGTTTTTAGGAATTTCAATGGTAAGTGCGGCATTATTAGTAAGCCCACTGAATTTGCTTGGTTTAAAATTTACAAACCTGATCTGGAAAGATCAGTGGCCTAGGTTTTCGTTATTGATTGCATCATTTATTCTCCTGGTGATTTTAGGATGGTATGCAATACCGCTAATTCTTATTATTTACATCCTCATCTCCCAGTTAGCTTTTATTAAAAAGGGTACTAATTAATGATTGGAAACGTTTCATAAGCGATTATTGTTAAAAGTCTGCATTATTTTCTTCAATATTGACCCAAACATCCTATATCACTAAGGGCTTAAAGCACCTTTCTGCCATTATCATCCTTGTGCTGATAAGCTGGAGTATTGCATCAGCCCAACAGGGATCCGTATTGGCCACAGGTGACTGGTATAAGATTGCTGTTGAGCAACCAGGGGTATTCAAAATTACGCATGCCCAAATATCTGCTATGGGCATCAACCCTTCAGGTATTGACCCTAGAAATATTAAAATCTATGGACAGGGTGCCGGCATGTTACCTCAAAAAAATGACGTTGTAAGGCCATATGACCTGCAGGAAAAACTCATTCGGGTAGTTGGAGAGGCTGATGGCCAATTTAACACTCAGGATTATATTCTTTTTTATGGGGAAGGGCCTGATATCGAGGGGATTAATACCTCTGGTAATCCTATTTTTCAAAAGAATATTTTTGAGAATAAAAACTTCTACTATCTTACCATTGGCACTACCCCCGGGATGAGGGTAAATGACCAACAAAATCAAAGCGGCTCATTTCCAGTGATCAGCAGCTTTAATGATTTCAAAGTATATAAGAAGGAGTTAGTAAACAGGCTGTTGTCAGGACGGGTTTGGTATGGGGAATTGTTTGATATCACCACTGACCGGACCTTTAATTTTGATTTTGGCAATATTGCCCCGGGCTCACAGGTACAGGTTATTTCAGCCGTCATGGCTGAATCCTTTGATGAGTCTAAGTTTACCCTTTCGATAGGACAGTTTGATCTTGGGGAACAGGTACTGCCTCCCGTGCCTGACCATATTAATAATTCAGGCGACTTTTTCCGATATGGGCTTAAAGGCCATGAGCGAATTGATACTTTCAATATTGGCGCTAATATGCTCAATCTCCAGAGTACGGTGCCTGTGAGATTAAGGTATCAGAAAAACAGCTCTGCGCGGTCGAGAGGTTATTTAAACTACATTCTATTATCAGGCAAAAGGGTTCTGGGGCTTTATGGAGATCAAACTCGCTTTAGGTCTGTAGAAAGCCTGACAGATGCTGTTGCTAAATTTGAAATTAATAGCAGCACAGGAAATAACATATTGGTATGGGATATCACCAATCCGGGCGCACCCAAAAATCAGCAGTTTAACTTTTCTTCCGGAAAAATCGGATTTAGCACCATTACGAGCTCATTGAAAGAATTTGTGGTTTTTAATACTGGTACCATTCTCCATACGCCAGAATTTATTGAAAAGGTATCAAATCAAAATCTTAAGGATGGCAATATTCTTAACATGGTGATTGTGTCAAACCCTGCGTTTCTTTCTGAGGCTCAAAGGTTGGCTGATTTCCGTGCCGGCCACAGTAATATGAAAGTTCGCGCAGTTACTACCACAGAAATATACAATGAGTTTTCCTCCGGAAAACAAGATGTCACTGCTATCAGGGATTACCTCAAGTATCTTTTTGATTTAGATTATGGAGCCTCCCTTCAACATGTACTGCTTTTTGGGCGGGCCTCATTTGACTATAAGAACATCACTAGTAATAACACTAATTTTGTCCCCACGTACCAATCCCGCAATTCCCTCCATCCACTTAATACCTATTCTTCTGATGATTATTATGCTTTTTTGGAGGATGGTGAAGGAGAATGGGTTGAGAATGATGCCGGTAATCACACTTTGGATATCGGAGTAGGAAGGCTCCCAGTAAAAACTTTAGAAGAAGCGGCAGGCGTAGTCACCAAAATTATTCATTACCAAACTCATCCATCCACATTTGGAACCTGGCGCAATACCATCGGATTTATTGCTGATGACGAGAATAATAATCTGCACCAGCGTGACGCAGACCGGCTGGCTACCATGGTAGATACCGCCTATGCGCATTTTGGAGCTGAAAAAATCTATCTGGATGCCTATCCAAACATTTCCCAGCCGGGTGGGGCTATTTCACCGGCAACCAATAGTGCCATAAATGACCTCATTGAAAAAGGCGCATTGATCGTAAATTATACCGGTCATGGGTCAGAAAGACAACTTTCACAGAAAGCCATTGTTGACAATTTTATGATCGACTCATGGACCAATTTTACAAAATTACCACTATTTGTAACTGCCACTTGCGAATTTGGTCGTCATGATAATCCGATTTTGATATCAGGTGGAGAACGGGTGGTGATTAACCCACAAGGTGGTGGCATTGCATTGGTTAGCACCTCGAGGCCCGTTAGTGCATTTTCTAATTTTGAGCTTAACCGCTCTTTTTACAGTGAAGTGTTTAAAATTGGCGATGAGGGCCATTTAACCCTTGGAGAAACTTTTAAAAACACTAAAAACAACAGTTTTAGCGGGGTAAGAAATCGTAATTTTATTTTACTCGGTGACCCCTCTATTAAGCTCAATTTTCCGGAGCAGGAATTGGTCATTACCCACATCAATGAAGCACCTATTGAGGATGTGAACGGGCCTATTCAGGCATTATCCAAAGTTAAAATTTCCGGAAAGGTGAGAGACCGGGTCACACAAGGTGATATTGAAGACTTCAATGGAGAGGTTTCTGTAACTTTTTTTGATCGCGCTCAAACCTTACAAACTTTAGGTGTAGTATCACCTGTATTTGATTTTGATGTATGGAGCAATGCTATTTTTCGTGGAAAAGCCACTGTGGATAACGGGAAATTTGATTTGGAATTTGTAGTTACAAAAAATATCGGCTATTCGATAGACCAAAGCCGGATCACCATGTATGCTCTTGATAAGAATAAATATGTGGATGCCAACGGTGCCAATATGGACCTTGCCGTATGGGGTACCAATCCTAATGCCCCTCCTGACCATTCAGGCCCGGAAGTCAATATTTATATCAATGATCCTTCCTTTCAGCCAGGAGGGTTTGCGCCACCGCAATCGCGGCTCTTAGTAAAACTTTCTGATGAAAGTGGGATTAACATTTCAGGATTTGGATTGGGAAATAACATCACTGCCATCCTGGATAATGATCAGGAATTTGTTTTAAACGACTTTTATACTGCAGAAATTGATGATTATACTCAGGGTTGGGTAAATTTTTCCCTTCCCCTGCTTAGTAAGGGGCCACACACCATAAGGGTCAAAGCCTGGGATACTTATAATAATCCCGGGGAGAGCGTATTACATTTTATTGTGACAGACAAGGGTGAAATGATAATTGAAACTTTATTCAATTATCCCAATCCATTCCGCAATCAAACGGGAATCAGCATGATTCATAGTCGGTCAGGTGACGATTTAGAGATTATTTTTTCCGTATATAGTTCTCAGGGTGTCCTGGAAACTTCCTGGCAATATGATTGTCAGGAATGTCCGGCAGAAATCCGGTTGGAGCCCGGGGATTTGCCATGGTTGCAAACCATCAATTTTCAGGAGGGGATATATTTTTTACGCGCATTTGTTCGTTCCCTTACAGATGGTGCTAAAAACCAGAAACACCAAAAAATGCTAATCCTAAAATAGCTATCTTTGCAATCCAAATTTTTAACAATGACGAGAGGTTTTAAGATTTTTTTATTAAGTATTGGGGGTTTGCTCCATATTTTACAAACCAATGCCCAAGGACTTGTCGGTCAGGATAGTACACGGAGAGTCATCACTACAGCTGTCCCATTTGTATCGATTACCCCTGATGCAAGATCAGGAGGTATGGGTGATGTGGGTGTAGCCATTTCGCCTGATGCAAATTCCGCACATTGGAACCCTGCAAAGTTGGCTTTTATTGAAAAAGACGCAGGCTTTTCGGTATCCTATACGCCTTGGTTAGGTAAAATAATCAATGATATGTCTGTTTCTTATCTATCGGGCTATTATAAGATTTCAAGGGAGCAAGCTGTAGGTATATCATTGAGATATTTTGATTTAGGGGAAATATTTTTCAGGGATGATCAAAACGTAAATCTGGGGCAGTTCAACCCCAGGGAAACAGCCGTAGATGCTACTTACTCCAGGATATTAACAGAATATTTGAGCCTGGGTCTAACAGGCCGGTTTATCCATTCCAACCTTACTGGAAGTTTTGAGTCAGGTGGGGTAGAAGCCAGACCGGGTTCCAGCGTAGCAGCTGACATTGGCGTGTTTTATGACCGAGAGTTAAATTCTGGCATCAGGGCATCACAACTTGCCTTTGGAGCAGTAATATCCAATATCGGTTCAAAACTTACATATTCAGATTCAGAAAATGCAGACTTTATCCCTACCAATCTGCGCATCGGAACAGCCTACACTACTGAACTTGACCCTTACAATAAAATTACCTTTGCTCTTGATTTAAACAAACTCATGGTACCTACACCACCTATTTATCAGGTTGATGGTAGTGGACAGGTAGTTACGGATGCCCAGGGGGATCCCATTATTTCCTCTGGCAGAGATCCTGACAGACCTCTTTTAAGCGGCATGTTTGGGTCATTTTCAGACGCCCCTGGTGGATTTAGTGAAGAAATGAGGGAGATTATGATCTCGGCAGGGGTGGAATACTGGTACAGTGAGGTTTTTGCAGTTAGAGCAGGATATTTTTATGAGCACCAAACCAAAGGCAATAGGAAATTTTTTACCATGGGCGCAGGGTTGAGGTATAATGTTTTCGGTCTTGATCTCGCTTATCTGGTACCACAACGACAAGAACACCCTCTTGCAGAGACCCTGAGGATTTCATTGCAATTCAATTTCGATTCTGGTAACAGATCTGCTGAAACCGTAGTAGATTAATGGCAATTCTGGAAAGAAAGAATCCTCCCCCTTTTAAAGTTTCTGATAATTTAAGTTTCCAACAGGCAGAGCATATCCTGCTTCCTAATGGGATTCCGGTTTTTTATATCAATTCCGGAAGCCAGGCCGTGATGCGCATTGAGGTCATTTTTAACACCGGAAGCAGCCTCGATGAAAACCCAGCCATACCGAGCATCGTTGCCGAATCACTAACCGAGGGCACAAATTCCTACTCCGGGGATGAAATAAGTAGACTCCTGGCAGGATACGGGGCTTATATCAATACCCAATCCGGGTTTGACCGGACTGTGGTAGAAGTATATTTGATGAATAAGCATTTGGGCCAGATTGGGAAAATATTGAAGGAAATTATAACTGTACCCGTTTTTCCGGAAAACGAAATCAGCAGGATAAAAAAAGAGCAGGTTTCTCAACTGCTGGTAAACCTTGAAAGAACCAGTTTTGTAGCAACCCGGGAATTCAGGGCCAGGCTTTTTAGGGATTACCGTGGATACGGTAAAATAATCACAAAGGAGGATATAAAGAGTATTGATGCCGCATCAATTATTGATTTTTTTGGTAGAAGGTATGGCAAACCCACAATTGTCCTGTCCGGTCTTATTGACGAAGAAGCATTACACAATATCAGAGAATCATTTGGTGACTTAACCTTTAATTCCAACAGATTATCAAGAGGTCTGAAGAAATTAAATTATTCCCCAACGAAAAAATACATTTCTAAATCTGGAAGTTCTCAAAGTTCCATCAGGTTGGGCATGCCCTGTCCAGGTAAAACCGATCCAGACTATTGGAAATATAGAATTCTGATTACTGCTCTTGGTGGATATTTTGGCTCCAGATTAATGAAAAGTATAAGAGAAGAAAAGGGACTTACTTATGGTATCTACGCTCAGATTGCCCATTTGGAATTTGCCAGCTACCTTCAAATTGGTGCAGATGTAAAAAAAAAAAATAGGAAAGAAGCTGTTTCGGCCATAAAAGATGAAATGGTAAGGCTACAGACTGACCTGATGGATGTCGGTGAGTTAGAATTATTAGTAAACTATATGAAAGGCAGCTACCAAACGCGGCTCAATTCACCTTTTGCCTTGGCAGATCATTTTAAATCCATTCATTTTCACGGCTTGAATTATAATTTTTTTGACCGGTTTTTTGAAGAGGCCAAAATGATTACCCCGGAGATTATTCAGGACATGGCCAAAAAGTATTGGGATATTGATGCCCTTACGGAGGTAGTGGTAGGATAAGTTAGACTCAGGATTTTTTTTGATTTGGGAGGTTGAAGCTAGTTACTATTTACTATACCCGCCACAAAAAAAGCCCCTCACTTTAAGCAAGGGGCTCTATAATAAAAATCAGGCAACGACTTACTCTCCCACGTTTTACCGCAGTACCATCAGCGCTGGTGGGCTTAACTTCTCTGTTCGGAATGGGAAGAGGTGGACCCCACCGCTATAATCACCAGAAAACCCTGGCTCTGCTCTCTCGCAAAGCTCCAATGTCTTTGACATATTGATAAAATAAGAATCATAATAAGCCCTCAAAGCGTACGGGTAATTAGTACTGCTCAGCTTTGACATTACTGCCTTTACACCTGCAGCCTATCAACGTCATCGTCTCTGACGTCCCTTTAAAG
>JBGTCD010000158.1:0-2933 GCA_041749015.1 Cyclobacteriaceae bacterium
TTATCTTTACCACTCCCGAAGGGAATTTTCTTTGAAAAATCGAGTTTTCCATCGTTTAAGCAAATAAAGTTCTGTTCATGCTGACGATTGGCAAGAACTAAGTCCAAGTGGCCATCGCCGTCCATATCTCCGACAGCTACACATATCGTAGCATCATCACTTGTGCCAAAGGGAATAGAAATCGGAAAACTTCCCTTCCCGTCATTGAGACAAATTTCATTCTCCTTGCCACGATTGGTAATGAGAATATCAAGGTACATATCATTGTTTATGTCGGCAACTATGATGTTTCGGGTAGAATCATATTCTCTTCCAAACATGTTGCCCCTTTCAAAATTTCCTTTTCCGTCATTTACAAAAATATAATTAGGTGCGCTATCATTGCCTACAGCAATGTCCAGATGTCCGTCCCCATCAAAGTCTGCAAGTTCCGTAGAATAACTTGTAGCACTTTCGAAACCCAAAGGAGCAGAAACAGTAAATATGCCTGTTCCGTTATTGTAGAATATTTGATTTTGACCTGGCCAATGCCTTCCATTGGCCACTACAATATCAATGTCACCATCATGATCTATATCGCCAACCCCGATAGAGGCTGTACGTTCTTTAAGTGTTCCCAAGATCAGTCTCTCGTTGGTACGGAAGTAGAAATCCTGGGCCATTAGGTCGAACACTTGGGAAAATAAGGCCCAAATGAACAGTATAAATATTTTTCTCATATTGTTTATTATTATAATTAAATAAGGTATCCATCAATCTGGACCCCAAATTGTTATATAGAAATTTTAATCAATGGATAAGAATTTAATTTTTTAATTGAACTTTATAAAACAGGATATACTATTAAATGAAAAAATCTATCCTTTTTTATTTCCCAAGAAAAGTAAAAAAGACTGTGTATTCCGAAAGTCTTTTTTACTCTATCCTGACAAATTCAATACGGAGATCCTACCTAAATCCTGGATTTGGTTCAATATTTGGATTGGCATCCAATTCAACCAATGGAATTGGTAAAATCAACCCATCACTTCCGTATTCTATGGTACAAACAATTGAAGTACATTGTTGTCTTACAATATTTTGTTTGTTTCGTAACAAATCCCATAACCTTTGACCTTCAAAGCAAATTTCCAGTCTTCTCTCAAGTAAAATGGCATTTAGGAGTGGGGTGCCGGTCAATGTAATTCCAGGTGCGTTACTTATAGCCCGCTGATGTACTTGGTTGTAATCTGCTTGAGCTCCAGAAGCATTGGATCCCAGTCTGGCCCTAGCTTCAGCTCTTATCAAATAGACCTCAGCTAAACGCATGACTTTTATATTATTTAGGCTCAGAACATCTGGATATTTTCCCATTCGGAATGGCGCATAATTTCCTGATAATTGTGAGTCTTCAAAGAAAACACCCAATCTTACATCGTCTGGAGAGTACAATGAAACAACGTCATCAGAGGGCAAATAATCACCATATATCTGAGGTAAATACATGGCCCCAAGGCCTTGAGCACCAAAGTTGTCGGCTTCAGTCATGGAGATTTCAAACAAAGATTCAGAAGTATTATCTGTTGTCCACAAGTTCATGTAATTACCAGTCGATACCAAGGAATAACGTCCTCCTTCAATAACTTCTGAAGCCATTAATTCTGCATTTGTCCAATCTTCTTTGTACAAATACACCCTTGAAAGCAGGGCTTTTACAGCAGATTTGGATAAGGTATTCGCATTTCCGGTTCTAGATTGCTCCTGCATCATTTGTATTCCCTTAGTCATGTCCGATATGGCCTGATCATATACTTGCTTTACAGTGTTGCGTTTAGGTCTATTTTGGGCGTCAAAAGTCAATATTATTGGCACACCTAAATGACTTGCATCAGGGGTAAAGGTATAGTGCTGGGCATAGAGTCTCACCAAATCAAAATAAATCAGCCCTCGCAAAGCATGTGCTTCACCAACGATATGGTCCAATTTGGACTGTACTGTAGCACCAACTGTGATATCTGTATTTATTATAGCGTTGAGTGTATTAACTGCTCTATACATTAATGTCCACATGTTTGCAGCATCATTATCTTGAACAGTGACCAAATAATTGGCATAATCAGCAGCTCGATTGACTTGAGAGTTCTGCTTGACATCATCTGCCATTACATCTGGAATCAATATAAAATAACGACCATAGTAATCAGATGAAGAAAGGTCATTATAAGCCCCTGTTATTGTGGAAACAAAATCTTCCACATTGGTAAGTGCCTCGTCGTCAGCAACCTCCTGCTCCGGTTTCAAGTCCAGAAATTGATCTGCACAAGAGGTTGCAAAAGCGAGGAATAGTATGGATAGAATATATAAATTTTTCATAATTTTTTCTTTTTTGAATGCTTAAAACCCGATATCTAAACCTACTGAAATTGTCTTGATTGCAGTCGTCATCGCATCAAACTCACCGTTAATCGACTGCTCTGGATCCATGTAAAGATTTTTGTCTTTAACAAAAGTGAAAAGATTTGTACCTCTTGCGTAGCATCTTAGAGATTGCACATGAAGTTTCTCTGTGATGGTGCTTGGAAAAGCATAAGCCACCACGAGATTTCTTAACCTTATAAAACTTCCATCATAAAGCCAGCGTGAATTGGCGGCCTGACCACTCCCTGGCTGTCCACCCCATCTATGCTGGGGCCATAGGGCATCAGTTTTGCCAGGCACCCATCTATTTTCAAATGCCACAGTGGCAGTACTTCGTGGAGTTAAGCGTCCATCACTTAAACTACCACGCGCCCTCGTGTCAAATATGGAATTTCCCCAAGAATACATAAACTGTGTATTCAAACTCCAGCCCTTATAAGTGAAAGAGTTGTTAAATCCTCCAAAGTGTTTGGGGGTAGCAGTTTTACCGTCAAAAAATCTCTGTGCCAAAGCGGGATTGTTGGTAGTCTCAGATT